>NZ_SMBV01000004.1:0-336481 GCF_004346515.1 Curtobacterium sp. PhB191
GGCACGACTCGAGGGCATGAGCCCGGTTCAATACCGAGCTCACGCCCTCGCGGCCTAATCTGACTTCACGGTCCAACAAACCGGGACCAGTTCACAGCTGGCACCGGGCCTCCCGTCCATCCATCGTCGCGTCCACCGCACGGCGCGACCCTGTCCGTCAACTCAGGTTGACAGATGTCGGGGCGTCAATGTAGGTTGACAGCCATGGACCGACCGACCATCACGAGCCTCGCGGCCGGAGCCTCCGGGGACGACCCGTTCTCCGCCCTCGCCAACGTGCGCGAGCTCCGCCGTGAACTCGACCGGACCGAAGAGCTCGCTGCCCGTGCCGCCCGCAACGCCGGGGCGTCGTGGCAGGAGATCGCGACCCTGCTCGGTGTCAGCCGACAGGCAGTGCACAAGAAGTACGGCAGAAACTAGGAACACGATGAGTCTCCCCTTCGCGCGCCCCAAGAAGACCGACGGCCCCCGCGCCACCTTCGGCCGCCTGTTGTCCTACCTGTTCGAGAACAAGCCGGCGATGGTCGTCATCATCGTGCTGAGCATCCTCGGCGCTGGGGCGTCGCTCGCGCAGCCGCTGCTCGTCAACCAGGTCGTCACGGCGGTGCAGCAGGGCAACACGCTCAGCACGCTCGTCTGGCTGCTCGTCGGGCTCGTCCTGGTCGCCGGCATCCTGAACGGTGTGCAGCACTTCCTGCTCCAGCGTGCGGGCGAGGGCGTCGTGCTCTCCACGCGCCGCAAGCTCATCGCCCGCATCCTCAACCTGCCGATCTCGGAGTTCGACACCCGCCGCACCGGCGACCTGGTGTCCCGTGTCGGAAGCGACACCACCCTCCTGCGCGCCGTCCTGACCCAGGGCCTGATCGAGTCGATCGGCGGCGCCCTCACGTTCATCGGCGCGATCATCGCGATGGCGATCATCGACCCGCTGCTGCTCGTGATCGTGGTCGTCATCGTCCTGGTCGCGATCGTGGTCGTCGGCGGACTGAGTCGGCGCATCCGGATCGCGTCGAAGCGTGCGCAGGAGAAGGTCGGCGACCTGACCGCGGCGGTCGAGCGCGGCATCGGCGCCGTCCGCACCATCCGCGCGGCGGGTGCCACCGAGCGTGAGGTGCACGAGGTCGACGGACACGCGACCGAGGCCTACCAGCGCGGCCTCGACATCGCGAAGATGTCCGCCTTCGTCGTGCCGGTGGCGAGCATCGTCATGCAGGTGGCGTTCATCGCCGTGCTCGGCGTCGGCGGGGCCCAGGTCGCCGCGGGCACCATCACCATCGCCACGCTCATCACGTTCATCCTGCTGCTCTTCATGATGATCATGCCGCTCGGCCAGGCGATGGGCGCCGCCGTCGCGGTCGCCCAGGCGCTCGGTGCGCTCGGCCGGATCGAGGAGATCCTGCACCTGCCGACCGAGGCGCAGGACGACGCCGCTGCACGCCCCGCCGCCGCGGTCGCCTCCGACGACGCCATCACGTTCGAGCACGTCACGTTCCGGTACGCGGCTGCAGCGGATGCGTCCGGTCCGGACGGCGCCGTCGCGTCCGGCGCGGTGGACCGACCGGGAGGCCCGGATCGCCTCGCCGACGAGCGTCCGGCCGACGACGTGGTGCTCCACGACGTGTCGTTCCGCGTTCCCCGCGGCTCGCGGGTCGCACTCGTGGGCCCGTCGGGTGCGGGCAAGTCGACGACCCTCGCCCTGATCGAGCGGTTCTACGACCCGACCGAGGGCGTCATCCGGCTCGGTGGCATCGACGTCCGGGGCATGGACCGCCAGGAGCTCCGCGCCCAGATCGGCTACGTCGAGCAGGACGCCCCGGTGCTCGCCGGCACCATCCGCGCCAACCTGCTGCTCGGTTCGCCGGACGCGACCGAGGACGACTGCGTCCGCGTGCTCGAGGCGGTCAACCTCGGCGAGGTCCTGCACCGCGACCCGCGTGGGCTCGACGCCCAGGTCGGCGAGGACGGCGTGATGCTCTCCGGCGGCGAGCGTCAGCGGCTGGCCATCGCCCGCGCGCTGCTCGCCGCTCCCCCGATCCTGCTGCTCGACGAGTCGACGTCGTCGCTCGACGGCGTGAACGAGCAGAAGATGCGGCTGGCGATCGACGCCGTCGCCGAAGACCGCACCCTGCTCGTCATCGCGCACCGGCTGTCCACCGTGGTCGACTCCGACGTCATCGTCGTGCTCGAGCACGGCCGGGTCGTCGGCGCCGGCACGCACTCCGAGCTGGTCGAGTCGACGCCGCTCTACCGCGACCTGGCGAAGCACCAGCTGCTGGTCTGAGCCCCGCCGTCGGGCCCGTTCAGGCGGCGAACGGGTCCGGGGTGAGCACGTACACGGTCTCGAGGTACTCCTCGATGCCCTCGTGCGAGCCCTCGCGGCCGAGACCGGACGACTTCACCCCGCCGAACGGGAACGCTGCGTTCGACACGACGCCGGTGTTCAGTCCGAGCATCCCGGTCTCCAGGCGTTCGGCGAGCCGCTGCCCGCGCGGGAAGTCCGTCGTGAACGCGTAGGCGATGAGCCCGAACTCGGTGTCGTTGGCGAGCCGGATGCCCTCGTCCTCGGTCGCGAAGCGCGTGATCGACACGACCGGTCCGAAGATCTCGGTCGTCAGGATCTCCGACCCCGGCTGCACGTCGTCGAGCACCGTGGGCGCGTAGTAGGTGCCTGGCCGCTCGACGCGGTGTCCGCCGGTGACGAGCCGAGCACCGCGGGTGACCGCGTCGTCGACGAGTCCGGCAGCCTTGTCCACTGCACGGTCGTCGATGAGCGGGCCCATCGTCGTGCCGTCCTCGGTACCCCGGCCGATGCGGAGCGCGTCGACCTTCGTGGTGAGGGCGGCCACGAACGCGTCGGCGATGCCGTCCTGCACGAAGAACCGGTTGGCGGCCGTGCAAGCCTCGCCGACGTTCCGGAACTTCGCGAGCATCGCAGCGGTGACGGCGGCGTCGAGGTCGGCGTCGTCGAAGACCAACAGCGGGGCGTTGCCGCCGAGCTCCATGCTCGTCTTGAGCACGTTGTCCGCCGCCTGCTTGAGGAGCGCGGACCCGACCGGCGTCGATCCGGTGAAGGTGAGCTTGCGGAGGCGGCGGTCGGCGATGATCGGCTCGGACAGGCCCTTGGCGTCGAGGGACGGCACCACGTTGAGCACGCCGTCCGGCAGCCCGGCACGGCGGAACAGCTCGACCAGGAACAGCGTGGTCAGCGGCGTGAGCTCCGCCGGCTTCACGACGACCGTGCAGCCGGCCGCCAGTGCAGGGCCGATCTTCCGGGTCGCCATGGCGAGGGGGAAGTTCCACGGGGTGATCGCGTACACCGGGCCGACCGGACGCTTCAGGACGATCGCGCGTCCGGTGCCCTCGGGGTTGGTGCGGTAGTCGCCGCCGATGCGAACGGCCTCCTCCGAGAACCAGCGGAGGAACTCGCCGCCGTAGACCACCTCGCCGCGGGCCTCGGCCAGGGGCTTGCCCATCTCGAGCGTCATCAGGGCGGCAAGGTCGTCCTCGTGCGCGCGCACCAGGTCGAACGCGCGGCGCAGCACGTCGGAGCGCTGGCGCGGTGCGGTGGCCGCCCACTCCTGCTGTGCGGCGACCGCGGCGTCGAGCGAGGCGATGCCGTCCTCGGGGGTGGCGTCGGCGACCTCGGCCAGCACATCGCCGGTCGAGGGGTCGCGGACGGCGAACGTCGCGCCGCTCGCCGACGGGCGCCAGGACCCGCCGATGAACAGGCCCGTCGGGACGCCCTGCACGGTGACGTGGTCGTCGCCCACGGTCGTGGTGAGGTCGCCGGTCGTGGTGCTCGTGTCGGTGCTGGTGTCGGTGCTGGTGTCGGTGTTGGTCTCGGTGTCGGTCTCGGTCTCGGTCACAACTGTGCTCCTCCGGGGTTCGCGAGCCCTTCGTCCATGTCGCTGCGGTCGACGTGCCCACCGGCCGCTCGGATGTCGTCGAGCGCGCGGGCGCTGCGCTCGTCGTCGACGCCGGCGACCAGGTCCTCGTAGACCGCGACGTCGATGCCGGCGGCGCGGGCGTCGAGGGCCGAGGCCCGGACGCAGTGGTCGGTGGCGATGCCGACGATGTCGACGGAGTGAACCCGGTGCTCGGTCAGGATCTCCGGCAACGGCACGCCCGACTCGGTCCGCGCCTGGAACGCCGAGTAGTCCGGCGTGCCCTGGCCCTTGAAGACGTCGACGTCGATCGGCTCGGTGTCGAGCTCCGGGTGGTACTCGGCGCCGGGTGTGCCGGCCACGCAGTGCACGGGCCACGTGTCGACGAAGTCGGGACCCTCGGGTCCGGCGAAGTGTCCGCCGTTGTCGTCGTCGCCGTGGTGCCAGTCGCGGGAGCCGACGATCAGGTCGTACTCCTCGGCGTGCCGGCCGAGGAACGCGCTGATCCGTTCCGCGAGGGCCGCGCCCCCGGTGACACCGAGCGCACCGCCCTCGGTGAAGTCGTTCTGGACGTCGACGATGAGGAGAGCCCGTGCCATGGGCCCATCCAACACCCGGTGACTCAGGAGTCGGTGAGCTTGTTCCCGCACGAGTAGGCCGCCGCGGTCACCGCGTCGAGCGCCGGCAGCGCGGCCGCACGCGACGACCCGATGGCGTAGAACGCGAAGGTCAGGCGCGATCCGTCCGCGGCGTCGATGTACCCGCCGAGGGTGTTCGCGCTGTCGATCCACCCGGTCTTCGCGTGCACCTTGCCGCGGGCGACGGCGTTCGCGCCGGTGAAGCGGCTGGCCAGCGTGCCGGACTGCCCCGACACGGGCAGGGCGTTCGCGAGGGTACCGAGGCCCTTCGCACCGGCGGCGACCTGCACCATGAGGTGGGCGACGAAGTTCGGCGACACCGCGTTCGCGGCGCTCTCGCCCGAGCCGTCCTTGATGACGATGCCGGCCGGGTCGACGCCGTAGGAGCCGAGCGCCGACTGGTACACCGAGGTCAGCGACGCCGCCGACCCGTTCGAGCCGGACTCCTTCGACGACACCCGGGCGAGCATCTCGGCGAGGGTGTTGTCCGAGTTCGGGATCATCTGCCCGATCAGTGTCGACACCGGCTGCGACGACACCGTCGCGATGGTGTCCGTGCTGGTCGTGGCGCGCTTGACGATCTGTGCCGACCCCGCCCCGGCGACCCCGGCGCTCGCGAGTGCCGTCCGGAACGCGGCACCTGCACGGCCGACCGGGTCCTCGGACCGGGGCGAGGTCGCCGCGGCCGGGTTCGCCCGGTCACCGTCGACCATGAGCGCCGTCACCTTCGGCTGGTACCCGATGGTGCGCTCGGACACCGGCCACGTGGGGTCCCACGCGTCGGCGTCGCTCCAGTACGTGTCGTCGGTCACGATCGTGGTGACGGGGGTGTCGCCGACCTTCGCCTTGACCTGCTGGGCGAGCTGCGCGAGCGTCGGGGCCCCCGGGTAGACCGTGCCGTTGCCGGCGGACAGGGTGGCATCACCGTGCCCGACCAGCGCGATGGTCCCGCCGGACTCCTGCGTGACCGTGGTCGGGATGCGGTGGTCGCCGCCGAGCACCGCGAGCGCCGTCGCCGTCGTCAGGGTCTTCATGACGCTGCCGGTCTGGGCAGCCTTGTCGCCGTCCTTCGAGAACAGGACCTCGCCCGTCTTCGCGTCCATCACGTACCCCTCGAACGCGCCGAGACCGCTCGCCGACGCGGCGCCCGCGATCGAGCAGGTGCGCAGGGCGGAAGGGCCGGCCGGGTCCTTCGGCACGGCGCGGGCGTCCGGGGTCGGTGTCGGCGTGCTCGTCGGTCGCTTCGTGGTGGCGGTCGACCGGCTCGGTGTCGAGGTCGCGCTCGACGTGGTCGCCGGCGCGGCCGCCGTGCCCGTGTCCGGTGTCATCGCCGCCGCGACCGCGACGGCCCCGCCCGAACCGACCACGAGCAGGGCCGCGAGGCCACCGGCGATCCAGGGCACCGGGCGGCGCACGGCGGAGGCGCGCGCGGCCGCGACGGCGGCGCGGACACGCTCCGGTACGGAAGGCGGGGTGGGCTGCTGCTCGGACATCGCGACCGATCCTACGGAACTGCGGCAGCAGCCTCCAGGCCGGATCGTCCCGATGTGGACGACGCGACCCGGATCAGGGCGCTGTGGAGGCGTCGTCCGCGGGGTAGCGCACGCCGACCTGGCGGCGGGCTTCGTCCATGACGGCCATGATCGCGACCGACTGTTCGGCGTCCATCGGACCGCCCTCGTGCACGCCGGACGTGACCATCGCCTCGAACGCGCGCGCCTCGTGGCCGTAGCCGGCGAGCTCCTCGCGCGCGTCGAACTCCTCGACCACGACGCCGTCGCGGTCCCGGATCCGCCACGTCGTCGGGGTGTACCAGGTCGAGTCGACGTCGATGCGCCCCGACTCGCCGATCACCGAGGCCGTGTTCGGGCTGCGCACGTCCATCCCGAAGTGGATCACCGACTGTGCACCGCCGTCGTGCGTCAGGACGATGCCCATCTGCGTGTCGACACCCTGCTCGCTCAGCGTGCCGGCCGCGACGAGCGAGGTGGGCACCCCCAGCACGTCGACGGCGAAGGACACCGGGTACACGCCCAGGTCCAGCAGGGCTCCACCGCCGAGGGCGGGATCGCGCAGCCGGTGCGACGGGTCGATGGGCAGGGCCTGGTGGTGCGTCGCCTCGACGAGCACCGGCCGGCCGATGCGCCCCTCGGCCAGGACCTCGCGGATCATCGCCATCTGCGGCAGGAACCGGGTCCACATCGCCTCGGTCACCGCGACGCCCGCTCGACGGGCAGCATTGACCACGGTCCGCGCCTCGGCCGCCGTCATCGTGAAGGCCTTCTCGACGAGGACGTGCTTGCCGGCGCGGATCGCGAGCAGGGCGTCCTCGGCGTGCCGGACGTGCGGGGTCGCGACGTACACGGCGTCGACCGTGTCGTCGGCGACGAGGTCCTCGTAGGAGCCGTGCGCCCGTGGGATGCCGAACTCCGCCGCGAACGCCTCGGCACCGTCGCGGGTGCGGCTGCCGACCGCCGTGAACTCGATGCCCGCGGCGACGCAGTCGCCCACGAAGGACCGGGCGATGCCGCCCGTGCCGATGACTCCCCAGCGAACCGTCATGCGGCCATGTCTACCAGGACTGGCCGCAGCACTTTGGTATGGACTCCACTGGTGATTGCCAGCTAACGTGCTCCACGATCCCCCATCCGGGGGTCACTCCTCCCCGAGTCGAAGGTGTGCAGGTCCTCCATGCGCCGTTCCGTCCTCTCCGTCGTCGCCACCAGTGCGGCGATCGTCCTCACGTCCACCCTCGTCGGCGGTCCGGCCAGCGCACACGGGTGGGGCGACCCAGGACACGGACCGGGACACTCGCCGGGGCACTCCGCCGACGCCGGCCTGACCCCGCGGACGCACTTCACGATGGCTGCCGACGGCACGTCCGGTGCGACCCAGGGCGGCGAGGGCATCCCGAACATCGACTCCGTCAAGAAGACCATCGCCACCTACTACGGCGACCCCGGCACGGGCCTGGCGAACCGGACCGACTCCCCCTACATCCGCGAGATGCGATCGATCGTCGCCCGCCAGGGAGCGTCGCTGCAGCGCATCCACGACCGTGCCGTCCGGCACGGCGAGAAGCCCGCGATCGTCCTCGACGCCGACGACACCACCCTGTGGACGTACGACATGGAGGTCGCGGACATGCACTTCGTCTTCGACCCCGCACGGCAGGACGAGTGGGTGCAGGACGAGCGCTTCGCCGCCACCCCGTCCATGGTCGGCTTCGTCAACCGCGCCGCAGCGATGGGCTTCACCGTGTTCGGACTGACCGGCCGGAACGACGACCAGAAGACCGCGACCGTGCAGAACCTGTCGAAGGTCGGCTACACCGCCTTCACCGAGGACCGCTTCTTCACGAAGTGGACCGGCAAGGGCGCCTCGCAGCAGCCGTCGTACGTGACCTGCGCCGCCGCGAGCTGCACGACCGTCGAGTACAAGGCCCTGACCCGCAAGCACATCGAGCAGGACCTCGGCTACGACATCACGCTGAACATCGGCGACCAGTGGAGCGACCTGCAGGGCGGGTACGCCGACCGGTCCCTCAAGCTGCCGAACCCCACCTACTCCCTCCCCTCGGCCGATCTGCCCGGCGTCTCCGAGCCCCGGCTCGCGCCCCGCACACAGTTCACGATGGCTGCTGACGGCTCCTCCGGTGCGACCCAGCCCGGTGAGGGCATCCCGAACATCGACTCCGTCAAGAAGACCATCGCCACCTACTACGGCGACCCCGGCACCGGACTCGCGAACCGCACCGACTCCCCGTACATCCGCGAGATGCGGTCCCTCGTCCGGCGGCAGGCCCCCGTCGTCGCCGCCCAGTGCGCCGTCGGCCGCAAGCTGCACCGCAACCCCGCGATCGTTCTCGACGCCGACGACACCACGCTCTGGACCTACGACATGGAGGTCGCGGACATGCACTTCGTCTTCGACCCCGCACTGCAGGACGAGTGGGTGCAGGACGAACGGTTCCCCGCGACCCCGTCGATGACCTCGCTCGTGTCGATCGCACAGCGTTCCGGCTGCACGATCATCGGGCTGACCGGCCGGAACGCCGATCAGGAGACCGCCACCATCGACAACCTGCAGCGCGTCGGCTCCCCGCAGTTCTCGGCCACGAAGCGCGGCACCGAGACGTACTACACGAAGTGGACCGGGGTCGGGGCGTCGCAGCAGCCGTCGTACATCACCTGCGCCACGGCGAAGTGCACCACCGTCGAGTACAAGTCGCAGACCCGGGCGCACATCGAGTCACGATCGGGCGGCCGGTACGACGTGGTCGCGAACTTCGGCGACCAGTACAGCGACCTGCTCGGGGGCTCGGCGGACCGCAGCGTCAAGCTGCCGAACCCGACGTACTACCTGCCCTGACCCTCAGCGCCGGTGCTTGCCGAGTGCGGCGTCGGGCGCGGCCATCGGGTGGGTGCGGAACCAGCGCAGCAACGCCCGCGCCTTGCTGGTGTCCGCACTCCGGTCGCCGTCGGACAGGAACGTGTCGAAGCCGTCGGGGAGCGCGGTCTCGTGGTCGCGGTCGAACGCCATCGTCCACTCGCCGAACCGCGGCGTGTGGATCCGCTCCTCGACGAGCAGCCCGACGTCGGTGTGCCGGGGGTCCTCGGTGATGCGCTGGTACGTCTCGAGGACCGCGGCCTCGGGCCCCTCGAGCAGCTGCATGAAGCGGCCGTCCTTGTACACGAGCAGACCGGACAGGCCCGATGCGGCGTTCCGGGCCCTGGCGTGTTCGAGGAGCGCGTCGAGGCGGGGCTGGTCGAAGGGTTCGTCGGCGGCGCTCATGTAGACGAGTGACAGGAGCATGACGACCTTCCGAACGGAGAACACGGCTTCGGTTCGATCGTCCCGCACGACGGGGGTCCGGCGCAGCCCCAGAACGGGGAGCGGGTCGGCCCTGCCCGGCGTCACCGCGCGTCGGCGCGGCCAGGCGTGACTGCGCGTCGGCGCGGCCAGGCGTGACCGCGCGTCGGCGCGGCCCGGCGTCACTGCGCGTCGTAGGTACGGACCCAGTCGATCTGCAGGTGGCCGGCCTTGCCCCAGTCGCCGACCTGCACCATGTAGCGGTGCGGGGTCGTCGGGACGTTCCGCGCGACCGTGAAGACGAGCTTGCCGTCGAGGTAGTAGTGGATCGCCCGCCCGGGGATCCACTCCGTCGTGTAGGTGTGCCAGTCCCGCCAGGACACCCGGGTGTTGTAGTTGTCCGACGCCTTCTCGTCCCCGGGCAGCATCGAGTGGTGGAACACCCGCGGCGAGCCGTCGAAGTTGCCCTCGGGGTAGTTGAGTTCGCCGTCCGCCCAGTCGTTCGACGTCGGCCAGAGCATGATCGCTGCGCCGTTCTTGTCGCCGCCGGTGGCACGGGCGCGGACGCTGAACGACCCGCCGACGTGCGACCAGGCGTCCTCGGGGGTGCCGAACGTTCCGGCCGAACCGTGCTCGCCGTCGAGGGCGATGTCCATGTACCCGTCGTGCGCGCTGACCATCTTGCTCGACCAGTACTTGCCGCCGGTGCCGTCTGGGTACGGCTGCCACGACTGCGCGTACGTCGCCGCGAACGGGCCGTTCGCCGCAGCCGGCGTGTCGAAGTCCACCGAGAAGGTCGGCGTCCGCCCGATGGTCGGATCGGTGGCCACCGTGGTCGGGTGCGGGGTCGGGCTCGCGCTGCTGCTCGATCCGCCGGCCGGGGCCGCCGATGACGTCGCCCGCGACTCCGGTACCGCGGCGGCCGTGATGGCCAGGGCAGCAGCCGCAGCAGCCACCAGGACGACGGTCGTCGCACGCTTGAACACGGTGCCTCCGTCGGTCGTCCGCCGAGGGGGTACGGGGCGGTGCAGGTGGTCGGTCGCGGGGATCCCCGCGTCCTGACGAGGCTAACCCGCGCCCTCCCCCGCTGTCTGGTCCGGAGCCAAGGGGTGCGGTTTCCCGCAGATGCAGAAATCCCCGGTCAGGACCTGTTGCAGATCCGTGACCGGGGACGTGTTCTGAGCCGCCTGTCGGAATCGAACCGACGACCTATTCATTACGAGTGAATCGCTCTACCGACTGAGCTAAGGCGGCGCGCACGCTCCGAACCCGGAGCGGCACGATCAATGACTATACAGGTTCAGACGAGTGAACGCGAAACGAGCACGCCGAGCTCGGCGAAGGACCTGCGGAGCTCGTCGACCAGGTGCGAACCGGCCTCGGACCCGGACCACTCCCACCACGCGTGCCGGAGCGCACCGAGCGCCACGATCGACGCCAGGCGCGCCCGACGACGGAGCGCATCGGGGTCCGCGGCGAGTTCGGGGTCCTCGCGTTCGAGCCGCCGGGCGACCGCCGCCTGGATCTCGGCCTGGAACTCCTTCATCGACTCCATGCGACGGCTGAAGAGTTCGGGGTTCGCCCGGAGCACCTGCTGCCGCTCCTCGATGAGTCCGCGTTCCTCGATGAGCTCCTGCGTCGAGTGGACGAGCAGTGCGCCGAGGTCCGACAGCAGGTCGCCGTCCGGTCCCCCGTCGACGAACTCCTGCAGCGCGGCGTCATCGGGCAGCTCCGGGTCGTCCCCGAGGATCGCCTGTTCCTTGCTCGGGAAGTAGTTGAAGAACGTGCGCGGTGAGACGTCGGCCCGACGCGAGATCTCGTCCACGGTGACCGCACCGAGGCCGTCCTTGATCGCGATGCGGAGCGCGGCCGCCTGGATGGCGCGGCGGGTGGCGCGGCGTTTCCGTTCGCGCAGGCCGGGTTCAGCGTCGGGCATGCCGTGATTGTCCCATGCCCCACTCGTCGCGGGGAGAGTCCGTCACGGTCAGTGGCGGACGCGGGCGATCGTGACGAGCAGCGCCTCGAGCGCGAGCAACGCCGCCACGTTCGCGGCGATCCGCTGCCGGGCGAGGGCGATCGCGTCGAGCACCTCGAGCGCCGCGGCCGGCGTGACCGACTGCAGGGCCTGGTCGAGGTGATCACGCATCGCCAGGTTGACGGGTTCCGCCGGGGCACCGAGACCGAGCAGGAGCAGGTCGCGGTACAGCGAGGACACGTCGACCAGGATGCGGTCGAGACCGTCGCGCAGGCTGCGGGTCGCACGGCGCTTCTGGTCGTCCTCGAGCAGCCGGAGCTGCGAGCGGAGGGCCGGCGGGATCGTCCCGCCGGGTTCGATGCCGAGCGATCGCAGTGCGGCGTCGCGTTCTTCGGAGTCGCGCTGCTGCGTGATCGCCTTGGCGTCTTCGTCGGCGACGGCGAGCAGGTCGGCGGCGGCCATCACGGCGTCGCCGACGCTCCGGACGCCGAGCACGGTCGTCAGGGTGCGGCGGCGACGATCGCGGGCGTCCTCGCTCGTCGCCAGGCGCTGCGCCATGCCGATGTGGCTCTGCGCCTGCCGTGCTGCGTCCATCGCGAGGGCGCGGTCGATGCCGGTGCGGGCGACGAGCAGGTCGGCGACGGACTCGATGCCGGGGACCCGGAGGCGTACGGAGCGGACGCGCGACCGGATGGTGGGCAGCAGGTCGGCTTCACTCGGGGCGCAGAGGATCCAGACGGTGCGCTCCGGAGGTTCTTCGAGCGCCTTGAGCAGCAGGTTCGAGGTGCGTTCCGTCATGCGGTCGGCGTCCTCGATGATGACGATGCGGTACCGCCCGACCGAGGGCGAGTAGTACGACGAGGTCACGAGCTGCCGGATCTCGTCGATCGTGATGATCACGCGCTGCGTCGTGAGCACCGACACGTCGGGGTGGGTCTTCGCGGTGATCTGCTGCAGGGTGTGGTCGTCGTCGGGACCGTTGCCCACGAGGGCCGCGGCGAACGCCGTCGCCACGTTCGACCGGCCGGACCCGGGCGGCCCCGTGATCAACCACGAGTGCGTCATGCCGCCGGTGCCGTCGGTCGACTCCGCGGCGTTCCGGAGGGAGGCGACTGCTTCTTCCTGACCGGTCAGGCCGTCCCACACGCTCACGGGACCATCCTGTCAGCGACCACCGTCATGCGGGCTACCACCGACATGCGGGCGACCACGGTCATGCCGGGTCGATCGCGACGAGCGGGGCGACCGCGGCACGGATGGCACGCTGCACGTCCTCGGTGGATCCGCCGGCGTCGACCACCAGGAAGCGGTCGGGCTCGGCTGCCGCCATGTCCAGGAAGGCCTGTCGCACCGACTCGTGGAACGCCTCGGCCTCGGACTCCAGGCGGTCGAACGTGTCGCCACGGGCCGCAGCGATCCGGGCGCGTCCGACCGTCACGTCGAGGTCGAGCAGGATCGTCAGGTCCGGCGCCAGGCCGTCCGCCGCCCACTCCGACACCGAGCGGATGTGTTCGGCGCCGAGGCCGCGCGCGACGCCCTGGTAGGCGACCGACGAGTCGATGTACCGGTCCTGCAGCACGACCTCGTCGCGGGCGATCGCGGGACGCACGACCGTCTCGACGTGGTGCGCGCGGTCGGCCGCGTACAACAGCGCCTCGGCCCGGGGCGACACGTGCCCACGCTCGTGCAGCACGATCTCGCGGATCCGGAGGCCCAGGTCGGTGCCGCCGGGCTCGCGGGTGCGCAGGACGGTGCGGCCGTGCTCGACGAGCCACGCCGAGAGCAGCTCGGCCTGGGTCGTCTTGCCCGCGCCGTCGCCGCCCTCGAGCGTGATGAACCGTCCGGTCACTTCTTTTTCGCCGGCGCCCGTCGGGCCGGCGTCTTCTTCTTGACCGGTCCCTTGGCGCGCTTGTCCGCGATGAGCTGGACCGCCCGGGCGTGGTCGACGGCCTCGACGTCCTCGCCCTTCGGGATCGTCGCGTTCGTCTCGCCGTCGGTGACGTACGGGCCGAAGCGGCCGTCCTTCATCTTGATCGGCTTGCCGGACACGGGGTCCGCCTCGAACTCCTTGAGCGCGGAGCTCGCGGCACGGTTCCCGCCGTACTTCGGCTGCGAAAAGATCTCGAGCGCACCGGGGAGGTCTATGTCGAAGATCGCGTCCTCGCCCGGGAGCGTTCGGGTGTCCGTCCCCTTCTTCAGGTACGGGCCGTAGCGACCGTTCTGCGCGGTGATGTCGTTGCCGGTCTCCGGGTCCTGTCCGACGACGCGGGGCAGGTCGAGGAGCTTCAGCGCGGTCTCGAGGTCGACGGTCGCCGGGTCCATCGACTTGAAGAGCGAGGCGGTCCGTTCCTTGGGCGCCGCGGCCTTCTTCGTCGTCTTCTTCGCCGGGGCCTTCTTCGCCGGGGCCTTCTTGCCGGTCGTCGTCTCGACAGGGGACTCGGCCGCTGCGGGCTCCGGGGTGGCGGCCGCAGCGTCGACGACCTCGCCGGTCTTCGGGTCGACGGTGGGCTCGGGCTCCGGGGTGCGCTCCGTGACGTAGGGGCCGAAGCGGCCGTCCTTCGCCAGGACCTCCTTGCCCGTGTCCGGGTTGATGCCCACGACGCGGTCGCCGATGACGGGGGCGTCGACGAGTTCCTTGGCCTTCTCGACGGTCAGCTCGTCGGGTGCCAGCTCCTCGGGGACGTTGACGCGACGCGGCTTCTCCGGGTCGTCGCTGGGCACCTCGATGTAGGGGCCGTAGCGACCGATCCGCAGGGTGAGGCCCGGTGCGAGCTCGACCGAGTTGATCTCACGCGCGTCGATCTCGCCGAGGTTGTCGATGACGGTCCGCAGGCCGCGCTGGTCGTCGTCGCCACCACCGAAGTAGAAGCCCTTGAGCCAGTCGACCCGGTCGGCGTCGCCGCGCGCGATCCGGTCGAGATCCTCTTCCATCTCGGCGGTGAAGTCGTACTCCACCAGTTCGCCGAAGTACTCCTCGAGCAACCGGACCACGCTGAACGCGATCCAGTTCGGCACGAGCTGGGTGCCGCGCAGGGACACGTAGCCGCGGTCGATGATCGTCGGGCTGATCGTCGGGTAGGTCGACGGACGCCCGATCCCGAGCTCTTCCAGCGTCTTGATGAGGCTGGCCTCGGTGAAGCGCGGCGGGGGCGTGGTGTCGTGCCCCTTCGCCAGCACGTCGTGCACCTCGAGGTGCTCGCCCTGCTTGACGTCGGGCAGTGCGACGTCCTGACCGGCACGCTCGCTCGACTCGTGGCGGTCCTCGTCGCGGCCTTCTTCGTAGGCGCTGAGGAACCCGCGGAAGGTGATGACGGTGCCGGACGCGGTGAACTCGGCGTCCGTGCCGTTCGCGGTCGACGTGATGCCCTCGACCGACTCGGTCGACGCAATCCCGAGCACGATCGATGCGGTCGAACCCTTGGCGTCTGCCATCTGGGAGGCGACGGTGCGCTTCCAGATGAGGTCGTAGAGCCGCCACTCGACACCGGTGAGCGTGCCCTGGAGCTCCTGCGGGGTACGGAAGGAGTCGCCCGAGGGACGGATCGCCTCGTGCGCCTCTTGCGCGTTCTTGCTCTTGCTCGCGTACAGACGGGGCTTGTCCGGCACGGTCGCGGCGCCGTACAGGTCGGCCGCCTGCTTGCGGGCCGCGTCGATCGCCTGCTTCGAGAGCGAGACCGAGTCGGTACGGATGTAGGTGATGTACCCGTTCTCGTACAGCGTCTGCGCCGCACGCGCCGTCTGCCGCGGCGACAGGCGCAGCTTGCGCGCTGCCTCCTGCTGCAGGGTCGACGTGGTGAACGGTGCCGCCGGACGGCGGGTGTACGGCTTCGAGTCGACGCTGCGGACGGTGGCGTCCCCGGCGCGCTCGAGCACGGTGGTCAGCGAGGCGGCTGCGGCCTCGTCGAGACGTACGACGTCACCGCTGAGCGCACCGCGGTCGTCGAAGTCGCGCCCCGAGGCGACGCGGGTGCCCTGGATCCGGGCGAGTCGCGCCGAGAAGGGGGACTCCCCCGTCTTCTCGAACCGAGCGGAGAGGTCCCAGTAGTTGGCCGAGACGAAGGCGAGCCGCTCGCGTTCGCGGTCGACCACGAGCCGGGTCGCGGCGGACTGCACACGACCGGCGGAGAGGCCGGGAGCGACCTTGCGCCACAGGACCGGCGAGACCTCGTACCCGTAGAGGCGGTCGAGGATGCGGCGGGTCTCCTGCGCGTCGACGAGGGCGGTGTCGAGCTCACGGGTGGCCTCCTGCGCACGCTGGATCGCCTCCTTCGTGATCTCGTGGAAGACCATCCGCTTGACGGGGACCTTCGGCTTGAGGACCTGGAGCAGGTGCCAGGCGATCGCTTCACCCTCGCGGTCTTCATCTGTTGCGAGGTAGAGCTCGTCGGCATCCTTGAGCGCACGCTTGAGTTCGGCGACCGTCTTCTTCTTGGCGTCGGACACGACGTAGTACGGCTCGAAGCCGTTGTCGACGTCCACCGAGAACTTGCCGAGGGAGCCCTTCTTGAGCTCGGCCGGCAGGTTCTTGGGCTCGACGAGGTCGCGGATGTGTCCGACCGAGGCCTGGACTTCGTATCCGTCACCGAGGTATTGCGCGATCGTCTTCGCCTTCGCGGGGCTCTCGACGATCACGAGCTTCTTCGTGCCTGGCACGTGTCTCCTTGATCCGTGGTGCTGGTCGGCCCTGGACACGAACGTGTCCGGGTCGCCCGGGACATCGGTGACCGGTGGCCGACAGGCACACCATACACACCGTGGTCGGGGTGGTCGTCCGCCGGACCGGCGACCGCGGATGCGCCGACGGCGAACGGTCCGGAGCCGACGACCACCCGCACCCGGGCGGTCGCGGCGGCGAGGTCGCAGGCCACGAGGGCCGAGCCGTTCGCCCGTGCGACCCGCTCGGCGACGGTGCACGGCGACCCCGTGAGGAGTCCGACGGACGTCGCGGCGGCCGAGGTCGCGGCGGCGTCGGCGGCGTCCCCGGCTCGGACCGCCTGCGTGCGGTGTCCGGCGGCGGCGAGCGCTGACGACGCGACGAGCACCCCGACGCCGAGGACGGCGGCGACGAGCACGGTCACCGAACCGCGCTCGGGGTCAGCGTCCCCCGGCCGCAGCACACGCCGTCGCCCGGAGCGGCAGCGCCGAGAACGGACCGGTGCCGCCGCGCGTGGCGTCGACGCACACGAGGTCGTCGGTGCGCCGGATCGTGACGGAGGATCCCGGCGCGATCCGCTCGGCGGCGGCGAGTCCGACGGCGTCGTCCCCGCGCCCGACGCCCCGCGCAGCCGCCGCGGCGGCCGACTGCAGGCGTCCTTGTCCGTCGACGACCAGCACGGCCGCGACGAGCAGGGTGAGGACGAGTGCAATGGTGGGCAGCACGACCGCGAACTCGACCGTGACCGAGCCCCGGTCGGAGTCCCGGTCGGGGCGCCGCGCATGGTCACAGCGAGAGGGCACCGCGGACGAGCTCGGTGAGGATGGTCTGCACCTCGCCCGAGCGCATGACGGCGACGAGCACGCCGGCGAACGCCACGGCGGCGAGGATGACGACCGCGTACTCGGCCGTCGCGGACCCCTGGTCGTCCTGCGCGACGGCGCGGAGCCGGTCGACGACACGGCTGGTGCGACGGATTCGGTTCGGGGTGGTGCTCATTTGTTCGTCCCTTCTGTTGCGGTGATCCCAGCGTGGCGCGTGGCCACCGCACGATCGGGGCCTCGAGCGGCATCTGTGGAGAGGTCATCGCGCACCGACGACGGTGGAGGAGAGGACGCCGACCACGACGGGGACCACCCCGACGAGCACGAACGCGGGCAGGACGCAGACACCGAGCGGCAGCACCAGTCGGACGGCCAGGCGCTCGGCTGCGGCGAGGCCGGCGGCAGCAGCGTCGTCACGGACGTCCTCCGCGGCGCGGCGCAGCAGTCCCGCCGCGGGCACGCCCGCTCGCACGGCCAGGTCGAGGACCTCGCGCAGGCGAGCCACGTCGGCAGCCGGCGGGACGATCCCGTCGGCGGCACGACGGACCGCCTCGCCGGCGGCGATCCACGAACCACCGCCCGAGACGGCCACCGCCCAGGCGTCGAGGACGACCCCGGGCACGCGTCCGTCCGGCGTCGCCGACCGGACGAGCCGCGCGGTCCAGGCACGCCCGGACAGGACGAGCACGGCCGCGAGCGCCGAGCAGACCCAGCCGAGCGGCGAGCTCGTGAGGACCTGCACCGCTCCGGACCCCCACGCGGCCCCGAGTCCGAGGCCGAACAACGGCAGCGCCAGGACGACGCGGGCGCTGGTGCGCGGGCCGGCGAGGGCGACCCGGATCGCCCGGTCCGACGCTGCCGATCGGCGGAGCGCTCCGGCGAGGGCCCCGAGCGTCTCCGCGACGGGGGCGCCGGTCCGGTCCGCGACCCGCAGGACGACGGCGATGTCCGCGGAGGCGGGAGCGGTCCCTGCGGGGAGCCTGCCGACGAGCTCCCAGGCCCGCGGCGGCGGGACCCCGGCGGCGACGAGCGTCGCGACCCGGTCCAGGGTGCCGGCCACGCGCGCCGGGTCGAACGGCACGGGACGCCGGACCCGACGTCCCAGGAGCGACCCCCTGCTCACGGTGCCCCGTCCACCGGGCGCACCCCGAGCCTCCCGTCCGCCCCGACGTGGAACGCGCCCACCGCAGCGAGCCGTCGTCCGCCTGTCCGACGCTCGACGTGGAGCACCAGGTCGAACGCGCTGACCGCTTGTCGGGCGAGCGCCTCGACGCCGAGCCCGGCGAGGGCGCCGAGCGCCTCGAGCCGAGCGGCGACGTCCGCAACACCGTTCGCGTGCACGGTGCCGGCGCCACCATCGTGGCCCGTGTTCAGCGCGGACATGAGCTCGCGGACCTCGGCGCCCCGGCACTCCCCCACGACGATCCGGTCCGGGCGCATCCGCAGGGCCTCACGCACGAGCCGGTCGAGGCCGAGCGCGCCGACGCCCTCGGCGTTCGCCTGCCGCGCCTCGAGTGCGACCACGTGCGGATGGGCGATGCGCAGCTCGGCGACGTCCTCGACCGTGACGATCCGCTCGCCGGCCGGGACGGCGCCGAGCATCGCGGCGAGCAGGGTGGTCTTGCCGCTGCCGGTGGCACCGGTGACCAGGACGTTGCGGCGCTGGTGCACGGCGGCCTCGACGACGGAGCGCGGCACGTGCTCGAAGGTGCCGGCGCGGTCGAGCGCGGCGAGGGTCGGCCGGGCTGGGTGTGGGAGCCGGATCGAGATCGCTGTGCCACCGACCGAGACCGGGGCGAGCACGACGTGCACCCGGATCCCGTCGCCGTGCCGGACGTCGGCGCACGGAGTGGTCTCGTCGACGTGGCGTCCGCCGAGTGCCACCAGCCGCGTGGCGAGCTCCCGGGTGCGCGCCTCGCTCAGACGCGGCGCGGCGGCTTCGAGTCCGCCGCCACGGTCGGTCCAGGTGCCGACGCCGCCGACGACCAGGACGTCGGTGACCCCGGCGTCCGTCACGAGGCCGGCGAGTTCCTCGAACTCGACGACACCGTGCGGTTTGCGCCGAAGAGCGGCAGCGGCAGCCCCGGGCGGAACAGGCCCGGCCCCGGGCAGAAACGGTCCGGCCCTGGGCGGAACAGGCCCGGACCCGGGCAGGAACGGCGTGGCACGGTGACGGTGCATGACGCCAGAGCGTAGGAGGAGAGCCGTTTTCGGCATCCGGTGCCACAACCAGCCTGTGGAGAGGTAGGCGCCGATGGCACCAACGGACCGATTTGTCCCCCGAAACGGAAAGCCGTACCCCACTCGGCGAGGAGCGCCCGGCGCAGCGCGACGACAGACCACGCGAGCAGGTCCCCTCGATCACGGGCACCGGGACGGAGTAGCAATTGCTACGAGTCGGTCGGACGCTCCATGCGTGAGCATGTACCGGTCTGTCCACTCGACCGGCGTCCTCGTGCGGATCGCCGCCGATCACCGGCGGCCGGCGAGCGCTGATCGCTCGAGCCGGACCCCGGACAAAAGAAGAGGCGGCACCGGTTGGGGGGAACTGGTGCCGCCTGGACATCGAAGGATTGGGGGGAATCCGATTCGATGCCGCCGGAAACGAGTCCAGCAGGAACTACTGTACCCCACGATCCGCCCCTCGGGGCAACCCCCGACACGACCGCCGGGCGTGCCGCCGCGACCAGGACACACCGGTGTGCGCCGTCGCGGCCCCGCAGCCCCAGACCCGCGCCCGCCGCCGCAGCCCGACTCCCCCAGACCCGCGCCCGCCGCCGCGGCCCGGCTCCCCCGCACCCGGGCCCGCCGCTCGTCGCACAACCGCGCAGCGCACGGGCCGAGGGGTAGTCTCCGTGGCGCACCCTGAGGACGCAACGACGCGAAAGGACATCGATGTCCACTCCGACCCAGACCGACCACCGCGAGGACGACGGCGCCACCTTCCCGCCGACACCCGAGTTCGTCGCCGACGCCGTCGCGCGCGAAGACCTGCACGAGGCCGCCGCCGCCGACCGCGAGGCCTTCTGGGCCGAGCAGTCCCGCAGCCTGCTCGACTGGCGGACCCCGTTCACGCAGACCCTCGACTGGTCCGGCGCCCCGTTCGCGAAGTGGTTCGCCGACGGCTCGCTCAACGTGGCCGAGAACTGCCTCGACCGGCACGTCCGCGCGGGCAACGGCGACCGGGTGGCGATCCACTTCGAGGGCGCACCCGGCGACACCCGCCGGATCACCTACGCCGAACTCACCGCTGAGGTCCAGCGCGCCGCGAACATGCTCACCGACCTCGGCGTCGGGCAGGGCGACCGCGTCGTCGTCTACCTACCGCTCATCCCCGAGGCCGTCGTGACGATGCTCGCCGTCGCCCGCATCGGCGCCGTGCACTCCGTCGTCTTCGGCGGGTTCAGCGCCGAGAGCCTCCGCGCCCGCATCGAGGACGCCGGCGCGAAGCTCGTCGTCACGGCGGACGGCGGCTGGCGCCGTGGCGCGGTGTCAGCGCTCAAGCCCGCGGTCGACGAGGCACTCGAGGGCGAGGGCACCGGCAGCGTCGAGCACGTCCTGGTCGTCAAGCGCGGCGGCAACGAGATCGCCTGGAACGACCGCGACCTGTGGTGGCACGACGAGGTCGCGAAGGCCGCCCCGGAGCACACGCCCGAGGCGTTCCCCGCCGAGACCCCGCTGTTCATCCTGTACACCTCGGGCACGACCGGGAAGCCGAAGGGCATCGTGCACACCTCCGGCGGGTACCTGACCCAGGCCGCGTACACGCACAAGAACGTGTTCGACATGCACCCGGAGAAGGACGTCTACTGGTGCACCGCCGACATCGGCTGGATCACCGGGCACTCGTACGTCGTCTACGGCCCCCTGGCGAACGGCGTGACGCAGGTGCTCTACGAGGGCACACCAGACGAGCCGAAGCCCGGCCGCTGGTGGGACATCGTCGACTCCTACGGCGTCACCGTTCTGTACACCGCGCCGACGGCGGTCCGTGCGGCGATGAAGGCCGGCCGCGAGATCCCCGAGGCGCGCAGTCTCGAGACCCTCCGTCTGCTCGGCAGCGTCGGCGAACCGATCAACCCCGAGGCGTGGAACTGGTACCGCCAGGTCATCGGCCACGACCGCACGCCCATCGTCGACACGTGGTGGCAGACCGAGACCGGCGCGATCATGATCTCCGCGCTGCCCGGCGTCACGAAGCTCAAGCCCGGCGCAGCGCAGACGCCGCTGCCCGGCATCGTCGCCGAGATCGTCGACGACGACGGCAACCGCGCCGACCCGGGAGAGAGCGGCTACCTCACGATCACGGAGCCGTGGCCGTCGATGGCGCGCGGCATCTGGGGCGACCCGGACCGCTTCGTCGAGACCTACTGGTCGCGGTTCCCGGGCCGGTACTTCGCAGGCGACGGAGCGCGGCTCGACGGTCAGGGCGACATCTGGATCCAGGGCCGCGTCGACGACGTCATGAACGTCTCCGGGCACCGCCTGTCGACGGCCGAGATCGAGTCCGCCCTGGTCGGGCACGAGGGCGTCGCCGAGGCCGCCGTCGTCGGAGCCGCCGACGAGACCACCGGACAGGCGGTCGTCGCGTACGTCATCCTGACCGCCGAGGCCGCCGCCGACGTCGACCGCGAATCGGCATCGACCGAACTCCGCAACTGGGTGGGCAAGCGCATCGGTGCGATCGCGAAGCCCCGCCAGGTGGTCATCGTCCCGGAGCTCCCCAAGACGCGCTCCGGCAAGATCATGCGGCGCCTGCTGCGCGACGCGGCCGAGGGGCGCCGCATCGGCGACACGACGACGCTGGCCGACCCGGCGATCATGGCGACCATCGCGGAACTCATGTAGTCCGTGTCACGCAGGTGGGGCCTCCAGTCCATGTCGGACGGGAGGCCCCACCTGCGTTCGCTTCACTGCTGACGGTCCGTCAAGACGTCAGTTCCACCACCAGCTCGACCTCCACAGGAGCGTCCAGCGGCAGCACCGCCACGCCCACCGCGCTGCGCGCGTGGACGCCGGCGTCACCGAAGACCTCGCCGACCAGGGTGGAGGCGCCGTTCGCGACCCCCGGCTGGCCCGTGAAGGACGGCTCCGACGCGACGAACACGGTGACCTTGACGACCCGGGCGACGCGGTCGAGCGAGCCGGCGACCGACTCGACGGCGGCCAGGGCGTTGAGCGCGGCC
Organism: Curtobacterium sp. PhB191; assembly: GCF_004346515.1. Classification (NCBI taxonomy): domain Bacteria; kingdom Bacillati; phylum Actinomycetota; class Actinomycetes; order Micrococcales; family Microbacteriaceae; genus Curtobacterium; species Curtobacterium sp. PhB191. The sequence goes on from NZ_SMBV01000004.1 coordinate 21,974, forward strand.
ACGCGGGCCTGCGCGGTGGCGGTCTCGGCGTCGACCGACGCCCCGACCTTGCCGGTGACGGGCAGTGCGCCGTCGACGAACGGCAGCTGCCCGGCCGTGTAGACGTACTGGCCGGTGACGACCGCGGGGACGTACGCGGCGACGGGTGCGGCGACCGGCGGGAGCGTCAGCCCCAGCTCGGCCAGGCGGTCCGCGACGCTCATGCGTCGGCCTTCGGACGCTTGAGGTACGCGACGAGCCCACCCTCGGGGCCGGTGACGATCTGGACCAGCTCCCAGCCCTCGTCCCCGTAGTTGTTGAGGATGGCGGTGGTGTTGTGGATCATCAGGGGCGTGGTGAAGTACTCCCAGCGAGTCATGCGGTTCCTTGCCAGCCTTTCAGTCGTGGGTGTCGTTTAGGCTGCATCCTATGTCTGCCCAGAAGACGTCTGCCTCGCGGACCAAGCCCGTCTCAGCAGTCGGCGCCTTCATCGGATTCGTCGGGTTCAGTGCCCTCGCCGGCCTGCTCGTCACGATCGGGGTCACCCCGGCCATCGCGGTCGCCGGTGTCACGACGACCTCGACGATCGGTGTGTTCGAGTCGCTGCCGGAGTACATCGAGATCGGTGACCTGCCGCAGCGCAACGAGCTGTACGCGTACTCGGGCGGCAAGTCGGTGCACTTCGCGACGCTGTACGACCAGAACCGGCAGGAACTGAAGTTCGACCAGATCAGCGACCAGCTGAAGAACGCGGCCATCGACGGCGAGGACAAGCGCTTCTACAGCCACGGCGGCGTCGACATGACCTCGCTCATCCGCGCCGGCGTGGGCAGCATCGCCGGTGGACTCGGCGACTCGGGCGGTGGGTCGACATTGACCATGCAGCTCGTCCGCAACATCAAGATGAACGAAGCGCTGAACCTCCCCACGAAGAAGGAGCAGCAGAAGGCCTACAACGAGGCCGTCGAGCAGACCATCCCCCGCAAGCTCGAGGAGATGAAGCTCGCGATCGGGCTGGCAAAGAAGTACTCCAAGAAGGAGATCCTCACCGCCTACCTGAACATCGCGTACTTCGGCGACCAGACCTACGGTGTGCAGGCCGCTGCGCAGCACTACTACAACAAGAGCGCGACGAACCTGACCCCGGCCGAGGCCGCCTCGCTGATGGCCATCGTGCAGTACCCCGAGGCGCGCAACCTGTCGACGCCGAAGAAGTACGACGCCAACGTCGCCCGGCGCAACGTCATCCTGCGCTCGATGTACGACCAGAAGAACCTGACCGAGGCCGAGTACCGCACGGCCCGCCTGTCGAAGCCCGCGGACTACGTGCACCTGACGCAGCCCTCGCAGGGCTGCCGGGCATCGGTCGGCGACGGCTCGCAGTTCTTCTGCGACTACGCCAAGAAGGTCGTGCTCGAGATGTCGCAGCTCGGCTCGTCGCAGAAGGCACGCGACACCGCGTGGCGGAACGGCGGCTACAAGATCCAGACGACGCTGAACATCGACCTCAACGCCGAGCAGAAGCAGCTCCTCAACACCTACGACAACAAGGCCGAGACGAACCTGGCCTTGGGCGCGACGCTCAACTCGATCGAGGCCGGCTCCGGCCGCATCGTGACGATGGCGCAGAACAAGGACTTCGACGAGTCGCTGAAGTCGGCACCGACATCGACCTCGTTGAACTACAGCGTCGACTACAAGTACGGCAACTCCGGCGGGTTCCAGACCGGCTCGACGTACAAGCTCTTCACCCTGCTGGATTGGATCAAGACCGGCCACGGGCTCAACGAGACCGTCAGCGGTGCTGAACGTGTGGTCACGCCGTGGACCATCTGCGGTCAGACCGACTACACGAAGTTCGACGTCTCGAATGACGCTCCGGGCGAGGGCGGCAACTGGAGCGTGCTCGGGGCCACCGCTGGCTCGATCAACGGCGCGTTCGCGTCGATGGCCCAGAAGCTCGACCTCTGCGACATCCGGGACATCGCGCAGTCGCTCGGTGTGCACCGCGCTGACGGCGGCGAGCTGCAGTACCAGAACCCGTCGGCCATCCTCGGTACCAACGAGATCGCCCCGATGACGATGGCCGCTGCCTACGCCGCTGTCGCGAACAACGGCATCTACTGCAAGCCGATCGCCATCGACCAGATCACCTCGCCGTCCGGCAAGCAGCTCGGCGGCCAGACGAAGGACTGCCAGCAGGCAGTTGACCCGGCGTTCGCACAGGCTGCGATCTACGCCATGAAGGGCACGATCACCAGCGGTACCGCGCGCGGTGCACAGACGCCGGACGGCACCCAGATGTTCGCCAAGACGGGCACGACCGACGAGGCTGACCAGATCTGGCTCGTCGGCGCGAGTTCACGCGTCGCCACCGCCTACTGGCAGGGCAACACCGACGGCAAGAAGAACAACCTCCGGCACTACAGCAACGGGGTCAACGGCACGTACGCCGGATCCCGCGCCGATGTGTGGCGGCAGGCGATGACCGCGATCAATGCCACCTATCCCGCCGGTGCCTTCACAGACCCGCAGCCCACGGCGATCCGTGGCAACGCCAAGGCACTCCCGAACCTGCAGGGGAAGACCGCTGACGAAGCCCGCGCAGCGATCTCCGGCGCCGGCTTCACCTACGTCGACGGTGGCGCCCGCCCCGGCACCGGCAACCCCGGTTCGGTGTCGTCGACCTCGCCGTCCGCTGGTGCACTCCTGTCCTCCGGTTCGAGCGTGACGGTCTACACCTCGGACGGCTCGCAGGCCAACGTGCCGGAGATCGGCGGTGACTCGCTCGGCGATGCCCGCTCGGCGCTGAACGACGCCGGATTCGGCAACGTCAACGTGTCGGACGACTTCGCGAAGGGCGGCGGGAACAAGACCTGCAAGGTCGCAGCCGTCGAACCCGCGATCGGCGCTGCCGCCGACAAGAACGCCGACGTGAACATCCAGTTGTACGGCGACAAGAACGGCAAGGCGCCCAAGGACTGCAAGTGACCCGCGGTCGCGCCGCGCTCGGGGTCCTCGCAGCCGGCGCGGCCGTCGGTGCTGCCTCGTTCGCCTGGGGCTCGCTCGTCGAGCGTCGACGCTTCGGCATCCGGTGGGAGACCGTCCCGGTCCTCCCGCCGGGGTCCCGTGACGTCACCGTTCTGCACCTGTCCGACATCCACATGGCCCCGTGGCAGGCCGACAAGCAGCAGTGGCTGCGCGACCTGTCCCTGGTCGAGGCGGACTTCGTCGTCAACACCGGCGACAACCTCGGGCACCCCACGGCGAACGCAGCCGTGGAGTACGCATTGGAGCCGTTCCGGGGTGTTCCCGGCGTGTTCGCGTACGGGTCGAACGACTTCTTCGGACCGTCGCCGCGCAACCCGCTGAAGTACTTCTCCGGCCCGAGCCGCATGCACAGCGAGGCGAAGCCCGTCGAGCTCGACATCGACCGGCAGACGGCGTTCTTCGAGTCCCTCGGGTGGCTCGACCTGAACGACCACGCCCGCGCCATCGAGCTCCGCGGCTCGCGGTTCGAGCTGTTCGGCACCTCGGACGCACACCGCGACTGGGACCGGCTCGACCTGCTCCCCACGAACGTCGACGAGATGCGCGGCGAGGTGCCCTGGTCCGAAGACGAGGACGGCCCAGCTCCCGTCGCGATCGGAGTCACGCACGCGCCCTACCGCCGCGTGCTCGACGCCTTCGTCACCCAGGGTGCGGACATCATCTTCGCTGGCCACACCCACGGCGGCCAGGTCCAGGTGCCCGGGGTCGGTGCCCTCGTCACGAACAGCGACCTGCCCCGCCGGTACGTCAGCGGGCTGCACAAGTGGGAGCACCGGAACCACTGGTCGTGGCTCGAGGTCTCGGCCGGTCTCGGCACCTCGATCTACGCGCCCGTGCGGTTCTCGTGCCGCCCCGAAGCGGTCGTCGTCACCCTCACCGCCCGCACCTCCTGACGACGCGCCCGGGAGTTCGCCGGATGGTCGTGAGCACCCCCGATCATCGGATAGTATTGTCGGGTTGCTCCGGTACGGAGTGATCACACCGCGGGGTGTGGCGCAGCTTGGTAGCGCGCCTCGTTCGGGACGAGGAGGTCGCAGGTTCAAATCCTGTCACCCCGACACTGTGTTGAGACAGTACGAAGAAGGCCCTGGTTCTCCGGAACCGGGGCCTTCTGCTTTTCCACGGTCGGGCGCTCGGCACTACACCTCCCGACACACGACGTGGCCGCCGCTCCGCCGGCTGCGACGACGCAGATACCCTCGACAGCGATGTCACGCGCCGACCACTTCCGCCCGGTCCTCGAACGGATCGCCGCACAGTTCCCCGAGCTCGCCGACGACCCGGTCCTGACGCAGAACCTCGTCGACAACGTGACGTCGATGATCGCCGAGGCACACGCGCGCTACGCCGCCGGTGCCGAGGACAGCGTGGTGAGCGGCGCGTACCTCGATCCGGAGCACCTGGCCTCCGGCTCCCTGCACGCCGAACAGTCCCAGCACCCCGCCGGCGCGATGCTCGCCGCGGAGATGCTCTTCGACGCCTACCTGCCGCTCTTCGTGGACGAGGTCGGCGCGGAATCCACCGCCGAGGTCCTGCGTGCCACCAGGGCGCTCCACGCGGGCATCTGGAGCCGGTTCCCCGCCGGGGCCGTCGCCTACACGGAAGCGCTGCGCCAGCGCGCCACGACGGCGCACCTGGACTCCCGCACGCAGATCGCCCGTGACCTGCACGACCGCGTCGCGCACGGCATCCTCGCCGGGCTCCAGCGGCTCGACCTCGTGCTGCTGACCGATCCCCCGGCCGGTGAACGAGCCGACCAGCTCGACGACGCCGCACGGCTGCTGCGCGGAGCACTCGGCGACGTGCAGGACCTCGCGGTGAGCCTGCACGCCCGCGTCGGCGACGCCCTGCTCGACGATGCGCTCGCCCGGCACGCCAGGGACCTGTTCTCCGACGACGACCGTTTGTCGTTCAGCACCACGGGTACGCCCGAGCACCTGCCGAACTGGCAGGCGGAAGAAGCACTGACGATCCTGCTCGAGGCGCTCACGAACCGCCGGAAGCACGCTCCGCACTCCACCGCCGAGGTGCACTTCGCGTGGACCACGGCATCCCTCGTCGTGACGGTCTCCGACGACGGTCCGGGCTTCGACCCCGATGCCGACGCCGACGGACGCCTCGGGCAGCAGACCATGCGCGAGCGGGCCGCGGTCATCGGCGCGCGACTCGACGTCGAGAGCACCCCAGGCACCGGCACCACCGTCCGCCTGACGATCCCGAGGGGCACGCTGTGACCGTCACGCACGTCGCCATCGTCGACGACCACCAGCTGTTCCGCGAAGGACTGGCCACGATCCTCGCCGCTGTCCCCACGATCCGTGTGGTCGCACACGGCGAGCGTCCGTCCGACGTCCTCGACTCCCCCGAGGCGGCCGCCATCGACGTCCTGCTCCTCGACGTCGAGCTCGACGGTCCGCCGGCACGCACCACGATCGCCACGGTGCGCCGCACCCGTCCGGACGTCCGCGTGGTGGTGCTCACGATGCACCGCGATGCCGTCCTGCGTCGGACACTGCTCGACGCCGGTGCGGTCGACTTCGTGACGAAGGACACCCCGAGCCGCGAGCTCGTCGACCGCATCGCCCGGGCCGCACACGCCGATGCCGCGCCGGTGACGTTCCCGGTCGACCTGGTCACCGAGGCCCGCGCGGGATCACCGCTCAGCGACCGCGAGCTCGAGGTCTTGCGGCTCCTCGCGGCTGCGCGCACCAACGCCGAGATCGCGACGGACCTGCAGCTCGCGATCGGCACGGTCAAGCGGCACGTCTACAACGTGTTCCGCAAGCTCGACGTCGGTTCGCGGGTCGGCGCCGTGGCTGCGGCGACGCGCCTCGGCCTGCTCACCTGAGGCTCCGCTCCACTTGGTGAGCAGAAATGGTCGGGTGCCCGACGGCGACCCGACCATTTCTGCTCACCAAGCGAACGAACGAGCGAACGAGCTAGACCGACGCGGACGCCGCCGCGCCAGCGCGCACGAGCCGCCCGGCGGCGTGCAGCCCTGCCACGACGTCGAGCGCCTGGTGCCGGTACCGCGCCTGCGCAGCACCCGGAGCGACGATCACGCCGTTCGCCCCGGTGGACTCCACGAGCGCGTTGATCTTGTCCGCCACCTGGTCGGCGGTGCCGTACGCCTGGCGCTCGGTGCGGGCGGCGATGAACCGACGCTCGAGGTCGTTGAACTCGTACGCGCGGGCCTCGTCCATCGAGACCGGCTCGGGCTTCCGTCCGGAGCGCATCCGGATGAACGAGATCATCCCGGGAGCGCTCTGCTCGTCGACGACGGCCGGGTCCTCGTCGGTGACGACCTGCACGCCGATGAGTGCGTTCGGCGTCTGGCGGAACCGCGAGGGCCGGAACGAGTCGCGGTACAGCGCGAGCGCCGCCTCGGTGTTGTCCGACGCGAAGTGGTGGGCGAAGGCGAACGAGACGCCGAGCGCCCCGGCCACCTGCGCGCTGTACCCGGAGGAACCGAGCAACCAGAACTCCGGCACGTCGCCGTAGCCGGGCACCGCGCGGATGCGGGACAGCGGGTTCGACTCGTCCATGCCGGTGAAGAACCCGATCAGGTCGGCGAGGCGGTCCGGGAAGTCGTCGACGTCGAGCCGGTCGGTGCGGCGCAGCGCCATCGCGGTCGCCCCGTCGGTACCCGGCGCACGGCCGAGCCCGAGGTCGACGCGGTCGCCGTACAGCGCTCGGAGCGTGCCGAACTGCTCGGCGATGACGAGGGGTGCGTGGTTCGGCAGCATGACGCCGCCGGAGCCGATGCGGATGGTCGAGGTGGCCGCGCCGACGGCGCTCAGCAGCACCGCGGGGGCCGACGAGGTGATGCCGGGCATGCCGTGGTGCTCGGCGACCCAGAACCGCTCGTAGCCGAGCTTCTCGGCGTGGACCGCCATGTCGATCGAGCCCTGCAGGGCTTCGGTGTTGGACTGGCCGTACTCGCGCGTCGCCAGGTCCAGGACGGACAGGTGCAGGGTGTCGTCGCTCATGTGGTCACCAACGCACGCCGCGGCACACGCATTCCACGACGAGACCGCCTCCTCCACCGGTCAGGACACGCCGTCGTCCGCCAGCCGACCGGTCACCAGGCGTCGCCCGGACGTCGCACAAGCGACGGTTCGCGACCGAACGGCGGACGCATGCGGCGCGCCTTGGACGTCAGGCGCGACGGCCGGGAGGCCCGTGGCGGGGCTGCACCGCGCCTCCAGGCCGTCTGCGGTCGCGTCTCGAGCGCCGAGCGGTCACGACCTGCCGCGCGCACCTCTCGGACTGGTCGCGTCCGGTCGCCCGACGGGCGGAGCGGCGACACGACGTGTCCGCTCGGCGAACGCGAGCGGTGTGTGACGATCTGCCCGCAGAGCGGATCAGGCGCCGTCGAGCCGGCCGCCGGACTCCGTCAGGTAGCAGTTGGCGCAGAGCGACTCGTAGGCGACGTCGACGCCGTCGATGGCGACCTGCGAGCCGTCGAACACGAACCGGCCGTCGACGGTGCGGGCGTTGAAGACGGCCTTGCGTCCGCACCGGCAGATCGTCTTGAGCTCTTCGAGCGAGTGCGCGACCTCGAGCAGGCGGGCGCTGCCCGGGAACGCCTCGGTGCGGAAGTCGGTGCGGATGCCGTACGTGATCACCGGGATCTCGTCGAGGACCGCGATGCGCAGCAGGTCGTCCACCTGCTGCGGCGTGAGGAACTGCGCCTCGTCGACCAGCACGCAGCTGACGGCGCGGACCATGCCGTCGAGGCGGTCGGACTCGGGGTCGACGGCGCCGGCCGCGGCGACCGCGGACCGGACGTCGGCATCGGGGGCGAAGACCAGGTCGACGGTGCGGGTCACGCCGAGGCGGGACACGATCTCACGGTCGCCCTTGGTGTCCACCGCGGGCTTCGCGAGCAGGACCCGGTGGCCGCGCTCCTCGTAGTTGTAGGCAGCCTGCAGGAGCCCCGTGCTCTTGCCGCTGTTCATCGCGCCGTAGCGGAAGTAGAGCTTCGCCACTACGCGAGGAACCCGTCCTCGGCGGCCCGCCGGATCAGGTCGGACTTCTTCGAGGCGGGACGGCCGACCTTGCTGTACTTCTCGCGGACCCGGCGCAGGTAGGTCTTCGCGGTCTCGTACTGCACGTTCATCTGCGCGGCGACTTCGTTCGTCGAGTAGCCGGACACGTACAGCCGGAGCGCTTCTTCCTCGCCGTGGCTGAGCTTCGGACGCTGGTGCGCAGCCGCTCCGGTGGGCAGCGGACGCCACTCCCGCGGCTGCGGGGTCTCGCGTGCGACGCCCATGATCTCGCGGGCGACGTCCATGACCTCACGCATCGGCAAGGACTTCGACAGGAACGCCGCGGCGCCTGCTGCCAGGGCACGGTCGCGGGACTCGCGGCTGTCGACGCTGGAGAGCACGATGACCTTCGCGCCGGCGGCACGGCAGGTGCGGACACGGGCCTCGATCGAGACGGGTTCCTTGAGCTGGAAGTCGAGGAACACCAGGTCGGTCGGGAAGCTGTCGCTGTGGACCATCTCGAGCCAGGTGTGCGCGGTCAGGGCCAGGTCGAAGTCGAACGCGTTCACCGCGATCCAGCTCGACAGGCTGTCCAGCAGCACCTCGTGGTCGTCGAGGATGGCCAACCGCACACGTCGTGCCCCCGGGTTCGGGAGGGACGGGGACCCCTCCGAGAGCCTGTTCGGGTCAGTGCTGGTCATAGGAGAACCTTAGTGCGAGGGAGGACGGACGAACCGCGACGTCGAGGTCGGGGAACGTCACACGGAGGACGGCGAAGTAGGGGTCGAAGGTGCGGTGGATCCCGATGTCGGAGTCGGCCACGGCGAGGTCGAGTTCGAGCAGCACGCGGGCGTCGCGGGCCGGGTCGGTGCGGGCGGTGTCGGTGCGGGCCGGGTCGGTGCGGGCCGGGTCGGTGCGCGCTGCATCGCCGCGTGTGGCCGCGTCGTCCTGCCCGTCCGCGCGTCGGAGCGTTGCCCGGAACCCGGCCGGGTCGACGGTCGAGGCACGGAAGGCGGCCCGCAGGAACGTCCGCACCACGGAGCGCTGGTCGGCGTCGAGCATCGCGGCGAGCCCGTCCGGGTCGTCGACCACCGGGGCCTCCCCGCCCTCGACCCGCACGGCCTGCTCGAACCAGGTGCGGTCCGCGTCGGCGACCATCGCCCGGCGGATGCCGTCGGCGATCAGTCGTGCCCGCTCGCGGTCGGCATCGGTGATGACCTCGCGCGTGCGCAGCTCGGCGAAGAACGGTGCGACGTCGCGGGCGAGGATCGTCGACCGGTCCTGCTGCACGCTCGCCGCGATGCCGTCCCGCTCCGCACGCTCGACCGAGTAGGAACCAGCCCGGATCTGCACCCGCTCGGCCAGACCCGCGAACGTCCACGCGAAGACGGCCGACGCAGCGGTCAGCACCAGGGTCGGTGCCGCCGCCAGGAAGGCCGCGACGGCGACGGGGATCTCGTGCGGGAACGTCGCTGCACCGACGCCCCAGGTCGCGGCGTTGACGACGGCGAGCAGGGCGCCGCCGATGGTCAGGTCCGTCCAGGGCCGGTACGGCGCGACCATCACGATGCCGGTCGCCGTGATGAGCGACATGAAGTCGTTCAGCGCGCTGCGGTCGGGTCCCCACTGCGCGGCGACGCTCGTCACCGACGCCAGGCCGAGCAGCCCGACGTGCGCGACGAACGCCCACCGCGGGAACGGTGCGCGGAACGGACTCGAGGCGGTGAACACGACCGCTGCCGACGCCGCGACCAGGATGACGGTGAGCGCGCTGAGGGTGGGGCTGCCCACAACGTCACGGTCGAACACGGACACCAGGAGCGCCCAGACGATGCTGGCCGCGCCGAGCCCGATCGCGAGCGGACGCGACCCCATCGCGCCGAGCGGGTCGTACTGCTGCGCGGTCCGACGCGCCTCGGTCGTGGCGCTCACCGGTCGGCTCCCTGCACGCCGCCGACCTCGTCGGGGACCACGGTGCCGACGTGGTCGGTGGCCACGGCGTCGGTCGTGGCGGTGACCGGTCCGAACGGCACCGTCATCATCACGCTCGTCCCCGAACCGGGCGACGACCAGATCTGGACGTCGCCGCCCACCCGCCCGATGCGGTCGCGGACCGAGCCACGCAGGCCCATCCGGTCGGAGCCCGTGGAGTCCTCGTCGAAACCGCGACCGTCGTCGACCACCATCACGGTGCACGACGCACCGTCGTCGAAGACGCTGACCTCGGCCGCGTCGACACCGGCGTGCTTGCGGACGTTGGCCAGACACTGCCCCACGGCGCGGACGAGCGCGGTGACGGCACGCTGGTCGAGCCGGTCGAGGGCGGACGGATCACCGGAAACCGTGACATCGAGACCGGCCGCACGGTGCTCGTCGACCATGACGGCGAACGCGTCGACGGCTGCACCCGGTCGCTGCCGGGCGGCCGGTGCCAGCCACCCCTTGCCGGTCAGGACGGCGACGTCGGCTTCGACGGTCCGTGCCAGGTGCGGGTCCATCGGTCCGTCGGGCGCCAGGGCGATCGCGTTGAGGTGGTTCAGGACGGTGTCGTGCAGGATCGCAGCCGCCTCGGCCTCGACCCCGGCGCGGTACGCGGAGACGTGCTCCTCACGCGCCGAGCGCAACAGCTCCGGCTGCACCCGCTCCGACCGACCGGTGCTCCGGCTCGTGAACAGCACCAGGACGACCACGAAGCCGAGCGTCACCCAGGCGAGCACGAGCGGACGCGGTGGGCCGTCGGCCTGGACGACCGCGATCCACGTCGCCACCCGTCCGGTCAGGAAGCCGAGGAAGGACCACAGCACGACGCGGCTCGGCACCGCGCCGGCACCGCCGACCAGGATGAGCGGGATGACCGCCAACGACAGCAGGTACGAGGTGACCCAGCCCAACGGGACCTGCTGCTGCACGACCATCGCGAACCACCACGCACAGACGCCGCCGACGATCAGGAACGCGACCGCGGAGCGCCAGGTGCCGAACTGCACGTGCACGCCGATCATGCCGAGCATCGGGACGAGCGCCAGGACCGCACTGATCACCTGCACGTCGGGCTCGGACAGCCGGTACAGCAGCAGCGCGATCGCCGCCGCCACCAACGATCCGATCGCACCGGCGTGGAAGGCCCGCACCGTCGACCACGCGTTCACTCGCGGAGCGAGGTGCGTGGGGATGCCGAGCACGAGATGGGTCCTTCCGGGTGGCGGGAATGCCGCCCACGATCAAACACCTCGGTGCTGACCGTGTACCCCGAAACAGCGTCCGTTCGGCGACCCGGTCGATGATACCGGCCCCCACCACGCACCGATGTCCCCCGAACGCGCAACCTTCGTTGCTCAGAACAACGTCTGCGGCGCGACCGGTCGGAGCAGAAGGCGGTCGAAGCCCGGATCCGCGCGCTTGAGCGGCGACGTCGTGGGGATCGACTGTTCCTGCGGCACCGTCGAGGGGTCCGAGAAGCCCATCGACCCCGTCGCCGGGTCCACGCGCCCGAGGCCGACGCCGTGCGCCGCCAGGATCGGTCGGATGCGCTCCGACAGCCAGCGGCGGTAGTCCTTCGGCGCGAAGGTGTTGTCGAGGTACATCGCCCGGTAGCGCGCCACCAGGTCGGGCCGTTCGCGTCCGAGCCACTCGAACCACCACGGCTTCACGCCCGGCCGCAGGTGCAGCGCGGAGTACATGACGCTCGTGGCACCGGCCGCCGCCGCCCGACCGACGGCGTCGTCGAGGTGTGCACGGGTGTCGGTGATGTACGGCAGCACGGGCATGAGGAACACTGCGCAGTCGAGCCCGGCGTCGCGGATCGCCCGCACGGTGGCGAGCCGCGCAGCCGTCGTGGGGGTGCCGGGCTCCACCGACTGCTGCAGGTCGTCGTCGTACACGGCGATCGACATCGCGAGGTCGACCGGCACCACCTTCGCCGCCTCGGCCAGGAGCGGCAGGTCGCGCCGGAGCAGCGTGCCCTTCGTCAGGATGCTGAACGGTGTGCGGCTGTCTGCCAACGCCTGGATCACCCCGGGCATCAGTCGGTACCGACCCTCGGCACGCTGGTACGGGTCGGTGTTCGTGCCGAGCGCGATCGGGTGACGGTCCCACGTGGGCTTGCCGAGCTCACGCCGCAGGACGTCGGCCACGTTCGTCTTCACGACGATCTGCTGGTCGAAGTCGGCTCCGCCGTCGAACTCGAGGTAGGTGTGCGTCGGCCGCGCGAAGCAGTACACGCACGCGTGACTGCACCCCCGGTACGGGTTGATGGTCCACCCGTAGGTGCCGGAACAGTCGGCGCTCGGCACCCGGTTCAGCGCGCTCTTCGCCAGCACCTCGTGGAACGTGACACCCGCGAACTCGGGCGTCGTCACACTCCGGACGAACCCGCTGTTCGACTCCATGCCCGGCAGTGCGTCGCTCTGCTCGGCATCGATCGCCTGTCCACTCCACCGCATGCCGTCATTCGAACACATGTTCGAACGGGCCGCAAGCCGGAGCTGGTCAGTGGTGCAGGCCGAGCACCTTCGCCGTGCGCTCGAGGGTGGCGTCGGCCAGGGCGGCGTCGTCACCGAGGTCCCGCCCGTAGGTCGGGACCATCTCGTGGACCGCGTCCTGCCAGCCGTCCCACCGGTCGGGGAAGCACTTCCGGAGCAGGCCGAGCATGATCGGCACGGCGGTCGACGCCCCCGGCGAGGCTCCGAGGAGCCCGGCGATCGAACCATCGGCAGCCGTGATGACCTCGGTGCCGAACTGCAGCACCCCGCCCTTGTCCTTGTCCGGCTTGATGACCTGCACCCGCTGGCCCGCGATGATCTTGTGCCAGTTCTCGGGCTCGGCGCTCGGCATGAAGTCGCGCAGCGCGTCGAACTTCGTCTGCTTCGAGGCGAGCAGCTGGCCGATCAGGTAGCGCACCAGGTCGAAGTTGGAGAACGCGACGCTCAGCATCGGGCGCAGGTTGTGCGGTCGGATCGACTTGAACAGGTCGAGCATCGACCCCTGCTTCAGGAACTTCGGGCTGAACCCGGCGTACGGCCCGAACATCAGCGACGCGTTGCCGTCGACGATGCGGGTGTCCAGGTGCGGCACCGACATCGGCGGCGCCCCCACGCTGGCCTTGCCGTAGACCTTGGCTGCGTGCTTCTGCACGACCTCGGGGTCGTCGGTGCGCAGGAACTCGCCGGAGACCGGGAAGCCGCCGTACCCACGGATCTCCGGGATGCCGGACTTCTGCAGCAGCTGCAGGGCCCCACCGCCGGCACCGACGAAGACGAACTTCGCGGCGATCTTCTGCGTCGACCGACCGACCTCGTTCAGGACGTCGAGCGCCCAGCCGTCGAAGTCCTTGCCCCGCGAGATGTTCTTGACCTGGTGGTTCGGTTCGAACTCGAGCCCGTCGAGCTCGAGCTGGTCGAACAACTGCCGGGTGAGCGACCCGAAGTCGACGTCGGAGCCCGCCGCCGAGTAGGTCGCGGCGATCGGCTGGTCCTTCTTGCGACCGGGGATGAGCGCGGGCGCCCACTTGCGGATCTGGGCGGGGTCGTCGGAGAACTCGATCCCGGCGAACAGCGGGTGCCCCCGCATCGCCTCGTAGCGCTTGCGCATGTACTCGACGTTGTCCGCACCCCAGACGAAGGAGATGTGCGGGGTCGGGTTGATGAAGTTGGACGGGTCGGGCAGCGTACCGATCTCGACCAGGTGCGACCAGAACTGCCGCGAGACCTGGAACTGCTCGTTGACCGTGACGGCCTTCGCGATCTCGACGCGACCGTCGGCGAGCTCGGGCGTGTAGTTCAGCTCGCAGAGCGCGGAGTGCCCGGTGCCGGCGTTGTTCCACGGGTTCGAGGACTCCTGCGCGACGGCACCGAGGCGCTCGTACACGCGGATCTTCCACGAGGGCTCGAGCCGGTGGATGATCGCGCCGAGGGTGGCGCTCATGATGCCTCCCCCGACGAGGACGACATCGATCGGGTCCACCTGCTTCACTGCCACCCGTCGATCCTACCGGCGTCGACCGACAGGCCGGTCAGCCGCGCGCGGTGACCGAGTCGCTGCGCGCGGCCGCGCCGCTGAGCGGCGACTCTGCCGCTACGCGGCGACGGTGCGGCGCGCGACGATCGCCTCGGCGATCTGCACCGCGTTGAGCGCTGCACCCTTCCGCAGGTTGTCGTTGCTGACGAACAGTGCGAGCCCACGCCCCTCGGGCGCGGACTGGTCGGCACGGATGCGCCCGACGAACGCGGGGTCCTGACCGGCGGCCTGCAGCGGCGTCGGAACGTCCGACAGCTCCACGCCCGGTGCGCTCGACAGGATCTCGGTCGCACGCTCGGGCGACAGCGGACGCTCGAACTCGGCGTGCACCGAGATGGAGTGGCCCGTGAAGACCGGCACACGCACGCACGTGCCGGCGACGAGCAGGTCGGGGAGCTCGAGGATCTTGCGGCTCTCGTTGCGGAGCTTCTTCTCTTCGTCGGTCTCCCCCAGGCCGTCCTCGACGATGCTGCCGGCGAGCGGCACGACGTCGAAGGCGATCGGGCGGACGTACTTGACCGGCTCGGGGAACGTCACTGCGGAACCGTCGTGGGTGAGCGCTGCGGTGTCCTGCTCGAGGGCGGCACGCGCCTGGCCGAGGAGTTCCTCGACGCCGGCGAGTCCGGAGCCGGAGACGGCCTGGTAGGTCGTGGCGACCAGACGGCGGAGCCCGGCCTCGGTGTCCAGCACCTTGAGCACCGGCATGATCGCCATGGTGGTGCAGTTGGGGTTCGCGATGATCCCCTTGGGGGCCTGGTCGATCGCGTGCGGGTTGACCTCACTCACGACGAGCGGGACCTCGGGGTCCATGCGCCAGGCGCTGGAGTTGTCGACGACGAGTGCCCCGGCGGCGGCGAACTTCGGCGCGAGGGCCCGCGAGGCGGTGGCACCGGCCGAGAACAGGGCGATGTCGATGCCCGACGGGTCGGCCAGCTCGGAGTCCTCGACCACGATCTGCTCGCCGCGGAACAACAGGGTCGTGCCGGCGGACCGGGCGCTCGCGAAGAACCGGACCTGGTCGGCCGGGAACGCGCGCTCTTCGAGCAGACGACGCATCACGGCGCCGACCTGTCCGGTGGCGCCGACGACGGCGACGGTGAGGGTGCTCATGCGGTGCTCCTGGTTCAGCGGGTCAGCGTGGGTCAGCGGCCGGTGCCGGCGTGGACGACGGCTTCGGCCTCGGCGTCGAGGTCGAACGCGTTGTGCACGACCCGCATCGCCTCGTTGAGGGTGTCGGCGCGGGTGACGACCGAGATGCGGATCTCCGAGGTGGAGATCATCTCGATGTTGATCGACGCGTCGTGCAGCGCGCGGAAGAGCTTCGCCGAGACGCCGGCGTTCGTGCGCATACCGGCACCGACCAGGGCGAGCTTGCCGATCTGGTCGTCGTACTGGATGCTCTCGTAGCCGATGTCGGACTTCGCGACCTCGAGCGCCGTGAGCACGGTCTGGCCCTGGTCCTTCGGCAGGGTGAACGAGATGTCCGTCCGCCCGGTCGACGCCGCCGACACGTTCTGGACGATCATGTCGATGTTCGCCCCGGCGCGTGCGACGTTGGTGAAGATCTCGGCGGCCTTGCCCGGCTTGTCCGGGACGCCCACGACGGTGATCTTCCCCTCGGAGAGGTCTCCGGCGATCCCGGTGATGATCGGTTCTTCCACGGTTTCCCCCTCGGCAGGGTTGTAGACGATGGTGCCCTCGGTGTTGTTGAACGAGGACCGGACGTGCAGGGTGACGCCGTGCCGGCGGGCGTACTCGACGGCACGGATGTAGAGGACCTTGGCGCCGGACGCCGCGAGCTCGAGCATCTCCTCGCTCGTGATGCGGTCGACCTTGCGGGCCTTCGGCACGACCCGAGGGTCGGCGGTGAAGATGCCGTCGACGTCGGTGTAGATCTCGCAGACGTCGGCGTCGAGCGCGGCGGCGAGGGCGACGGCCGTCGTGTCCGAGCCGCCCCGGCCGAGCGTGGTGATCTCGCCCGTCGTGCGGTTGAACCCCTGGAACCCCGCGACGATCGCGACGTGGCCGGAGTCGAGCGCCTCGCGCACGCGCTTCGGGGTGACGTCGACGATGCGCGCCTTGCCGTGCTGCGCGTCGGTGAGCATGCCCGCCTGGCTGCCGGTGTACGACGAGGCTTCGACCCCGAGGCTCTTGATCGCCATCGCGAGCAGCGCCATCGAGATGCGCTCCCCCGCGGTCAGGAGCATGTCGAGCTCACGGCCGGCGGGGATCGGGGTGACCGAGTGCGCCAGGTCGACGAGTTCGTCGGTGGTGTCGCCCATCGCCGACACCGCCACGACGACGTCGTTGCCGGCCTTCTTCGTCTCGACGATCCGCTTCGCCACGCGCTTGATGCTCTCGGCGTCCGCGACGGAGGATCCACCGAACTTCTGCACGATCAAGGCCACTGGCTGGTACTCCCGGAGACGGCGACACCGCGAGGTCACGCGGTCTCACAATGGTAGTAGGTGTTTCGAGGATGTTGCGTGCGAGCCGCCCCACACGCAACGATCCTGCGTGGAGCTCAGCCGCCGACGACGCGACGGCCCTCGAACGCGCGGCCGAGCGTGACCTCGTCGGCGTACTCGAGGTCGCCGCCGACCGGCAGGCCCGAGGCCAGCCGGGTCGTCCGGATGCCCATCGGGACGAGCAGCCGGCTCAGGTAGGTCGCCGTCGCCTCGCCCTCGAGGTTGGGGTCGGTCGCGATGATGACCTCTTCGACCGTGCCGTCGGCCAGGCGCGTCATGAGCTGCTGGATACGCAGGTCGTCCGGGCCGATGCCGTCGATCGGGCTGATCGCGCCACCGAGCACGTGGTAGAGCCCGCGGAACTCACGGGTGCGCTCGATCGCCGCGACGTCCTTCGCCTCTTCCACCACGCAGATCGTGGCCGGCGACCGGCGCGGGTCGCGGCAGATGCTGCACTGGACGTTCTCGGTGACGTTGCCGCAGATCTCGCAGAAGCGCACGCGCTCCTTGACGTCCGCCAGCAGCTCGGACAGCCGCGACGGGTCGAACGACTCGGTCTGCAGGATGTGGAACGCGATGCGCTGCGCCGACTTCGGGCCGATGCCCGGCAGGCGACCGAACTCGTCGATGAGGTCCTGGACGATCCCGTCGTACATCAGGCACCGTCCTGGTGGAGAGCGGTCTCCTCGATGAACTGGGCATTGAGGATCTCACGCACCACGGCCTCACCGTAGCGACCGGCGACCGGCGCACGACGTGCCGGTGGTGCGGTCCGCGGTGCGGCCGGCGGAGCCGTCTGTGCGCGCGGGGCGGTCGGTGCCTGCGCGGGCGCTGCAGCGGATCGGCCGTGACCGGGGTCCGGGAACGGCGCGCCGTCGTCGTACGGTTCGTCGTCCAGCGGGTAGTCGTCGACGGGCACGCCCGGTACGACGGGTCCTCCGGGAGGCGCGGCGACCGTCGACGACGCCGCCTGCGGTCCGCCGTCGGTCGGCTGCACCCCCTGCGGTGCGGTGGCACCGGCGGGTTGCGCAGGCGCCTCGGACCGGGGCTGCTGCGGGTCGACGGACTCGGCCGGGGCGACGGGCGCGGCGGCCGGAGCGGTGCCGAAGGGTGCCGCCCAGCCGGGTTCGACGGACTCGGGCACGGCGTCGGCGGTGGGGTCGCTCGCGGGGATCGTCGCGACCGCCCAGTCGGTGACGGGTGCGCCGGACGGTGCGGGCGCCTGCGCGGGAGCGGGTGCCTGCGCCGGAGCGGGTGCCGACGCAGCAGCGGGAGCCGGCGCCGACGCCGGAGCGGGTGCCTGCGCCGGACGGGGCTCCGGCTCGGTGGCGGCGGGACCGGACTCCGGCGTGGACGCCGCGGGTTCGGGTGCCGCCGTCGTGTCGGGCGCTGCGGAGGCGGCGGCCTCAGCAGGGGCGGCCGGACCGTCCCCGGTGGCTGCAGCGGCCTCGGAGGCCGGGGCCGGGGCCGACGTCGGAGCGGGCGCGGCGGACTGCGGCGCCGACGACGTCTGCGGCTGCGGCTGCGACTGCGGCTGCTCAGCGGGCTGGCTCGCCGGCGCCGGACGGCCGGCCGGGGCGGACGGCTGCTGCGTGGGGACCGGGGTGCGCTGTTGACCAGGCCCCCCGGGACCGCGGGCGACGAACTTCACGCGGAGCCCGATGACGTCCATGATCGCGGCGCGGAGCAGTTCGCTCACACTGGCCGAGGGGTCGGACATCTCCTTGAACGAGGCGACGTCCTGCTGGCTCGGGAAGGTCAGGGTCAGCACGTCGTCGCGCAGCGCGGTCACCTGTGCGGTGACGACGACCGACCACGCCGACCGCTTGGCGTGCTGCACGTGCTCGACGATCTGCGGCCAGGCGTCGCGCATCTGCTGGAAGCCCACGGCGCCGACGGTCCGGACCGCCGGCTCGTCACCGATCGTCGTGCCCTGGCCCGTGGACGAAGCACTGACTTGTTCGGTGGTCGGAGCAGCGGGCTCGGGAGCGCTCGGGACGGCTGCGGCCCAGGAGGCTGCGGCGTCACGTGCCGCACTTCCGGCGTCGGACTGAGCCGCCGCAGCCGCGTTCGCCGACGCCGCGGCGGGCTCCTGCTGCGCCGCTGGGGCCTGCTGGACGGCCGGGGCCTGCTGGGCGGCGGGGATCTGCTGCGCTGCGGGCTCCTGCCGACGCGGTGCCGCAGCCGACGACGGGGCCGGTGCGGGCGCCGTGCTGGTGGCGGCCGGCTGGGTGGACCCCGGCGCCGCGACTGCGCCGGACGGTGCCTGGTGTCCGCCGGCGTCCCCGACACCGACGCGGCGCTCGAGCCGCTCGACCCGGGCGAGGGCACCGCGCTGGGTGTCGTCGGCCTCGGGCACGAGCATGCGCGCCGTCATGAGCTCGAGGTGCAGCCGGGGCGAGGTCGCTCCGGTCATGTCGGTCAGCGCCTTGTTCGCGATGTCCGCGCCACGGGACAGCCCGGTGGCACCGAAGACACCGGCCTGCCGGGTCATGGTGTCGAGCTCGTCCGGCGAGACACCGCGCAGGACCGCTGCGGCGCTCTCGTTCGTCGCCGCGACGACGATCAGGTCGCGCAAGCGCTCGAGCAGGTCCTCGACGAACCGACGCGGGTCCTGACCGGTCTGCACGACCCGGTCGATCGCAGCGAAGGCGGAGGCCGGGTCGGCCACGGCGAGGGCGTCCACGACGTCGTCGAGCAGCGCGGCATCGGTGTAGCCGAGCAGGGCGACCGCGCGTTCGTAGGCGATCGCGCCGTCTTCGCTGCCGGCGATGAGCTGGTCGAGCAGGGACAGGGTGTCGCGGACGGAACCACCGCCGGCGCGCACGACCAGGGGCAGGACGCCGGGTGCGACCGTGACCGATTCCTGCGTGCAGAGCTGCTCGATGTACTCGAGCATGACGGCGGGCGGCACGAGCCGGAACGGGTAGTGGTGGGTGCGCGACCGGATGGTGCCGATGACCTTCTCCGGCTCGGTCGTCGCGAAGATGAACTTGACGTGCTCCGGCGGTTCTTCGACCAGCTTGAGCAGCGCGTTGAACCCCTGCGGGGTGACCATGTGCGCTTCGTCGAGGATGAAGATCTTGTAGCGGTCGCGCGCGGGGGCGAACACGGCGCGGTCACGGAGGTCGCGCGCGTCGTCGACACCGTTGTGGCTCGCGGCGTCGATCTCGATGACGTCGAGCGAACCGCTGCCGTCACGGGCGAGTTCGACACAGCTCGGGCAGACGCCGCACGGGGTGTCGGTCGGCCCCTCGGCGCAGTTGAGGCACCGCGCCAGGATGCGGGCCGAGGTCGTCTTGCCGCAGCCGCGCGGACCGCTGAACAGGTAGGCGTGGTTGACGCGGTTGGTGCGGAGCGCCGTGCGGAGCGGGTCGGTGACCTGCGACTGCCCGATCAGCTCGGCGAAGTTCTCGGGCCGGTAACGGCGATACAGGGCGGTGACCACGCGACCAGGGTAGCCGGGACGACCGACACCCGCGTGCCCCTCCACAGGTCTGTGCGCGTTGCCTCGAACGACGAAAAGACTCCCCACGCACCCGCCAGAGCCCGGCTACCCTTGCTGCGTTTCCGCCCTGGGGGAGTTCACCTGGATGGCGTCACGTGAGGAGCCGCCGACAACTCTACCGGATGCGACCGGGCAGGATTGACACATGAAGATCGCCATCGCCGGAGGACACGGCCAGATCGCACTGCTCCTCGCCCGCCAGATCACCGACGCCGGACACGACGCCGTCGCGATCGTCCGCAACCCCGCGCACGTCGCCGACGTGGAGCAGCAGGGTGCCACGGCGATCGTCGCGGACCTCGAACAGCTCGGCGACGACGACCTGGCACTGCGCCTCCGCGGGGTCGACGCCGTGGTGTTCGCCGCCGGCGCCGGGCCGAACAGCGGTGCGGAGCGCAAGCTCACCGTCGACCGGGACGGCGCGATCCTGCTCGCGGATGCCGCTGAGCGCGCGGGCATCGACCGCTACGTGATGGTGTCGGCGATGGCGGCGGACACCTACGACGCCGAGGCCGCGGTGGTCCCTGCGAAGGACGACGCCGCCGTGTTCCAGGTCTACCTCCGGGCGAAGGCCGAGGCCGACGCGAACCTGCGCGCCCGACGGCTGCGGTGGACGATCGTGCGTCCGGGAGCCCTGCTCGACACGCCGCCGCAAGGAACGGTCGACGTCGGGCGCACCGTGCCGCGCGGCTCGATCCCCCGTGCCGACGTCGCCACGGTCGTGCTGCACGCCCTGCTCGACGACTCGGCCGTCGGGGTCCAGTTCGAGGTCACGAGCGGGAACACGCCGATCCCCGCGGCCCTCGACGCCCTGTCCTGAGGCGCCCCCCCCCCGTCCGCACCGTGCGCACCTCCTCACCCCGTGCGAGCCTGCACGCTCCGTGCCGCGCTACAAGCGCGCACCCAGCCACCAACCCCGCACCAGCCCACCCAGGCCGCACCGTGCTGGCACCAGGCCACACATCGCTCCGCCCAGCACGCAGCGCGTCAGAGCGCGACCGCAGCCGACTGCCGGGCGATCTCCAGTTCCTCGTTCGTCGGGATCACGAGCACCGCGACACGTGAGGTGTCCGTGGAGATGACCCGGGCCTCCCGGGATCCCAGCTCGTTGCGGTCCGCGTCGATCTCGATGCCCAGGTGCTCGAGCCCGGCGAGCACGCGCCGGCGCAGCAGCGCGTTGTTCTCGCCGACGCCGGCGGTGAAGACCACCGCGTCGAGCCCGCCGAGCTGCGCCGTGTAGGCGCCGACGTAGCGACGGATGCGGTGGCGGTACACGGCGAGCGCCGCTTCGGCGACCTCGTCACCGTTGAGGGCGGCGTCCTGGACGTCGCGCATGTCGCCGTTGCCGGTCAGGCCGAGCAGCCCGGACCGCTTGTTGAGCATGGTGTCGAGTTCGTCGAAGGACAGCCCGGCCTCGCGGTGCAGGTGCAGCAGGACGGCGGGGTCGAGGTCGCCGGAGCGGGTGCCCATGACGAGGCCCTCGAGCGGCGTGAGGCCCATCGACGTCTCGATCGACTTCCCGCCGTCGATCGCTGCGGCCGAGGCACCGTTGCCCAGGTGCAGCACGATGGTCTTCAGCTCGGACAGCGGGCGGTCGAGGAAGACCGCGGCCTGCTCGGAGACGTACTTGTGGCTCGTGCCGTGCATGCCGTAGCGGCGGATGGAGTACTTCGCCGCCAGGTCGGCCGGGATCGCGTACGTGTACGCGTGCGGCGGCATGGTCTGGTGGAACGCGGTGTCGAACACGGCGACGTGCGGCACGTCGGAGAACACCTGCTTCGCGGCCCGGATCCCCTCGAGGTTCGCCGGGTTGTGCAGCGGCGCGAGGCTGTTGAGCGCCTCGATCTGTCGTTCGACGTCGTCCGTCACCACCGTCGCGCGGTCGAAGGTGGTGCCGCCGTGCACGACGCGGTGGCCGACGACGGCCGGCGGGTGCTCGTCGAACGACGGACCGACCTTGGCGAACGCGTCGATCATCGCCTGGAACCCGGCGGCGTGGTCCGGCACGGACGCTGCGTCGTTCGACGACGACTCCCCCGTCAGCGCGTTGGTGTGCTTCCACGCGCCGGCCGACTCGCCGATGCGCTCCACGAGCCCGGAGGCGAGCGTGCGCTCCCCCTCGAGTTCGATGAGCTGGTACTTGAACGAACTCGATCCGGAGTTCACGACGAGGGCTGCGGTCACGGGTGGTGTCGCTTTCTGCTCATGGCCTGGTCGGCCGGACGGGAGGCGCGGTGTGCGTGGCGCAGGTCAGGCCGCGTCGGACGCGGTGCCGGCCTGGATCGCGGTGATCGCGACGGTGTTCACGATGTCGCTGACGAGGGCGCCGCGGGAGAGGTCGTTGATCGGCTTGCGCAGTCCCTGCAGGACGGGCCCGATGGCGACCGCACCGGCGGAGCGCTGCACGGCCTTGTACGTGTTGTTGCCCGTGTTGAGGTCCGGGAAGATGAAGACGGTCGCCTTGCCGGCCACCGGCGAGTCCGGCATCTTCGTGCTCGCCACCGTCGGGTCGGCAGCGGCGTCGTACTGGATCGGGCCCTCGACGAGCAGGTCAGGGCGGCGCTCACGGACGAACGCGGTGCCGGCGCGGACCTTGTCGACGTCGGCGCCGGTGCCGCTGTCGCCGGTCGAGTAGCTGAGCATCGCGACGCGGGGGTCGATGCCGAACTGGGTCGCCGTCTCGGCCGACGAGATCGCGATGTCGGCGAGCTGTTCGCTCGTCGGGTCCGGGATCACCGCGCAGTCGCCGTAGACCAGGACGCGGTCGGCGAGCGCCATCAGGAACACGCTCGACACGATCGAGGTGTCCGGACGGGTCTTGATGATCTCGAAGGACGGCCGGATGGTGTGCGCGGTGGTGTGCTTCGCACCGGAGACCATGCCGTCGGCGAGTCCGAGCTGCACCATCATCGTGCCGAAGTACGAGACGTCGGTGACGGTGTCGCGCGCGAGCTCGATCGACATGCCCTTGTGGGCGCGGAGCCGGGTGTACTCCTCGGCGAAGCGTTCGCGGAGCTCGGGGTCGAACGGCGACACGAGCTGGGCGGCGTCGAGGTCGAGTCCGAGCTCGGTCGCGCGGGTGCGGATCGCAGCGGGGTCGCCGAGGATCGTCAGCTCGCAGACCTGGCGGGCGAGCAGCGTCGACGCCGCGCGGAGGATGCGGTCGTCCTCACCCTCGGGCAGCACGATGTGCTTGCCGTAGCCCCGTGCCCGGTCGAGCAGGCCGTGCTCGAACATGAGCGGCGTGACGACGCCGGACGGCGTGAGCTGCAGGCGGTCGCGCAGCGACTCGGCGTCCACGTGCTGCTCGAACAGGGCGAGCGCGAGGTCGGCCTTGCGGGGCGAGTCCGCCGCCAGGCGCCCGCGGGTCTGCGTGATGCGGAGGGCGGTGTCGTACGTGCCCAGGTCGTTCTGCGCGATCGGCAGCGAGCTCGACAGGCCCTCGAGCAGCCGGGAGATCTGCGGTGCGGTCTCGAACCCGCCGTTCAGGATGACGCCGGCCAGGCTCGGGAACGTGTCCGACTGGTTCGCCAGCAGGGTCGCGATGAGGACGTCGCTGCGGTCGCCCGGGACCACGACGATGCCGCCCTCGATCAGGCGGGGCAGGACGTTCTCCATGCTCATGCCGGCGACGACGGTGCCGAGTGCCTCGCGGTCGAGCAGGGCGTCGTCCCCGCGCACCAGGGTCGCGTCGGTCGCCTGCAGCAGCGCACGGACGGTCGGGGCGACGAGGACGCGGTCCTCCGGGATCGCCCACACGGGCACGTCCGGGTGGTCGTCGTGCACGGCCCGCTCGACACTCGCCACGATCGCGGCGAGGGCCTCCGGGTCGGCGCGGTTCACGACGACACCGAACAGCTGCGCGTGTGCCGCTCGCAGCTCGCTCGTCGTGACGTCCGCGACCTGCGCCATCCCCTCGGGCGTGCGGGCACCGCGCTCGGCTGCGTCACGACCACCGAGGACGAGGAGCACCGGGGCACCGAGGTTCGCGGCGACCTTCGCGTTGAACGACAGCTCGGTGGGGCTGCCGACGTCGGTGTAGTCGGACCCGAGCACGACCACCGCGTCGCACTGCCGCTCCACCTGGGCGAAGCGGTTCACGATGGTGCCGAGCGCTGCGTCCGGATCCGCGTGGACGTCGTCGTAGGTGACCCCCACGGCGTCGTCGTACGAGATCCCGACCGCGGTGTGCTGCAGCAGCAGTTCGAGCACGTAGTCGGGTTCGGCGACCGAGCGGGCGACGGGGCGGAACACGCCGACGCGGCCGACGGAGCGCGCGAGGGTCTCGAGGACACCGAGGGCGACGGTGCTCTTGCCCGTGTGCCCTTCTGCTGACGTGATGTAGATGCGGGTCGACACGCGCCCCAGGGTAGTCGCCGGACATGTCACGACAACTGGGAGCACCCGCCTCGACGACACACGGTCGTGAGCACCCCTGGGAACCTGTACCATTGGGTGTCGCCGTCGCGAGACAGCACAAGGAGAATTCGCCTAGTGGCCTATGGCGCACGCTTGGAAAGCGTGTTGGGTGCAAGCCCTCGGGGGTTCGAATCCCCCATTCTCCGCCAGTAAGGCCCCGCACCGAGTGCGGGGCCTTCGTCGTTCCGGGCGGTGCGCATCGTGGTCGCGCCGGCTGGTCCCCCACGCGGCGGACCCGCCTG
This sequence comes from Curtobacterium sp. PhB191, assembly GCF_004346515.1. NCBI lineage: Bacteria > Bacillati > Actinomycetota > Actinomycetes > Micrococcales > Microbacteriaceae > Curtobacterium > Curtobacterium sp. PhB191. The sequence goes on from NZ_SMBV01000004.1 coordinate 46,647, forward strand.
TCCCCTGTTCGCCAAGGACTGGCCGTCAAACGCCGATCCGGGGTGGAACGGGCTGTCCCAGGTCCCCGTCGTGCACCTATGCTTGCCGGAGCGGACGACTCCGGGACGAGTCGACCGCGGTGCATCGAGCGGCAGGGGCGTCGCTCGCAGGGCGGCCGATTCGGCGTGCCCGGGAGACCCGAGGGTTCAGGAGACGCGCATGGGGGACATGACGGTGCCAGCGACGCCGCACCTGCGTGCCACCGTGTACGACGTCGTCCTCCGCCCCCGCCGGTCCCTGGTCCGTTCGACGGCGCTGAGCATCGTGTTCTCGGCCGTACCGCTCGCCGTCGCCCTGGTCTGGGTGTCGTTCCCGTTCCAGACGTGGGCGATGGTCGCGACCGTGGTCGTCGCGATGGCGGTCCTCGTGGGCGTCGTGTTCGTCCGACTGAGCACGGCGTACATCGGCATCGACCCTGACGGCCTGACGATCCGGGGCGTGGTCACCGCGCACCGTCGGATCCCCCGCGACCGCGTGCACAGTCTGGTGCTCGCCACCACCTACGGCAGCTCGGTCGACCGCACCATGCGCGAACTCGTGGCGTTCGACGCGACGGGTGCGCACCTGTTCCGCATCCGTGCCGACGTGTGGGGCGACGACGGGCTCGCCCAGGTCGTCGACGCCCTGGGCGTCCAGGTGACGGAAGAGGCACGTCCGGTCTCGGCCCGGGTCTTCGCGAAGCGCTACCCCTCGAGCCGTGCCTGGTACGAACAGCGGCCGGCCTACCTGCTCGTCGGCGGCGTGGCAGCACTCGTCGTCCTGGGTCTGCTCGTCGTCGAGTTCACCGGCCTGCTCGGTCGCTGACGCTCGGAGCTGCTGGACGTCACCGACGTCGGCGCAGCGTCGAGAAGATCCCCTGCACGACCTCCTTCGCGATCGTGCCGCCGAGCCGTGACCCGAGCAGGTCCGACAGCGGGTCGTCCGCCTTCCGTGAGGTCGTCGTCCGCGTGCTCCGCCCCGACCGGCCCGAACGCCGCGACGCCGCAGCCCGCTCGGCCTTCTCGAACTCGCGCTGCGTCCGCTCGTACTCCTTCTGCGCAGCAGCCCGCTCGCGTTCCTCCTGCTTGGCCTGCGCCGCGGCTTCCTTGGCCGCGGTCGCCGCCGCCCGCGCGGCTTCCTTCTCGGCCTCGGCCGCCGCGAGGGCTGCGTCCTTCTGCGCGTCCGCCGCCGCGGCCTCGGCAGCAGCTGCCTCCATCCGACGCGCGAGCATCTCGTGCGCCGAGTCCGGGTCCACCCGGGTGCCGTACGTCGCGAGCAACGGCGATGCCTGCACCCGCGACAGCATCTCGGCGGCGGGCATCGGGTCCATCGACCCCTGCGGCGCGCGCAACCGGGTCCACGCGACCGGCGTCGGCGCACCCTTCTCGTTCATGACGGTGACGATCGCCTCGCCGGTCGCCAGCGAGGTCAGCACCTCGCCCAGGTCGTAGTCGCTCGACGGGTAGGTCGACACCGTCGCCCGGAGCGCCTTCGCGTCGTCGGGGGTGTGCGCCCGCAGCTGGTGCTGGATGCGCGACCCGAGCTGCGCCAGGACGTCGTTCGGCACGTCCTTCGGGGTCTGGGTCACGAAGAAGATCCCGACGCCCTTCGACCGGATCAACCGCACGGTCCGCACGATCTGGTCCGTGAAGTCCTTCGACGCCCCGCTGAACAGCAGGTGCGCCTCGTCGAAGAAGAACACCAGCTTCGGCTTGTCCTGGTCGCCGACCTCTGGCAGTTCGTTGAACAGGTCGGCCAAGAGCCACATCAGGAACGTCGAGAAGACCTCGGGCTGGTCCTGCACGCCCGGGACCTCGAGCAGGCTCACGATGCCCCGGCCGTCCGCCGCCGTGCGCAGGAACACCTGCGTGTCGATCTCGGGCTCGCCGAAGAACTGGTCGGCACCCTTGTCGGCGAACGTGATGAGCTCGCGCAGGATCACCCCGGCGGTCTGCTTCGACAGACCACCGAGCTCGGCGAGCTCGCCCTTGCCCTGGTCGCCCACCAGGAACGTCAGCACGCTCCGCAGGTCGGCCAGGTCGACGAGCGGCAACCCGGCCTGCTCCGCGTAGTGGAACACCAGTCCGAGCGAGGACTCCTGGGTGTCGTTCAGGCCGAGCACCTTCGACAGCAGCAACGGCCCGAACCCGGACACCGTCGCGCGGATCGGCACGCCCGCGCCCTGACCACCGAGCGAGAAGAGCTCCGCCTGGCTCGCGACGCCCTGCCACTGCTGGCCGATGCCCGCGGTGCGCGCGAGCAGCTTCTCGTTCCCCTGCCCGACCACCGCGAGCCCGGACAGGTCGCCCTTGATGTCGGCCGCGAAGACCGGCACGCCGTTCGCCGCGATCTGTTCGGCGAGGACCTGCAACGTGCGGGTCTTGCCGGTGCCGGTCGCGCCGGCGACCAGCCCGTGCCGGTTCAGCATGCCGAGCGGGATGCGGACCTGGACGTCGGGCTGCGCCTCGCCGTTCACCAGGGCACCGAGTTCGAGCGCCTGCCCCTCGACGGTGTAGCCGGTGCGGATCGCGGCGACGGCGTCCGGTCCGAGCGGGGCTGCGCCACTGCCGGGAGGCGCGGTGCCGGTCGCCGGGGCGTCCGCCGGTGCCGGGACGGCCGCGTCGGGAGCCGCCGTCGCGTCGTCCGGGACGGCTGCGGTGGGTCCTGCGGCGGTGGGCTCTGGAGCCGGTGGGGTGGCGGAGGCGGGCTCCGCGTCGGGGGCGAGCCGGGCCTCCTGTCCGGCGAGTGCGGCGGCGAGCTCCTCGGCCCGCTGCACGGCTTCGTCGGCCAGCCGGCGTGCCTCGTCCGCTGCCTGCCTGGCGGCCTCGGCCGCTGCCCGTGCCTGCTCCACCGCGTCGCTCATGGGCACAGCCTATGGACGCGCGGGGGCCGCTGTCCGGCTGATCCGGGCAGCTGTGGAGAACGCGTCAGTGCGTGAGCTCGGGGACCGTCCGGGGCCGCACCACGAACCACAGGATCAGGATGGCCATCACCGAGGTCGAGGCCATCACGATCGCCATCGGGGTCGCGGTGGTGATGCCGAGCCAACCGACGATCGGCGAGATCAGGCCGGCGACGCCGAAGTTCAGGGCGCCGAGCAGCGACGCCGCCGTCCCGGCCTCCTTGCCGTGCGCGGCCAGGCCGATGACCTGGACGAGGGGGAACGAGAACCCGCACGCCGCGATGAAGAACCACAGGGGCACGAGCACGCCCACGAGTCCCGCACCGAGCTGGTCGAGCACGATGATCGCGATCGACGCCAGGAAAAGGGTCGCCGTCGAGCACGCCAGGATCCACTGCGGCCCGACGCGCTGCGCCAACCGCGCGGAGATCTGCACACCGAGGACGACGCCCACCGAGTTCACCGCGAAGAGCAGTCCGTACTGCTGGGCGTCGAGTCCGTAGACGCCCTGGAACAGGAACGGCGACGAGCTGAGGTACGAGAACAACCCGCTGAACACCATCGCCCCGATGAGCGCGACCCCCACGAAGATCCGGTCGGAGAACAGCGCCTTGTACCGCTGACCGATCGTGGAGTGGCCGGCCTCGCGGCGACGGGCCGGGGGCAGGGTCTCGACGATGAGCAGGATCGACGCGATCACCACGGCCAGGCCGTAGCAGGCGAGGAACACGAAGATGCCGCGCCAGCTGGTGAACTGGAGCATCTGCGAGCCGATGAGCGGCGCGAGGATCGGCGCCAGCCCGTTCACCATCGCCAGGCGGGACAGCATCCGGACGAGCGGCTTGCCGCCGAACAGGTCGCGGACGGTGGCCATCGCGACGACACCGCCGGCGGCCGCACCCATGCCCTGGAGCACGCGGAACACCGCGAGGAGCTCGATGTCAGGAGCGGTCGCCGCGCCGATCGAGGCGGCGATGTGCACCGTCGTCGCGATGATGAGCGGCAGCCGGCGGCCGACCTTGTCGCTCCACGGACCGACGAGCAGCTGCCCGAACGCGAACCCGAGCGTCGTCGCCGTGAGCGTCAGCTGCACGGCGCCGTCGGTGACGCCGAACTGCTCCTTGATCGCCGGGAACGCCGGCAGGTACAGGTCGATCGTGAACGGCCCGAGCGCCGTCAGGGCGCCCAGGACGAAGACGTAGACGAGTCGCTGCCCACGGGAGAGGGAGTCTCCGGGGTGCAGGACGACACGGAGCGAACCGGTGGTGGCGGGCGCGGTCACGAGCAGGAGTCCTTCGGCGGTGAGGGGCGGGGAGGTGATCGCGGCGTCGATCGAATCGATTCGTCCGCGGAACCATCCTACGGGCCGCAGGAGCGCTCCCGACGCCGTCGGCTCGGATTGCCCGCGTGTTGCCACCCGCCGTCCGCGTGCCGATCCCGTGCCATGCGGTACCGTCGGACTGCTCGGGGGCCTCCGGGTGAACCGGATCAGAAGGGGGTGGGCGTCATGGTGGATGCCCGGATCCTGCACACGACCGCCGCCCTGCGCGAAGCGATCCTGCGACTGGCGGCCGACCGCCCCGTCTCCGAGATCACCGTCGCGGACGTCACCCGTGCCGCCGGCATCAACCGCGCGACGTTCTACTCGCACGCGGTCTCCCCCGGATCGCTGCTCGCCGACGTGCTGACGCCGGAGCTCGACCGCATCCGGCAGGACGACGCCGACGACCGACGGGCCGCAGCCGCCCGCGGGGCCGACGCGGCCGAGCTCGCGACCATCACACGGCGGGGCATCAACGCGGTCGTCGAGCACGTGACCACCCACCGCGACATCTACGCCAAGGCACTGCCGGACCCGAACGACGCGTCACTGCACCGGCTGCTCGTGGGCCACTTCACCGAGTCGAGTACCCTGCACATCCGCGAACTCGACGCCGACCGCCGCCCCGAGCTCCTCTACGACGTGGCCGCTGGCTACGTCGCGCAGGGCTTCGTCGGGGCGATCGAAGCGTGGCTCGCCGGGCCCCGACGGTCGCGGAAGGCGCTGGTCGAGACGATCACGCTGTCGTTCCCGGCCTGGTGGAGCTGAGCTGAGCCGCCTGGTGGCACGGCGCTGACCGGCCTGGTGGCGCGGCTCGCCTCGGCTCACTCGGCGTCGGTCGAGTCGCCGTCGCTCGGTTCGGTCTCCGGCTTCTCGCCGCGCTGCAACGACTGCACGACCTCGACCGCGGTGGCCGCCAGGTCCGCGTCGTCCGCCGCTGCGGGCACCCGGTAGTCGGCCGACACACCGTCGCCGCCGGTACCGCTCGCCGGCAGCGGATCGCCCAGGGACACCACCACGACACCGGCGTCGTGCGCGGTCTGGATCACCCCGGTGAGCGCGGACGGCCGAGCCGCGTGCACGAGCAGGGCCTTGGCGCCCTTGCGGACGAGCTGGGCGACCGCGGTCCGCTGGGACGCCGCCGCACCGGACGCGGGTGCGACCCGGACGTCGGGACGGAACCCGGCATCGGACAGGCCGGTCCGCAGGTCCTCGCCCAGGGCCGCGTCGTCGTCGACCAGCACGACGCCGATGACGGCCTGCTTGTCGAACCCGCCGTCGGAGCTGGTCAGGTCCGTGCTCTGCACCGGCGTGGGCGCAGCGGACGTCGTGCCCTGGCAGCCGGCCAACGCGAGGGCGGCCGTCAGGATGACGGCTGCAGCGACGATGCGCACCACGGGTGTCTCCTCTTCGGTCCGGTCTGCCACGCTACCCGGCTGCGCGGTCCGACGACGCCGACGACACCGGCGCGGGGACGGGGACGGGTCCGAGCCGCCGGACCGCGGCGATCGCCAGTGCGGCGAAGCAGATCATCGCCGCGAAGACCAGCGGGAAGGACACCGTGCCCTCGGCGCCGCCGGTCGCGGTGAACAGCAGCCCGGTGACCGCCAGGCCGATGACGCTGCCCGCGGCGTCGGCGATGGTGAGCGCCGAGCTCGCGAAGCCGTCGTCGCCCTCGCCCGAGAACCGCAGGGTGAGCATCGACGTCCGCGGGTAGATCGCCCCCATGCCCGCGCCGCCGACGAACCAGCCGGCGACGAGCACCCACCACGGCAGGTCGAGCGTCGCCACCGCGAAGGCCGCCAGCAGGCTCACCAGGACGAGCACGAGTCCGACACCGAAGGTCCGACGTGCGGTCAAGCGCTGCTCCCCCAGCCGACCGTGCGCCCAACTCGACGCCGCCCAGCTGAGCGCGGCGACGGTCAGCGCGAGCCCCGCAGCCGAAGCGGACAGGCCGTGCTTCGCCTGCAGCAGGAACGGCACGTACGCCTCGCTGCCGAAGAACGACGCCGCCACGAGCCCGCGCAGCAGCACCACCGAGGGCAGGCCCGCGGCGGCGCGGAAGGTGCCGGTCGGCAGCAGCGGGCGCAGCGCGAACCACGTCCCGACCAGGCCGACCACGACCGCGGCCACCATCCCCCGCGGGGTCAGGTCCGGCGCGACGTTCAGCAGCAGGATCGACACGGCCGCGGCGACCGACCACCCGATCCGGATCCGCTGCCACGGCGGTCGCAGCTCGACCGCCGGTGCCTGCAGCCGCCCGAGCGTCGGCACGAGCACGGTGAACGCACCCACGGCGATCACGAGCGCCCCCGCGAAGACCCAGTGCCAGTTCCAGGTGTCGGTGACGATGCCGGCGATCGCCGGGCCGATGAGCGCCGGGACCACCCACGCGGCCGCGAACCCGGCGAACACCGGTCCGTGCAGCTCGGCGGGGAAGATCCGGGCGACGAGCACGTACAGCACGACGTCGATCGAGCCGGCACCGAAGCCCTCGACCAGTCGACCGACGAGGAAGACCTCCATCGTCGGCGCGAGCATGACCACGGCGGTCCCGACGGCGAACAGCAGCGCGGAGACCCAGGCGACGATCCGGCCGCCCGCGCGGTCGGTCCAGTTGCCGGCGAGCACCATGCCGGGCACCCCGGCCGCGAGCGGTGCCGCGAAGGCCAGGGCGTACAGGGCCTCGCCGTCCAGGTCGCGACTGATCACCGGCATGATCGTCGTCATCGCCAGGTTCTGGAACGCCGCGACGCCCACGATGGCGACCATGCCGATCGTCGCGAGGGCGTACCGCCCGCTCAGCAGGCCCGTCCTCGTCGCCGTGGTGCTCACCCGCTCATCGTAGGGGCGAGGGGCGACACCGCCGACGTCGCGGGGCGCGGACCACGCGCGATGCGCGTCAGCGCGTGCTGCAGGTCCGCGTCAGCGCGTCAGCGCCTGCTGCAGGTCCGCGATCAGGTCGCCCGCGTCCTCGATGCCGACGGACAGGCGCACCACGTTCTCGGGCACCGCGAGCTCCGTGCCCTTCACCGAGGCGTGCGTCATCTCGCTCGGGTACCCGATGAGCGACTCCACTCCCCCGAGCGACTCGGCCAGCGCGAACAGCTCCGTGGACTCCGCGAAGCGCCGGGCAGCGTCCGGGCCGCCGGACAGTGCGACGGACAGCATCCCGCCGAACCCGCGCATCTGGCGGGCGGCGATGTCGTGCCCCGGGTGGTCGGCGAGCCCCGGGTAGTAGACGCGCTCGATGCCCGGCGCTGCGACGAGCCCCTCGGCGACGGCCTGCGCGTTCGTGGAGTGCCGCTCCATCCGGACCGCCAGGGTCTTGATGCCGCGGGTGGTCAGGAAGGCGTCGAACGGCGACGAGATCGCACCGGCGCCGAACTGCAGGAACTGCACCTTCGCCGCGAGCTCCTGGTCGGCGAGTACGACGGCCCCACCGACGACGTCGGAGTGGCCACCCAGGTACTTCGTCGTCGAGTACACGACGACGTCGGCACCGAGCGACAGCGGCTGCTGCAGGTACGGCGACGCGAAGGTGTTGTCCACGACGACGAGTGCGCCGGCCTCGTGCCCGAGGGTCGCGAGTCCGGCGATGTCGGCGATCTTCATGAGCGGGTTGGTCGGCGTCTCGACCCAGAGCACGGTGTCCTCGGGGGCGCCCTGCAGCGCGGCCCGGACCTGGTCGAGCTCGCTCATGTCGACGACGACGAGCTCGACGCCCCACGGCACGTGCAGTCGGCTGACCAGACGGTGGGTCCCGCCGTACACGTCGTTCCCCATCACGACGCGGGCCCCGGGACGGAGCGCCGCCCGGAGCAGGGCGTCCTCGGCGGCGAGACCGGAAGCGAAGGAGTACGCGGCCACGCCGCCGTCCAGGTCGGCGAGCAGCGTCTGCAGGGAGTCGCGCGTCGGGTTGCCGGCACGGGAGTACTCGTAGCCGTTCCGCATCCCGCCGATGCCGTCCTGCACGTAGGTGGACGTCAGGTGGATCGGCGGGATGACGGCGCCGGTGGGGCCGTCGGGCTCCTGGCCGGCGTGGACGGCGCGGGTGCTGAACTCGGTCATGCTGGCTGCGTTCCTTACTCGGAGAGGTAGGTCAGGAGGTCGTGGCGGGTCAGGACCGTGACCGGCTTGCCGTCCTCGACGACGAGCAGGGCGTCCACCGTCTCGAGGGCTCGACGCGCTGCGGACACGGACTCGCCCACGCCGATCAACGGGAGCGACTCGCCCACGAAACCGGTCAGGGCGTCCGTCATCTTCGCGGCACCGGTGAAGACCTGTTCGAGCAGGTCCTTCTCGGCGACGGCGCCGATGACCTCGCCGATGACGACCGGCGGTTCCGCGCTGAGCACGGGCATCTGGGACACCCCGTACTTGGTCATGATGTCGACGACCTCGCGCACGGTGTCCGCCGGGTGCGCGTGCACCAGGTCGGGCAGACGTCCGTCCTTGCCGGCGATGAGCGAGCCGACGGTGCGCGCCTCGTCGGTCTCGGCGAAGCCGTACGAGCGCATCCACCGGTCGTTGAAGATCTTGCCGAGGTAGCCGCGACCGCCGTCGGGCAGCAGCACCACGACGACGTCGTCCTCGGTCAGGTCGCGGGCGGCCCGCATCGCGGCGACGACCGCCATCCCGCTGGACCCGCCCACGAGCAGGCCCTCTTCCCGCGCCAGGCGGCGGGTCATCGCGAACGAGTCGGCGTCCGACACCGCGATGATCTCGTCCGGCACCTCGGGGTCGTACGCGGTCGGCCAGAAGTCCTCGCCCACACCCTCGACCAGGTACGGCCGGCCGGTGCCGCCGGAGTAGACCGAGCCCTCGGGGTCGGCCCCCACGATGCGGACACGGCCGTCGGACGCCTCCTTCAGGAAGCGCCCGGTGCCCGAGATGGTGCCACCCGTCCCGACGCCCGCGACGAAGTGGGTGATCTGCTGCTCGGTGTCGCGCCAGATCTCCGGACCGGTGGTCTCGTAGTGGCTGCGGGGGCCGTTCGGGTTCGCGTACTGGTTCGGCTTGTAGGCGCCGGGGATCTCGCGGACGAGCCGGTCGGACACCGAGTAGTACGACTCCGGGTGCTCGGGCGCCACTGCCGTCGGTGTGACGACGATCTCGGCGCCGTACGCCGTCAGGACGTTGCGCTTGTCCTCGCCGACCTTGTCCGGCAGCACGAACACGCACCGGTAGCCGCGCTGCTGAGCGACGAGCGCCAGCCCGACCCCGGTGTTGCCCGAGGTGGGTTCGACGATCGTCCCGCCGGGTCGCAGGTCACCGGAGGCCTCGGCAGCATCGATGATGCGCGTGGCGATGCGGTCCTTCGACGATCCGCCGGGGTTCAGGTACTCGACCTTCACCAGGACGGTCGCGCGCACCCCCTCGGTGACGCGGTTGAGCTTGACGAGCGGGGTGTCGCCGACGAGGTCGACCACGGAGTTCGCGTAACGCACGGGGCCGAGTCTAGGACGCCGACACCGCGTTCTGCTGGGTCGTGACGTGCGCCTCGCCCTGGTCGTGCCCCGTGTCGGACGGGAGGCCCGTGGCGGGGCCGCCACGGGCCTCCCGTCCGGTCTGGGGGCGCGTGTCCGATCGGCGCGCCCGCCCGCAGGTCGGTGGCCGTGATCGGCGGGGTCAGCGGCCGACGGCGTCCGCCGGGGCGTTCTGCTGCCGGTGCAGGAGCGCGTAGGTGCCGTCGAGCGCGAGGAGTTCGTCGTGCGTGCCCTGCTCGACGATCCGCCCGTGGTCGAGCACGAAGATGACGTCGGCGTCCCGGATCGTCGACAGCCGGTGCGCGATCGAGATGGTGGTGCGCCCCGCGGCGGCGGTGTCGAGCGCGGTCTGCACCACGCGCTCCGAGATCGAGTCGAGCGCGCTCGTGGCCTCGTCGAGCACGAGCACGGGAGGGTCCTTCAGGAGCACCCGCGCGATCGCGATCCGCTGCTTCTCGCCGCCGGACAGTCGGTACCCGCGTTCCCCCACGACCGTGTCGTAGCCGTCCGGGAACGAGGCGATCGTGTCGTGGATGTTCGCCGCGCGTGCCGCCCGTTCGACCTCGTCGTCGGTCGCGTCCGGCTTGGCGTAGCGCAGGTTGTCGCCGATCGTCGCGTGGAACAGGTACGTCTCCTGGCTGACGATCCCCACGTGGCGCATGAGGTCCTCGTGCACGAGGTCGCGGACGTCCTGTCCGGCGAACCGCACGGAACCCTCGGTCGCCTCGTACAACCGTGGCACCAGGTACGACACGGTGGTCTTGCCCGCGCCCGATGGACCGACGAAGGCGGCGAACTGCCCGGGTCGGAGGTCGAACGAGACCCCGCGGAGCGTCGGCTTGTCGGCCTCGCCGTCCGGGTACGTGAACGTCACGTCGTCGAACGCGACGTGACCGACCATGGTGTCGTCGACGGGCTTCGCCGTGGGCGAGTCGGTGATCGCGGGCTTCAGGTCGAAGTACTCGAAGATCCGAGCGAACAGCGCTCCGGAGGTCTGCAGGTCGAGCACCACCCGGAGCAGGCCGACCGTCGGGAACAGCAAGCGCGACTGCACCGTCGTGAACGCGACGATGGTGCCGGCGGTGATCGGGACGTCGCCGATGATCAGCCAGGCCGCGACGAGGTAGATGATCGCCGGGATGATCGACAGGAAGATCTGCACGATCGCGAAGAACCACTGCCCGGACATCTGCTGGCGGACCTGCAACTGGATCTGGTTGCGGTTCTCGTCCCCGTAGCGGCGGGTCTCACTGCGCTGCTGGTTGAAGCTCTTGGCCAGCAGGATGCCGGAGACGCTCAGTGCCTCTTGCGTGATCGCCGTCATGTCGGACAGCGACTCCTGCGTCTGCCCGGCGATGCGGGCACGGACCTGCCCGACCCGACGCTGCGCGATGACGAGCAACGGCAGCAGCACGACCGCGACCAGGGTCATCTGCCAGCTCAGCAGCAGCATGGCGACGATGGCGGCGATGACCGTGACGGTGTTGCCGAGCACCGACGAGATCGTGTTGTTCAGCACGCTCGCGACGCCGCCGACGTCGTTCTGCAGGCGGGACTGGATGACCCCGGTCTTCGTGCGGGTGAAGAACGCGAGTTCCATGCGCTGCAGGTGCCCGAACAGGCGCATCCGCATGGCACCCATGACCTTGTTGCCGACCGTCGCCGTCAGGTAGGTCTGCCAGACGCCCACCCCGGCGCTCGCGATCCAGAGGAACACCATCGCCGACACGAGCTCGACCAGCACCGGGACGTCGGGGCTGCCGGAGGGTGGGAACAGGCCCCGGTCGAACGCCTGCTGCGTCAACAGCGGCGGGATCACCGAGATCGCAGCACCGACCAGCACGAGGACGACCGTCAGGACGATCGACCGCCGGTGCGGGACGAACAGCCCGGCGATCCGCTTCACCAGGTGCGGGATCTTCGGCGCTTCGGCGTTGGCGGCCTTCTGCGCACGGAAGTCACCGCTGGAGATCCGGCCGCCGCCGCGCGGACCACCGCCACCGCCGCCCCCGCGCATCCCGCCGCCCATGCTCATGCAGCAACCGTATCCCCGCGGTCGGACATCGGCGCGCGCTCGACGACCGCCGTTCCGCAGTGCAGTCCGACGGCCGTATTTGACCCCGTTCAGGGGGCGTGCGAGCATGTGCCGTCCCCGCCCCCGCACCACCGAGGTCCCATGACGTCCGCGCCGTCCCGTCCCACGTCCCTCCGCCAGCAGCTCGCCCGCCGCAAGCCGATCGAGCAACTGCAGTCCGAGGCGGCCGTCGGCGTCAACGGCGAACCGCTCCGCCGGTCGCTCGGTGTCTGGCACCTGACGATGATCAGCGTCGGCGCGACCCTCGGGACCGGCATCCTCGTGGTGCTCGGCACGGCCGTGCCGCTCGCGGGTCCCGCCGTGTGGATCTCCTTCGTCGTCGCCGGGATCGCGGCCCTGCTCTCGGCACTGTCCTACGCCGAGATGGCCGGAGCCGTCCCGACCTCGGGGTCGAGCTACTCGTACACCTACGCCACGATGGGCGAGGGCATCGCGTGGGTCTGCGGATGGTGCCTCGTCCTCGAGTACGCCGTCTCGGTGGCCGCGGTCGCGGTCGGCGCGAGCGAGTACGTGGACGAGACCCTGCGCGTGTTCGGGTTGCACCTGCCGACGGCACTGTCCGCGCCTCCGGGCGACGGCGGCGTCGTGAACCTGCCGGCGGCCGTCCTGGTCCTGCTCGCCACCGTCGTCCTGATCCCTGGTGCCCGCGAGAGCGCCTGGGTGAACACCGTCATGGTCGTCGTGAAGATCGCACTGCTCGTGTTCTTCGTGGTCGTCGCCTTCACGGCCTTCCAGGCGCAGAACTTCGAGCCGCTGGCGCCGATGGGTGCCGCTGGGGTGACGGCCGCGGCGTCTAGGCTCTTCTTCTCGTACATCGGTTTCGACGCCGCCTCCACCGCCGGCGAAGAGGCGAAGAACCCGCGCCGCGACCTCCCCCGGGCGATCATCGGTTCGATCGCGCTCATCACGGCGCTGTACATCCTCGTCGCCATCGCCGCGATCGGTGCCCGTTCGTGGACGGACTTCTCGTCGTCCGAGGCCTCGCTCGTCCGCATCGTGGTCGACGTCACCGGACAGCCCCTCGTCGCGCTGGTGTTCTCGATCGGCGCGGTGATCGCGATCGCGAGCGTCGTGCTGACCGTGCTCTACGGTCAGACCCGGATCCTGCTCACCATGGCCCGCGACGGCCTGGTCCCGAAGGTCTTCGGTCGGGTCTCCCGGCGCACCGGCACCCCCATCGCGAACACGTTGATCATCGGCATCGCGGTCACGATCGTCGCCGCCCTGGTCCCCCTGGGCGAGCTCGCCGACGCCACCAGCATCGGCACCCTCGTCGCGTTCGCGCTCGTCAACGTGTCGGTCATCGTGCTCCGTCGCTCGCAGCCCGACCTCGAGCGCTCGTACCGCGTCCCGCTGTTCCCCGTCGTGCCGATCCTCGGCGCCCTGAGCTGCGTGCTCCTGGCGGTGTTCCTCGGCGCCACGACGTGGATCGCCTTCGGCATCTGGATGGTCGTCGGCGCCGTGCTCTACCTGGCCTACGGCCGCCGTCACAGCACCTTGCGCTGACCCGCGCCTCCCTCCGGCGACTTCGCGGGCCCAGCGACAGTTCACGCGCCCCACTGCCCGTGAGACGTCGCTGAGCCCGTGAACTCGATGCTGGCTCATTCCTCCACAGGGACGGCGCCGGGGCTCCAGGTCCACAGGTGTCCGACGGGCAGACACGGCACGGACCGCCTCGACGATCATCACGGCATGAACGAGAGCACCCACCGGCCACGCCTGCTCCGGGCGACAGCACTGGATCCGGCGAACGCAAGACTCCTGCAACGCAAGCATGCGTCGGGCACACTCGTCCGCCTGCTCGCTGGCGTGTACATCCCAGCGGACGAATGGGAGGCCCTCAGCCCTGTCGGCCAGCACCTCGCTCGCGCACGGGCGATCGCACCACGGCTCCGAGTCGGGTCGGTGTTCTCGCACGTCACCGCCGCATTGATGCACGGGTGGCCGCTGGTCGGGACCGCTCCAGATCGCGTCCACGTCATCGACCCGGCGGTCCCGTCGATCCAGCACCGAGCAGGTCTCGTCCGGCACCCCTGGCCAGGGCCGCCCCTGAACGACTCGGTCGCCTTCGACGGTGTGCCGGTCACCGCCGCACTCGACACCGCGCTCGCGCTCATCACCTCGAGTGCACCCCACACCGCAGCGGTCGCCGTCGATGCGGCAGTCCGGCAGGGAGCGATCGCTCGCGACGACCTCCGCCGGTCTGTCCCGATCCGTCCAGCGCGCGGATCCGTGCGTGCGGAGACCGTGCTCGCTGCGTTGGACGCTCGACACGAGTCGGTCGGCGAGTCGTTCGCCGCGATCCGGTTCGTCCAGCTCGGACTCCCGCCGTGCGAGCCACAGGCCGAGTTCCGACACCGAGACGGCACCGTCGACCGCGTCGACTTCTGGTTCCCGACGTTGGGCGTGATCGTCGAGTTCGACGGGCGACAGAAGTACGTCGACCCGTCCATGCTGCGGGGGCGCGATCCTGCGGACGTGCTCTGGGCTGAGAAACGACGTGAAGACCGGCTCCGTGCGCTCCCCATCGTCCGCGCCGTCATCCGCGTCACCTGGTGGCACCTGGTCGAGCCCGATCGCCTCCGCGCGCTCTTCCGCTCGCACGGCATCTCTTTCTGAGCAGTGCGACCTCACGCGCTGTGCGACACCTCACGCCACCGGCGACCCGCGAACTGTCGCTGAGCGCGAAAGGTCGCGCACGACGAAGGCCGCCACCCCGAGGGGCAGCGGCCTTCGTGAACCGAACGGTCGAGACTACGCGAGCTCGATCGTGGCGCCAGCGGCCTCGAGGGTCGCCTTCGCCTTCTCGGCGGTCTCCTTGTTCGCACCCTCGAGGATCTTGGCGTCGGCGGTCTCGACGAGCGCCTTGGCCTCACCGAGGCCGAGCGACGTCAGGCCACGGACCTCCTTGATGACCTGGATCTTCTTGTCACCAGCGGACTTGAGGATGACGTCGAACTCGGTCTTCTCCTCAGCGGCCTCGGCCGGGGCAGCGGCGGCCGGAGCGGCAGCAGCGGCCGGGGCAGCAGCGGTGACCTCGAAGACCTCTTCGAACTTCTTCACGAAGTCCGAGAGCTCGATGAGCGTGAGCTCCTTGAAGGCCTCGATGAGCTCGTCCTGCGAAAGCTTCGCCATGATTTTCTCCTACTACTCAGTAATACGTGTGGTTGTGGAACGCGAGCCTGATCAGGCCGCGGACTCCTGCTTCTCGCGAAGGGCGTCCACGGTGCGGACGGCCTGCGAGAGGGGGGCCTGGAACAGGTACGCAGCACCGAACAGCGAGGCCTTGAAGGCGCCGGCGAGCTTGCCGAGCAGAACTTCACGGGACTCGAGGTCGGCGAGCTTGTCCACCTCGGTCGCGGTGAGCGGGTTACCGTCGAAGTAACCGCCCTTCACCACGAGCTCGGGGTTCGCCTTGGCGAATGCACGCAGCGACTTCGCGACGGCGACGGTGTCACCGTGGACGAAGGCGAGAGCGGACGGACCGGCGAGTTCCTCGTCGAACGAGGAGATGCCGGCGTTGTTCGCCGCGATCTTGGTCAGCGTGTTCTTCACCACGGCGTACGTGGCGTGCTCACGGATCGAGTTGCGGAGCTCCTTGAGCTGCGCGACCGTGAGACCGCGGTACTCGGTGAGCAGAACGGCGTTCGAGCTACGGAAGGACTCCGTGAGCTCGGCGACCGCAGCTTCCTTGTTCGCCATGGTTCTCCTTGGGGTTTCTTGCCGGTAGCCCCAGGTCCACGAACGAAAAAAGCTCCGGCGCAGAGGCTCGGAGCTGCTCTCACCAGATGGTGGGAGTGGTTCGGAACACCTGCGCGGGATGCCTCACGAGTGAGGACCTTCGATCACGCTGCGAGCAGCACGACATCCGGCGGTCTTTGGCTTCGAGAACTGTACCAGACGCCGTGGGCGTCACCAAACACGGGACGGGAGGCGCGGTGCGGGCCCGCCCCGCGCCTCCCCAGCGTCAGTGGGTCGCGTCCACCGCAGCGGGCGTCCCCGACCAATCAGCGGACACCGCAGCAGCGGCCGACGCGGCCGACGCGGCCGACTCCGACGCGGCCGACGGGTCCACCGGCAGGTGCACCGTGAACACGGTGTCGCCCGGCACGCTCGCCACCTCGACGCTGCCGCCGTGCGCCTGCACGACCGCGTCCACGATCGCGAGCCCGAGCCCGGTCGACCCCACGGTGCGCGACCGGGAGCTGTCGGCACGGGCGAACCGCTCGAACAGCTTTGGCAGGAACTCCGGGTCGATGCCCTGCCCGGTGTCCCGCACGGTCAGGTCGACACCGGGGCCCGACGGCGACGGCGCGAGGCCCACGGTGATGCGCGTGCCCTCAGGGGTGTGGGTCCTGGCGTTCGTGACGAGGTTCACGATGACCTGGTGCAGGCGCGCGGCGTCCCCCACGACCACGACGGGCGACGACGGCACGTCGATCTCGATGACGTGCTCCGGCGATGCGGCGTGCGCGTCGTTCACGGCGTCGAGCACGAGCCCGGTCAGGTCGACCTCGTCGAACTGGATCTCGCGCCCCTCGTCGAGGCGGGCGAGGAGCAGCAGGTCCTCGACCATCGACGTCATCCGGATCGACTCGGACTCGATGCGGCTCATGGCGTAGACGACGTCCTTCGGCAGGTCACCGCCCATCCGACGGGTGAGCTCGGCGTACCCGCGCACCGAGGCGAGCGGGGTGCGGAGCTCGTGCGAGGCGTCGGCGACGAACTGCCGGACCTTCTGTTCGGACCGTTCCCGGGCCTGCATCGCGCTGCCGATGTGCCCGAGCATCCGGTTGAAGGCGCTGCCGACCCGGCCCACCTCGGTGCGGGGGTCGGTGTCGGGCACGCGGACGCCGTCCAGGGCGTCACTGCGGTCGAGGGGCATCCGGGCCACGGTCGAGGCGGTCTCGGCGACGCGCTCGAGCGGGCGGAGCGAACGCCGGACCACGACGGCGGCGACGATCGACGCGGCGAGCAGCGCGGTGCCGACGACGATGACGACCACCCAGAACAGCGACCAGACGCTGGCGTAGACCGGGGCCATCGGCAGTCCGACGACCAGGACGGCGGGACCGACGGTGACGGCGGTGAGCCGGTAGCGCCCGATGTCCGAGCCGAGGTCGACGGTCTCCGGGTCGCCGCCCACGCGCACCTGGCCGAGGGCCGCGGCACTCGACTGCGTGATGGAGCTCGGTCGCCCGTAGTCGTCGAGGACGTTCGCGATGACGACCTGCCCGTCCACGAAGTAGGCGGTCAGGGTCCCCGCGGCCTGCCCCGACGGACGGGACAGGTCGATGCTCGGCTGCCCGCTCTGGTTCTGCTCGAGGTAGCGCTGCGCACGGTGGGTGGCGCTGGTGATCTGCTTGTCGATCGCACCGGTCTGGATCGAGGAGAGCGCGATGATGCTCACCGCCCCGATCACCGCGCTGACGGCGACGACGAGGGCGACGATGCTCAGGACGAGCCGGCGCCGGAGGGTCACGAGGTGGGCTTGATGACGTACCCGACGCCGCGCACCGTGTGGATCATCGGGGTCTCACCGGCGTCGATCTTCTTGCGCAGGTAGGAGATGTAGATCTCGACGACCGAGGACTTGCCGCCGAAGTCGTACGACCACACGCGGTCCAGGATCTGCGCCTTCGACAGCACGCGACGGGGGTTGCGCATCAGGAAGCGGAGGAGCTCGAACTCGGTGGCGGTCAGCTCGATCGGCCGGCCAGCACGGTGCACCTCGTACGACTCCTCGTCGAGCACCAGGTCGCCGACGACGATGCGGGAGTCGCCGGCCTCGGAGATCGCGATCTGCGAGCGGCGGATGAGGCCCCGGAGTCGCGCCACGACCTCCTCGAGGGA
The DNA here is from genome assembly GCF_004346515.1 of Curtobacterium sp. PhB191. Lineage (NCBI taxonomy): Bacteria > Bacillati > Actinomycetota > Actinomycetes > Micrococcales > Microbacteriaceae > Curtobacterium > Curtobacterium sp. PhB191. Next base: position 64,326 of record NZ_SMBV01000004.1, read on the forward strand.
GAACGGCTTGGTGACGTAGTCGTCGCCGCCGGCGGTGAGCCCGGTCACGCGGTCCTCGACCGAGTCCTTCGCGGTGAGGAACAGCACCGGGGTGTCGTCGTTGTTCTGCCGCAGCCGGCTGAGCACCTGCAGGCCGTCGAGGTCCGGCATCATCACGTCGAGCACCATCGCGTCGGGCTTGAACTCCCGCGCCGTCGTCAGGGCGTCCTGCCCGCCGTTCGCGCTCTTCACGTCCCAGCCCTCGTAGCGGAGCGCCATGGACAACAGGTCGGTGAGGCTGGCTTCGTCGTCGACGACCAGGATGCGCAACGGGGTTCCGTCGGCACGCGTGAGGCGCGGGGCTGCTGCAGGCTGGGAGATGGTCACGTCTTCGAGTATCGAGGAATTCCTATGAGCTGTCTGTGGACCGCCCCTCCGCGCTCTGTGGATCGCTCCGAGTGCACTCGGCCGCTCCTTCGTAGGTTGGGGGGATGCTGCGATCCTCCGCTTGGCCACCGTCCGCCAGGCACGTCGACACCGCGGGGATCGAGGAGACGGCCGGGAGGCCCGGCTCGAGCCCGGCAGACCGTCTGACGGCCGCGCGCACGCTCGCCGCCACCACCCCGCTCCTGTCCGCGGGGACCGCCGGCGGCTTCCTCGCCACGCTCGCCGCCGTCGCCGCGGGCGACGTCGCGACCGCCCGCACCGTCGAGCCGCACCTCGACGCGCTCGGCATCCTGCAGCAGGCCGACGTGCCGGTCCCCGCCGACTCGACCTGGGGCGTCTTCGCTGCCGAGGGCCCGGGACTCCGCCTCGAGGCCGCGCTCCAGGACGACGGCACGGCGATCCTGACCGGCACGAAGCCGTGGTGCTCCCTCGCGTCGACGCTGTCGCACGCGCTGGTGACCGCGCACGCCGGCGACGACCGTGTCCTCGTCGCCGTGGACCTGCGGCAGGACAGCGTCACCGCGCACGACGAGGCCTGGGTCGCCCGGGGCATGCCCGACGTGCCGAGCGGCCCGGTGGACTTCGACGGCGCCACGGCACGGCTCGTCGGCGCACCCGGCTGGTACCTGCAGCGACCGGGCTTCGCGTGGGGCGGCATCGGCGTCGCCGCGTGCTGGTGGGGCGGTGCGGTGGGCCTCGGCCGGGTCCTGCGCGCGCTGGCCGCGGCCCACCCGGAGTCCGAACTGCTGCAGGCCGCGCTCGGTGCGACCGTGCTCGACCTCGCGGACGCCGAGGACGCCCTCGCCGACGCCGCCGCCCGGATCGACCGCTCCGAGGAGCCCGACGCCGCGGAGGTCGACTGGCCGCTGCTCGCCCAGACGGTGCGCTCCCGGGTGCGCCGAGCGGTGGACGCCGTGCGCGAGCGGGTCGTCGCCACCGTCGGCCCGGCTCCCCTGACCTCGGATCCCGCGGTCGCGGCACGGGTCGCCGACCTCGAGCTCTACGTGCTGCAGGACCACGGGGCCCGCGACCTCGCCCGGATCGGCCGCATCGTGACGGAGCGCGGCGGTGTCGCGTGGTGAGCTTCGACCACCGCGAGCCGGGCACCGACCCCGCGGTGTGGACACCGTTCCTCGACACGCGGTCGGCCACGCCCCTCGACCTGGACGGCATCGGCTCCGTGGTGGTCCTCGCGCCGCACCCCGACGACGAGACCCTCGGTGCCGGCGGGCTCATCGCGACCGCAGCCGATGCGGGACTCCCCACCCACGTCGTGCTCCTCACCCGCGGCGAGCGCTCGCACCCGGACTCCCCCACCACGACGGCGCCGGAGCTGGCGGCCGTGCGCGACGACGAGTTCGTCCGGGCCCTCGCCACGCTGCACCCCGGGGCGACGGCGTCGTCGGTCGGGATCCCTGACGGCGGGACGCGGGAGCACCGGGACGAGGTCACCGACGCCCTGCGGCGAGCGCTCGACGACGCCGCGCGGCCGACGCTCGTGGTGGCGCCGTGGCGCGGGGACGGTCACCGGGACCACCGCATCGCTGGTGAGGTCGCCGAAGCGGTGACCGCCGATGCCACCGGGGTGTCGCTGCTGACGTACCCGATCTGGGCGTGGCACTGGGACGAACCGTCCGCGTCCGCACAGCCGTGGGACCGAGCCCGGGTCCTGCCGTTGGCCGACGCCGTTCGGGGGCGGAAGCGCGCCGCCCTCGACGCCTACGCCTCGCAGATCCGCCCGCTGTCCGGAGCCGCCGGGGACGAGGCGATCATCGACGACCGGCACGCCGCGCACCACCTGCGGTCGGCCGAGTGGTTCTTCGCGCCCGAGCCGACGGCGTCGCGCTCGCGGGAGTCGTTCGACGCGCACTACGAGCGGAAGCCGGAGGGCTGGGACTTCGAGCGCTCCTGGTACGAACACCGCAAGCGGGCGGTGACGCTCGCCGCGCTCCCCCGCGAGCGGTACCGGTCCGCGCTCGAGCTCGGCTGCGCCACGGGCGTCCTCACTGCAGCGCTCGCCGAACGGGCCGACGCCGTGCTCGGCACCGACATCTCGGCAGCGCCGCTGGACCGGGCTGCCGTCCGTGCGCCGGGGGCCCGGTTCGTGCGGGCCTCGCTGCCCGCCGAGTGGCCGACGGGTCGGTGGGACCTCGTCGTGATGTCCGAGGTGGGCTACTACCTGTCCCCCGCAGACCTCGACGAGACGATCGACCGGGTGCTGGCGTCGCTCGACGACGACGGCGTGCTGGTCGCCTGCCACTGGCGCCACCCCGACGACGAGGCGGTGTCGAGCGGTGACGCGGTGGACGCCCGGCTCGCGGAACGGTGGCCACGACCGGCGCTCGTCCGCCACGTCGAACCGGACTTCGTGCTGAGCGTCCTGCCCGGCCCCGGCGTCGTGTCGGTCGCACGGGCCGAGGGGCTCGTCCGGTGACCGCGCCCTCCGGCGTCACGCGGATCGACGTCGTGCTGCCCGCCCACGACGAGGAGGACCGCATCGCCGCCTGCCTCGACGCCCTGCTCGCCGCCCGCGCCCGACTCGGCGGGGAGCACCCCGACGTGGCGGTCTCGGTGACGGTCGTGCTCGACGGCTGCACCGACGACACGGCGACGGTCGTCGAGCGCTTCCCCGTCGACGTCGTCGCGACCGCCCACGTCGGCGTCGGTCGGGCGCGGACCATCGGGGCCACGCACGCGCTCCGGCAGCACCCCGCCGACCCGGCGTCCCGCTGGCTCGCCCACACCGACGCGGACTCGCGGGTGCCGGAGGGCTGGCTGGTCCAGCAGGCCGACGCCCTCCGCTCCGGGGCGCACGTGCTCGTCGGCGCCGTCGTCCCCGACCCGGACGACCTGGACCCGGTCGTACTCGCCCGGTGGACGCAGGCGCACCCGCCCGGCGCCGCGCTCGGGCACGTGCACGGCGCGAACCTCGGCGTGCTGGCATCGGCGTACCTGGCGCTCGGCGGGTTCGACCCCGTCCCTGAGCACGAGGACGTCCGGCTCGTCGAGCGGGCGCACGCGATGGGGTTCCGCGTCGACGCGACGGTCGACCTGCCCGTGGTGACGAGCGGTCGGTTCGCCGGCCGGACGCCCGGCGGCTACGCGGAGCACCTGCGCCGGGAGTACGGCGACGCGAGCTGAGGGCCCCTTAGACAGCTCATAGGCTGCCGATGGGGCGGCCACTGACCGGCTGCCTACGTTCTCCTCCGTCGGCCCCGCCGTGCGCTCTGCGCGGCCGGTGACCCCAGCCGGCCACCACCGAGGAGAACCATGTTCCTGACGTACCTCAGGCGCGAACTCACGAACCGCAAGAAGCAGACCGTCATCATCGCGATCGGCATGGCGTTGGCCATCGCCCTCGTGGTCATCGTGTCCTCGATCGCCGGCGGCGTGAAGGCGGCCCAGTCCAGCGTCCTGCAGTCCGTGTACGGCGTCGGCACCGACATCACCGTCACGAAGACGACGACCCCGAGCGCGTCGGGCTCCGGTCGGCCGAGCTTCGACTTCGGCAGCCAGAGCGGTGACGACAGCGACAGCAGCGGTTCGACCGACCTGTCGCAGTCACGGCTCGCCGTCGCCCGCGGCACGAGCACGCTCAGCGCAGCGAACCTCACGACCGTGACGGGCACCGACGGCGTCAAGGCGGCGACCGGCGTCCTGACCCTCGAGAACAGCACGTTCTCGGGGCAGGTCCAGCAGTCGACCGACGGCAGCAGCACGGACAGCAGCAGCTCCGACAGCAGCAGCTCCGACAGCAGCAGCACGGACAGCAGCAGCACGGACAGCTCCACCCAGCAGGGCCCGCCGAGCGGCGACTCCGGCCAGGGCGGCGGCGGCTTCGGCGGCGGCTCGTTCAACGTCGACTCGTTCACCGTGACGGGCATCCCGGTCTCCGGAGACGCCGTCGGACCACTGACCAGCACCGAGCTCACCAAGGGCCGCACCTTCACCGCGAAGGACGCCGGCGAGGACGTCGTCGTGCTGGACGCGTCCTACGCCAAGAGCGAGTCGAAGGCGGTCGGCGACACCGTCGACATCGGCGGCACCGACTTCGAGGTCATCGGCATCGTCACCTCGACGGGCTCGTCGTCGACCACGGGCTCGAACACCTACATCCCACTCGACACCGCGCAGGCGCTGGCGGACCTCGACGGCAAGGTCACCTCGATCTACGTGTCCGCCGAGTCGTCGTCGGACGTCAGCGCGATCAAGACCGCCCTGCAGCAGAAGCTCACCACCGCCACGGTCTCCACCGAGTCCGACCTGGCGTCGAGCGTCTCCGGTTCGCTGAGCACCGCGTCGAGCCTCGTCTCGAACCTCGGCACCTGGCTGTCGATCGTGGTGCTGGCGGCGGCGTTCCTCATCGCGATCCTCTTCACGATCTCCGGCGTCACGAGGCGCACCCGCGAGTTCGGCACCCTCAAGGCCATCGGCTGGTCGAACGGCCGCATCACCCGGCAGGTCGCCGGCGAGTCCCTCGTGCAGGGCCTCATCGGCGGTGTCCTCGGCGCAGCAGCCGGCCTGATCGGCATCCTCGTGGTGAACATCATCAGCCCGACCATCTCGGCGAGCGCCTCGAGCACGACCGGTGGCGGCGGCGCAGGTGGCGGCGGTGGCATGCCCGGTGGCGCGGCGACCGCGGCCGCGGGCAGCGGCACGACGGGCGGCGCCCCGGCCGGCGGCTTCGGCGGCGGCGCGAGCACCGCGTCGACGACCGACGTGGTGCTGCACGCCCCGGTGACCGTCGAGGTCATCCTGCTGGCGATCGGCCTCGCGATCCTCGGTGGCCTCATCGCCGGCGCACTCGGCGGCTGGCGCGCGAGCAAGCTCCGTCCGGCCGAGGCACTGCGGAGCGTGGCCTGATGCCCGGCCCCGCCACCGGCGCGGTGCCGACCGCCGGACCCGCACCGACCCCGACCACGCGACCAGAAGGAGTGACCGTGACCAGCACCGACACCGCACCCGGCCAGGCAGAGGCGAGCCGCGCCTCCAGTCCGATGTACCGGCTGACCAACGTCAGCAAGACGTACAAGCAGAAGAACCGCACCGTCACCGCCCTGACGAACGTGGACCTGACGATCCCGCAGGGACAGCTCGTGGCGATCCAGGGGCCGACCGGCGGCGGAAAGTCGACGCTGCTGCAGATGCTCGGGGCGCTCGACCGGCCGACGGCCGGCTCGATCCACCTCGGCGGCGACCGCGACGTGGCGAAGCTCGGCGACCGTGCGCTGACCGACCTGCGGGCGACGGAGATCGGCTTCGTGTTCCAGAGCTTCAACCTCATCCCGACGCTGACGGCGCTCGAGAACGTCGAGACGGCGTTCGCGGGGTCGCTCGCGAACCGGGCACGTTCGGAGATCCGCGAGCGGGCCACGGCGGCGCTCCGCGAGGTCGGGCTCGGCGAGCGGATGGAGCACCTGCCGGCCGAGCTCTCCGGCGGGCAGCAGCAGCGCGTGGCGATCGCCCGTGCCCTGGTGAAGAACCCGAGCGTCCTGCTGGCGGACGAGCCGACCGGCGCGCTCGACGAGGGCACCCGCGACGAGATCATGGGGCTCATCGAGAAGCAGTGGAAGGAACGCGGGCTGACGGTCGTCATCGTCACGCACGACTCGTGGGTGGCGAAGCGGGCCGAGCGTCGCCTGCACCTCAAGCAGGGGCAGGTGCGCGAGGTCTGAGGGGCTCCGCCGACGTTTCGCGCTGAGCGACAGTCCACGGGCCACCGGGCGCGTGGACTGTCGCTCAGCGCGTGGACTCGCGGCGGCTACGGCGCCACGGGGTAGTCGCAGTAGACGAACCAGCGGGAGTCCGGGGACCACGGCGGGACGTTGACCGTGCCCTGGCCGCCGTCGAGCACGACGAGGGTCTCCGGCACCGGCATCATCCGGGCGCCGCGGACGAGCACCCCGGGCAGCCGCCGCAGTTCCACGCGGTGGTCGGCCGGGTGGCCCTGCACGCCCGGCTCGTAGGACAGGTAGAGCAGGTGCTCCCCGTCCGGCGAGACGTGCGGGAACCAGTTCACCCGGTCGTCGTTCGTGATCCGGACCGGGTCGGTCGCCCCCGGCCAGAGCGCGACGAGCTGCGCGGTGCCCGGCGTGAACCGCTCCGAGTTCCACACGAGCATCTCGCCCGCGAACGAGACACCGTCGTCGGGGTGCTCGTCGCGGGTCAGGAACGTCGGGTCGCCGGTGGCGGGGTCGACGAGTGCGACGTCGGTGGTCCAGACGCCCGCCTCGGTGCGTTCCCCGACGATCGCCGCGAGGGTCTCCCCGTCCGGAGCGATGCCGTGCAGGTAGAACTTCCGGACGACCGGCAGCGCGGTGGTGACGTCGGTGAGGGTCGCGGCCGCTCCCCCGGCCGGCACGGGCACCCGGTACAGGTCCCCGTCGCGGCCGCTCACCACGACCGACTTGCCCGAGGGGTCGAGCACGTGGTCGTTGTTGATCTCGGGGACGCCGGGCATCGGCACCGGGACGAGCGCGGTCTCGTCGAGGACCTGTGCGCCGTCGGCGAGCGGCAGCAGCCACAGGTCGCCGTTCCCGTTCAGCACCAGGGTGCCGTCGTCGAGCACGTTCGGCGCCTCGACGAGCACCGTCCTCGACTCGAACACCAGCCGCGATGTCCGCGACTCGAGGTCGTACACGTGCACCCGGCTGCTCTGTCCTGGCAGCAGCTGCCGCCCGCGCGCTCCACTCATGCGCCCCATCCTGCCGTGTCGTGTTCCAGTGGCACGGACCGGTACGCGAAAGCGACAGATTCCCGGCGATGTTCGCCGGGAATCTGTCGCTTTCGCGAAGCTGGAGCTGGGGTCGAGCCAGCTGCCTACTTCACCGCACCGGCGGTCAAGCCGGCCACGAACTGGCGCTGCACGATGAGGAACGCGATCACCACGGGGATGGACACGACCAGGGACGCGGCCATGATCTGGTTCCAGTACACGTTCGTCTGCGTGGAGTACTGCTGCAGACCGACCGCCAGGGTCTGCCCGTCGCCGTTGGTCATGACCGAGGCGAACAGCACCTCGCCCCAGGCCGTCATGAACGAGTAGATGCCGACCGCCACCAGACCCGGACGGGCCGAGGGCAGGATGACCCGGAACAGGGCACCCATCGGGCCGGAACCGTCGACCATCGCGGCCTCGTCGAGCTCCCGCGGGATGGTCTCGAAGTAGCCGGCGAGCATCCAGATCGAGAACGGGAGCGTGAACGTCAGGTACGTGATGATCAGGCCGGTCCAGCTGCCGACGAGCTGGATGCCGAGCGAGTTCCCGAGGTTCGTGAAGATGAGGAACAGCGGGAGCAGGAACAGCACGCCGGGGAACATCTGGGTGGAGAGCACCGCGGTGGTGAAGGTGCTCTTGCCCTTGAAGTTCCAGCGCGAGACACCGTAGGCGGCGAACGTCGCGATGATCAGCGAGAACACCGTGGCGACCGTGCAGACCACGAGCGAGTTCACGAAGTACTTGCCGAGCGGCACCGTCGACCACATGTCGATGAACGGCTGGATGGTGATGTTGGTCGGGATCCACGTGAAGTCGTTCTGCACGTCACCGAGCGGCTTGATGGCCGTGGTGATCATCACGTAGAGGGGCACGACCGTGAACAGGGTCAGGATGACCAGGGTCACGACCTTGAAGGACTTGGCGCCGAATGTCTCACGCACGGACGGACCTCCGGTTGGTCACGGCGAGGTAGATGCCGGTGACGATGAGCAGGAAGATGAGGAGCAGGACGCTCATCGCGGCACCGGAGCCGAAGTTCCAGGTGATGAAGGACGCGTTGTAGATGTGGAAGCTCAGCAGGTCCGCGGCCGGGGGCTGCGCGGTCGAGCCGAACAGCACGAACGGCGTGTTGAAGTCGTTGAAGGTCCAGAGGAACATCACGAGCACGAGCGTCACGTTGACCGGGCGGACCATCGGCAGCGTGATCGAGCGCCACTGCCGGAACGGCTTCGCACCGTCGACCGAGGCGGCCTCGTACACGTCGTTCGGCACGGACTGCAGGCCGGCCATCAGCATCAGGAACGCGAAGGGCCAGGTCTTCCAGATCGCCACGACGACGACGGAGACGAAGGCGTTCGAGCCGATCAGCCAGAACGGGCCGGTGCCGTTGAACAGGTGCAACTGGTCGACCAGGACGTGGTTCACGGCGCCGGAGTCACGCTGGAACATGAACTTCCAGGTGATGATGCCGGCGTACATCGGCAGCGCGTACGGCACCAGGAACAGGGTGCGGAACAGCCCGCGGCCCCTGAACGGCTTCTGCAGTGCGACCGCGGCGGCCATGCCGAAGGTCCAGGAGAGGCCGACGACGAGCACCGTGAAGCCGCAGGTGATCAGGAAGGAGTGCAGGACGCCCTTGCCGATCGCCTGGTCGAAGTCGACGACGACCGAGTAGTTGTGCAGTCCCGCGAAGGGTGCAGCGCCCCAGTTGGCGATGAAGTACTTGGTGAGCTGGATGAACGAGATCCAGATGCCGGTGAGCATCGGGACGATGTGGATGAGCAGCTCGAACAGGATGGCCGGCGCGACGAGCGCGTAGGGCAGCCAGTTGGTCTTGCGCTTGCGACCTGGCGGACGGCCCGACAGCGTCGAGCCCTTCGTGTGCGTCAGGTCGATGCGCTCCGCATCGGGCAGGACCGTCGTGGACATGGGCGGGGGCCTTTCGGCAGGAGGGGGTTCGGGTGCTTCGCACTCCGGTCCGTGGCAGCGGACGGGAGGCACGGCGTGCGTGAGACGGGACGCTCACTGCCGGCGGATGGCCGGCTCTGGGGCTGTGGGGCCGGTGACGACCTGCCCCGGCGCGTCCGGCTGTGGACGCGAGGGGTGGAGGCCCGGGGGCGTCCTTGCGGACGCGCCCCGGGCCTCCTGGCTGGATCAGCCGTTCGCCTGGGACACCTGGTCCTGGGCGGTCTGCAGCGCGGTCTTGATGTCGCTGTCGGACACGGAGCCGCCGGTGGCGATCTTGGCGAACATGTCGTTCATCGCCTTGCCGACGGTGGACTCGAACTGGTCCTCGGCGGGGACAAGCGGGAGGGGCTTGGCCTTGTTGTTGTAGATGTCGAGGAACGTCTTCGTCTGCTCGTCGGTGACCGAGTCAGCTGCGGCGGCGAGCACCGGGAGGGCCGAGTACGGCTTGTCGAGCGTGGTCTGCGTGTCCGCGCTCGTCATGTACTTGACGAACTTGAGCGCGCCGTCCTTGTTCTTCGTGTTCTTGAAGATCGACAGGTTGATGCCGGCCGGGAACGACGCGATGTCCGCGCCGTCAGCGGTGGTCGGGAACGGCACGACGCCGAACTCGTCCGTCTTCATGCCCTGCGAGGTGATCGTCGCGTTCGCGTTGTTCTGCGTCAACATCATCGCGGCCTTGCCGTTCGCGAAGTCCGAGACGGCCTGCGTGCCGTTGTCGTACTGCGCGTTCGAGGTGTTGACGACCTTGTCGGACTGCATCAGGTCGAGGTAGCGCTTGATGCCGTCGACGTTCGCCTTGTCGGTGAAGGTCGGCTTGCCGTCCTTGTCGAACCACTCGCCACCGTTCTGCGCCGAGGTGATGAACGCGAAGTGCGAGTTCTCGGTGTACGAACCACCGGCGATGGTGAAGCCGTACTTGCCGCCGGTCGTGAGCTTCTTGGCGTCCGCCGTGAGGTCTTCCCACGTGGTCGGTGCCTCGAGGCCGGCGTCCTTGAACATGGACTTGTTGTAGTACAGGCCGTACGCGAGGCCGTAGAGCGGGACGCTCGTGACGGTCTTGCCGGGGGCGCCACCGGTGGAGAGCGCGACCTTGCCGAACTTGTCGGCACCGCCGATCGCCTTCATCTCGGAGTCGCCGTACTCCTGGAACGCACCGGTCGCCTGGAGCGAAGTGGCCCAGGTGTTGCCGATGTTGACGACGTCCGGGCCCTGGCCCGAGGTGACGGCGGTCTGGATCTTCGTCTGCAGGTCGTTCCAGCCGATGACCTGGAGGTCGACCTTGATCCCGGTCTCCTTCGTGAACTTCTTGAGGACGGGGGTCAGCACCTCCTTGTCGTTCTGGAGCGACGTGCCCTGGTTGGACGCCCAGTAGGTGAGCGTCTTGGAGTCGCCGGAGGAACCGGACGATCCGGAGGAGCAGGCTGCGAGGCCGGTCACGGTGAGTGCGGCGGCCGCGGTGATGGCCAGTGCGCGGATGGCAGTGCGCATGACTCTCTACTTTCTCGTCGTTGAGATGGTGCAGGGATGGTGCAGGGGTGGTGCGGGATGGATCTTCGGGTGCTGCTGTGGTGTGCGGGGCGGATCCGGGCCGGTCAGGCCAGGGTCTGCTCCGCGGGGTCCCAACCCTCTGGGAGGGTCTGGGAGGGCGACACGGTGCTCTCGACGAGCACCGCCTCGCCACGTTCTGCCGCCTCGGCGATGGAGACCATCACGTCGAGGACGTGGAAGGCGAGGGCACCGGGGACCCGGTTCTCGTCGCCTGCGCGGAGCGAGCGGGCGAGGTCGACCACGCCGGTGCCGCGCGAGTAGGTGGAGCCGACCGCGGGGATCGTCTCGGGCTCCTCGGCACCGAGCGCGTACAGCTCGGTGTCGCCGTCGAAGTTGTTCGGGTCCGGGAACACGACGGTGCCGGTCTCGCCCGCGATCTCGACGACGCCCGTGCGACCGCGGTCCGACTCGAACGAGAAGACGCTCTGCGCGCTCCCGCCGTCCTCGAACTCGATCAGTGCGGAGTGGTTCGTCGGGACGTCGACGGGGAACTCGGTGCCCGCCTTCGGGCCAGAGCCGATCGTGCGCGTGGCGCGGGACCTCGACGCCGTCGCCGTGACCTTCTTCACCGGACCGAACGTCTGCACCAGGGTGGTGATGTAGTACGGGCCGATGTCGAACAGGGGGCCCGCACCGTACGCGAAGAGGAACTCGGGGCTCGGGTGCCAGGACTCCGGGCCGGGGCTCTGGAAGAGCGTCAGGCCGTTGAGCGGCTTGCCGATGCGGCCGTCGCGGATGGTGCGGAGCGCGGTCTGCAGGCCGGCACCGAGGAAGGTGTCGGGTGCGACGCTGACGGTCTTGCCCGCGGCGCGTGCGGCGTCACGGAGTTCGGTCGCGCTCTCGCGGTCGAGGGCGTAGGGCTTCTCGCCCCACACGTGCTTGCCGGCGGCGAGGACCTGCAGGGCGACCTCGACGTGGGCGGCCGGGATCGTGAGGTTGACGACGATCTCGATGTCGTCGTCGGCCAGGAGCTCCTCGACCGTGCCCGACCCGGCGACGCCCCACTTCTCGGCCTGGGCGGCTGCGCGCGGCAGGTCGATGTCGGCGATGAAGCGGACCTCGACGTCGGGGAAGACGGTGAGGTTCGACAGGTACTGGTCGGAGATGACCCCGGCGCCGATGACGCCGACGCCGACGCGGCCGGTCCGGGTGCTGCTGTCGAGGGCGGTGGACGCCGTGGTGTCGGTCATGCGCGGGCCCCCTCGAGGAACGTGTAGGAGTCGGCGACCGCCTGGAAGACGTCGCCCTCGTGGCCGTCGAGCTCGACGACGTGGAGTGCGTCGGGTGCGGCGGCGAGGATCTCGCGGATCGGCATGATGCCGTTGCCGACGGCGACCTGCTTGTCGTCGTCGTGCGAGCCGTCGCCGTCCTTGACGTGCAGGAACTCGATCTTGTCGCCGTACTTGCCGATGATCGCCACCGGGTCGTCACCGCCGACCTTGACCCAGTAGGTGTCGAGCTCGAGCACGACGTCGTCGGACAGCGCGTCGGCGAAGACCTCGTAGGCGCTGACGCCGTCGATGCGGTTCGAGAACTCGAACGCGTGGTTGTGGTAGCCGAGGACCAGGCCGTGGTCGGCCGCGCGGGGTGCGAGGGCGCTCAGTTCGCGGGCGATGGCCTCGACGTCCTCGCGGGTGGTCCAGCGGGCCTCGTCGATGTGCGGGTCGATCAGGGTGCCGAGTCCGACGGTGACGCTCGCGTGGAAGATCCGCTCGAGGTCCTGCTCGCCGGCGTCCAGCAGTCGTGCGTGTCCGCTCGGGGCGGCGAGGCCGGCGTCGCGGAGCGCGGCGGCGAGTTCGTCGGCGTTGTCGACGAAGCCGAAGGCCTCGACGTTCGTGTAGCCGATGTCGGCGATGCGCTGGAGCGTGCCGGGCAGGTCGGCCGAGAGGGCGTCGCGGACGGTGTAGAGCTGAACCGAGATCGGTTGGGTCACCAGGGGTTCTCCTCGTCGAGATGGTGCGGTCGTCACTGACCGAGCGTCACACTATGACCACTTCTGTCGGCGGTCAAGCAGAAGTTCGTGGAAGGTCGACGAACTTCGTTGCGTGGCGCGTTCGATGTGTGCTTCACTCCCCCCATGGTCGACTTGACTCGGACGGCAGCGTCGCCTCCGGTCGGGACGAGCGAGCTCTTCCAGATCCTCCGCGACGGCGTGCCGCGGACCCGGGCCGAGCTCGCCGCACTGACAGGACTCGCACGCTCCACCATCGGCGTGCGCCTGGACTCCCTCATCGAGGTCGGTCTCGTCGGCCCCGTCGACACCGCCGTCTCCACCGGAGGACGGCCGCCGGCCCAGGTGGCGCTGAAGCCCCGCGCCCGGCTCGTGATCGCCGCCGACCTCGGCGCCTCGCACGGCCGTGTCGCCGTCACGGACCTGGTCGCTGCCCCGCTCGCCACCCGCGAAGCGCGCATCGACATCGCCGCCGGCCCGGTGGAGACCCTGTCGTGGCTGGTCGCCACCATCGACGAGCTGCTCGACGAGGTCGGCCGCGCCCGACAGGACGTCATCGCCATCGGCATCGGCGTGCCCGGTCCGGTGGAGTTCTCGACCGGACGCCCGGCGAACCCCCCGATCATGCCCGGGTGGGACGGCTTCGACGTGCCGTCGTGGCTCCGCCAGCACATCGCGGCGCACGTCCTGCTCGACAACGACGTGAACATCGCGGCCCTCGGCGAACGGGAGCACGGCTGGCCCGACGTCGACCACCTGTTGTTCGTCAAGGTCGCCACCGGCATCGGGTCCGGCATCGTGTCGGACGGCGAACTGCAACGCGGCGCCCAGGGCACCGCCGGTGACATCGGCCACGTGCGGGTGTCCCGTGCCGGCGACGTCCCCTGCCACTGCGGCAACACCGGGTGCCTCGAGGCGGTTGCGTCCGGTCCGGCGATCGCCCGTGCCCTGCGTGCGAAGGGGCACGACGCCCACACTGGCGCCGACGTGCTGGACCTGGTGAACCGCACCGACCTCGACGCCATCTACGCCGTCCGACAGGCGGGCCGCGACATCGGCGAGGTGCTCGCCACGTGCGTCTCGCTCATGAACCCGTCGGTGATCGTCCTGGGCGGCTCGATCACGCAGGCTGGTGAGCACCTGCTCGCCGGCGTCCGCGAGGTCGTCTACTCGCGGTCGATGCCGCTCGCCACCGAGCACCTCGTCATCGCCCAGTCGCGTGCGGGGTCGCTCGCCGCGCTGCAGGGCGCAGCGGCGCTCGCGATCGGCTACGCGCTCTCCCCCGCCGGGGTCGACGAGCTGGTCGCCTACGCCGAGGGGCGTGAGCTGGTCTCCTGACGTGTGCGCTGCGCCTCGTGAGCGCGTCGGATTCGGTCTTGCCGGTGGTCGGGGGGAGAATCGACGGGTGACGATCGTGCAGCCCACCCTGTGGGGCGACCTGGACCCCGGACTGGAGGAGCTGTCTGCCTCCGCCACGCCGGCTGCGGTCCCCGGGCGCGACGCGTTCACCGCCCTGCGCGGCCACACCGAGCGGATCGTCGCGCACTCCTCGGACCGCTTCGCCTGGCTCCGCGCCCGCGCCGCGGGCATCACCGCGACCGACGTCGCTCGGCTCGCCTCGCTGCACGCGGTCGAGGCCGTCGTCACCGAGAAGCGCTACGGCTCACGGTTCTCCGGCAACGCGTTCACCGAGCACGGCAAGGACCGCGAGCCCCACATCGCCGCCTGGGTCGCGGCCACGCACGGCATCCAGCCCTCGGCGCACCTGTTCCACGCCGCCGCGAACCGGGCGCACCTCGCGACCCCCGACGGCGTCGGTGTCCAGGGCTCGCGGGTGGTGCTCGCCGAGATCAAGACCACCGCGAAGGGCTGGCGGAGCATCCCCCGGCACTACCTGCGGCAGATCTGGTGGCAGCAGTACGTGCTCGGTGCCGACCGCACCCTGTTCGTCTGGGAGCGCCACGACGGCTTCGTCCCCGTCGCCGACGAGCCCGAGTGCCGCTGGGTCGACCGTGACGACGACCAGATCCGCGGACTCGTGCAGCTCGCCGACCTGGTGCTCGACAAGCTGCGCGACTTCCGCTCGTAGCCCGTCAGCTCAGACCTTGACGAGTCTCAGCCGGCTCATCCCCACGACCAGGACGCCGAGCAACCCGATCGAGACGCCCACGCCGACGCAGTAGATCGCCACGACGCCGTACCCCTGCGCGGGGTCGAGGAACGGGTACGGCACCCAGCCGTCGGTCGCGCCCCGGATCAGGATGACGATCGTCCACACCGCCGGGTAGACCAGGAACCACCAGACGTGGCGGAGGAGCAGCTTCGACCGGTCGGAGAACAGCAGCCAGTCGAGGACCGCGTACGCGGGGATGACCTTGTGCAGCACGTCGTTCGACCACTGGACGCTCGCCGACACGTCGACGTTCGTCAGCAGGGTGTTGTAGACGATCCCGGTCGTGGCGATGTAGACCGTGCCGGCGCCCCGGAGCAGACTCACCCGCAGGTCCCCACGCTTGCGGCGGGCCGAGGCGACGAGGGTCACCGCCAGGGCCACGGCGATGATGACGTTCGACTGGATCGTGAAGTAGCCGAAGAAGTTCCACGGGTTGTAGACGTCCGTCTTCGAGCTGACGAGCCACTGGGCGACGATCGCGACGACGACGGCGATGACGGCGATCAACCGGAGCGAGTTCACGAGGGTGCGCACGAGACCACGCTACCGGGACGCGCGCCCCTGCACGCGAAAAGGGCCCGCACCGTTGCCGGTGCGGGCCCTTCTGCGAGTCAGTGACTCGGAGTCAGTGGACTCAGATGCTGTTGACGTCCAGCGGGATGCCGGGGCCGAAGGTCGTCGAGACGGCGCCCTTCATGACGTAACGGCCCTTCGAGGAGCTCGGCTTGAGGCGGTTGATCTCCTCGAGCGCGGTCGAGATGTTCTCGTCGAGCTGCTCCGGCGTGAACGAGGCCTTGCCGACGACGAAGTGCACGTTGGCGTGCTTGTCGACGCGGAACTCGATCTTGCCGCCCTTGATGTCGTTGACGGCCTGCGCCACGTTCGGGGTCACGGTGCCGGTCTTCGGGTTCGGCATGAGGCCACGCGGGCCGAGCACCTTGCCGAGACGACCGACCTTGCCCATGAGCTCGGGCGTCGCGACGGCGGAGTCGAAGGACGTGTAGCCCTCGGCGACCTTCGCGATGAGCTCGTCGCCACCGACCTCGTCGGCGCCGGCTGCGATCGCGGCCTCGGCCGCTGCACCCGTCGCGAACACGATGACGCGGGCGGTCTTGCCCGTGCCGTGCGGCAGGATGACCGTGCCGCGGACCATCTGGTCCGCCTTGCGCGGGTCGACGCCGAGCTTCAGTGCGACCTCGACCGTGGAGTCGGTCTTCGCAGAGCCGGTCTCCTTGGCCAGGGCGACTGCCTCGGTCGGGGTGTAGAACTTGTCGGCCTCGATCTTCGCGGCCGCGGCTTCGTAGGCCTTGGACTTCTTCGCCATGGTGGTCTCCTTGCGAGATACGTGGTTGACGAGCCGGCGCGGCTCTCCCACGGAAAGGTGTCTGGGTGTGGGCCGGAGCCCGATCGGTGCTTAGGCCTCGACCGTGATGCCCATCGAGCGTGCGGTGCCGGCGATGATCTTCGCGGCCTGCTCGATGTCGTTGGCGTTCAGGTCGGCCTGCTTGGTCTCGGCGATCTGACGGACCTGGTCCATCGAGATCTTCGCGACCTTGACCGTGTGCGGGGTCGCGGACCCCTTCTGCACACCAGCAGCCTTCTTGATGAGCTCAGCGGCCGGCGGGGTCTTGAGGACGAACGTGAACGAACGGTCCTCGTAGACGGTGATCTCGACCGGCACGACGTTGCCACGCTGCGACTCGGTCGCCGCGTTGTACGCCTTGCAGAACTCCATGATGTTGACGCCGTGCTGACCGAGTGCCGGACCGATCGGCGGGGCCGGGTTGGCGGCTCCCGCGTTGATCTGCAGCTTGATCAGGCCCGTGACCTTCTTCTTCGGTGCCATGACTTGTCTTCCTCCTGGAATCGAACGCACGGGGATCCGTGCACTCTCCCGCTGGTCCGGCCGTTCCGGACCGCGGTGAAGGCCCACACGCACGAGGCGTGCGGGCCCAAACTCGATGAGTCTACCCGAATGGGGAGACCTGGACTAGAGCTTCGTGACCTGGTCGAAGCTGAGTTCGACCGGGGTCTCGCGCTCGAACAGCGAGACGAGGACGGTGAGCTTGCCGCTCTCCGGCTTGATCTCGGAGATCGAACCCGGCAGGCCCGCGAACGAGCCTTCCTTGATGGTGATCGTCTCGCCGACCTCGAAGTCGACCTCGGCAGCGGGCTGCGCCTGCAGGGAACCGCCGGACTTCGAGCCACCCTTGGTCGGGGCGGCCTCGGCGACCTGCACGAGGGACTTGAGCATGCCGAACGCCTCGTCGAAACGGAGCGGCGTCGGGTTGTGGGCGTTGCCGACGAAGCCGGTGACACCGGGGGTGTGCCGGACGACGGACCACGAGTCCTCGTTGAGGTCCATGCGGACGAGCACGTACGAGGGGATCCGGACGCGGGTGACCAGCTTGCGCTGCCCGTTCTTGATCTCGACGACGTCCTCCATCGGGACCTCGACCTGGTAGATCGACTCCTCCATCGACATCGACACCATGCGGTTCTCGATGTTCGACTTCACGCGGCGCTCGAAGCCCGCGTAGGAGTGGATGACGTACCACTTGCCCGGCTTCATCCGCAGCTCGACCTTGAAGGCCTCGTACGGGTCGACCTCGGCCTCTTCGGCGTCGTCGTCTTCGGCGTCGATCGCTTCGTCGGCGGCGAGGGTCTCGTTCGCCTCTTCGGCGGTCTCGGACTCGAGTTCGATCTCTTCCTCGTCCTCGACGGCCTCCACCGCGGCCTCGGCCTCGTCGGTGGAGTCGATCTCGAGGGCGTCCTCGACGACGGCGTCGGCCTCGGGGTCCTTGGACTCCTGCAGTGCCGTCAGCTCCTCGTCGATGCCGAGGGACTCGTCGTCCTCGGACTCGACGGAGATCGCGCGCTCCTCGGCGGACTCGGCGGAGCGCTCCTCGCCGGTCTCGACGTCGCCTTCCTGGTTCTCCTCGACCTCGGAGGACTGCTCGGCAGCCGTCGCGAGGTCGATGTCGTCGCGGGAGTAGTCAGACACAGTCGATTCTTTCCGTTCGGTGGTGCGGGTCGGGATGGCGGACGGTCCTGGTCACGATCGGCACCGTCTCGGGCGACCGTACTCCAGTGGACTGCCGCACTCGGCAGTCGACGTCCGGGTCAGGCCGTGGGCCCGTTGCCGAAGACGTACCCGACGCCGAGACCGAACACGAAGTCGAGGATCGACACCAGGATCATCATCACGACGACGAAGACGAGCACGACCAGCGTGTAGCTGAAGAGCTCCTTGCGGGTCGGCGTCACGACCTTGCGCAGTTCGCCGATCACCTGACGAATGAAGAGCACGATGGCAGCGATCGGACCCCGGCGCTCGGCCCGGTCCTGCTTCGCCTTGGCGACGACGTCGTCCGCCGTCGTCTCCATGTCTTTGCTCGCCAACTTCTACCCTTCCAGAGTTGCAGGGCGGACAGGACTCGAACCTGCAACCTGCGGTTTTGGAGACCGCTGCTCTACCAATTGAGCCACCGCCCTTCAGAGCACGTCCGTCACCGATCGTGTTCCGGTGGTCGAGTGTACGGGAGTCCGTCACACGGTGTCCACTTGGCCCCCTCCACGGCGTGCCGCGCCGATAGGCTGGCACCCGTGAGCACCGCAGCCCCCGGCCCCGAGTCCACCGCAACCCCCGCCGCCGCGCCGACCGATCGGCCGCGCATCGCGTCCCGCATCGCGGCGATCGCCGAGTCCGCGACGCTCAAGGTCGACGCGAAGGCCAAGGCCCTGAAGGCCGCGGGCCGACCCGTCATCTCCTTCGCCGCCGGCGAGCCCGACTTCGCCACGCCCGACCACGTGGTCGTCGCCGCGGTCGAGGCCGCACAGGACCCGAAGAACCACCGGTACACGCCGGCGACCGGTCTGCCGGAGCTGAAGCAGGCCATCGCCGAGAAGACCGCACGCGAGTCCGGCATCACCGTCGACCCGTCGCGGGTGATCGTCACCAACGGCGGCAAGCAGGCCGTCTACCAGGCGTTCCAGACGATCGTCGACGCCGGCGACGAGGTCCTGCTCCCCGCCCCGTACTGGACCACCTACCCCGAGGCCATCCGCCTGGCCGGTGGCGAGCCGGTCGAGGTCTTCGCCGGCAGCGACCAGGGCTACCTCGTCACCGTCGAGCAGCTCGAGGCCGCGCGCACCCCGAAGACGAAGGCGCTGCTGTTCTGCTCGCCGTCGAACCCGACGGGCGCCGTCTACACCGCCGAGCAGACCACGGCCATCGGCGAGTGGGCACTCGAGCACGGCATCTGGGTGATCAGCGACGAGATCTACCAGGACCTCGTGTACGACGGACTCCGCTTCACCGGCATCCTCGACGCCGTGCCGGCCCTCGCCGACACCACGATCCTGGTCAACGGCGTCGCGAAGACCTACGCGATGACCGGCTGGCGCGTCGGCTGGTTCATCGGTCCCGCCGACGCGGTCAAGGCCGCGTCGAACCTGCAGTCGCACCTGTCGTCGAACGTGTCGAACGTGTCCCAGCGCGCCGCGATCGCCGCGCTCACCGGGCCGCAGGAGCCGGTGGCGGCCATGCGCGAGGCCTTCGACCGCCGTCGCCAGGCCATCGTCGCCGGGCTCAACGCGATCCCGGGCTTCGTCACGCCGACCCCGCAGGGCGCCTTCTACGTCTACCCCGACGTCACCGCACTGCTCGGTCGCGAGTGGGCGGGCTCGACCCCGACGACGACCCTCGAGCTGGCCGACCTGATCCTCGAGCACGCCGAGGTCGCGGTCGTCCCGGGCGAGGCCTTCGGTCCGTCCGGCTACCTGCGCCTGTCGTACGCGCTCGGCGACGACGACATCGCCGAGGGTGTGGCCCGCCTGGCGGAGTTCTTCGCGTAGTCCCCGCGCCCACGACACCCCGCAGAACGCAGAACGGGCCGCCTCGTCGAGGTGGCCCGTTCTGCGTTCCGGGAGGCCCGTGGCCGGGTCGTGCCCGTGCCCGTGCGCTCAGTCGAGCAGGTCCCCCACCACGACGGGCTCCGGCACGAGCGACACCCCGAAGCGGTTCAGGACCGTGACCTGCACGTACCGCGCGAGCTCGGCCACCTGGGCCGCCGTCGCGCCGCCACGGTTGGTCAGGGCCAGGGTGTGCTTCGACGAGATCGCCGCGCGCGACCCCGGCACGGCGTAGCCACGGTGCACCCCCGCGTGCTCGATGAGCCAGGCGGCGCTGAGCTTGACGTCGTCGCCGGCCGGCCACCGTGGCGCGTCGGCGGGGAGGGTCTCGGCGAAGGCCGCGGACACGATCGGGTTCGTGAAGAACGACCCGGCGCTCCAGGTGTCCCGGTCGTCGGCGTCGAGCACCATGCCCTTCGAGGCGCGGAGGCGCAGGACCTCGTCACGGACCGTCGTGGGTTCCACGAGGGCACCGAGGTCGACCCCGAGCGAACCGGCGAGCTGGGCGTACCGCACCGGCACGCCGTGCTCCCCCGCCGTGCCGAGCCGGAACTCGACCGTCAGCACGACACCGCGGCGTCCGTGCTTGAGGGTTGACGTGCGGTAGCCGAGCGCCAGCTCGGCCGCGGGCACCCACGTGCGCTCCCCCGTGGCCGCATCGAGGAACTCGACCCGGGTGAGCACGTCGGAGAGCTCGACCCCGTAGGCGCCGATGTTCTGCACGGGGGCGGCGCCGACGGTGCCCGGGATGCCGCTGAGGGCCTCCAGGCCGGTCCAGCCGTTCGCGACGGTGGTGGCGACGAACGCGTCCCAGGGTTCGCCGGCGGCGACGCGGACGGTGACGCCGTCGGCGTCCGTGTCGGCGTCCACCCCCGTGGTGCGGACCAGGACGACGGTGCCGTCGAAGCCGGAGTCGGCGACCAGCACGTTGCTGCCGCCGCCGAGGACCAGCCACTCGTGGTCGTCCCATGCGGTGCGCGTGTGGGCAACGAGCTCGTCGGTCGTCGTGGCCGTGAGCAGCCGCGCGGCCGCCCCACCGACGCCGAGCGTCGTGAGGTCGGCGAGCACCGGCTCGTGCACGGTCAGCGGAACGCCACCGTGACCTGCGCCTTGCCGAGCACGGTCTGCCCGCCGGCGGTCACGGTGAGGTCGATGCGCTTCGGTCGGCCGTCGTCGTCGACGGTTCCGACCTTGGCGACGATGCCGATGGTCGCGCCCTGCTCCGGGTCCACGACGACGGGGCGGGTGAAGCGGACGCCGTAGCCCGCGACCCAACCGCTGTCACCGAGCCACTCGGAGACCGGCTGCACGGCGAGGCCCATCGTGAGCATGCCGTGCGCGAGGACGCCGGGCAGACCGACCGAGGCGGCGACGTCGTCGCGGTAGTGGATCGGGTTGAAGTCACCGGAGGCGCCGGCGTAGCGGACGAGCGAGTCGCGGGTGACGTGCACCTCGCGCTCGGCGACGACCGTGCCGACCTCGATCGCGGTGGCGGGTGCGGCGGTCATGCGTCGTCTCCTCGGACCACGAGGGTGGACGTCGCCGTGACGACGTGCTCCCCCGAGGCGTCGTTCATGGTGCTCTGGGCCGTGACCATCGCGTTGCCGCCGAGCGTCTTGACGCTCGTGACGGTCAGGGTCGCGGTGAGTTCGTCACCGGCCACGATGGGCCGGTCGTAGGTGAAGGACTGCTCGCCGTGGACGACACGGGAGAAGTCGATGCCGGCGTCCGGCTCGGCGAGCAGCTGCGCGAGCGTGGCTTCCTGCACGACGACCGCGAAGGTCGGCGGGGCGACGACGTCGGCGTACCCGGCGGCGCGGGCCGCGTCGGGTTCGTGGTGGACGGGGTTGGTCGCGAACACCGCGCGCGAGAACTCGCGCACCTTCTCGCGACCGACCAGGTAGGGCTGGGCCGGCGGGAACGTCCTGCCGACGAGCTCGGGGTTCACTGACACGTCGGCAGTCTACCGACGCCCGTCCGGGGGCCTGTCGATGCTGAGGATGCATCGGCTAGGCTTGCCGGGCCGGTTCGGGGGAATCGGCGGTCCGGTCGCGACACCGGATCAGGGGACGGGGGAGCAACCATGGACACCAGGACCGAGTTCGCCGTGCACACGGGCGACCGGTGCACCGCGATGGAGGTCGCCGGCGCGGCACTCCGCACGGCGGGACACCACGTCGAGTCGACCGGCGGGACCCTCACCGCGACGACCGGCAACCGGCTGCTGACGATCCTGCTCGGCGCGCTCGTGCACCCGTCCCGCGAGTTCCGCCGCTACGAGCTGTCGACGACCGTCACCGGGGCGTCCACCACGATCACGCTGCGGCACCGCGGACACGGCACGGCCGTCTCCGGCGGCAGCATCGGCGCGAGCCGGCGACGAGCCGCCTGGCACGAGGTGAACGCGGCGATCGAGCGCGCGCTGCGCGCGGCCGGCGTGCTGCAGACGCGGACCGACACCGGGTCGCACTCCGCGCTGTAGGGCCGGCCCCAGGGCGGACGGGAGGCCCGGTGTGCGTCCGCCACGTGCCTCCTGGCACGCACCTGGTCCAGCGCACAGCCGAAGTGCGTCCGCACCGCTGTGCACGCAGCCCGGGAACAACGCAGCCCGGGAACGACGAAAGCCCGGCGAACAGATCGCCGGGCTTGCTGTAGCGAGGGCGGGACTTGAACCCGCGACCCCACGATTATGAGTCGTGTGCTCTAACCAACTGAGCTACCCCGCCAGAGATCCGGAGCGACACGCGCACCGGGTCGGAGCCCCGAGTCAGGATTGAACTGACGACCCCCTCCTTACCATGGAGGTGCTCTACCACTGAGCTATCGGGGCGATGTGCCGCGAACGGCACCACACGAGGATAGCAGACCTCCGACGCTGCTCCGGAACCGGGCGAGACGCCCGGGCGTGCCGCGTCGGCGACCGCTAGTTCGCGTTGGTCTGGAGCCACGCCAGCGGGTCCACGGGGACCCCGTCGACGTGCACTTCGAGGTGCAGGTGCGGGCCCGTGGAGTTGCCCGTGCTGCCCACGAGACCGAGCTCGTCGCCGACCTCGATCTGCTGACCGGTGACCACCTTGAAGGAGTTGTCCTCCATGTGGCCGTACACGCTGACGAACTGCTTGCCGTCGACGTCGTGCTCCACCCAGACGTCGTTGCCGAAGCCGCCGTCGTTCGCCTGGACCTTGATGACGGTGCCGGCGGCGATGACCCGGATCGGGGTGCCCTCGCCGGGAGCGAAGTCGACGCCCATGTGGTTCGTCGAGCAGAACGAGCAGCCCGCGACCTGACGACCGCCGAAGCCGGAGGTGATCGGGACGCCGGTGAGGAACGGCCACTGGATCGTGCCGGTCGGGTCGTTGGTGAAGCTCGAGGCGTCGACGTTCTTGTACTGCGTGGCGTCCGACACCGTGTACTGGTCGCGGCTCGTCGATCCGTCGGCTGCGGCGCTGACGCTCATCGACTGGGTCGCACCGCTCGCCGTCGACCGGGCCGCGGTCGAGCCGGTCTCCGGCACGTAGAGCGCCTGGGCGGGCAGTGACGTCGAGACGACGAGGCCGGCGACGAAGAGGAGCGCACCGACGGCCGTCACGCGCGAGGCCGCACGGCGGAACGAGGCGCCCTGCTTCCGGGCAGCAGCAGCCGGGGCGGGCGCGGCAGCGGTGCGGCTGGCCGCGATGTGCCGGGTGGCGCGGTCGACCTGCACGGCCGGTGCGGCACGGCCGGTCCGCCGACGGGACGCCGGGACCTGGCCGATGACACGGCGGGGCTGGGGCGCGATGGACTCCGCTGCAGCCGTCGCGGTGCGCGGCGCCGTGGCGCGGACGTCCGGCGACGTGGGAGCCGGCGGCGTCGTGATGCGGGAGGCCGGACGGACCGCCGACTCGGGCAGCGCGGGCGACACCGGCGCGAGGTCGATCGGCGACACGGGAGCCGCGGCCGACGACGGTGTGGTCAGCCCGACGACCTCGTCGAACGACGGGCCCGCGGCACGGTCGGGTGCGACGTCCTGCGCGTGGTCCTGCGTGACGGGAGCGCCCTTCGCAGCCGCTCGCTCCGCCTCGATCCGTGCTCGTCGGGTCAGGTGGACGACCGGGGTGGCGGCGTCGACGGGACCGGTGGGGACGGACGTCAGTGGGGAGTGGGGCATGCGTGCGGTGGCGATCCTGATCGGGGAAGGGGCGCGCTCGTTGGTAACGAGCAGATAACGGGACCTGAGCACGGTAGCAAACGTCGTCGCACGTCGCCAGTCGTGGTCATGTCCACCGGGCACCCCCAGACCGAGGGACCGACGGACCTCAGACGCCGAGCGCCTCGGCTTCCAGCCCGCGCAGCAGCGCCTCGAGGTCGTCGGCCACCGCGGGGCTCGCGAACAGGAAGGAACGGGTGCCGCCGGCCTCCCAGATGCGGACCGACGCTCCGGCCTCGCGCGCGACGACGGAGCCGCCGGCCATGTCCCACGGGTTGATCCCGCGCTCGTAGTAGGCGTCGACGACCCCGGCTCCTACCGCGCAGCAGTCGAGCGACGCCGCTCCCCCGCGCCGGATGTCCCGCACCTCGCCGATGAGTCCGGCGAGCACCGCCACCTGCTCGCGGCGCCGGTCGGCCGTGTACCCGAAGCCCGTCGCCACGAGTGTCTCGGCGAGCGAGGCCGGAGCGCTGACGGACAGGGGGACGCCGTCGCGGGTGGCGCCCTGTCCGGCGGCGGCACGGAACACCACCCCGGTCGCGGGGGCCACCACGATGCCGGCGATCGGCTCCCACGTCATCGGGTCGGCGGAGCCCCGCACGACGCCGATGCTCACGCCGTACTCGGCGCTGCCGTACAGGTAGTTCACCGTGCCGTCGATCGGGTCGACGACCCAGGTGATGCCCGACTCCCCCGACGCCGAGCCGGACTCCTCGCCGTGGAACGCGTCGTCCGGCCGGGCCTCGGCGATCCGGGCGCGGATGAGCGCCTCGACCTCGCGGTCCGCCGCCGTGACCACGTCGACGATGCTCGACTTCCGGTCGGCGACCTCGACGCCCTCGGCCCGTCGTCGTGCGGCGAGCGTGGCCGCTTCGCGCGCGATCGTCTCGGCGAGGTCGGCGAACTGGGACGGTGTGCAGTCGGATGCCATGCACCGATCCTGCCAGGGACGACGAAAGCCCCGTCCGGGTCGGACGGGGCTTCGCGATGGTGGCAAGTGAGGGATTCGAACCCCCGAAGGCTACGCCGGCTGATTTACAGTCAGATCCCTTTGGCCGCTTGGGTAACTTGCCATGCGCACCCAGCCGGTGTGATCACCAACCGAAGGCGCGCACAAAAGCATAGCGGATCCGGAACGGTGGTCGTGACCACCGCGAGCCGACCGCCGGAGCCGAACCGGCCCTCCCGTCCGCCGTTAGGCTGTCCGGCATGGCAGACAGTTCCTTCGACGTGGTCAGCAAGGTCGACAAGATGGAGGCGGAGAACGCCCTCAACCAGGCGGCCAAGGAGATCGAGCAGCGGTACGACTTCAAGGGCGCGGACGCGTCGGTCGCCTTCAGCGGCGAGGACGTCCTCATCAAGGCGAACTCGGAAGAGCGCGCGAAGGCCGTCCTCGACGTCCTGCAGAGCAAGGCGATCAAGCGCAACATCAGCCTGAAGAGCCTCGACGCCGGCGACCCCTACCCCTCGGGCAAGGAGTACCGCATCGAGGTGAAGTTCAAGAACGGCATCGAGCAGGACGTCGCGAAGAAGATCGGCGCGTTCCTGCGCGCCAACGCCCCGAAGACCGTGAAGAGCCAGATCCAGGGCGACGAACTGCGGGTCTCCTCGAAGAGCCGCGACGACCTCCAGAACACGATCCAGCTCCTCAAGGGTGAAGAGTTCGACGTCCCGTTGCAGTACATCAACTTCCGCTGACGTCCGTGGAGCACTGGCTCACCGTCGCGATCACGGTCCTGGCCGTCCTGCTGGACCTGGCGATCCGCGTCTTCTCGATCATCTACGTCCCGATCAACCGGAAGCCGCAGACGGCGACCGCCTGGTTGCTCGCGATCTTCCTCATCCCCTACATCGGCTTCATCGTCTTCCTCGTCATCGGGTCGACGAAACTGCCGCGTGCACGGCGTGAGAAGCAGACCGAGATCAACGCGTACATCCTCGAACAGACCGAGGGCATCGAACGCGTGCGCCGTGACCACCCGTGGCCGCTGTGGCTCGAGAGCATCACCACGCTGAACCGCGAACTCGGCGCGATGCCGCTGGTCGGCGGCAACTCGGCGGAGCTCTACCCCGACTCCGAGGAGTCGATCGCGGAGATGACCCGGGCGATCGACCAGTCGCGCCGGTTCGTGCACGTCGAGTTCTACATCGCCACGCTCGACGACACCACGCGACCGTTCTTCGACGCGCTCGCCCGTGCACAGGCCCGCGGCGTCACCGTCCGGTTCCTGCTCGACCACTGGGCCAGCCGCGGCTACCCCGGGTACAAGGACACGCTGGCGTTCATGGACCGCGCCGGCATCGAGTGGCACCTCATGCTCCCGCTGCTGCCACTGCAGGGGAAGTTCCAGCGCCCCGACCTGCGCAACCACCGGAAGATCATGGTCATCGACGGCTCGGTCGCGTTCACCGGGTCGCAGAACCTGATCGACCCCTCGTACGACATCAAGTCGCACATCGAGAAGGGCATGGTCTACAAGGACCTGTTCGCCCGGTTCGAGGGACCGGTCGTCGCGGGGTTGAACGCACTGTTCGTCACCGACTGGTACAGCGAGACCGACGAACTGCTGCTCCGTGAGAGCGACCCCGTCCAGCGGGCCGACCGCGGCGACGCCCTCGACTGCCAGGTCGTGCCGTCCGGGCCCGGGTTCGACGGCGAGAACAACCTGCGCCTGTTCAACGCACTGCTCTACTCGGCGCAGAAGAAGGTGTCGATCACCTCGCCGTACTTCGTGCCGGACGACTCGATGCTCTACGCCATCACGACGACCGCCCAGCGCGGCGTCGAGGTCGAGCTCTTCGTCGGCGAGATGGGCGACCACGCCATGACGTGGCACGCGCAGCGCTCGTACTACGAGGGACTCCTCCGCGCCGGCGTGCGGATCTGGCTGTACCGGGCACCGACGATCCTGCACGCCAAGCACTTCACCATCGACGACGAGGTGTCGGTGATCGGGTCGAGCAACATGGACATGCGCTCGTTCAGCCTGAACCTCGAGGTCTCCGTGATGGTCCGGGGCCACCGCTTCGTCGACGCCCTGCGCAAGGTGCAGGACGCCTACAAGGAGCACAGCTTCGAGCTCACGCTCGACGAGTGGGTCGACCGTCCGCGCCGGTCCAAGGTGCTCGACAACGTCGCGCGGCTCACGGCAGCGCTGCAGTAGCGGACGACCGGGAGGCGCGGCTCGGCCCCGGCAGGGGCGCTCAGCGCATCGGGACGGTGGACGCCAGGGCCGCGACGGCCCGCTCGAGCGGGCCGCGGCCGAGGAACCGGCGCCAGACCATCGCGAACACGACCGAGCCCAGCGCGAACCAGCCCCACGCCTCGGCCGACTCCGGGTACTCGGGAAGCATCGCGATCACCAGGAGGTGTCCCGAGTAGATCGTCAGGGGCATCGACCCGACGGCGGCGAGCGGGAACGCGATCCGCTCGGCGACCCGCCCGCGCCCGTCGAACACCAGGGTGCAGAGGGCGATGACCGCCACCGCCACCCCCGCGGTGCCGATCACGTCGACCGTCGTCGACGAGTGGTCGCGCGGTGACAGGAAGAGCTGGGCGAGGGCCTCGGCCGGCGTGCTGCCCTCGGCGGCGTACGGGACGCCCGGGAACGCGAACGCGGCCCCGGCCGGCAGCGGCGCCAGCACCGTGCCGACGACGTACGCGGTGGCGGCGACCAGTGCGCCGGATGCGAGGAGCGCGACCTGCCGGCGGCGTGGGCCCAGACCGGACCTGGCGACGGCGAGACCGACCAGGACGTACGCCAGGAAGGTGACCACGGGGTAAACCAGGCCGAGCTGCTGTCCGACCATGCCCGAATCGGCGTAGGCCGGTGCGGTCGCGACGGCGACGATCGGCGACAGTACGGCGCAGGCGCCCGCGATGGCGAGGAGCCACGCCGGGCGGACCCGGAGCACCGGGATCACCAGCAGGAACAGCACCCCGTACGTCGGCAGGATGACGTAGACCGGGGTGTCCAACGCGATGAGCACGAACCCGATGCCGACGACGGCCGCGGCGCGGATCGCCAGGCGCGCCCGGACCCGTCCGATCGTCGGGGGTCCTGGCGGAGTCGTGCGACCGCTCGTCAGGCCGATCGACACCCCCGCGAGGACGGCGAACAGCGTGGACGGGCGCCCGTGCGCCACGGCGGACCACGTCGAGGGATCGGACCAGTCGAGCTGGTCCGCGATGCCGCCGATGTGCGCGGCCATCATGCCGAGCAACGCGACGGCCCGCGCGACGTCGACGCCCTGCAGTCGCACGCCGGACGCGGACGCGCCCCGCACCGCGGCGGACGGGACGGGGCGCGTGTCGGTCATCGGTGTCAGTTCGTGGGCACGTCGACGCGACCGAGGGACACGTCGATCATCTCGTCGCGGGGCACGACCTTGATGCGCTCACGGCCCTCGGCAGCACCGAGCGCGAGCTCGTGGGTGTCCAGGTGGTGCCAGCCCTCGAGGTCGGTGTACTCGACACCGCGCTCGCGGAGCAGCGCCGGGATCGCACCCTCGGAGGGGTCCTCCGGCGTCCACCAGCTCGCCTGGTCGTTGACGATGTGCTGCACGGTCTCCATGGCGTCGGACTTCGTGTGGCCGATGAGCCCGACCGGACCGCGCTTGATCCACCCGGTGGCGTAGACGCCCGGGATCTGCTGGTTGTCGTCGTCGAGGACCTGGCCCTCGTGGTTCGGGATGACGCCGTGGCGCTCGTCGAACGGCAGCCCGGGCAGCGGGGAACCGAAGTAGCCGACGGCACGGTAGGCCGCCTGGATCGGGATCTCACGGATCTCGCCCGTGCCCTCGACACCGCCCTCGCCGTTCGGCCGCGTGCGCTCGTACCGGATCGCGGTGAGGTTGCCCTGCTCGTCGCCGATGAACTCGGTCGGCTTCGCGTAGAAGTGCAGGTGCAGCCGCCGGCTCGCCTGGCCGGTCTCGCGGGTGCGCCACTGCTCGAGCACCCGGTTGATGACCATGACCTGCTTGTTCGTGGCGATCGCGGTCTTCGACGCCTCGTCGTGGTCGAAGTCCTCGTCGTAGACGACCATGTCGACGTCACGGACCTCGCCGAGCTCGCGGAGCTCGAGCGGCGTGAACTTGACCTGGGCGGGACCACGGCGGCCGAAGACGTGGACGTCCGTGACGGGCGACGCCTTGAGGCCCTCGTACACGTTCGCCGGGATCTCGGTCGGCAGCAGGTCGTCGGCGTGCTTCGCGAGGATGCGGGAGACGTCGAGCGCGACGTTGCCGACCCCGATCACCGCGACGCTCTCCGCGGTCAACGGCCAGGTGCGCGGGACGTCGGGGTGGCCGTCGAACCAGCTGACGAAGTCAGCCGCACCGTAGGAGCCCCGGAGGTCGACGCCGGGGACGTCCAGGTCGGCGTCCTTGATCGCGCCCGTCGAGAAGACGACCGCGTTGTAGTGCTTCTTCAGGTCCTCGAGGGTGATGTCCTCGCCGAAGCGGACGTTGCCGAACAGCCGGACGACACCGCGGTCGAGCACGTCGCGCAGGGCGTTGACGATGCCCTTGATCCGCGGGTGGTCGGGGGCGACGCCGTACCGGACGAGTCCGTACGGCGCGGGGAGCTGCTCGAACAGGTCGATCGACACGTCGTGTCCGTGGGCCTCGCGCAGCAGGATGTCCGCGGCGTAGATGCCGGCGGGTCCGGCGCCGACGATGGCGATTCGGAGGGTGGGCACTGATCGTCTCCAGTTCGTTCGGGTGGGGTGCTCCCGGCGGTGCGTCCCGCGCGGCGACCGTGGGGTCGTCCGGTCGCGGGTGGTGTTCAGCGGCTGCGGTCGACGACGGAGTCGGCGAAGCGGGTGAGTGCCCGCTTGACGGTGCCGTCGGGCAGCGGGGCGAGGGCGTCCACGGCTTCGCGGGCCCAGCGGACCGCGACCGTGCGCGTCGACGCGGTCGCTTCGTGGTCACGCAGAGCGGCGACGGCCGACTGGTACGGCACGGAGCCGACCGCGTCGTCCGGGGCGCCGTTCACGTCGCGCTCGATGCGCAGGACGAGGTCCTGCGCCGCCGGGTCGGTCGCCGCGTGCCGACGCAGGTGCAGCATCGGCAGCGTGTCGACGCCGGCTCGGAGGTCGTTGCCGGCGATCTTGCCGGTCTTGTCCGTCGCCGGTGCCAGGTCGATGACGTCGTCGACGAGCTGGAAGGCGACGCCCACCTTCTCGCCGAAGGTCCCGACGGCGTCGAGGTAGGCACGGTCGGCGCCGGAGAACATGACACCGGCGCGGGCGGCGGTCGCGATGAGCGAGCCGGTCTTGTCGCTGAGCACCTGGATGTAGTGCTCGACCGGGTCGTCGTCGGGCTGCGGGCCGGTGGTCTCGTGCAGCTGCCCCATGCAGAGGCGCTGGAAGGTCTCGGCCTGCATCCGGATGCCGTCGGTGCCCAGGTCGGCGGTGATGAGGCTGGCGCGGGCGAAGAGCAGGTCGCCGGTCAGGATCGCGACGTTGTTGCCGTACGTGATCTGCGCTGCGGGGACCCCGCGGCGGACGGGCGCTTCGTCCATGACGTCGTCGTGGTAGAGCGACGCCAGGTGGGTCGTCTCGATGCTGACGGCGGCCTTGACCACGGCGTCGGTCACCCCGTCGCCGAGCTGCGCGATGAGCAGCGTCAGCGTCGGACGGATCCGCTTGCCGCCCGCGGACAGCAGGTAGCGGCTCGTGGTGTCGGCGAGGGTGTCCGTGGACCGCATGGCGTCCTCGAGCCCCTGCTCGACGAGTTCGAGACCGTCGTCGACGGCGGCGATGAAGCGGCGGTCGGCGGGCGTGGCGAACAACCGCTCGCCGATGCCCAGCGAGGCGCGGAGGCTCGGCGCGCGACGTGCGACCGGGACGCTCGGATTCAAGTGCTGCTCCGTCTTCGGGGGATGGTGACCGGTCAGTCGTCGGCCGGGTCGACGCGCGGCTGCTCGCCGGTGGTCTGGTGGTCGCGGCGTGCCTTCGCACGACGGGCCGCGGACTCGCGCACCGTGTCGGCGACGGGCTTGCGGCCACGGTGCAGTGCGACGATACCGGCCGTGAGGTTCCGGTAGGCGACCACGGAGAAGCCGACGCCGCGCAGCCACTGGGTGAGGACCTGCTGGTCCGGCCACGCGTCGATCGACTCGGCGAGGTAGCGGTAGGCGGCGGGGTTGCTGCTCGAGAGCTTCGCGATGCCCGGGAGCACGCGCTTCAGGTAGGTGCCGTAGCCGAGGCGCAGCAGCGCACGCGGCGGGGTCGAGAACTCGCAGATGACCACTCGGCCGCCGGGCTTGAGGACCCGCAGCATCTCGGCGAGCGCCTGCTTCGGGTCGTTCACGTTGCGCAGCCCGAACGAGATCGTGACGGCGTCGAACGTGTCGTCGTCGAAGGGCAGGTGCTCGGCATCGCCCTCGACGAAGGTGATCTCGGGGTGCCGCTCGCGACCGACCGCGATCATGCCGGCGGAGAGGTCGAGCGCGCTGACCTCGGCCCCCTTCTTCGCGAAGGCCGCGGCACTCGTCCCGGTGCCCGCGGCGATGTCGAGGACCTTCTCGCCGGGCTGGGGGTCGACCGCCCGCACCGTGGCGACACGCCACAGCGGTGCGTTGCCCGCCGACAGGATGTCGTTCGTGAGGTCGTACTTGGCCGCGACGTCGTCGAACATCGCCGCCACCTCGTCCGGCCGCTTGTTCAGGTCCGCTCTGCTCACCCGACCAATCCTAGAGGTCCCGACCGTACGTTCACCGGACTCGCAGCAACGGCCCACTCGTCGAGCGCGCGGCCAGGTGGTCCACCGACCGCGCGTAGCATCGGAGCCGTGACCCGAACCACCACGGCGGCGCCCCCGCTGACGGTCTCCACCCGGATCCTCGACGACCCGGGCACCGTCCTCCGCCACACCCTGCGCGACCGTCCCCTGGCCTTCGTCCGGAACGGTGACGGCATCGTCGGCATCGGGGAGGCGCTGCGGTTCACGTTCACCGGCCCCGACCGGATGCGCGACGCCGCCGCGGTCTGGCGCACCGTCGTGGAGTCGGCCGTCGTCGACGACCCGGTGCAGCTGCGCGGCTCCGGCCTGGTCGCGTTCGGCTCCTTCGCCTTCGCCGACGACTCCGCCGACGAGAGCGTCCTGATCGTCCCGCGCGTGGTCATCGGCCGTCGGCGCGGCAAGGCCTGGCTCACGGCGATCGACACGACCGTCGGCGCCGAGCCGCTCACGTTCACGCGGACCTCGGTGCCGGTCCCCCACGTCGGACCACACGTCTCCGTCGCGCTGCACCCCGGCCGGATCGACGAGGCCGCCTACGCCGCGAACGTCGCCGAGGCCGTGCGACGCATCGCCGCCGGGAGCGCGCAGAAGGTCGTCCTCGCCCGCGACCTCGTCGGCGAGATGCCAGCGGACGCCGACCACCGCGCCCTGCTGCTCGACCTCGCCGCCGCCTACCCGCAGTGCGTCACCTTCGCGGTCGACGGCCTGGTCGGTGCGACCCCCGAGACGCTCGCCCGCACCGACGGCACCCGGTTGACGGCGCGGGTGCTGGCCGGCAGCGCCGCACGCGGCGAAGACGAGGTGTCGGACCGTGCCGCTGCCGAAGCCCTTGCCGCCAGCGCGAAGGACGTCGAGGAGCACGCGTTCGCGATCGACAGCCTGCTCGCTTCGCTCCGCCCGCTCGTGACCGAGTTGCGCGCCGACCCCGAGCCGTTCCGGCTGCAGCTGCCGAACCTGTGGCACCTGGCGACCGACGTGCAGGCGACCCTGCCGCCGGACACCACCTCGCTCGACGTCGCCGACGCCCTGCACCCGACGGCCGCCGTCGCGGGCACCCCCACCGACGTGGCCGTCCGGCTCGTCGCCGAGCTCGAGGGCGTCGACCGCGGTCGCTACGCCGGCCCGGTGGGCTGGATGAGCGCCACCGGCGACGGTGAGTGGATGCTGGCGCTCCGCAGCGCCCGGATCGACGACGACGGCACCGTCCGGGCCTGGGCGGGTGCGGGCGTCGTCGCGGGGTCGGAACCGGCGCGCGAGGTCGCCGAGACCGCCCTGAAGTTCCGACCGGTCACCGACGCGCTGGCCTGAGCGCCGCGTCAGTCGGCCAGCGGGACCTCGATCACGACCCGCTCGGCCGGGTCGGTGAGCACCCGCTCGAGGTCGCCCCACGTCTCCGCGCGGCGGTACTCCCAACCGAGGCCGGTCACGACCCGTTCGACGTCGACGTGCTGCGGGGTCGACATCATCCGGCGCATGTCCTCTGGTGGAGTGGTGCGTGCCACCTCGAGCCCGCGGAAGATCGCGCCGCCGTGGTCGTTGCCGACGACGACCTGGACCCGGTGCGTGCGCTCCTCTGTCCCGGTGACGAACGCCCCGAGGTCGTGCAGCAGGGTCAGGTCGCCGAGCAGCACGCGCGTGGTGCCGACCGACGCCGACGACTGTTCGAGGGCCGCGGCGATCCCGAGCGCCGTCGACACGGTGCCGTCGATGCCGGCGAGCCCACGGTTCGCGTGCACCCGGATCTTCTTGCCGAGCACGCGCCCGTCGGCGACGCGGATGATCTGCGAGGCGCCGAACACGAGCCGGTCGTGCGGCCACGTCACGCCCCACACGGCGTCGGCGAGCATCGCGCGGTCGACGGGTCGGCGGCGGAGGGCGACCTCGTCGCGCAGGAACTTGTTGCGCTCGGCACGGTCCGGGGACCGCTTGGCGCCGAGGTCGGGTCCGGCGTCACCATCGCCCAACAGCTGACGGCTCGCGCCGACCCAGCGGCCGACCCACGCACGGTGCTCCGGCCGGGTCCGGCCCGTCACGCGGACGTCGGACACGAAGGTGGTGTCGGAGGGCCGGGAGGCGCGGGCTGGGTCGAAGGGGTCGGCCGCGTGTCCGCGGACCACGAACGTCTCGACCCCCTGCCGCTGCAGGAGCGCCGGGACCTCGCGACTGAGGGTGGGGTGGCCGAGCACGACGGCACGACGGACCGCTCCGCCGAAGTCCTGGTCGCGCAGGAGTTCGCGGTAGGTGACGACGAGGTTCCGGCCGAACCGTGCGCCGCTGGAGACCTCGGCGAGCAGGGGCGCCCCGAGCTCCCACGCGATGCGCTCGGCGTCCTCGCCGGCGTCGTGCCCGGCGATGACGACCGTGCCCGGCTCATCGTCCGGCGACAGCTCGGCCACCGGGAGTCCGCCGTGCGCACGACGGGTGGCGAACGCGGTGTCGACCTCGTCGTCGGGGACGCCCTGCACGCGCTCGGCGTCGAGGCCGGCGGACAGGGGTTCACGGAACGCGACGTTGAGCTGCGCTGGCCCCGGTTGTCCGGTGTGTCCGGCGGCCGCGGCGACTGCCTGGCGGGCGAGGTCGCGGAGCGCTGCACGCACCGAGGCGTCGGCTCCGTGCGCAGAGGGCGCCTCGACGTCGCGGACGAAGGCGACCGCGTCGCCGAACATCCCCGGCTGGACGGTGGTCTGGTTGCTGCCGATGCCGCGGAGCTCGTCCGGCCGGTCGGCGCTCAGCACGATCATCGGCACACCGGAGTGGTGCGCTTCGAGGACGGCAGGGTGCAGGTTGGCGACGGCGGTGCCCGAGGTCGTCACGACGGCGGCCGGTCGACCGGACTCCACCGCGAGCCCGAGGGCGAAGAACCCGGCGGTGCGCTCGTCGAGCCGGACGTGGACGGTCAGGCCGCCGGCTCGCTCGAGGGCGACGGCCGCGAGCGCCAGGGCCTGGGATCGCGAGCCCGGACTGACGACGACGTCGGTGACGCCGGCGCGGACGAGTTCCTGCAGCAGCGTCAGGGCAGCGTCCGTCGCCGGACTGCCCGATCCGGCGGGACCGTCAGCGATCGGTGCGGCCGTCGTCGTCTCGGTCGTGGAACTGGTCTTCGAGGTCTCGGAGGGTCGCGTCGTCCTGGTCCTTGTCCGTGAGGGTGTCCCCCGGAACGGGCGTGGTGCCGAGGAAGTCCGGGTCGTCTTCGGGTCCACGGTACCGGGCTGTCGTGCCCGGGGACGCCGGCGAGCGGCCGAGCAGGAACCAGAGCACCCCACCGAGGACGGGGAGGACGATCACGAGGAGGATCCAGACACCCCGCCTGAGGGATCGGACACGTTCGCGGGGCATCGTCGCGCAGTCGATGGCCGCGTACACCGTGAAGGCGACAGCGGCGACGACGACGATCAACCACAAGCGGACCATGCCCAGGAGTCTAGGTCGCGAGCCTGTGACGACCCTGCCGGTCGGCCGTCCGTAGACTCGCAGGGTGAAAGCGTGGCTCCTGTACACCCTGGCCCGGCTCGGCATCTTCGCGGCGGCGCTCGTGCTCCTCCGGCTCCTGACCCCGATGCCCTGGTACTGGGCGACGATCATCGCCGCCCTCGTCGGGCTGCTGGTGTCCTACATCGCGCTCGCCGGACTCCGCACCAAGGTCGCCCTGAGCCTGGCGAACCGCCGCGGTGGCCCGGAGCGCGATGCGGACACCGACTTCGAGGACGACTTCGTCGACGCGGCGGACACCGACGCCGCGGACACGCCGACCGTGCGCCCGGTGTCGGACGCCGACCGGCACGCCGCGCGCCGGGACACCGACGCGGAGTAGTCCGGCGGAGTCCTACGGCTGGACGGCGAGCGTGATGCCGAGCACGACGCCGAAGACCAGCGAGGCGAACGACGACAGCTGCAGTGCCGTGATGAGTTCACGGGGCTTGCGGGACGACACCCCGATCGCGAGCGCCGGCAGGGCCAGCAGCAGCGAGAAGTACGTGAAGCCCGTGCGGAAGTAGAGCAGGACGAACCAGAGCAGCACGACGTACGGCAGCAGCAGGAACAGGCCGTACAGCACCCGTGCCACCGGTCGTCCGACGACGACGGCCAGGGTGCGCTTGCCGGCGAGACGGTCCTCGTCGATGTCGCGGATGTTGTTCACCATCAGGACCGCGCAGGCGAAGAACCCGGCGGCGACCGCGGCGGCCCACCCGCTCGTGGTGGCCTGGCCGATGAGCACGTACTGGGTGCCGAGCACGGCGACGAGTCCGAAGAACACGAAGACGAAGACCTCGCCGAGCGCGTTGTACCCGTAGGGCTTCTTGCCGCCGGTGTAGAACCACGCGGCGACGATGGCCGCGGCGCCGACGAGCAGCAGCCACCACAGCTGGGTGAGCACCACGATGACGATCCCGGCGACGGCAGCCAGCCCGAAGAACGTCAGCGCGACGGTCAGCACCGTGCCGGGCTTCGCGAGGCCGGCCCCCGTCAGTCGAGCGGGGCCGACGCGGTACTCGTCGGTGCCGCGGACCCCGTCGGAGTAGTCGTTGCTGTAGTTCACGCCGATCTGCAGGAACAGTGCCACCGCGAGGGCGAGCAGCGCGATGGCGAGGTGCCCGTCCTGCGCCAGGAACGCGCCGAAGTCGCCCGTGGTGCCGCTGTCGACGAAGCCCACGGTGGTGCCGAGCACCACGGGGACGACGCCGAGCGTCAGCGTGCGGAGTCGTGCCCCGCCGATCCAGTCCCGCGCGGTCGCCCGGCGCTTCGAGCGGACCGGGGTCGCAGCCTTCGCCGGGTTGCCCGAGCGGCCCTGCTTGTGCGTCGTGTTCTTCGTTCGTGCCACGACCACCGATCCTATCCGCGCCGCGTCGCACTGCACCGCGGTGCCGACGCGCGGGCCTACGAGGACGCCAGGTCCTGGATCGCCCGCCGGTCGGGTTTGCCGGACGCGAGCATCGGCAGCCGGTCGACCACCACCACCGCGGCCGGACGTGCGGCTCGGCCGAGGGCGTCGCCCACGTGGGACCGGACGGTGTCGAGGTCGAGCGGTCGCTCGGTGACCACGACCGGCACCTCGCCCCACTCCCCCGAGGCCCGTCGGGTGACGACTGCGCCGTGCTGGTCGGGCAGGTCGCGCACGAGCCGCTCCACCGCGCCGAGCCGGACCTTCTCGCCGCCGGAGATCACCACGTCGTCGAGGCGTCCGAGCACCCGGACCACCCCGTCCGACACCGTGGCGGCGTCCCCCGTGCGGTACCAGCGCAGGCCGTCGCGCTCGCCGAACGTCGCGGCCGTGCGGTCCTCGTCGCCGAGGTACCCCTCGGCGAGCATCGGACCCGCCAACTGGAGCTCGTCGTCCACCACCGCGGTGCGGACGGTCCCGAACGGCACGCCGTCGTACACGCAGCCGCCGCTCGTCTCGCTGGCGCCGTAGGTCGTCACGATGCGCACGCCTGCGGCGACCGCTCGCTCGCGGAGCGCCGCCGGGGTCGCCTGCCCGCCGACGAGGACCGCGTCGAACCTGCCCAGTGCAGCCGTCGCGCGGTCGTCGTCGAGCACGCGGGCGAGCTGCACGGGGACGAGCGACGTGTAGCGACGGGGCGCCGCAGGGCCGGTGACGAGCTGGTCCGCGGCGTCCGCGAACGCCGTGGCGTCGAAGTGCCCCGGTGCCACGACGACCGGCGTCGTCCCCGCGGCGATCGAGCGGGTCAGGACGTTGAGGCCCGCGATGTAGTGCGTGGGCAGCGCCAGCACCCAGCTGCCCGGTCCGCCGAGCGCTGCGTCCGCCGCTGCGGCACCGGCGAGGAGCGCCTCGGACGAGAGGGCCACGCGCTTGCCGGTGCCGGTGGACCCGCTCGTCTCGACCACCAGGGCGACCCGCTGCCGGACCTCGGCCGGTGGCAGGGTCGGCAGCGCCGGTGCTCCCTCGGCGACGGGGAGCAGCGCGGGGCCGCCGGCGAGCGCTGCCTCCAGGCCGCGGAGCACCGCCAGCGGATCCGACGTGCCCAGCGCGACCAGCGGACGGCTCATGCCGGCACCGCCGGGCTCAGTAGTGCCACGGGAACGACGTCCACTCGGGGGCGCGCTTCTCGAGGAACGAGTCGCGGCCCTCGACGGCCTCGTCGGTGCCGTAGGCGAGCCGCGTCGCCTCGCCCGCGAAGACCTGCTGCCCGACCATGCCGTCGTCGACGGCGTTGAACGCGTACTTGAGCATCCGGATCGCCGTCGGGGACTTGCCGAGGACGATCTCGCCCCAGCGGATCGCCTCGCGCTCGAGGTCCTCGTGCGGGACGACCGCGTTCACCGCACCCATCTCGTACGCACGTTGCGCCGAGTACTCCTGCGCGAGGAAGAAGACCTCGCGCGCGAACTTCTGGCCGATCTGCTTGGCGTAGTAGGCGCTGCCGTACCCGCCGTCGAACGACCCGACGTCGGCGTCGGTCTGCTTGAACCTGCCGTGCTCGGCGCTCGCGATGGTCAGGTCGCAGATCGCGTGCAGCGAGTGCCCGCCGCCGGCTGCCCAGCCGGGGACCACGGCGATGACGACCTTGGGCATCATGCGGATCAGGCGCTGCACCTCGAGGATGTGCAGTCGTCCCATCGACGCCTGCGCGGCGGCGGGGTCGACTCCTTCGGGCGGCGCACCCTCGTCGCCGACGTACTGGTAGCCGCTGCGCCCCCGGATGCGCTGGTCGCCGCCGGAGCAGAACGCCCAGCCGCCGTCCTTCGGGCTCGGACCGTTGCCGGTCAGCAGGACGACGCCGACGCGGGGGTCCTGGCGGGCGTCGTCGAGCGCCCGGTAGAGCTCGTCGACGGTGCGCGGACGGAAGGCGTTCCGCACCTCGGGCCGGTCGAACGCGACCCGGACGATCCCCTTCGAGACGTGCTTGTGGTACGTGATGTCCGTGAACTGCTCCGCGATCGGAGCCGCGGTCCAGACGTCGGGGTCGAACAGGTCGGAGACGGGAGCAGCCATGCCCCCAACGTACCGCCGCCGTCAGGCGCCCATGCCGGTCAGGACCTCGGGCGCGACGAACACCAGGATCACGATGAGGATCACCGGGTTGGCGAAGAAGGCCACCACGACACCGATCGCCCCGTACCACCGGCCGAGGCCACCGACGGCCGCGACGAAGCCGAGCACCGCCGCGATGAGGGTCAGGAACACCACGACGAAGCAGATCCCGAACGCGAACTCGGTGTCACCGCCCATGAAGACCGCGAAGGCGCTGGCGTCCACCGCAGCGGACACCACCGCGAGGCCGAGGGCGATCTTGCCGACGATCGGGCTGCGGCGCTTCCGACCCGCCGTCTGGCGGACGTCGACGGTGTTCTGCTGCATGAGCCGCGCGAACTCGTCGGTGTCGCGACCGGGGCGCTGCGCACGCTGCTGCGGTTCCCGCGCCACCGCGCCTCCCTCGTTCCGGACGGTTCGATCCGGGTCGTGACCAGTGCCGACCGAGGCCGACCGATGCATGCTAATGCCCTGCCCTGGCGGTCCCCTCCGAGGAACCGGCAGGTGCCCTGGGTGCGGTGGGAGGATGGCCGACGTGCTCCCCGACCTCGCCGAACTCACCGCCGACGCGCACGTGGTCGCCCTGCCCATGCGGGTGCGGTTCCGCGGCATCACCACGCGCGAGGCGCTCGTCCTCCGCGGCCCCTCGGGCTGGACCGAGTTCTCACCCTTCGTCGAGTACGACGACACCGAGGCCGCCGCGTGGCTCCGGGGCGCGATCGACTTCGGCTGGACCGAGCACGAGGCCGCCGCCGACTCGGTGCCGGTGAACGCCACGGTGCCGGCGATCGCCCCGGACCAGGTCGCCGCACTGCTCGCGCGCTACCCCGGGTGCACCACCGCCAAGGTCAAGGTCGCCGAACCCGGTACCACCGTCGACGACGACGTCGCCCGGGTCGCCGAGGTCCGACGGGTGATGGGCCCCGGGGCCGCCGTCCGGGTGGACGCCAACGGACTGTGGAGCGTCGACCAGGCCACCGAGGCGCTCGAACGCCTCGCTCCCTTCGACCTGCAGTACGCCGAGCAGCCCTGTCGGACCGTGCCGGAGCTCGCCGCGCTGCGGGCACGGATCGACGGCCTCGGGGTGCGGATCGCCGCGGACGAGAGCGTTCGCAAGGCCGCTGACCCCCTCGCCGTCGCACGAGCCGGAGCGGCCGACGTCCTGGTCGTCAAGGCACAACCGCTCGGGGGCGTCACCGCGGCGCGTACGGTCATCGCCGAGGCCGGGTTGCCGTGCGTGGTCTCCAGCGCGCTCGACACCTCGGTGGGGCTCGGCATGGGCGCGTTCCTCGCCGCGGCTGCGATGTCCCCGGGGTACGCCGCCGGGCTCGGGACCGCCGCGATGTTCGCGTCCGACGTCACCGCGGACCCGCTGCTGCCGGTCGGGGGCCGCGTGCCGGTGCGACGGGTCGCGGTGTCGGCGGACCTGCTCGACCGGAACGCCGCGTCGCCGGAGCGGACGGCATGGTGGCTCGCGCGGGTGGCGCGAGTGCACGCCGTACTTGCCGCCGCGTAGACCCGTCTCCCTGGCCCTGCACGCGACCGGACGACGGACGGGAGGCACGGTGCCAGCTGGCACCGTGCCTCCCGTCCGGTCCTGGTCGCGACCAGAGCCGCGTCAGTGACGCGCGTCGCTCACAGGCCCGAGTAGCTGTGCAGGCCCTTGAAGAAGACGTTCACGACCGAGAAGTTGAACATCACGGCGGCGAAGCCGATGAGCGCCAGCCACGACGACCGCGCACCGCGCCAGCCGCGGGTCGCACGGGCGTGGATGTACCCGGCGTAGACGACCCAGATGATGAAGGTCCAGACCTCCTTGGTGTCCCAACCCCAGTACCGGCCCCAGGCACGCTCCGCCCAGACCGCACCGGCGATCAGGGTGAAGGTCCAGAGGACGAAGCCGACGAGCAGGACGCGGTAGGTCAGGACCTCGAGGCGGTCGGCGTCCGGCAGGGTCGCCATGAAGCGGAGCTTGCCCGAGGCGGTCCGGCCCTGGCGGTACGTCTGCACGAGCTGCGCCACCGCGAGCCCCGCACCGAGCGCGAAGAACCCGGTGCCCGCGATCGCCACGAAGACGTGGATGACGAGCCAGTACGACTGCAGCGCCGGCTGCAGCGGCACGACGGGGACCCAGTAGTTCACCGTCGCGATGCCGAGCAGGATGATCGTCAGCCCGGTGATGAAGACGCCGAGGAACTTCAGGTTCTGCCAGAACTGCACGAGCAGGAAGATGAGCGTGATGAGCGCCGTGCCGGTGAGCGAGAACTCGAACATGTTGCCCCACGGCACACGGTCGGCCGCGATGCCGCGCAGGACCACCGATGCGACGTGCAGCACCAGCGCGAGGATCGTCATGGCCATGCCGACGCGCTCGAACTTCGTGCCGCGCGCGGCCGAGCCGCCGGCGTTCGCCGGGGGTGCCGCGACCGGTTCGAGCACGACGGTGCCGCCCCGGACGGTGGCGACGGTCTTCGTCGAGCGGGCCGCGCCCACCGAGGCGGTCGCCGCAGCGTCGTCCGAGTCCGCACCAGCGTCCTTCGCCGCTGCCGTCACCTCGCCGGAGCGTTTCGCCATGTCCAGCGCGAACGAGATGAACGCGATGACGTAGACCGCCATCGCGGAGTACGTCAGCACGACCGAGTAGGTCGCGAGGTTCGTGGTCATGTCGTTCACTGGGGCATCCTAACTCCGAGGTCCGACGTGTGGCGCTGTGCGATGTCCGCGACGGCCCGTTCGAGGTTGGGGTCCTCACCGCGGGCGAGGCCCGCGTACTCCAAGTCGTACTCGCCGTGCTCTGCGCCCTTGCGGGGGACGACCTTCACCCACACGCGTCGGCGCGGGACGAAGAGCGACGTGAGCAGCCCGAGCGTCGAGAGCAGCGCGAAGGCGGCGACCCACGCCTGCGACGGGTCGTGGTGCACGTCGAGCGACACGTAGCGCTTGACGCCGTCGAAGGTGATCGACCCGGCACCGTTCGGCAGCTTCTTGGTCTGCCCGGGCTCGAGCGCGATGCTCGCCGTGTCGGACTGACGGCCGGCGATCTGCGTGAGGCCCTTGGTGTCGAGCGTGTAGACGCTCTGCGGCACGCCGCTGTCGAGGCCGAGGTCGCCGGTGTAGACCTGCAGCGTCAGCAGCGGGTTCTGCGTGTCCGGGTAGGCGCTCGTGTACGCACCCGAGGCGAGCTTCGACGCCGTCGGGTAGAAGAACCCGACCATGCCGAGCTGGTCCGGCAGCGCGTCCGGCACCTTGATGACGCCGGTGGACGTGTAGTTGGCGTCCTCGGGCAGGAACGGCACGACGTCCTGGAACGCCACGTTGCCCTCGCCGTCGCGCACCGTGACGTTCATCGCGTAGCCGTTGCCGAGCAGGTAGACGTTGGTGCCGCCCACGTGCAGCGGGTCGTTCACGCCCAGGCGGCTGGTCGTCGACTCGCCGCCCTTCTCCTTGCTCGTCACGGTCGCCGAGTAGTCGAGCGCCTGGCCGAGGGCGTCGAGGTTGCGCTCCTCGTACTTCGTGACGAACTTGTCGAGCGTCAGGTTGTAGCCCTTGAGGTCGGTCTGCTGGAACCAGCGACCCGGGTTGAACGAGTCGTAGGAGCCGAGGACGTTCGAGAACGTCTGCCCCTCGACCAGCAGCCGCTGGCCGGTGAACCCGAACCCGCCGCCGACACCGACGGCCAGCAGGACACCGACGAGCGCCGCGTGGAACACCAGGTTGCCGGTCTCGCGCAGGTAGCCGCGCTCCGCGCTCACCGAGTCACCGAAGCGCTCGACGCGGTACCCGGAGCGCTTCAGGATCGCCATCGCGCGCGTCACCGCGTGCTCGCTGGACGGGAGGCCCGTGGTCACGTCGATCCCGGTGGTGCCGTCGATCATCGCGTCGGGCTGCACCGCCACGGTGCGGAAGCCCGCCAGTCGTGTCAGGCGGACGGGGGTCCGGGGCGGACGGGTGCGGAGCGCCTGCCAGTGGTGCTTCGTGCGCGGCACGATGCAGCCGATCAGGGAGACGAACAGCAGCAGGTAGATCGCCGAGAACCACACCGAGGTGTAGGTGTCGAAGACCTGCAGCTTGTCGAGGATCGGGTAGAGCGTGGCGTGGTCGGCCTTGTACTGGACGACACCGTTCGGGTCGGCGGTGCGCTGCGGCACGAGCGAGCCCGGGATCGCCGCGAGGGCGAGCAGCATGAGCAGGAACAGCGCGGTGCGCATGCTCGTGAGCTGTCGCCAGAAGAACCGGAGGGTGCCGACGAAGCCGA
The DNA here is from genome assembly GCF_004346515.1 of Curtobacterium sp. PhB191. Taxonomy (NCBI): domain Bacteria; kingdom Bacillati; phylum Actinomycetota; class Actinomycetes; order Micrococcales; family Microbacteriaceae; genus Curtobacterium; species Curtobacterium sp. PhB191. The sequence goes on from NZ_SMBV01000004.1 coordinate 107,202, forward strand.
GCTTCGGCTGGTTGATGCCGGCGTCGCCGGGTCCGGAGCCGTCGACGTGGTCGGACGGTCGCTGCGGGTCCGACGCGGTGTCGGCGCCCGTCGCTTCGGTTTCGGGATCAGACCGCGGGGACAAAGCTCTGGATCACCGCCCCGACGCTCGACATGACGGCCGACCAGATTCCGGTGACCATGAGCAGACCGATGACGATCAGGATCGCTCCTCCGATGATGTTGACGGTGCGCATGTGCCGCTTCACGGCGCGGATCGCACCGGTCGCCCAGCCGGCCCCGAGGGCGACGAGGACGAACGGGATGCCGAGGCCCAGGCAGTACGCGACGCCGAGCCACATGCCCTGCCAGGCACTGCCCGACTGCACACTGAGCAGGTTGATGGCGGCGAGGGTCGGGCCGAGGCACGGGGTCCAGCCGAGGCCGAACACGATGCCGAGCAGCGGGGCGCCGACGAGTCCGGTCGCGGGTGTCCAGCTCGGCTTGATGGTGCGCTGCATGAACGTGAACCGGCCGACGAACACCAGCCCCATCGCGATGACGACGACGCCCAGGATCTGCGTGATGAGGTCGCGCCACCGCACGAGCCAGAACCCGAGCGCGCCGAACACCGTCGTGTACGCGACGAAGACCGCCGTGAAGCCGAGGATGAACAGGAGCACGCCGAGCACGACCCGCCCTCGGCGCTGCCCGCCCTCGGCGATCCCACCGACGTACCCGAGGTAGCCGGGCACGAGCGGGAGCACACAGGGCGACAGGAACGAGACGAGCCCCGCGAGCGCCGCCACGGGCAGCGCGACGGCCATCTGGCCGCTGAGGATCGCCTCGGCGAAGGGGTTGGAGGCCACGGGTCAGGAGGCCTTGCCGGCGTCGACTTCGTCGCTGATCAGGGTCTTCAGGATGCTCGTGCCGTCGACGGCGCCGAGCACCCGGGCAGCCACGCGGCCCTTGGTGTCGAGGACGATCGTGGCCGGCACGGCGTTCGGGGCGATCTGACCGGACAGGGCGAGCTGCATCGTGCCGGTCTTCTGGTCGAGGACGGTCGGGTAGTCGACGCCGAAGGTGCGCTCGAAGGCGGCTGCGGTCGCTGCCTCGTCGCGGACGTTGACGCCGATGAACGCGACGTCGTCGGCACCGGCGTAGGACTCGTGCACCTCGTTGAGGTACTTCGCCTCGGCGCGGCACGGCGGGCAGCTCGCGTACCAGAAGTTCAGGACGACGACCTTGCCCTTGAGGTCCTTCGACGAGACGGTGTCGCCGTCGGAGTCCTTCGCCTCGAAGTCGACCGCGTCGGACCGCTTGTCGGCGGTGACCTCGGTCACCGCGCCGTCGCCGGAGATGTAGTTCTGGGTGGTGCCGTTGCCGTACTGCTTGGCGAGGCCACCGTTGTCCGACGAGCACCCGGACAGGAGGAGCGCCGCGGCGACCGCCGTCGCTGCGAGGACCGCGAACCGCTTGCTGATGACGCTCACACTGCTCCTTCGTCGATGGCGGTCGCGCGCAGCTCCTGCGCGGGATCCGTGTACCCGACCTCGGTGAACCGACCGGTCGACGTGGCGGGCACCCGTTCGACGGTCGTGATGCTCGACAGGTCGCAGCGGCGCTTGCGTGGGTCGTGCCAGAGCGACTCCCCCGCGAGCTTCCGGTGGACCGTCCAGATCGGCAGCTGGTGGCTGACCAGGACGACGTCGCCGCCGTCCACGCTCTCCCACGCCGTGGTCATCGCGGCGAGCATGCGGTTCGCGATCGACTCGTACGCCTCGCCCCAGCTCGGCCGGAACGGGTTCGCGATCCAGGGCCACTCCGCCGGACGGCCGAGCGAACGCTTCGTGAAGCCCGGGGGCTGCCCCTCGTACCGGTTCGTCGGCTCGATGAGGCGCTCGTCCAGCGTGACGTCGAGCCCGTACGCGGCCGACCACGGCGCCGCGGACTCCTGCGTGCGCTGCAGCGGCGAGGCGACGATCCGGCGCACGTCGACACCGGCGTCCTTCCACGCGGTCGCCGAGGCGAGGGCCATCTGCTTGCCGAGGTCGCTCAGTCCGAAGCCCGGGAGCCGCCCGTACAGGACGCGGTCGGGGTTGTGCACCTCACCGTGCCGGACGAGGTGGAGTCGGGTGGCGGGCATGGGTTCCAGTGTAGGTCGCCCACCGGTGCTCACCGGCCCCACAGCCGATTCACCGGATGCGGAAGCGCTCAGCCGAGCTCGCCCGACAACCGCCCGTGGATGGCCACCGACCCGGTGTTGAGGCCCACGACCTCGACCGTGGACCCGTGCTTGGCGAACCGCTGCTCGACGCCGTCCAGTGCCGCGACCGTCGAGGCGTCGAAGACGTGCGCGTCGGACAGGTCGATGACCACGTGCTCCGGGTCCTCGGCGTAGGAGAACCGCGTGACGAGGTCGTTCGACGACGCGAAGAACAGGGCGCCGCGCACCCGGTACCGCACGGTGTGCTCGTCGACCGGCTCGCGGACGACGGTGACGACGTGGGCCGCCCGGCGAGCGAAGACCAGTGCTGCGACGACGACCCCGACGAGCACGCCGGTCGCGAGGTTCTCGGTCACGACGACCACCACGACGGTGATGAGCATGACGGCGGTCTCCCCGAGGGGCATCCGCCGCAGGGTGCGCGGACGGATGCTGTGCCAGTCGAAGGTCGCCACGCACACCATGAGCATCACGGCGGTCAGCGCGGCCATCGGGATCTCGGCCACGAGGTCGTGCAGCACGATCGTCAGGACGAGTACGGAAGCACCGGCGACGAAAGTCGAGATCCGGGTCCGTGCGCCCGCGGTCTTCACGTTGATGACCGTCTGGCCGATCATCGCGCAACCACCCGTCCCGCCGAAGAACGCCGACGCGATGTTGGCGACGCCCTGCCCCCAGGACTCCCGCCACTTGCTCGAGCCGGTCTCGGTGATGGAGTCGACGAGCTGCGCGGTCAACAGGGTCTCGATGAGGCCGACGATCGCGACGCCGAACGCGTACGGCGCGATGATCTGCAGCGTCTCGAAGGAGAAGGGGGTGACGATGCCGTTGAACCCGGGCAGTGCGGTGGGCAGTTCGCCCTCGTCGCCGACCGTGGGGACGACGACGCTGAAGAGCATGGTGATGCCGGTGATCACGACGACCGCGATGAGCGGCGCGGGGACGGCCTTGGTCAGGAACGGGAAGCCAACGATGATCGCGATGCCGAGGGCGGTGAGCGGCCAGACGACGAACGGGACGTCGGGGCCGAGCAGGTTGGGCAGCTGCGCGGTGAAGATGAGGATGGCCAACGCGTTGACGAACGCCACGTTGACGCTGCGCGGGATGAAGCGCATCAGGCGCGCGACCCCGAGGAACCCGAGCACGAGCTGGAACACGCCACCGAGGACGATCGCGGGCACGAGGTACTCGATGCCGTGTTCGCGGACGAGCGGCGCGATGACCAGGGCCACCGAACCGGCCGCGGCGGACACCATCGCCGGACGGCCGCCGACGATCGAGATGACGACGGCGATGATGACGCTCGAGAACAGGCCGACCGCGGGGTCGACCCCGGCGACGACGGAGAACGAGATCGCCTCGGGGATGAGCGCGAGCGCGGTGACGACACCGGCGAGGACCTCGCGGGTGAGCATGCGGGGTGAGCGGAGGGCGGTGAGGACGCTCGGGGCCGCCGGCGCGTGTGTGATCACGGACATCGATCGGAACTCTACCCTCACGTGAGGGTAGAGTTGTGCACCGTGAGCACCACCGACACCCCGGACACGATGCACATCGGCGAGCTGGCGGACCGTGCCGGCATGTCCCTGCGGACGATCCGCCACTACGACGAGGTCGGGCTGCTCGTGCCGAGCGGCCGCACCACGGGCGGGTTCCGGGTCTACACCGCGCAGGACCTGGACCGGCTGCTCGTGATCCGCCGCATGAAGCCACTCGGGTTCACGCTCGACGAGATGGCGGACCTGCTGCGGGTCGTCGATGCGCTGGCGGCGAAGGACCCCGACGACGAGCCCGCGCTGGCTGCACGCCTCGACGAGTACCTCGACGATGCCCGGGCCCGGCACGCCACGCTCGTCGAGCGCGCCGGCATGGCCGAGGAGTTCATCGGCACCCTGGGGTCACTCCGCGCTTCGCTCCCCTGAGCGCTCGTACCGCGCGAGCCATCGCCGCTCAGCCTCGGCTGCTTCTTCCGGGGAGTACTCCAGACGTGCCTCCACCCGCTCGAACATGGCGATCATCTTCCGCGCCTTCCGCTTCGGGTACGCGTCGAGGATGACCTGGTTGAGCCGGACCTGCGCACGCCGGCGTTCCTCACCGGTCATGTGCATGAACATGCGTTGCATCGCGTTCCTCTTCTCCGAGTGTTCGTACCAGGACACTCACACCTGGATCGTCGACCCGTCCATGAATCTGCATGTCGTACATCGCGCCCGCGACCATCCGTCCGATCTCGGCCTTGCCGACGTCGTCGGACGACACCATCTCCGCTGCCCAGACAACCTGTTGCCAGACGTACGCTCGCTCGATCGCACGGTGCTCTCGCCGCCACCGCATGAACGACCAGACCGTTGCCGTCGTGGTGCCTCCGAGCGCCAACAACGACGCGACGATCGTCGCGATCGCCGCAGGCGGCCAGGTCGCGAGCTCCCCCGTCCCCGTCCCCACCCGGTCCCCCTCTCGTCTCGCGACCCGGCCACGTCGAGAACGCTACGGACCCACGCGACGCCCCACGGGCCTCCCGGTCCGACCTGTGGACGACGCCGGAAGCGGGCCGCCCTGTGGAGGAGGACACCCTGCGGACCGACGCCGCCGGACGCAGACGGTTAGACTCGACCACCGTGATCGAACGCACCCGCATCGCCGACCTCGCTGCCCTCCCCGACGGCCCCGTCTCCGTGGCCGGATGGGTCGAGACCGTCCGAGACCAGAAGAAGGTGCAGTTCGTCGTCCTCCGCGACGAATCCGGCGCCGTCCAGCTCGTGAACCCCGCCACGCGCGAGGCCGAGGACGGTGACGACGCCGCCCAGGCCGCGCTTGCCACCACCACCGAGATCTCGGCCCTCGCCCACGGCACCTTCATCCACGCCACCGGCACCCTGAAGCACGACGAGCGCGTCAAGCTCGGCGGGCTCGAGGTCAAGGTCGGCACGCTCGAGGTGGTGAGCGCCGCGATCCCGGAGACCCCGATCGCCGACGACTCGTCGCTCGACAAGCGGCTCGACTGGCGCTTCCTCGACCTGCGCAACCGCAAGCAGAACCTCATCTTCCGCATCCAGACGACCCTGGAGCACGCGTTCCGCACCTACTGGGTGGACCGCGACTACATCGAGATCCACACCCCGAAGCTGATGGCGTCGGCGTCCGAGTCGCGCGCCGAGCTCTTCCAGCTCGAGTACTTCGAGACGACCGCCTACCTGGCGCAGTCGCCGCAGAACTTCAAGCAGATGGCCCAGCCGGCCGGCTTCGGCGCCGTGTTCGAGATCGCCGACGCGTTCCGCGCGGACCCCTCCTTCACGAGCCGCCACGCGACCGAGTTCACGAGCGTCGACGCCGAGTTCTCGTGGATCGAGTCCCACGAGGACGTCATGGCGATGCACGAAGAGGTCCTGGTCGCAGGCATCACCGCGGTCAAGGAAAAGTACGGCAAGGACATCCAGGAGGCCTTCGGCTTCGAGCTGCAGGTCCCCGCGACGCCGTTCCCCCGCGTGACCCTGGCCGAGGCCCGGAAGATCGTGGCCGACAGCGGCCACGACGTCGTCCGTGCCGACGGCGACCTGGACCCCGAGGGCGAGCGCCGCGTTGCCGCCTGGGCGAAGGAGCACCACGGTTCGGAGTTCGTGTTCGTCACCGAGTACGACGCGTCGATCCGGCCGTACTACCACATGCGGAAGCCCGGCGACCCGTCGCTCACGAACAGCTACGACCTCATCTTCAACGGCGCGGAGATCTCCACGGGCGCACAGCGCGAGCACCGCGTCGACGTGCTCGAGGCGCAGGCCGTCGAGAAGGGCCTCGACCCCGAGGAGCTCGGCTGGTACCTCGACTTCTTCCGCTACGGCGTGCCGCCGCACGGTGGGTTCGGCATGGGCCTTGCGCGCGTGCTCATGCTCATGTTGGGTGAGCCGTCCATCCGTGAGGTCACGTACCTCTTCCGTGGACCGACGCGCCTGACGCCGTAGTCACGTCGCGCGGCGCCCCGCGCGAGCGCACGTCGCGCGGCGCCCCGCGCGAGCGCACATGGTGAACAGGAATGGTCGCCTCCCGATGCGGGAGGCGACCATTTCTGCTCACGAAGCGCCGCAGCGCACGCAGCGCCGGGGGCGGGACGGGAGGCCCGGCTCAGCTCTGCCAGTCGATGGCAGCCCGCCCCGTGACCAGTCCACGGATCTCGGCTGCGGCAGCCTGGTGGTCCGGGTGCACCTGGTACTCGTCGAGTCCGGCGAGGTCGTCGAACGACGCGACGACGGCGACGTCGCTGTTCTTCTCCGGGTAGGCGACGTTCTCGACGACCTCGAGCGAACGGATCGACCTGATGGTGCTGGTCAGGCCGGTCAGGAGTTCGCGGATCCGGGCGATGGTCGCGGCGCGGTCGAGGTCTTCGCGCAGGGTCCAGGCGACGACGTGGGAGATCATGCGGGGGAACCGGCCTTCTCGAGGGCACGTGCGAGCCGGTCGGCGTCGACGTGCCAGTTGCTGTGGACGCGCCCGTCGACCAGCACGACGGGGATGTCCTCCGCGTACTCCTGGCGGAGGGCGTCGTCGTCGAGGATCGAGCGTTCCTGCAGGGTGACGCCGGGGTGTTCGGCGACGACGCGTTCGACCACGGGCCGTGCATCGTCGCAGAGGTGGCATCCGGGCTTCGTCAGGAACGTCACTGCGGGCATGGCTCCAGCGTAGCCCGCGGTCCGCGTCCCCTGGGGAATGCGAAAGCCCCGGCGAACCGGGGCTTGACGCTGCAGGCTCGGGGCCTACTTCTTGTTGCGACGCTGGTGGCGCGTCTTGCGAAGCAGCTTGCGGTGCTTCTTCTTCGCCATGCGCTTGCGACGCTTCTTGATGACAGAACCCATGTGGACCTCGCTCGGACTGTGCTGATGTATCGGACACCGGGCCGTCGAGACCGCGGAAAATCAACCCGGCCGAGTCTACCGGAGGGCTGACGCGATGTCGAACGCGCCCGGAACGGACGGGTGTGCGCTCAGCCGACGTCTGCGATGCCGCCGCGCAGCACGTCGGCGACGGCTGACTCGGGGACACGGAAGGACCGGCCGAAACGGATGGCGGGGAGCTCACCGGCGTGGACCATGCGGTACACGGTCATCTTCGAGACACGCATCATCTCGGCGACCTCAGCGACGGTGAGGAAGCGCACGTCGTCGAAACTGCCGGTCATGATCCGCCTTCGGTGGCTCGCACGCGATCCGCGCACGGGTTTGGTGTGACCTGTGTGGTCACTGGCAACTGTAGAGGCGCGTGCGACCCAGTGTCCAGGCTCAGTCTTCGTCGCCGCGGCGGGTGAAGCGCTTGCGACTGCGGTCGACGACACGCTCCCAGCCCTGCTGCGCACCGGAGATCGCCGCGGTGGCCCGGTAGGACGCCTCGGCCATGACACGCCCGAGCTCGGTCCCGACCTCGACGGTGGTCTTGCCGGCAGCACCGTTGCGGCGGACGGACACGGGCTGACCGTCGGGGGTCCAGGCCGTGGTCGCGGGCATGCCGTCGGCGTCGACCGCGCCGGTGAACGGCAGGACCCAGTCCTCCAGCGACACGAGCGGTTCCGGGTCGAGCCGGTAGAAGCGGTGCTGCCCTTCTTCACGGCTGGTGACGAGTCCGATGTCGCGCAGGACCCGGAGGTGCTTCGACACCGTCGGCTGGCTGACGCCCAGTCGTTCGACCAGTTGCCCGACGCTGAGTTCCCCGCCGGTGACGTCCGATCCGTACGCGGCGAGGAGGGTCCCGAGCAGCTCGCGCCTCGTGGGGTCCGCCACGACGGAGAAGATGTCGGCCATGCGGGCAAGGCTAGCCGGGGCACCACGGATGTACCATGACGAACCGTCCCGGCCCATGTCCTCGGAGGCATACGATGCTCGACCGTACCGAGCCGCACCTGCGGCACGCGGCCGTCACCCGACGGCGGGGCGGACGGATCGCGACGGTCCTGCGCTCGTCGCCGTCGCGTCTGGCGATCCTGGTCTTCGTCGCCCTCATCTTCGTGTTCACGACGCTGTTCATGACCCCGTGGGCGGCGGCCGACGGGACCGGCACGCACTTCTCCGACGCGCTGTTCACGGCGGCCTCGGTGGTCTGCGTCACGGGCCTCGCGACCGTCGACATGGCCACGCACTGGTCGGTGTTCGGCAAGGTCCTCGTGGTGATCGGGACGCAGATCGGTGCGGTGGGCGTCCTGACCTTCGCGTCGATCCTCGGGCTCTTCGTGACCCGCAAGCTCGGGCTCCGCGCGAAGCTGATGGCCGCTGGCGACTCGAACCCGCTCCGCACCCACCACGGGGCGGTCCCCGAGGGGCAGGCCGTCCGCCTCGGCGAGGTCGGCACCCTGCTCGCGACGGTCGCCGTGAGCACCCTGTCGATCGAGATCGTCCTCGGCCTGTTGCTGCTGCCGTCCGTGCTGATCGCCGGCATCCCGTTCTGGACCGCGGTCGGCGACTCCTTCTACTACGCCGCCATGGCGTTCACGAACACGGGCTTCTCGCCGAACGCGGACGGCCTCGACCCGTTCGCCCACGACTACTGGTTCCTGACGCTCCTGATGATCGGTGTGGTCGCGGGGTCGATCGGGTTCCCGGTCATCCGCACCCTGACGAAGCAGCTCCGCACGCCGCGCCGCTGGCCCATCCACGTCAAGCTCACGCTGGCAACGAGCGCCGTCCTGCTCATCGGCGGTGCGATCGTCTACACCGCGCTCGAGGCGTCGAACCCGACGACCTTCGGCGAGGAGGGTGCCGGCCGGACCGCGTTCCAGGCCCTCTTCCTGTCGACGATGACCCGGTCCGGTGGCTTCTCGCTCGTCGACTTCGACCAGCTGAACGGCTCGAGCCTGCTCGTCACCGACATGCTCATGTTCATCGGCGGCGGGTCGGCCTCGACCGCCGGCGGCATCAAGGTCACGACGCTCGCCGTGCTGTTCCTCGCCGCGGTCGCCGAGGCCCGGGGCCGGCAGAGCATGGAGGCGTTCGGCCGCCGCATCCCGAGCGACGTGCTGCGGGTCGCGGTCGCCATCGTGCTCTGGGGGGCGACGATCGTGGCCGTCGCGACCGTGGTGCTCCTGCAGATCACGGACGATTCGCTCGACCGTGTCCTGTTCGAGGTGATCTCGGCGTTCTCGACCAGTGGGCTGTCCTCGGGTGTGTCCGCGAACCTGCCCGAGTCCGGCAAGTACGTCCTGGCCGCCACCATGTTCCTCGGCCGGGTCGGTACAGTGACCATCGCCGCAGCCCTGGCCGCGAGTCAGATCCGGCAACTGTTCCGCCGTCCCGAGGAGAGGCCGATCGTTGGCTGACCGAACCCGTCCCCCGCACCCGATGGGTGCGATCAGTCACGACGCACCCGTGCTCGTCATCGGCCTCGGCCGGTTCGGCGCCGCCACCGCCGGTCAGCTCGAACGGCAGGACCGCGAGGTGCTGGTCGTCGACACCGACCCGGGCCTCGTGCAGAAGTGGTCCGACCGGGTCACGCACGCCGTGCAGGCCGACGCGACGGACATCGACGCCCTGCGCCAGATCGGTGCGCAGGACTTCGCGATCGCGGTCGTCGGCACGGGCAGCGACCTGGAGTCGAGCGTGCTGATCACCGCGAACTTGGTCGACCTCGGCATCCCGCAGATCTGGGCGAAGGCCATCAGCCGGTCGCACGGCACGATCCTGTCCCGCATCGGCGCGAACCACGTCGTCTACCCGGAGCGCGAGGCCGGCGAGCGCACGGCGCACCTGGTGTCCGGACGCATGCTCGACTTCATCGAGTTCGACGACGACTTCGCGGTGGTGAAGATGTTCCCGCCGCGGGCGGTGCGCGGCAAGGACCTCGCGACCACGGTGATCCGCACGCGGTTCGGCCTGACGGTGCTCGGCATCAAGCCGCCGGGCAGCCCGTTCGTGCCGGCGACCCCGGAGAGCATCATCGGCGAGAACGACGTGATCATCGTCTCGGGTTCCGAGACGGACCTGGAGCGCTTCGCCGCCTACGAGTAGTCCCGGACGCGTCTACGACGCCGCGATCTCCTCCGCACGCGCGATCGCCGCGCGCGACGCGCGCAGGAACGTGTCGGCGAGGTCGGCGTCCTGCAGCACCGCGACGGCCCGCTCGGTGGTGCCCTTCGGGCTCGTGACGGCACGCCGCAGGTCTGCGGGTCCGCGATCCGACCGCTCGAGCAGCTCGACGGCACCCCGGAGCGTGCCCTGCACCATCGCGGCCGCCTGCTCCGGGGTGAAGCCGAGCGCCTCGGCGGCACGCTGCCACTCCTCGACGAGCAGGAAGACGTAGGCCGGGCCCGAGCCGGACACCGCCGACAGGGCGTCGAGCTGCGCCTCGGGCACCTCGAGCACCCGTCCTGACGCCGTGAACACCGACGACGCGAGCGCGACGGCCTCGGCGTCCGCCGACGCCCCGGCGCTGATCCCGGTGACGCCGTGGCCGACGCCGATCGGCGTGTTCGGCAGCGCCCGGACGACGCGGACCCCGGCCGGCACCCGCGCCTCCATGCTCGCGGTGGTGGTGCCGACCGCCACGCTGACCAGCACCGCACCGGGCTCCAGGTCGGCGGCGACCTCGTCGAGCAGGTCCGCGATCACGTACGGCTTCACACCGACGACGACGAGTGCCGCACCACGGACGGCCGAGCGGTTCGCGTCGGCGTCGGTGTCGCTCGCGGTGGCGTCGAGCCCGCGCTCCCGGTGGGCGGCCGCCGACGCCTCGGACTTCGTCGTGAGGGTCACGGTCGCCGGGTCGAGTCCGGCGGCGAGCAGGCCGTCGAGGACCGAGCCGGACATGGAGCCGACGCCGAGCAGGGCGGTACGGGGCAGGTCGATCGTCATGCTCCCGACCCTACCGACCGGCCTCGCCTAGGATCGTCTTCCAGATCGGGAGAAGGGGACAGCTGTGAGCGCTTCAGGAGGCACGAAGGCGATCCTCGCCGCACTCGGTGCGAACGTCGGCATCGCGATCGTGAAGTTCGTCGCGGCGGCGATCAGCGGGTCCGCGTCGATGCTGGCCGAGGGCGTGCACTCCCTGGCCGACTCCGCGAACCAGCTCCTCCTGCTGCTCGGTGGTCGCCGGGCGCGCCGCGCCGCCGACGAGGAACACCCGTTCGGCTACGGCCGCGAGCGCTACGTCTACGCGTTCGTCGTCTCGATCATCCTGTTCTCCGTCGGCGGCGTCTTCTCGCTCTACGAGGGCATCGAGAAGCTCGCCCACCCGCACCCGCTCGAGAACTGGTGGCTGCCGCTCGTCGTGCTCGTCATCGCGATCGGGCTCGAGGGCTTCTCGCTCCGCACCGCACTGAAGGAGGCCCGGCCGCAGAAGGGCACGCTCAGCTGGGTCCAGTTCGTCCGCCGCGCCAAGGCCCCGGAGCTGCCCGTCGTCATGCTCGAGGACACCGCGGCACTGCTCGGCCTGGTGTTCGCGCTCTTCGGCGTCGGGCTGACCGCGATCACCGGCAACGGCGTCTTCGACGCGATCGGCACGATCTTCATCGCCGCACTGCTCATCGCCGTCGCCGTCGTCCTGGGCATCGAGACGAAGAGCCTCCTCGTCGGGGAAGGCGCGACCGCCGCCGACGTCGAGCGGATCAAGCACGCGGTGCTCGACGGCCCGGAGGTCGACTCGATCATCCACATCAAGACCCTGTACCTGGGTCCGGACGAGCTGATGGTCGGCGTGAAGGTCGCCGTCGACGGCGACCGCCGCCTGGGGGACGTCGCCGCGGGCATCGACACGGTCGAGCAGCGGGTGCGCTCCGCGGTGCCGATCGCCCGGGTCATCTACGTCGAGCCCGACGTGCTCCGCACCGGTCCGCGCCCGCCGACCGAGGCGATCGTCATCCTCGCCGCAGACTGAAGAACGCGTCGAGCAGCGCGGCGCACTCGCGTTCGAGCACGCCGCCGACGACCTCGGAACGGTGCGGCAGCCGGCGGTCCCTGGCGATGTCGTAGACGCTGCCGGTCGCGCCCGCCTTCGGGTCCCAGGCACCGAACACGACCCGCGGCACACGTGCGGCCAGGATCGCCCCGGCGCACATCGGGCACGGCTCGAGGGTCACGACGAGCGTGTGCTCGTCGAGGTGCCAGTCCCCCGTGACCGCAGCGGCCGCGCGGAGCGCCAGTACCTCGGCGTGGGCGGTCGGGTCCTGCAGCGCCTCGCGCTCGTTCCGGCCGACGGCGACGACGACGCCGTCGCGGTCGAGCACCACCGCCCCCACGGGCACGTCGCCGGTCGCCACGCAGGCCCGGGCCTCGTCGAGCGCGCGCTCCATCGCCGGGACGAACGGACGGGCAGCGGGCGCTTCCACGGGACCTCCAGGTGGTCGGCAGCACGGTAGGCTCGACCCTATGCGAGTCCACGTCGCCGACCACCCGCTCATCACCCACAAGCTCTCGGTGCTCCGCGACCGGACCACACCCTCCCCCACGTTCCGCGCCCTGACCGAAGAGCTCGTCACGCTCCTCGCGTACGAGGCCACGCGGAACGTCCGAGTCACCGCGACGCCGATCGACACCCCCGTGGCGCACACCATGGGCGTCTCGATCGCCAAGCCGCGTCCGCTCGTCGTCCCGATCCTGCGTGCCGGCCTCGGCATGCTCGAGGGGATGGTCAAGCTCGTGCCGACGGCCGAGGTCGGGTTCCTCGGCATGGCCCGCAACGAGGAGACGCTCGAGCCGCAGACCTACGCCGAGCGCCTGCCCGACGACCTGTCCGGCCGCCAGTGCTTCGTGCTCGACCCGATGCTGGCCACCGGTGGGACCCTCGCTGCTGCCATCGACTTCCTGTTCGCACGCGGTGCCGAGGAGATCACCTGCGTGTGCATCCTCGGTGCACCGGAGGGGCTCGCCATGGTCGAAGAGGCCGTCGGTGACCGCAACGTCTCGATCGTCCTCGGTGCCCTCGACGAGAAGCTCGACGAGAACGGGTACATCGTCCCCGGTCTCGGCGACGCCGGCGACCGCCTCTACGGTCTGGCCGAGTAGGCAGTCGACGTCACCGACGATCGACGGGAGGCCCGTGGCGACACCGCCACGGGCCTCCCGTCGTCCGTCAGCCCGGTCCACCGCCACCGGTGCGCGGAACGCACCGTCTGCTCGGACGGTTGACACCACCTTGGTATACCGCCGATACTCGTCCCATGACTGCAACCGTGTCCACCCGCGTCCTCTCCGAGGTCCAGGGGACTGCCGGCATGATGATGCCGGTCGCCGTCATGCGTTGTCGAATGTGTGCCTGATCGGCACCCGTTCCAGCCGGATCCCCCGCGACACCACCCCGGTCGCGAGCGTGTGATCCCCGGGTGACGGACACCGTCGGCGACGCGCACCACGTCACGAGGTCTGTCTCCCGTTCCCCCGGGTCCGCCCCGGTCCGCAGCAGGACCGCAGGGCACATCGGCATCCAGCCGTACCCGGGTCGACGCATTCGACACCGCCGCCAGCGCCACACGCGCACCGGCCACATCGCCCGGAGAACCACCATGTCGCTCACCATCGCCCAGCCCCGCACCGCGCTCCGCACCGCCGCTCCGGCGCCGACCGACCTCGGGACGGTCACCCCGATCCGTCCGCGTCCCGCGACACCGGCCACGACCGGACAGACGAGCGTGCCGACCAGCCCGGTCGTCGCACCGCAGCGCAACCGCTCCCTGCCCGAGGGCACCGAGGCCCGTGGCTTCGCGCTCTACGTCGGGATCGACGAGGCGAAGGCGGCAGCGGCCGGCACGACGCTCGCAGCCGTCGTCGAGCAGCTGAAGGCACTGACCGCGCAGCTGGTGCCGAACTCGGAGACCTACGCGGCCGTCGCCGTCGCCGCGGAGCAGTCCGGTGGCCGTGACGTCGACGTCGTCCGACTGGCCCTGCAGGACCGGTCCGCGGTCGCCGCCCGCAAGCAGGCCGAGAAGCCCGAGCCGGAGGAGACCGGGGTCGTCATCGACATCTCCCGCAAGCGCGTCACGCTCGACGGCGACGCAGCACCCCTGACCTACAAGGAGTTCGAACTCCTGCAGTTCCTGGTGCTGCGCGAGGGCCAGACGGTGGACCGCTCGGCCATCATCGACGGCCTGTGGTCGGACGGCGAGGACGAGACCCCGAACGAGCGCACCATCGACGTGCACGTGCGTCGTCTCCGCTCCAAGCTCGGCGCGTTCGAGGAGATCGTCCGCACCGTCCGCGGCGTGGGCTACCGGTTCGACCGGCACGCCGACGTGGCCGTGCGCTACGCCTCGACGCCGTCGCCCGACCTCTTCTGATCCTGATCGGTCGCTCTTGGTGAACTCGCAGCGAACGACGCACGGGGAGGCTAGCGCGCCGTTACCGCTTCGTTATACAGTCGGTGGTGCAGACGGTGTTTGCTGTGGCACCGCCTGCGGAATGTGATTGCAGGAAACTCTTGGTGCAAGGGAGAGGGCCGGTCGCTCGGAAGAGCGGCCGGCCCTCGTGCATGTCGGAGCGCATGCATGTCGAACCCGCGCCTGTCGGGGGCCGTCGGTAGTGTGGACGGACCGTCCGACCAGAGGGGAGCGCCATCGTGAGCGAGTCACGCCGCAGCGAGAAGGCGACCGCCGTCGCTGCCTGGGAATCACTGTTCCGCGCCCAGGTCACCGTGATGCGGAGCCTCAACGCGGACTTCCCCGGCGGCGAGATCTCCTTCAACGAGTACGACGTCTGCTTCAACCTGTCGACGCAGCCCGGTCGACGCTGCCGCATGCGTGACCTCACCGGCCACCTGCTCCTCACCCAGCCGAGCGTGAGCCGTCTGGTCGATCGCCTGCTCGCCCGCGGGATCGTCGAGAAGCAGCCGGATCCGTCCGATGCCCGCGGCGTCATCGTGGCCCTCACCCCGCACGGGTTCGACGTCTACCGCCAGGTGGCCGTGCAGCACGCGGCGAGCATCGCGCAGCAGGTCGGCGCCGGACTGTCCGACGCCGAACTCCGCACGCTCACCGAGCTCTGCACGAAGCTGCGCCTCGCGGTCGGCACCGCCCCGGGCCGACGGGCCGTCGCGCGGTCGGTCTCCGAGTCGGACCCGGCAGCGGTGTGACCGGCGCACTGGTCTGGCTCCGCGACGACCTGCGGCTGGCCGACAACCCCGCACTTCGTGCCGCGATCGACCACGGCGGCGACGTCACGGTGGTCTACGTCCTCGACGACGAATCCCCCGGCATCCGTCCCGCGGGCGCGGCGAGCCGTTGGTGGCTCCACCACTCGCTCACCGCGCTGGACGGCGAACTGCGTGACCGTGACTCGCGGCTGGTGCTGCGACGGGGTGCGGCCGCCGCGGTGATCGACACCCTCGTCGCCGACACCGGTGCCGACGCCGTGTTCTGGAACCGTCGGTACGGTCCAGCCGAGCGCGAGGTCGACGCCGGCATCAAGAGCGCCCTGCACGACCGCGGCATCGAGGCGCACAGCTTCGCGGCGAGCCTGCTCTGGGAACCGTGGACCGTCCGCACCGGACAGGGCGAGCCGTACAAGGTGTTCACCCCGTTCTGGCGCGCTGCCCAGGCGATGCCGGAACCACGGCACCCGCTCCCGAAGCCCCGCGACCTGCCCGCCCCTGCCCGCGTCGCGAGCGACGACCTGAGCCAGTGGGACCTCCTGCCGACCCGCCCCGACTGGGCCGGCGGACTCCGCGATGCCTGGGAGCCCGGCGAGCACGGCGCACACCAGCGGCTCGAGCACTTCGTCACCCATGCGCTCGAGGACTACGACCAGCGCGACGAACCCGCCATGGCCGCCACGAGCGACCTGTCCCCGCACCTGCGCTGGGGCGAGGTCAGCCCGTACCAGGTGTGGCACCGGCTGCACGGAGCGCTCGAGCCCGAGCAGCGCCAGAACGCCTCCGCCTTCCTGCGACAGCTGGCCTGGCGCGAGTTCAACTGGAACGAGTACTTCCACTGCGAGGACATCACGACGGTGAACGTGCGTCGTGAGTTCGACGCGTTCCCGTGGCGGGACGCCCCCGATGCCGAGGTCGACCGGTGGCGCACCGGGACGACCGGGTTCGACCTCGTCGACGCCGGTATGCGCGAGCTGTGGCACTCCGGCGCCATGCACAACCGTGTCCGGTTGGCGACCGCGAGCTTCCTCGTCAAGAACCTGCTCGTCGACTGGCGGGTGGGCGAGCAGTGGTTCTGGGACACCCTCGTCGACGCCGACTCCGCCAACAACGCCGCGAACTGGCAGTGGGTCGCCGGGTCGGGCTTCGACGCGGCGCCGTACTTCCGGGTGTTCAACCCCGACCGGCAGCTCGAGCGCTTCGACCCGCACCGCGAGTACGTGCACCGGTGGGTGCCGTCGGAGGAGCTCCGGCCCGAGCCGATGGTCGACCTCAAGGCGACCCGGCAGCGCGCGCTCGACGCGTACGCCGAGATGCGTCGGTCATGAGCCCGTGGGACACCGCCGTCGCGCAGGTCGACGCGCTCTTCTGTGACCGTGTCGACCGTGGCGTCGCGCCGAGCAGTGCGTGGGGTGTGTTCGACCGGACGGGTCTCGTCACTTCCGGGGGCCACGGCGACCGCGGCGACGGGCAGCGGCCGGACGCCGACACCGTCTACCGGATCGCATCGTGCACGAAGAGCGTCACCGCGGCGACGCTGCTGACGCTGGTGTCCGACGGCCGACTGGACCTCGACGCGCCGATCACCGCGTTCGTCCCGGCGTTCGGCGCGGTGCCCCTGCCCACACCGGACTCCCCCGTGCCGACCGTGCGGATGCTGCTGACCATGTCGGCCGGCTTCCCCACCGACGACCCCTGGGCGGACCGGCAGGAGTCGATCAGCGACGCCGAGCTCGACGACGTCCTGCGCGGCGGTCTGCTGTTCGACTCCGTGCCCGGCACCCGGTTCGCGTACTCGAACCTCGGCTACGCGCTGCTCGGTCGGGTCGTCGCCGTCGTCACCGGCCGTCCGTTCACCCAGGCAGCACATGACACCGTGCTCCGACCGCTCGGTCTCGACCACACGGTGTTCAGCGCGGCCGAGGCGCAGGGACCGGTCGTCACCGGGTTCCGCCCGCACGACGGCGACTGGGAGCCCCTGCCGATGACCGGCCCGGGTGCGTTCTCGTCGATCGGCGGACTGTTCTCCACCGTCCGCGACCTCGCACGGTGGGCCACGCACCTCGGATCGGCGTCCTCCGACACCCCGGAACCCGGCCCGGTCTCCCCCGCCGACCGCCGGCTCATGCAGCAGGCGATGCGGGTCGTGCCGTCGTCCGTCGTCCCCGGCTCGTCACGCGCCACGGCCTACGGCTTCGGGCTGTTCGTCGAACAGGACGCCCGGTTCGGCGAACTCGTCTCGCACTCCGGCGGCTACCCGGGGTTCTCGGCACACATGCGCTGGTCCGCGCAGACCGGCCTCGGTGTCGTCGCGTTCGAGAACGCCACGCAGGCGAAGGTCTCCGCCGCTGCCCAGCAGGCACACGACCTGCTCCTGGACGCAACGAGTCCGGCGGCGTCCGACGGGCGCGCCGACACGACGACCGGACCGGTGCGCCGCCCCGGCGCCCAGCCGACCGTCCGGGCGACGCGAGCGGCGCAGGCTGCCGTGACGGGCCTCCTGGCCGACTGGCAGGACGCCGTGGCGGACGCGGTCTGCACGCCGAACGTGGCGATGGACGACCCCTACGACCGACGCCGGCGGGCGATCGCGGCGGCGGTGGCCGAGGTGGGTGCCGACCTGACCGCCGCTCCCGTCGCCGAGCAGTCGTCGGCGCCGTCGCACCTGCGGTGGTGGCTGCCCGGCACCTGCGGGCGCCTGCGCGTCGAGATCCGGCTCGCCCCTGGCGCGGCAGGACGCGTCCAGACCCTCACCGTCGTGGCGGAGCCCGCCGAGCACTGACACACCGGACCGCACGCGACGGGCCGGCCAGGTCCGTGTCGGTACCGGTCTGACGACTGCCCGTCACACCGGTGGGCGACCCCCCACGAACCCGAGTGCTCGGGCCGCGACGCGCGTGCCCTCACGTGCAGCCGCTCCGACGCGCACGGAATCGGTCGCCCAGGCACGCACGAAGCCCGCGGCGAACGCGTCACCGGCGCCGACGGTGTCGACGACCGTGGCCGGCGTCGCGGGGACGCGGTGCACGCTCCGTCCGCGTCGCCCCACCAGCACGCCGTCGGCGCCCACCGTGACCACCACGAGCGGCACGTGCTCGGTCAGTCGCCGCACCGCGTCGTCGAGGTCGGTCGTCCCGGTCAGTTCGAGGGCCTCCTGCCGGCCGGGGAAGAGGACGTCGACGCCGACGAGGGCCTCGAGGAAGGCAGGAGCTCCGACCGACCGGACGATGGCCGCCGAGGACGGGTCGAGCGACACCCGAGCCGACCCGGTCCGGGCGCGTGCGACCAGCGATGCGATGCGGTCGGCGCCGCCACCGAGCATCGCGTGCCCGGTCAGGTGCACGATGTCCGCGCGTCGGGCCACGGCCTCGGGGACGTCGGCAGCCGTGAGCTTCCCGCTCGCGGCCGGGTCGGACATCGCCGCGCGGCCGCTGTCGTTGCGCACGGACACCACGACCCCGGTGGAGGTCATCGCGTCGTAGCGCAGGTGCGGGCGGACACCGGCGTCCTCCAACGAGCGCTCGTGCCGGTAGACGTCGTCGACACCGACCCGCGCGACGAGGTCCACCTCGGCACCGAGCCAGCCGAGCCAGGCGGCGGTGTTGCCGGCGGCACCCGTCGGTCGGTGGCGGATCACGGCGGCGGGGTCGTGCACCCCGATGGTGTGCGCGGTCGTCTGCACGAGCACACCGTCCAGGACGTCGCCGATGACCAGGAACCGTTTTCCGGCGCCACGACGGCGGCCCGCGACCACCCGTCCGGCACGGGTCCCCTCGGGCTGCGACACGGGCACGGAGGCCTCTTGCGGCATGGACATCTGCTCCAGTGTACGGGGAACCGAGTAAAGCTCCGTTTTCGGGACCGCACGGACCCTCGTCGTGGTAGCCAATCGCCTCACCCGACCGGTAACATACGCAATGCCACCACGTGGCGGGTCGTGTGCCCGCCGCCGACGATCCGACGGAGATGCCATGCCCCGGAAGCCCGACCCGACGCTCAAGCCGGCGATCCTCGAGAAGGTCACCCTGCACCTGCTGGACACCAAGCTCGAGGACGTCTCGGTCCGCAGCCTCGGGCGCATCCTGGGCACCAGCGCGTACCCGATCGTCTACCACTTCGGCTCCCGCGACGCCCTCATCGACTCCGTGGTCGTGCACCTGGCCGACACGGTCTGCCATGCTGCGCTCGATCCCGCGGCAGACCGCTCCGCCCTCGCTAGCTACTTGGTGACCAGCTTCGGTCGCCTCGACGACCCGCACCGAGCACTCGCGGCCCGACTCACCTTCGAGCTCGGGTCCGTCGAGGCGATGGACGGCCGGGTCCGGCAACGCGGTCTGCACCGGGACCACGTGGCAGCGGTCGCCGCGTGGTGCCGCGCACACGGCTACGACGCCGAGGCCGCCGAGCGCGTCGCACGCGACGCCGTGACGACTGCCCGCGGTGCCCAGTGGACCGCGATCGTCGACCGCGAGCGCGCCGACACCGACGCCGCGCTCCGGGCGATCGCCGACCGGCTCGCCGCCGGCGCGGCAGTCACCGCGGCGTGATGCACGAACGGGAGGCACGGTGCCAGCTGGCACCGTGCCTCCCGTTCGTCCGTCGGTCGCGTCACGCGACCCGCGGTCGGTGGATCAGAGCGTCACGAACGACTGCGACTTCGCGTTGGCGAAGCGAGCCGCGACGTTCTCCCAGTCGACGATGTTCCAGACGGCCTTCACGTAGTCCGCCTTGACGTTGAGGTAGTCGAGGTAGAAGGCGTGCTCCCACATGTCGAGCAGGAAGATCGGCACGAGGCCGAACGGCACGTTCGCCTGCTGGTCGAACAGCTGGAACGTGGTCAGCTTCTGGCCGACGGTGTCCCAGGCCAGGACGGCCCAGCCGGAGCCCTGGATGCCGTTCGCGACGGCGGCGAACTGCGCCTTGAAGGTGTCGAACGAGCCGAAGAACTCGTCGATCGCCGCGGCGAGCTCGCCCTCGGGGACCTTCGTGTCCGGGCCGAGGTTGGTCCAGAAGATCGAGTGGTTGACGTGGCCACCGAGGTGGAACGCCAGGTCCTTCTCGAGCTTGTTGATCGCACCGAAGTTGCCCGACTCGCGTGCTTCACCGAGCTGCTGCAGCGCAGTGTTCGCTCCGGTCACGTAGGCCTGGTGGTGCTTGTCGTGGTGCAGCTGCATGATCTTGCCGCTGATGTGCGGCTCGAGTGCGGCGTAGTCGTACGGCAGCTCCGGCAGGGTGTACTCAGCCATGTGAGGTCCTTTCGATCAGTGGGTTGCGGATGGGATTCCGCGGCTCACGAGAGCCGGGAACGATCGGTGAGGGAGTGGAATTCCCGGTTGTGGTAGACCAGCGGCTCGCCGTGCTCGAGGCCGACGACGATGTCGAGGACCTCGGCGACGACGACGGTCGAGCTGCCGATCGGGGTCGTGGAGAGCGGGCGGCACCGCAGCGCGCTCGCGGCACTGGGCAGGTAGCGGTCACCCGAGGGCAGGGTGCCCCAGATCGGGTCGTCAGCGGTCGGGCTGCCGGTCGAGGCGAACCGCCGGGCGAGCGCCACGCTGAGCGAGTCGACCAGGTGCACGACGAAGACCGGAGCGCCGAGCACGACCCCGGCGGACCCGGAGTTCGTGGACAGCGAGAAGACGAGGACCGGCGGGTCCACAGCCACGCTCGCGACGCTCGAGGCGGTGAGTCCGGTCGGACCGTCCGGCCCCTCGGCGGTGATGACGGCGACGCCGGCCGGGTGCCCGCGGAACGCGGACTTGTACGCTTCGGCGATGTTCGCCGGGGCTTCGTCGGGCATGGTGTTCGTCGTCGTTCCTTCGCGCGGGGGTGTGCCGTCACTGGGCGGGCATGTCCCAACGTATGACCTGAACCATGGTTGAGGTCAACGATTCACAGGTTCGACGGCTCCCGGGCGCGCCGTGGCGATGACTTCGTGAGCAGAAATGGTCGGGTCGCGTGGCGCAACCCGACCAATTCCGCTCACGAAGCAGCGCGCGTCAGCGGCTCACGAAGCGGCGCGCGTCAGCGGCGCTTGAGCATGACGACGGCGCCTGCGGCAGCGATCACCATGAGCACCGCGGCGACGCCGGCCGTGATCGTCACGCCGGAGTCGAACGCTGCCCGTGCCGACTCGAGGAGCGCCTGGCCGGCGCCGCCGCCGAGGGACGACGCGGCGGACACCGCACCACCGAGCGTCTCCTGGGCAGCGGTGTGCGCCGTCGAGCTCAGCCCGCCCGGCACCACGACGTGTGCCCGGTAGGTGGTCGCCAGGATCGTGCCGAGGACGGCCGTGCCGAGGACCGCACCGATCTCGTACGCCGTCTCGGACATCGCCGACGCGGCACCGGCCTTGTCCGCCGGAGCGGTCGAGATGATGAGGTCGTTCGTGACGGTCTCGGATGCGCCGATCCCGATGCCGAGCAGCACGAACGCGAAGGCCAGCGCCGCGATCGACGCGTGGTGTCCGAGGACCGCCACGAGGGCGTACGCCGCGGCCGAGAACAGCAGGGACACCGACACGACCCAGCGCGGTGCGACCCGTGCGACGACCGGCACCACCGCGAGGCCGGCGACGATCGTGAGCACCGATCCGGGGATCAGCACGACGCCGGAGGCGAACGGGTCGAGCCCCGCCACGAGCTGCAGGTGCTGCGCGATGAAGAACAGGAAGCCGGTCAGCGAGAACATCGCCATCAGGTTCATGAGCACGCTGCCGGTGAACGCCGTGCTGCGGAACAGGCGCAGGTCGAGCATCGGCGTACGGGACCGCAGCTGTCGGCGGACGAACGCGATACCGCACACGACGCCGACGGCGAGCATCGCGACGGCGAACCCGCGCTCCTCCGGGTGCACGAACGACTTGATCGCCCAGGCGATCGGCGCCAGCGCGCCGAGGGACAGGAACATGCTCGGCACGTCGACCGGCCCCGGCATCGGGTCGCGCGACTCCGGCACGCAGAACGGGACGCCGACGAGCATGAGCACGAGGATCGGCACCGCGACCAGGAAGACGCTGCCCCAGTGGAAGTGCGCGAGCAGCGTGCCACCGACGAGCGGACCGAGGGCGTTGCCGGCCGCGAACATGGTCGACCAGACGGCCAGCGCCATCCGCCGCTCCCCCGCGTCGACGAAGACGTTGCGGATGATCGAGAGTGTCGCGGGCATGAGCATCGCGCCGAACACCCCCATCGCGATCCGGGCGGCGACGAGCATCCAGGCGTCGATCGCGAAGGCCGCGGCGACGGAGAACAGCGCGAAGCCGGTGGCCCCGATCACCAGGATCCGACGGCGGCCGATGCGGTCACCGATGCTGCCCATCACGACGAGCAGCCCGGCCAGGACGAGCGGGTACGCGTCGACGATCCAGAGCTGCGTGGTGGCGTCCGGGTTGAGCGCACGGCTGATCGACGGCAGCGCGAAGCTCAGCACGGTGTTGTCCACCGAGATGAGCAGCACCGGCAGCATCAGCACGGCGAGCGTGAGGAACCGTCGGGCGCGGCTGCCGGTGACGCGGGTGGCGATGGGACTGGTGAGCAGTGCGGACACGGCGGACTCCTGGGACTTCGAGCCGGACCTGGTCGACGGCGGGCGGTGCGTGGGGCAGACGAGACGGGACGCGGGATGGACACGCGCCCCGTCAGGACTCCGTCAGTGTACCGTCTGGACGGTTATGGTTGCAAATGCAACCAACAGGCGGACGGGAGGCCCGTGGCGGGCTCGCCACGGGCCTCCCGTCCGACGGCTGGTCCCGCCCAGGGCGGGAGGCTGAGGCGACGGCACGACCTGCGTCCGGTGCCGGGTTTTCGGTGCCGGGGTTCCAGTGCCGGGGTTCCACAACACGCCGCGTGGTCGCCGCCCGGGTTCCGATGTCGGGCGGCCTGAGCGCCGACCTGCCGAGATTTCGGAACCTCGGGGGCAGGGCTGGGCCGGCGAGACCGGGGCGGGCGGGGCGTGCGGGCCAGCCGTCGTCAGGCGGAGTCGCGGACCAGCAGGCTGTGGCGCACGGTGCGCTGCACTGCGGCGCCGTGCCGCGGCAGCTCACCGGCGAGCATGCCGAGCGCGAGCGCGAGGGCCTCGCGCGCGACGGCATCGAGGTCGACCGCCAGGGTCGTCAGCATCGGCGACACGAGAGCGCCGAGCGGCAGGCCGTCGACGCCGACGACCCGGACCTCACCGGGGACGTCGACGCCCGCGCGGCGGCAGGCCTGCAGCACGCCGAGCGCCATCACGTCGTTGAAGGCCAGGATCGCGTCGAGTCGGCGCTTCCGAGCCAGGATCCGCACCGTCTCGTCGGCACCGCACTCGGCGGTGCCGTGCGGCGCGTGCAGGAGCTCCGGCAGGTAGCCGCGGCGGCGCAGCGCGTCCAGCATGAGCAGGCCGCGCGCGCTCGTGTGGTCCGGTGACGAGTTGTCGAGCACGACGGGGTGCCGCACCCCGGTCGCCACCAGGTGGTCGGCAAGGGCCTCGATCGCGTCGGCGGGGTCGATCCACACCGCAGCCGTGGGCGGGTCGGAGGACGGGTCGAGCTCGACCATCGGCACGTTGCCGAGGAGCTCGCTCCACCGGTGCCGGCGCGAGCCGAGGTAACCGATGACCACGTCGGTCTGCGCACCGAGCGCCTGGACCATCCGGTCGGCGTCACTCGCCAGGTCGACGTCGGCGAGCATGACGTTCCACCCCTGCTCGGCGGCGAGCCGGAACACGGCGGACGCGAGCTGGGGCGTGTACGGGTTCCGCAGGTCGTTCACGACGAGCCCGAGCTGGTGGTCGCCGCCGGTGACCAGCCCGCGGCCGAACCGCGACGGCCGGTAGTCGAGCGACGCCGCGACGGCGAGCACCCGTTCCTTCGTGGTCGCGCTGATGCCGGACATGCCGTTCATCGCGCGGGTGACGGTCTGCCGGGACACCCCGGCGGCCGCGGCGACGTCGATGATCGTCGCGCGGCCGCCGGAGTGCGGGCCGTCCGGTGGCGACTGGGTCAGTCGCGGAGGTCCAGCCATGCCACCTGTTCCGGGGTGAGGTCGACGGAGAGGCCCGTCATGGACGATCGGGCTTCCGCGATCGTACGCGGTCCGAAGAGCGGGAACGTCGGGAACGGCTGGTTGAGCACGTACGCCAGGGCGATCGCCGTGGCGGGGACGCCGAACCGGTCGCCGAGCTCCCGCGCGCGACGGAGCCGCTCGAAGTTCTCGTCGCTGTAGTAGCAGCGGACGAGCTCGGCATCGCTGGTGTCCTCCGGCGTCGCACGGCCGGCGAAGAAGCCGCGGGCCTGCGACGACCACGGCAGCAGCGGGACCTGACGCTCCTCGAGCCACGCCTTCGACGCGGCGTCGGTCGCGTGCTCGCAGCCGTCCCACGGCACGTCGTAGGCCTCGGCCAGGCCGAAGTGGTTGCTGAGGACCTCGAACTCGTGCTTCCCGTTCGCCCGTGCGTAGGCGTTGGCCTCGTCGAAGCGTGCCGGCGTCCAGTTCGACCCGCCGTACACGCGGATGCGGCCAGCGCGGCGGTGCTCGTCGAGGACGTCGACGAACTCCCCCACCGGGATGTCCGGGTTGTCGCGGTGCATCATGTAGATGTCCGCGTAGTCGGTGCCCTGGCGCTCGAGGCTCTCGAGCAGCTGCTTCGTCAGGGACTCCGGGTCGCAGAACGGCGTGTGCGCACCCTTCGTGATGACGACAACGTCCTCGCGGATGCCGCGGTTCTGGATCCACTTGCCGAGCCGACCCTCGAGCACACCGCCGCCGTAGATGTAGCCGGTGTCGAAGACGTTGCCGCCCTGCTCGACGAACAGGTCGAAGATCGCGCTGGCGTGGGCGAGGTCGGGCTGGTTGTCGACGCCCATCACCAGGCGCGACAGCCGCTTGCCGACACCCGGGATCTCGCCGTACTGCATGGGGTTGCCGTCCTGCACCCGGAGCGGCCGACCGCTCACGGTGGGGATGTCGGCGGACTCGGCCTCGAACGGGTAGCGCAGGCCGATCGCGGCGCGCCACTTGTCGAGGGTGCGGGCGGTCGCGAGCGACTCGTCGATCGTCATCTGTGCTGCCTCGACCGCACCGGCACGCAGGGCGTCGGTGGTGGCGTCGGCCTCACGTGCGTAGGGGTGCTCGCCGGCGAAGGACAGCGTGCGCGGATCCTCGTCGACGGTGTGCACCTCGATCGTCGGGTCGGCGCCGAGGGTCCACGGGTCGGCGAGCAGGAGGCGACCGCGCGTGCCGTACGCCGCGACCGCGTTGTCGTCCTGCACGAAGACGCCGGTGCGGACGGACGCCGTGATGCCGCCGCGGTAGGTCAGCTGCGCGACGGTCCACTCGTCGACACCGGTCGGCCCGAGGGTGCCGGTGGCGGTGAGCTCCGTCGGCTCGGCGACGGCGACACCGGTCGCGGCCTGCACGATCGCGGCGGCCATCGTCACCGGGTACCCGCCGACGTCGAGGATCCCGCCGCCGGCCGTGTCGACGTCGAACAGTCGGCCGGTCCGCTCACCGGTCCGGAACGCGAACGAGGCGTCGATGTGCGTGACCTCGCCGATCACGCCGTCCCGCACGAGGTCGAGCAGTGCGGCGGTCTGCGGGTGGAAGCGGTACATGAACGCCTCGACCAGCGGCAGGCCGGCCTGGCGTGCGGCATCGGCGAGCGCCATGGCGGTGCCGTGGTTCGGGGCGAGGGGCTTCTCGCACAGGACGGCCTTGCCGGCCTCGAGCGCGGCGAGGACGAGCCGCGCGTGCCCGGTGTGCACGGTCGAGACGTACACGGCGTCGACGCGCGGGTCGGCGAGGACCTCGTCGTACGTCGCAGCGGAGACGTCGGCGAACCCGAGCTGCGCGGCTTCGTCGGCGAAGGTCTGCGCCCGCTCGGTGGACGAGCTGCCGGCGGCCACCAGGGCACCACCGCTCGCGGGCAGCTGGGAGAGGAAGCGGCGGGCGATGCCCCCGGGGCCGAGGACGGCCCAGCCGGGGCGGTCGGCGACCGTCGGAGTCGGGGTGCTGGCGGTGTTCGCGGTCTGCGCTGACATGCGGATCCTTGTCGTCTCGTGAACCTTCACGGTCACGACGACGCTAGTGCCACACGCCCGGCGGATCAATGCGGAAGTGCTTGACACGGCGTGTCTCACAGAGGATGCTCTGGACCACTTCGTGAGCGTTCACGGTCGAACGCTCCGGGGACCCGGTATCGCTGTTTCCAACCCGATCTCAACGACGAGAGCAGGTAGTTTCGTGACGTCATCTCCATCGATCAGTCTCAGCAGGCGGGGGTTCCTCGCCGGCGCAGGTGCCCTCGGAGCCCTCGCCACCACCGCCTTGTTGGCCGGGTGCTCCACGAGCACCGCCATCTCCAAGGACCCTGACGAACTCGTCCTCTGGTACTGGAACCGGTCGCTCGACCCGAAGTTCCTGCGGCAGGCCGCCGGGGGGATCGCCGGGCAGGGGTCCAAGCGGCTCCGCCCCGACCTGATCGGCGGCGCCTCGTACGACACCAAGTTCCGGACGGCACTCGCCGGGAACGCGTTCATCCCCGACGTCCTCATGGTCAACTCGAACTGCTGGCTGTACTTCCCCGACGAAGACCTGTTCACCGACTTCGATGACCACGGCGGCGCGGCGAAGCGGGACGAGTACTACGACTGGAAGAGCGCGCTCGGCCGGACGCCGAGCGGCCGGCAGTGCTTCTGGCCCGTCGACACCGGACCGACCGGCTTCTTCTACCGGCAGGACGTCCTGGCGAAGGCCGGGCTGCCGACCGACCCGGACGAGGTCTCTGACGCGATCGCGACGTGGGACGGGTTCCGCTCCTTCGGCGCGAAGATCCGGAAGGGTGCGGACGCCGCGACGGTCATCACCGCAAACCAGCTCTTCAACCAGTACATCTACGCCAGCCCCACGCGGTACTTCGACCGCGACGACCAGCCGGTCTTCGAGCAGGACGACAGCTCGGTGCGGCAGGCGTGGGAGAACGCCGTCGCCTGCGTCCGTTCCGGCCTCACCGGCAACCTGCAGTCCGGCACTGACCAGAACGCCGGGTGGGTGTCCGGCCGGGTCGCAGGACAGATCGAGGGAGCGTGGTGGACGCAGGTCATCCACGACACTGCTCCCGACGCCGCCGGTACGTGGCGGGTCGCCCGGCAACCGGATCGCCCGGGCAACAGCGGCGGGTCGTTCCTCGCCGTCCCGAAGACCTCGAAGGACCCGGCCGCGGCCGCCGCGTTCGCGCAGTGGATCACCTCGCCCGAGGTGCAGTCGCACACGTACAACGACATCCAGCTGTTCCCCTCCACCCCGGCGTCGTTCGACAACGGGATCATGCGGAAGCCCGGCGACTACTTCGGCGACCAGGACCCGCTGGCGTTCTTCAACGCCTCGGCGATGGACGTCCCGGTGACGTACATCTCGAACTCCGAACGGTTCATCGGTGCGTTCGCGACCGAGATCACGAACGTCGAGGCCGGGGGCAAGGACCCGGACCGCGCCTGGCAGGACGCCGTCGACCAGACCAACCGGGTCCTCGACAAGCGGGGGGTCCGCGCATGAGCACCAAGCAGGCACCACCGACCACGAGCATCCCCGCGGTGGTCGGGACCCCGACGTCCTCCATCACCACCGCAGCGACCGGCAAGCGGTACGGGCTCCGCCGGTTCTGGCCGCAGTACGTCGCGATCGCGCCGTTCTACGTGCTCTTCCTGGTGTTCGGGCTGTTCCCGATCGTGTTCTCGATCGTGCTGTCGTTCACCGACTGGGACGGGGTCGGCTCCCCCGCGTTCGTCGGTCTGGCCCAGTACCAGTACCTGCTCGGCGACCCGCGGTTCTGGAACGCCGTCGGCAACACGTTCCTCATCTGGGTGATGTCGACGATCCCGATGCTGTTCCTCGCGCTCGTGCTCGCGTTCCTGCTGCACGGCAACATCCGGGCGAAGGGCTTCTACCGCGTCGCGTTCTTCGTGCCGAACGTCACGAGCATGGTCGCGATGGCGATCGTGTTCGGCTCGGTGTTCTCCGACGGCTTCGGCCTGGTGAACGCGGCACTGCGCGCACTCGGCGCGGACCCGGTCGGCTGGCTGTCGTCGTACTGGGGCATCAAGGTCACCATCTCGGTGATGGTGATCTGGCGCTGGACGGGCTACAACGCGATCATTTACCTGGCCGGACTGCAGTCCATCTCGACCGAGTTGTACGACGCCGCCAAGGTGGACGGCGCGAACGCGTGGCAGATCTTCTCGCGCATCACCGTGCCGCTGCTGCGCCCGGTGATCCTGTTCACCCTCATCACGTCGACGATCGGTGGGCTCGGGCTCTTCACGGAGCCGCAGATCCTGTTCAACGGGCAGGCGGTGGGCGGCCCCGACGAGGCCGGCATGACGATCGTGCTCTACCAGTACGAGCAGGCGTTCAACCAGTTCGACTTCGGGTACGGCTCGGCGATCGCCTGGGTGCTGTTCCTGTTCTCCGTGGTGTTCGCGATCATCAACTGGCGTCTGCTCAGTGAACGCGACGGCCTGAAGGCCCCACGACGACTCCGCGTGGTCCGCACGGTCCGCACCAGCACGAAGGGGGTCGACGCATGACCGCGACACCGACCACGACGACGACCAACACCGCCGCGGCACTCGGGCGACCGGGCGCCGCGGGGAACGAACGTGGCCGCGGGTTCCGCCGCGGCTGGCTCGGGACCGCCGTCACGCACCTCTGCCTGATCATCGGGGTGCTGCTGTCGATCTTCCCGTTCTGGTGGCTCCTCGTGATGTCGACGTCGACGAACGCCGAGATCTTCGGCTACCCGCCGTCGCTCTGGTTCGGGGACAACGCCCTCGCGAACGTGGCGTCCGTCTTCAGCAACGTCGACATGCTGCGGGCACTCCTGAACACCGTGCTCGTGGCCGGCAGCACCGCCGTCCTGGTCATGCTGTTCGACTCGCTCGCAGCGTTCGCTTTCGCGAAGTACGAGTTCCCGTTCAAGCGCACACTGTTCACCGTCATGCTCGCCACGTTCCTGGTGCCCGGCAGCCTGTCGCTGGTGCCGAGCTTCGTGCTCATGGCGAACCTCGGGTGGATCGGTGGCCTGCAGGCGCTCATCATCCCGGGGGCGGCGAACGCGTTCGGCATCTTCCTGCTCCGGCAGTTCGCCACCTCGTCGATCCCGAACGAGGTCATCGACTCGGCCCGGGTGGACGGAGCGGGGTTCTTCCGCACCTGGTGGTCGGTGGCGGTCCCGATGCTCCGCGGCGGGCTCGCGTTCCTCGGCATCTTCACGTTCATCACCGCCTGGAACGACTACGTCTGGCCGCTCATCGTCCTCATCGACCCGAAGGGACAGACCCTGCAGGTGGCCCTGGCCGGACTGAGCTCGGTGAACGCGACCGACCTCGGGGCGGTGATGGCCGGCGCCGTGATCAGCGTGTTCCCGCTCATCGGCGTGTTCATCATCGGCTCGCGCCACTTCATCGCCAACATCGCCGCCGGAGCGTTGAAGGGCTGACGGGTCGAGCGCCCCGACCGGCAGGGTGCAGGCGTCGCGGGACGGCCCGCGACGCCTGCACCTGCTCGTGCACAACTCCTCCTAGACTCGTGCCCATGGCCAGTGCCCGCGACCGCGTCCTCGACAGCTTCGTCGCCATCGTGTGCGAAGACGGCGAACGTCCCGCGACGCTCGACGCCGTCGCCGCCCGCGCCGGTGTCTCCAAGGGCGGGCTGCTGTACCACTTCGGCTCGAAGGCGGCCCTGGTCGAGGGGCTGTGCGAGCGACTCTCCGACCTGTCCGCCATCGACGTCGAGCGCATGGCCGAGGCCGAGGACGGCGCCGCCCGCTACTTCGTGCGCAACTGCCTGTTCGTCGGCAGCGAGCTCGACCTCGCGCTCCTCGCCGCGAGCCGCCTGCAGCAGGCCGGCTACGAAGAAGCGGGCCGGACCCTCGACGACACCGAGAACGCGTGGCTCGTGACCCTCGTCGACGCCCTGCACGACGAGCCCACCGCCCAGGCGGTCAAGCTCCTCGGCGACGGCCTGTACCACCAGGCCTCCCTCGGTGCCGCGAGCGACGGTCGACCGAAGCGCAGCACCGTCGACATGGAGGCGCTCCTCGCCGTCGTGGACCGTCTGATCGCGACGAAGCCCGGCGCGTGAACGACCATCCCCGTTCCTGGGGATAGACTTGGCGACGTTCCACTCGTCGACACCCGGAGGTATCCCGTGGGCCGCGTCATCGCCGCTGTTTTCTCGATCCTGCTGCTGCTGGTGTCGATGTACCTGTTCGGGTTCGCGTTCCAGGTCGACTCAGGCCAGGCGTTCATCTTCATGGGTGGCCTCATCCTGATGACCCTCTCCTTCTTCCTGCCGATCCACGTGTTCGGCAAGCGGTAACCACTCCGCCGACGCAGAACGGCCCCGCACCTCTCGAGGTGCGGGGCCGTTCCGAGTGCGGGCGCCGTGTGAACCAGCCGCGCTAGGCGAGCACGCGCAGCGAGCGCAGCGTCACCGCGGTCGCGACCGCGGCGTGCACGGCCTCGGCGCCCTTGTCCTCCTTCGAGCCGGGCAGCCCGGCCCGGTCGATGCCCTGCTGCTCGTCGTCCAGGGTGAGCACGCCGAACCCGACGGGCTTGCCGGTGTCGATCGCCACGCGGGTGAGCCCGCTCGTGGCGGCGTCGGACACGTACTCGAAGTGCGGGGTGCCGCCCCGGATGATCACGCCGAGCGCGACCGCCGCGTCGAACCCGGCCTCGAGGGCGGTCTTCGCGACGACGGGCAGCTCGAAGCTCCCCGGGACCGGGAACACCGACGCGGTGGCGCCGAGCCGTTCGACCTCGCGCTGCGCCCCGGCGAGGAGGCCCGCCGCGATCGTGTCGTGCCACTGCCCGGCGACGATGGCCACCCGGATCCCGGTGCCGTCGACGTGGTCGCGGTCCGCCGCGCCTGCTCCGCTCATCGTGCTGTTCCTTCCGTGGACAGGGCAGCTGCTGCCGTTGTCCGGTCTGCCGCGTCCAGCCACTCGACGAGCGCGGCGATGGTGATGACGGGCACGCCCTCGCGCGCCCCGAGTGCGACGAGCGCCGGCAGCCGCATCATGCTGCCGTCCTCGTCGACGATCTCGCAGATCGCCGCGGCGGGCCGGAGCCCGGCTGCGGTGACGAGCTCGATCGCGGCTTCGGTGTGTCCCGCACGTTCGCGGACCCCGCCCGGTCGTGCCCGCAGGGGGACGACGTGGCCGGGGCGGTGCAGGTCGTCGCGCACGGAGGTCGGGTCGGCGAGGACCCGCAGAGTGCGTGCACGATCGTGGGCGCTGATGCCCGTGGTGACCCCGATGGCTGCGTCGACCGTGACGGTGTACGCGGTGCCGCGGACGTCCTCGTTGTGCTGGACCATCGGCGGCAGGTCGAGGGCGTCGGCGATCTCGGCGCTCACGGGCGCGCAGATGAACCCCGACGAGTGCGCCACGGTCCAGGCGATCCACTCCGGCGTCGCGAGCTCGGCGGACAGGATGACGTCGCCCTCGTTCTCGCGGTCCTCGTCGTCGACGACGATCACCGGGCGGCCGGCCGCGACCGACGCGATCGCGAGTTCGATGCTCGACGAGCCGAGCGTCTGCGGGACCGAGGCGACCATCACCGGGCCTCCGATCCGACGGGCTCGAACGAGCCGACGGGCTCGGACGAGCCCGCGGGCTCGAGCGAGCCCGCGGGCTCGAGCGAACCGACGGCGGCGTCGAGCCGCAGCATCCGGCGCACGTGCCGCGCGAGCACGTCGGTCTCCACGTTCACCCGGTCCCCCGGCACGCGCAGGCCGAGGGTCGTGGCCTCGAGCGTCTCCGGGATCAGGCTGACCTCGAACCAGGCGGCGTCCGGCGCGGTGTCCTCGGGCGAGACGGCGCTGACGGTGAGCGAGACGCCGTCGAGCGCGATCGACCCCTTGTCGACGACGAGCGGGCTGAGCGCCGGCGCGAGCGAGAACCGCACCCGGCGCCAGCCGTCGCCGTCCGCGGTCTCGAGCACGGTGGCGGTGCCGTCGATGTGGCCCTGCACGATGTGGCCGCCGAGCCGGTCGCCGACCGACGCCGCGCGCTCGAGGTTCAGGCGGTCGCCCACCCGCAACGCTCCGTGCGCGCTCATGTCGAGCGTCTGCTTCATGACGAACGCGGTGAAGGAGTCGGGGGTCTGCTCGACCACGGTGAGGCAGACGCCGCTGGTGGCGATGGAGTCGCCGTGGCTGGCGTCCGCGACCACGATCGGCCCGCGGACGGTGAGCGCGACGGAGTCGCCGTGCTGCTCGACGGCGGTGACGGTGCCGAGTTCCTCGATGATGCCGGTGAACACTGGTGTCCTCTCAACGGGACTCCGGGGGTGTTCGACGATCGTCGGCATCGACGGACGGGTCGTCCCACGCAGGATGGGTCGTCTCGTCCGCCAGCGCGCCTCCCATCCGGACTCTCACCGTCGGTCCCGGAGTTTCACCGAGTCAACCTCTGCCGGGTTCGCACCCGTCATCAGTTCGTGGACTGTCACCACCGGTTCGGAATTGCACCGACCCCGGAGCGCTTGCGTAGTCGGAACGATACCCCAGACCGGTGACCGACGCGTCGGGCCGGAGCGGGGCACGTAACGGGGCGACGCGGCGCACGACCGGGAGCCCGGGGCGGGCCCGCACCGCGCCTCCCGTCCGCCGCCCGGTCGCGTCCACCGCACCGGCCCGTCGACCGTGCCGCCTCAGCCGCGTCCGCGCGCGAGCGCGACCGCCTGCCGCAGGGACAGGTCCGGCAGGTACGCCCGGACGACCGCGAGGCCGATCGACGGCAGCGCGACCGGGTCGGGGTAGGCGAGGACGAGCGGGTGCAAGTCGGGGCCGAACTTCTGCTTGAACCGGAGCAGCGACCGGAAGCCGTAGACCGGTTCGAGGACTCCCCCGACGAGCTCGAGCAGGCTCTGCACGCCGTCGCTCGGTGCAGCGTTCTCGCCCGCCTGCGCGAGCGGTGCCGCCGACAGGCTGAGTCGTTCGACGCCGTCGTCGCGCATCCGTTCGGCGGCGCTCGCGACGAGGAACTCCATCACGCCGTTCGGCGCGGCCTCGGTCCGGCGCATGACGTCGAGGGTCCAGCCGACGACCCGCCCCTCGCGGTGGCTCGGCAACCAGCTCGTCACGGCGAGCACCCGCCCGGTGGCGTCCTGCGCGACGAGCGTCCGGACGGCGGGGTCGCGCATCTCGTCCACCCCGCCGAGCGTGAAGCCCATCTCGGGGAGCTCGCGCTCGGAGACCCACTCCTCCGAGATCGCCTCGATCTGCCGTGCCGTCGACGGCGGCAGGTCCTGCCAGGACGACCAGGTGGCGGTGATGCCCTCGCGGCGGGCCCGGTTCACGGCGGTGCGGACGTCCTGCTTGCGCTTGCCCGTCGTCGTCCACGTGCGGGGGTCGAGGTCGGCGTCCTCGGCGACCGGCAACGTCGACCACCCCTGCGTCGTGAGCAGCTCGGCCGTCCCGGCGTCGATGCCGTAGAAGACCGTCGTCCACCCGTTGTCGTCGCAGTACCGGGCGAAGTCCGTCATCGCGGCGGCGCGGGCATCCGGGTAGCCGAACGGGCCACCCACGGTGACGGCCACCCCACCGTTGCGCCGGAACGCCACCCCGGCGCGCCCGTCGGCCGCGAACCAGTAGGCGTTGCCGCGCCAGGTCGTCATCCACCCGAAGGTGTCGCCGCCGCCCGCGAGCACCAGCGCCCGGGCCCGTTCGCGGTCGGACCGGGAGCCGTCCGCGTCGGTGTCGGGTTCCACTGCGCCGGTGGGCCGGACCGCGGCGAGCGCGACGACGAACCAGAGCACGGGGCCGGCGAGTCCGATCACGATGCGCAGCGCCGTGCCGAGTGAGGGCAGTTGCTCCCAGAAGGTCAGCGGCGAGAGGGGGCCGAGGGCGGCGACGGCGAGCCGGAGCGGGTCCTCGACGTGCTCCGGGGCCGACGCCGCGAACACCGCGACGGTGCCGACCACGACGGCGACCGCCGCGACGACGGTCACCGCGAAGGCGACCACACGCCGCCGTGAGGGCAGCACGGTGAACGACCGGCGCCGGAGCACGAGGACGGCCGCGGTCGCGAGGGGCACCACGATCGACGCACCGACCGACAGCGCCGTGACGAACTCGTCGGCGGTGCCCTGCAGCCCACCGGCCCGCGCCGGCAGCACCCCGTAGGTCACCGCGGCCGCGACCGCCGTCACCACGTCGACCGCCACCACGAGCCAGACGGCGAACCGGCTGCCCCGGAAGAGCCCGAGGCCGCCCACCACGAGGACGAGCAGCGGCGCGATGGCGAGCAGCAGCGTCCACGGGTCCGTCGCCCGGTACGCGAGCAGCGCGCGGAGGCACTGCCCAGCGGCCCCGTCGGTGCCGCAGCCGCTCACGGGGGTGACCGGCCCGGTGCCGAGCACCGCGGCGATCGGCGCGAGCAATCCGATCCGTGCGCGGGAGACGAGCGCCACCACGGGGCCGATCGCCGACACCAGCACGACCGTCCCGAGCAGGACCCGGGTCTCGCGGTGCGAGCTGCGCACCCATCCGCCGCGCTCCGGGGTGCGGCGGAGCAGCTCACCGAGCACCCACCCCGCGGCGGCGGCGAGCACCGCGTACAGGTCGGAGGCGTGTCCGGCGTAGAGCAGGAGCGCGGCCACGACGGCGAGCGCGTTCACCCGGATGCGTCGTCGCCAGAGCGGTCCGGCGAACGCGCTCGCGGTGACGATCGTCCCGACGATCGCGGTCCAGGGGTCGAAGGCCGTCGCCCGCCCGAGCAGCAGGCCGGTGAGGTCGCGGCCGTCCGTGTCGACGAACGCGGTGAGCGCGCCGGCCGCGGTGCCGACGACCGTGGTGACGACGAACGCCAGGGCGGTCCGCCACGACCCCATCAGCCGCTCGGCGGCACCGACGAGGACGACGACGCCGGCGATCGTGGTGAGCAACGCGACCGCGCCGGTGGACGCCGCGAAGATCCGGAAGGGCCCGTACGAGGCCGGGTCGGCACCGTGCAGCACCCGGACGACGATGCCGAAGACCGCGGTCGCGACCACGAGGAACGTGATGGCGGCCGTCACCGGATGCCGGACGAGGGCGGAGCGCACCCCCTCATGGTGGTGCCGGCCGGCCGTTCGGACAACTCCGGGCACGGTGACGAGGGGCGCCGGCGGTGCGACGCCCCTCGGTCACCTGCTGTCAGCGCGTCCCGTCGGTGTCGACCGCCGAGTGCCGGCGACGGAGCACGAGCGTGCCCGCCCCGGCGAGCAGCAGCAGGAGCGCGAACCCGACGGGGACGACCGGCGAGGTCGCTCCCGTGTAGGCGAGCGCGGTCGCGCCGTCACCGGCGGCACTCACCGTGTCGGCCACCGTCCGAGTGACGGCCGAGATCCCGCTGGTCGCGGCGGCCGTGGTGGTCACCACACCCTCCGTGGAGGCCCGGGTCGGCCCGTCCGCGCCGGTGGCACCGGCCGGGGTGGTCACGGTTCCGGGCACGGTGCCGTCGCCGGCGTCCGTCCCGTCACCGGGGGTCGTGCCCGGGTCCGTACCGGGGTCGGTGCCCGGGTCCGTACCGGGGTCCGTGCCGTCGCCCGGGGTCGTGCCCGGGTCCGTACCCGGGTCTGCGCCGTCGCCGGGCGTCGTGCCGGTGCCCGGCGTGGTGGCGGTACCGTCGCCGACGACGCCGATGCCGTTCCCACCGATGGTGATCGGCAGGCTGATCACCGGGACCACCTGGGTGCCGGAGAGCAGGCCACCGTCACCGGAGGTCGCACCCCCGGCGGACGGGGTCGTGCTGCTCGGGGTGGTGCCCGCCGGGGTCGCCCCGCCGGTGCTGGTGCCGTCGCCGACCACGCCGATGCCGTTCCCGCCGATGGTGATCGGGACCGCGACCACCGGGGCCACCTGGGTGCCCG
Organism: Curtobacterium sp. PhB191; assembly: GCF_004346515.1. Classification (NCBI taxonomy): domain Bacteria; kingdom Bacillati; phylum Actinomycetota; class Actinomycetes; order Micrococcales; family Microbacteriaceae; genus Curtobacterium; species Curtobacterium sp. PhB191. The sequence goes on from NZ_SMBV01000004.1 coordinate 143,348, forward strand.
AGGCGGTGCCGTCCGCCCCGTCCGTCGTGCCACCGGCAGCCGGAGCCGGACCGGCAGCCGTGCCGGTGCCCGCGGCGGGCGTCGTGCCCGCCGAGGTGCCGTCACCGAGTAGCCCGATGCCGTTGCCGCCGATCGTGACCGGGACGTCGACCAGTCCGCCGACCTGCGTGCCGGAGAGCAGCCCGTCGTCGCCGGACGTGCTCGGCGTGGTCGTGGCCGGAGCGGCCGGTGCCGGCGTCGCCGCCGGGCCGGACCCCGCAGCGGTGCCGTCCCCGAGCACCCCGATGCCGTTGCCGGACACCGTCACCGGGACCGACACGACCGGGGCGACCTGGGTCCCCGAGGCTGTGCCGTCCTCACCCGAGGTGACCGGTGCCGGAGCAGCGGGCTCGGCCGGTGCTGCCGGGGTGGAGGCCGCCGGGGTGGGCGGCGTCGTGGTCGACGCCGCGTCACCGCCGACGGCGACCGCGTTGCCACCGACCGTGACGGGGACGGTCACGGCGCCGGCGATCTGGGTCCCCGAGCCGGTGCCGTCCGAACCGGACGTGGTCGGAGCAGCGGCGGCAGCCGGAGCAGGCGCAGCCGGAGCAGCAGCCGGGGCCGACACCGCGTCGCCACCGACGGCGACGGCGTTGCCACCGACGGAGACCGGGGCGGTCACCGCCGGCGCCACCTGGGTGCCGGAGGCCGTGCCGTCGGCGCCCGAGGTCGTCGGCGCGGGAGCTGGGGCCGGTGCAGGAGCGGCGGCTGGAGCTGCAGGAGCCGCGGGCGCCGCGGCGGGCGAGGTCACCGACGACACCGCGTCGCCGAGCACCCCGAGGGCGTTGCCGGTGAGGGACACCGGAGCGTCCACCGACGGAACCACCTGGGTTCCGGACACGGCGCCGTCCGCTCCGGAGGTCGTGGCAGCGTTCGCCGCTGCCGCCCCTCCGAGCGTGAGGCCGCCGACGAAGAGGGCGAACCAGAGCCCTCTCGAGACGTACTTGTTCATGGTCGTACTCCCTGATCGAGATCGTTGGCCGACCGCGGTCGCGGGTCGGTGTGTGTGCGTGCCTGCCGTGCCGGACAGGCGCACCGATCTCAGTCAGGGGCGACGTCGTGCTCGCCGACGACCGATGCGGGGACCGCGTCGTCGGAGAGCGTGCCGCGAGACCCCGCGGCGAGGGAGACGATGTCGTCGGTCGAGCCGACGATGCCGACGGCTGCGACGCCGCCGGGAGTCGAGGTGGCACTGCCCCCGAGGACGCCCGCGCCGCCCTGGCGGTCGGACGGCGCTCCGTGGCCGTCGCCCGGCTCGGGGACGAGCAGGGCGGTGCCGCCCAGCGTCGCGTCCTGCACGGCACCAGCGACGGGGCCGGCGAGCGGTCCGGTCACGAAGGTGGACGGCGTGGTCACGCCCGACCGGCGTCCGGCGTCAGGAACGGACGCTCCGTCCGCGCCCGTCGACGCGACCGTGGGCACGGACGGGGTCCTCGCCGGGGCGGCCGCCAGCGGCGGTCGCGCGGACGGGACAGCTGAGCCGGGCACGCCGGACGGGGTGGTGCCGACGACGACCGGAGGTGCGGGGACGTCGATGACGGGATCCGTGCCTCCTGGCAGGACGCCACCGACCGACGGGACCACGCCCGCGACGACGTCGGGGACCTGTCCGACGATCGTGCCGACACCGCCGAGGGTGTCGTCGACCAGGCCGGTGACCGGAGCGGTGACCGTGCCGAGGGTGTCGCCGCCGACGACGGGGCCGACCACCGGGACGCTGCCGACCACGTGGTCGACAGTGTCGACGACCGTGGTCACGGGTCGCGCGTCGGCGATCGTCTGCACGGTCCCGGTGACGGGGCGCAGTGCCGTCGCGACGGTGTCGGTGACGGGCCGGGAGGCGGTGCCCACGTGCTCGACGACGCCCTGCACCAGGTGCGTGGCCGGCTCGGCCGCAGGGGCGGTCGTGGCCGGCACCGCGGGCGCGGTCGCCGGAGCGGCGGGGGCCGGAGCTGCGGGAGCCGGAGCTGCTGGGGCGGGGGCGACGGGAGCCGGCGCGGGCGCGGGCGCTGCCGGGGGTGCCGGGGCCGGCTTCGGGGGTGCCGGTGCCGGTGCCGGTGCTGGTGCTGGTGCCTGCTTCGGAGCTGGCGCAACCGCTGCGCGGACGGGGTCCACGACGCCGCCGACGACCTGTCCGACACCGCCGGACACGTCGTGCACGGTCTCGCCGAGCCCGTCGACCACACCGCTGACGATCCCGCGCTGCTGCGTCTGGGCGGGCGGAGTGGACGCGGCCTCGGCAGCCGAGGCCGGACGGGCCCCGAACGCCAGGGACAGCAGCACGAGGGCAGCGAGGGTCCCGACGCCCAGCAGGGCGATCCGGAGCACCGCGAGCCAGGGGGCGCGCGACGTCGTGTCCATGCGCTCACCTCCTGAACTCGGCTGCGCACGTAGAGTGGTTGACCGGCAATGTACGCCGGTCCGCTCCGGAACGCACCCCGTTCTGGAAGAAATTCTCAGGAAAGGCCGTCCGTGGTCTCGATCTTCTCCGCCCCGACCCGCAACCTGGACATCGTCACGCTGCACGAGATCCTCCGCCTGCGACAGGACGTCTTCGTCGTCGAGCAGGGGGCCGCGTACGGCGACATCGACGGGCGTGACCTCGAGCCCGGCACCGTGCAGTTCTGGGCGGGCCAGGGCTCGGTGGACGCCACGCTCCGGCTCCTGCGCGAACCCGACGGCACCGAGCGCATCGGCCGGGTCGTCACGGCGGCGCACGCCCGCGGGCAGGGCCTGTCCGGGCGGCTGATCGAGGCCGCGATCGCCGAGTCCCGCTCCGCGAGCATCGCCCTCGGCGCCCAGTCGCACCTCGAGCAGTGGTACGCCCGCTTCGGGTTCGTGCGCTCCGGGGACGAGTACCTCGAGGACCGGATCCCGCACGTCCCGATGACCCGGCAGCGCTGACCGGACCGGCTCGTCAGGCGCGTCTGCGTGGGCGGGCTCGTCAGGCGCGCCAGCGGCGGAGCTCGTCGAACGAGCGGCCCTGCGTGGACCGGTCGGCGACGAGCCGCTCGAACACGATGTTCGTCTGGGTCGTCGCCACCGACGGGTCGCCGCTGAGCTCGTCGGCGACGAAGTCCCGCAGCTGCTCGGTCGACTCGCACGCGATGTGCACGAGGAAGTCCTTGTCGCCGGCCAGGAACGAGACGTCCTGCACGACGGGCACCCGGAGCAGTCGCTTCGCGAAGTCCCGGAGTTCGTGGCGGGCCGCGGCGTGGACCCGGACGGAGACCATCGCCTCGATCGAGAAGCCGAGGCGCGCGATGTCGACCTCGGCCCGGTAGCCGCGGATCACCCCGGCGTCCTCGAGGGCCCGGACCCGGGTGAGGCACGTCGACGGCGCGATGCCCACCGCGGCGGCGAGTCGGTTGTTCGGGATCCGGGCGTCGCCGGCCAGGGTCCAGAGGATGCGCTCGTCGACCTCGTCGAGGCGCGGGGCGGGGTCGGGACGGCGGGCTGGTCGGTCGGACACGGCTCGACGCTACCGCGACGGTGCGAGCAGGGCGCGGAGCGCGTCGTCGAGTGCCCCGGCCACGACGTCGTCGTCGGCCGACGCGAGCGGCTCCACCGCGGTGGACCGCCGGAGCATCGTCATCCCGAGCACCACCGACAGCGCGATCTCGGCTCGGACGAGCAGTTCCTCGGTGACCTCGCCGCCGACGGCCGTGGCGAGCCGTTCCGCGTACCGGCGGAGGGTCTCGCGGCGGATGGCGTCGGCACCGTCGTCGCCGGAGGACCGGAGCAGCAGCATGAGCTGGAGGGAGTCGTCGTCCGTCGGCGCGCGGACCACGTGTGACACCAGGCCGGCCAGCGCGCGCTCGAGGCCGCGCTCGACGGGCTGCTCGGCCCCGAGGTCCTCCACCACCCGGTCGAGGCAGGCACGGAACAGCCCCTCCTTCGAACCGAAGTAGCGGTTGATCAGCGCGACGTTGACCCCGGCGTCGGCGGCGATGTCGCGCACCGTCGTCGCCTTGTACCCGTCGAACGCGAACCGGTGCCGCGCCGCCCGCACGAGCAGCAGTCGGGTGGCGGCGGCGTCCTTGCTCATGGGTCGAAGCGTACCGGCCAGAACCGGGATGTAAGCAAGTGTTGACATCGCGTGAGAACTGCGTACCCTCGTCGAGTCAGCAATTGTTTACATCACCCGAGACACGGAGCACGATGACCGACACCATGCAGAGCCCCCGCACGGGCTCGCACCCCACCACCGCCGGACACCGGCCGAACAGCACGGCGATCATCGTCTACCTGTCCCTCGGCGGTCTGTCGTTCGCGGTCCTGCAGTCGCTCGTCGCCCCGGCGCTGTCGACCATCGGACAGGACCTCGGCGCCTCGACGAGCGCGACGAGCTGGGTGCTCACCGCCTACCTGCTCTCCGCGTCGGTGCTCACGCCGATCCTCGGTCGCCTCGGCGACATGATCGGCAAGCGCAAGGTCCTGATCGTCGTGCTGTCGATCCTGCTCGTCGGCGCCGTGCTGGCCGCGCTGGCACCGAACCTCGGCGTCCTCATCGTCGGCCGTGCGCTGCAGGGCGCCGCCGGCGCGGTGATGCCGCTGTCGATCGGCATCGTCCGCGACGAGCTGCCGAAGGAGAAGGTCAGCGTCACGATCGGTCTGCTCTCCGCGATCTTCGGCATCGGCGCTGGCGTCGGCATCGTCGCCGCCGGCCCGATCGTCGAGCATCTGTCGTGGCACTGGCTGTTCTGGCTGCCCGCCGTGCTCGTCGTCATCGCCCTGCTCGGCGCGATCTTCGGCATGCCGGAGTCGCCGGTCCGCAAGCCCGGCCGCCTCGACATGGTCGGCACGTTCGTCCTCGCCGTCTCGCTCGTGTCGATCCTGCTGGCCGTCAGCGAGGGCGAGACCTGGGGCTGGGGTGACGGCAAGACCATCGGCCTGCTGGTCCTCGGCGCCGTGGCACTGGTCGCGTTCGTCCTGGTCGAGCTCCGCGTCGCCGAACCGCTCATCGACGTCCGCCTGTTCGCCGTCCGCGGCGTCTGGACGGCCCACGTCGTCGCGCTCGTCTTCGGCTTCGCGATGTTCGGCACCTTCGTGCTCGTGCCGACCCTGCTGCAGCTGCCGAGCGCACTCGGCTACGGCTTCGGCAAGGACGTCACCCAGGCCGGTCTCTTCCTGCTGCCGACCGTCCTGATGATGATCGTCGCCGGGCCGATCGCCGGCATCCTCGTCCGCAAGGTCGGTCCGAAGCCGCCCATGCTGCTCGGCGGGATCGCCATCGTCGCGGCGTTCCTGCTGCCCGCGATCGCGCACGGTGAGCTCTGGCAGGTCGTCGTCTCCGGCGTCCTGACCGGCATCGGCATCGGCCTGGCCCTCGCCGCGTGCTCGAACGCCATCATCGAGAGCGTCCCCGCGAACCAGACCGGCGAGGCCATCAGCGCCAACACCGTCGTCCGTACGATCGGCTCGAGCGTCGGCACCGCGGTCATCGCGGCGCTCATCACCTCGCACAGCACCCCGCAGGGTCTGCCGACGGACGACGCCTTCACCATCGGGTTCTGGGCGTGCACCGGCGTGGCGGTCCTCGCCGTGCTCGCCGCGCTCGCGGCCCCGTCGATGCGCGCGCGCCGCGCAGCGGCGGCGGCCCGTGGCATCGACGACCTCGAGGAGATCGCCGAGTAGGGCTCTCGGCCCGACCACCCCGGGAGGCCCGTCCTGCGTCGTCGACGCGGGGCGGGCCTCCCGGCGGTCGCGCCCACCGCCACCGGCGGCTCCGCAAGCTGGGAAGCGACCGAGCACGCCGCCGCCGACGTGACGATCATCGGACCGGACGCGTCACAGCAGGTGGACGCGATCACCGCGCCCCGGACAGGAGACCCATGAGCACCACGGACCACGACGACACCACGACCAGCAGCAAGCCGTCCTTCCGCGACACGGTCACCGCCGGCCTGGTGCAGAAGGCGCTGGAACCCGTGCTGCGCGCCGTCCGTGACGAGGTGGCCTCGGCTCGGCGGGAGATCAGCGAACGGGCGAACGGCGCGAAGACCGGGCTGGTGCTCACCGGCGCCGCGGTGGCCTTCGCACTGACCACACTCGTGCTGCTTGCCGGCCTCGTGGTGGCGCTCCTGGCCCTGGCACTGCCGATCTGGGCCGCGACGGGGATCACGTTCATCGTGTTCGCCGTCGTAACCGCGATCCTGTTCGTCGTCGGACTCCGAGGCATCCGACGGGGCGTGCCGCCGGTGCCGAAGGACACCCTCCGCGCAGCGAAGGACCGTGTCACGCACACGGGCGACGCGTCGCCCACGACCGACTGAGCCCCGACAGCGCTCGAGCGCTACATCGCGAGGGTCATGCCGACGACGGCGACCGTCATCGCGAAGACCTCGCCGCTGCGCACGGCCCGGCGGTCCTCCTGCGCCCACTCGTACCGCAGGAGCCACCCGCTGAACGCGCAGTAGCCGATCACGCCGGCACCGAGCACCGCGGACAACGCGATGCCGTGTCCCGCGTGCCCGTCGGCGACGCCGGTCGCGTGGCCCATCAGGAGCATGCCGGCCATCACGACCGCCGACAGCGCGCGGTGCACGTCCATCGGCTCGGCGCGGCGGCCGTCGGCACGGCGTCGGCGCATCACCGGCAGCGGTGCGAGCAACAGCAGGAGCGTCGCCGCGAAGAGCGTCCACACCGCACCCGCGTGCACCACGGGCATGAGCATCGCGACGAGCATCACCGCAGCCGGCACGATCACGCCGGGGCGCGGTCGGTAGCGGTCACCGACGATGCAGCACACCGACGCGAACTGCGGCACGACGAGCATGGCGTCGGCGACGGTCTCGTGCACGGCGGGTCCTCAGCTGCGGCGGCGCGGTGCCGGGCGGGTCAGTCCTCGGCGCGGGCAGCGGCCTTGGCGGCGCGCTCCTGCTTCACACGGGCGTTCTCGACGTGCACGGCGGCCTGCGTCTCGCGCTCACGGACGAGCCACTCGGGCTTCTGCTCGAGCAGCGTCTTGATCTCCGCCGTGGTGAGCGCGTCGTCGATCCCCGCACGGGTCAGCCCCGAGATCGAGATGCCGAGCTTCTGCGCCACGACGGGTCGCGGGTGCGGGCCGTCGCGTCGGAGGTCCTCGAGCCACGTCGGGGGTTCGGTCCGGAGCTCGTCGAAGGCGGTCCGTGTGACGGGAGCGCCCTGGAAGGACTCCGGAGCGGCCGCCAGCAAGATGCCGAGCTTCTTCGCAGCCGTTTCGGGCTTCATGGTCTGTTCCTGCGCCATGCCCCCTAGAGTACGGCCCCTATGCTCGTCTGCATGACCGCGGCACTCACCATCGCATTCGTGCCCGGGGTCTCCCCGGCCAAGTGGGCCCGTGTCTGGCGGGATCGACACCCCTCGATCGAGCTGCGACTGCGGCCGATCGGGTCCGACGACGTCGACGACACGCTCGCCGGCGAGGTCGACATGGTCTTCGCACGCATGCCCGTCTCCGACCAGCACAACGCCATCCCGCTCTGGACTGAGACCGCCGTGGTCGCGATGCCGAAGGACTCCCCCCTCGCCGACCTGGCCGAGGTGGACCTCGCCGACGCCGAGGTGCACGTCGTCGACGCCGGTCCGGTGCCGGCCGACATCGCCGCCGCGCTCGACCTGGTCGAGGCGAACGTCGGCGTGGTCGTGCTCCCCCAGTCGCTCTTCCGCGCGGCGAGCCGCAAGGACCTCGTCGCGCGCCCGCTCTTCGGCGCCCCCGGCACGCAGATCGCGCTGGTCTGGCGTGACGAGGACGCCACCGAGACCACCGAGGAGTTCATCGGCGTGGTGCGCGGACGCACCGCCAACAGTTCGCGGAACCAGCCGACCGGCACCGATCGCGACGTCGAAGAGGCCCTGCGTGCGGCAGGCGGCGGTTCCAAGGCCGGTGGCGGCTCCGACGGGTCGGGCAAGGGCGCAGCAGGCAAGGGCGGGTCGGCCAAGGGCGGAGCGGGTGCCGGAGGCGCCGGCGGCAAGGCGAAGGCCAAGTCGCCCGGCAGCGGCAAGTCCGGCAGCGGCAAGAAGTCGAACACCGGCAAGGGCCCAACCCCCGGCCGCGGGAAGATGCGCGGCAAGCCGAGCCGGGGTTCGAAGGGCAACCGATGACGGACACGCGCCTGCAGGAGATGCCGGCCACGCGCCTCCCGGCCTGGCTCGACCGGACCATGGCCGAGTACGTGGCGTCACGGATGCAGGCGGGCGAGACCCGCGAACAGGCCGAGGCGAACAAGCAGAAGTCGCTCGACCAGTGGTTCCCGGGCGGGTCCCCGGCCGACGGGCACCTGGTGTGGGACGTCCTCGACCAGGACGACACCACGGTCGGGTACCTCTGGATCGGGCCGTTGGCTCCGGGCGGGACCGACTGGTGGGTGTTCGACGTCGAGATCGACGAACCGCACCGTCGTCGCGGATACGCCCGACGTGCGCTCGAGCTCGGCCACCAGGCCGCAGCGGAGCACGGCGCGACGAGCATCGGGCTCAACGTGTTCGGCTACAACACCGGCGCGCAGGACCTGTACGCCTCGCTCGGGTACGAGGTCACGGCGACGCAGATGCAGAAGCCGCTGGCCTGAGGGTTCTGCCGCTGGGTTCAGCCGCGTCGTCGCGGCAGGTGCTTCGTCAGGGCAGCTGCGTCGTCACGGCAGGACGGCAGCCGCTGCGCGGGTGACCCGGTCCCCGCGCGCTGCCTCGGCCGCAGCCCGTGCACGGGCGACCACGACGGCGTCGGCGCGCTCCGCGGAGCCCGCGTCGAACGGCGGCTGCGGGTCGTACTCGATCTGCAGCTGGATCGCCTCGGCCGCTGCCTGCCCCGCGAGCTCGGCCGCCAGCCACAGCGCCATGTCGATGCCCGCACTGACGCCGGCCGCCGTGACGACGGCACCGTCGTCGACGATCCGCTCGTCGACCGGTTGCGCACCGAACGCCTCGAGCATCGGCTTCGACGCCCAGTGGGTCGTCGCACGCTTGCCGGCGAGGAGTCCCGCGGCACCGAGGACGAACGCGCCCGTGCAGACCGAGGTCACCCAGGTGGCGCGCTCGGCCTCGCGCCGGACGAACCCGATGACCTCGGGGTCGAGCATCGCGTCGAAGGCACCGTCACCGCCGGGGACCACGAGGACGTCCGCCGGACCCGCGTCGGCGATGGTCGTCGTCGGGACCAGCGCGAACCCGCAGTCGGTCGGCACCGGGTTGAGCGTCGCCGCCACGTACTCGACGCGTGCGCCGGGCACCCGGGAGAGCACCTGCGCCGGGCCGGTGAAGTCGAGCTGCGTCAGGTCCGGGAAGAGCAGGAAGGCGATCCGAACCTCGGCGGGGTCGTGACCCGGCGCCGTCGCCGCGTCCCCGGCCGTGTCCGGCGCGGGGGCGGGCACGTCGACGGGCACGTCGACGACGTCGGCGTCGACCGGGTGGACAGGACGCACGCGCGGGTTCGGCTGGTCGGTGCTCATGCCGCGACCCTAGCCCGGTGCCCTCGCCGGCGGTGGGGTCGGCGTCCTGGTCAGTTCCAGACGCCCGAGGTCCCGCGCCGGTGGCTGCCGAGCAGGTGCGTGTCGACGATGCCGAGCGCCTCCATCAGGGCGTGCATCGTGGTCGGACCGACGAACGCGAAGCCGCGCTTCCGCAGTGCCTTCGACAGTGCGACGGACTCGTCGGAGGTCGTCGGGACCTGGGCGTACGACTCCGGTTCGGGCGTCGTCGCCGGACGGAACGACCAGACGAAGTCGGACAGCCCGCCGTCCTGCCGCAGGGCGACCGTCGCGTTCGCGTTCGTGATGGTCGCGAGGATCTTCGCCCGGTTCCGGACGATGCCGGCGTCGGCCATCAGCCGAGCGACGTCGTCCTCGCCGAAGCCCGCGACGGTGTCGGGGGCGAAGTCCGCGAACGCCGCACGGAACGCCGGACGCTTCGCCAGGATCGTGCGCCAGGACAGGCCGGACTGGAATGCCTCGAGTGACAGCCGCTCGAACACCCCGCGCTCGTCCCGGACGGGCATGCCCCATTCGGTGTCGTAGTAGTCGCGGAGCAGCTCGTCCGTCGATGCCCACACCGGCCGGGCGAGTCCGTCGTCGCCGATCACCAGGTCGGAGTGGGGCGCGGGCTCGGTGGCTGCGGGCTCGGTGCTCATCGCACCATCCTGGCGTGCGCCGCCGATACCCTCGTTGCCGACCGTGTGGTCACTCGGCCGGCGGGCCGTCCTGGGCGGCCTGCGGGTCCATCCACACGTACTCCCACCGGTGGCCGTCCGGGTCGGTGAAGCTCCGCTGGAACATGAAGCCGAGGTCCATCGGCGCGCGGTCCTCGCTCCCGCCGGCCGCGACGGCGGCGTCGACGATGCGGTGCACCTCGTCCTTCGACCCGGCGGTGAGCGAGTTGATGACCTCGACGGTGCCGGCGTCGGCGATCGTCTTGTCGGTGAAGTCGGCGAACTTCGCGTGGGTGAGCACCATGACGTAGATCGTGTCGCTGATGACGATGCACGCAGCGGTGTCGTCGCTGAACATCGGGTTGATCGAGTAGCCGAGGGCTTCGTAGAACGCCTTCGAACGGTCGAGGTCGGTGACGGGCAGGTTGATGAAGACCATCGTGTCCATAGGGAGGTTCCTTTCGTCACGCTCAACCTGGCCCGTGGCGCGGTGATGCGCAACCGTTCCGTCGCGGTACGGACTGATACGCGATATTCTGGACCGATGCGGGCGTACGTCGATGAATCGGAGCCGGGCGGCGGGCGCGATCACACGACGTACGTCATGGCTGCCGTGGTCATCACGGCGTCCGCCTGCGAAGCGGCACGTGTGGACGTGCGGGCGGCGGGGCACGAGATGACGGCGACCGGTCGATGTTCGATGCCCTTCGACGACGAGGAGTCGGCGTTCCGGTGCGACACGAGCACGTCCGCGGGGTCGATGAACCACTGGTCGCACTGGCTGATCTTGCTTGCGGTGCGCACGTGGCGGGCCTCGACGACGAGCTCGACAGCACCCTTGTCCGCGTGGGGTGAACGACCCTGGACAGCGCAAAACCCCGGTCCCGCGCTGGCTGCAGGATTCTCCGGGGCTCACTTTCGACCGAGCAGCACGCGGTCGACATATCAATTTTACGAGTCCAGCGCGGGCCACGTCAAGTGATCCAGGACACCGACTCGGAACGACGAAGCCGCTGTCGTGCGACAGCGGCTTCGTCGCCCCGGGTCGGCTCAGTGGCGCGCGACCGAGGTCAGGCGGACGCGCGGCCCTCGCCTGCGGCCTTCTGGTCGGCCTCGGCCTCGGCCTGGCCGATGATGTCCTCGGCCGGCACCGGGTTCAGGCGGTCCCAGAGGAAGAACAGCAGGCCGCCGACGAGCATCGACAGTCCGACCCACAGGTTGATGTGGATGCCGCCGGTCTTGTCGGGGTCGGTGTCCCAGTGGACGATGCCGACGATCGTCACGATGACGCCGTAGAGCACGAACAGGCCGCCGAGGATGCGGCGCAGGTCGAGACGACGGGTCGAGCGGACGAGGGCGGCCTTCTGCTCCTCGGTCAGCGCGCCGGGGGTGGTGGTGTCACTCATGGTCGGTGATCTCCTTCGCGGATCAGAGGAACGGCAGGTACAGGACGACGCACAGGATCAGTGCGACGGTGCCGAGCAGTGCGGGCGAGCGGTACCAGGCGGTGTCGGTCGCGACGGAGTCGCCGTGCAGGTCGATCTTGCCGATGCCGTAGACCAGACCGCCGAGCTCCTTCTCGTCCTTGGGCGTGGTGAACATCGAGACGATGAACCCGACGATCAGGACGGTCACGAACGAGATGATCGCGCCGTACAGGGTCTCGGCGGTCGCCGTGGCGAACAGGTCCGGGTTCACGAGGTACGCGATCCAGGTGATCGTCGGCGTGACGATGCCGAGCACGTAGCCCCAGAGCGCACCCTGCGTGGTCATCCGCTTCCAGAGCAGGCCGAGGATGAAGACGGCGAACAGCGGCGCGTTGAAGAACGAGAACAGCGTCTGCATGTACGTCATGATGTTCGACGCCTGGGCCGCGATGAACGCGGTCGCGATGCCCACCAGGACGCCGACGACGGTGACCCAGCGACCGGTCTTCAGGTAGTGGATGTCCGGCATGTTCGGCTTGATGTAGCGCTGCCAGATGTCGTACGTGAAGACGGTGTTGAACGACGAGACGTTGGCCGCCATGCCGGCCATGAACGACGCGAGCAGGCCGGTCACCGCGACGCCGAGGACACCGGTCGGCAGGTACATCTGGATGAGCTTCGGGATCGCGTCGTTGTAGGTGAGCGAGCCGTCGGCGAACTGGTTGCCGACGACCGCCGCGGCGATGAGACCGGGGATCACGACGATGGCCGGGATGAACAGCTTCGGGATCGCGGCGATGAGCGGGGTCCGGCGTGCCGCGGACATGTTCTTCGCCGAGAACGCGCGTTGCACCTCGGTGAAGTTGGTGGTCCAGTAGCCGAAGCCGAGGACGAAGCCCAGGCCGAGCACGATCGCGAGCCAGTTGGCGCCGATCGGGTTGGTCACATCACCGAAGCCGGTGCCGGCCCACGCCTGCAGGTGCTGCACGCCTTGGGTCTTCACGATGGCAGACGACAGTCCGTCCCAGCCGCCGACGCGGTGCAGACCGACGATCGTCAGCGGGATGAGCCCGGCGATGATCACGAAGAACTGCATGACCTCGTTGTAGATCGCGCTGGAGAGCCCGCCGAGGGTGATGTAGACGAGCACGAAGCCGGCGGACACGACGATGGCCAGCCACTCCGGCCAGCCGAGCATCGCCTCGATGACGATGGCCATGGCGTAGAGGTTGATGCCCGCGATGAGCACGTTCGACACCGCGAACGCGATCGAGTTCACCAGGTGCGGGGCCTTGCCGAAGCGGCGGAGCATGAACTCCGGCACCGACCGGACCTTCGAGCCGTAGTAGAAGGGCATCATCACGAGCCCGAGGAACACCATGGCCGGCACCGCGCCGACCAGGTAGTAGTGCAGGGTCGCCATGCCGATCTGGGCACCGTTGGCGGCCATGCCGAGGATCTCGGTCGCACCGAGGTTCGCGGACACGAAGGCCAGGCCCGTGATCCACGCCGGCATCGAGCGCCCGGACAGGAAGAAGTCCATGCTCGTCCGGACCTGTTTGCGGGCGGTGAACCCGATCCCGATGACGACCGCGAAGTACACGATGACCATCAGGTAGTCGACCCAGCCCAAGTCGAGCCGGATCCCTTCGTTCGCTGCAGCGAGAACCATTCAACATCTCCACGTCAGTGTGTTGCAGTCGACAACTCCGCCGACCCGGACGGAGACGTTACACCGAATTGTGACCGTTCACATAGCCGAGGCATGTGTCTGCCGGCGGTACCCCGTGGCCCGCGATCGCTAGGCTCGCCCCATGACCGACCAGGCGCGCATCCTCGTCCTCAACGGACCGAACCTCGACATCCTCGGGCGGCGCGACCCGGAGCAGTACGGCACCGTGACGCTCGCCGAGCTCGAGGCGATCGTGCACACCGAGTCAGCCGTGCACGGGCTGGACGCGGACTTCCGCCAGACGAACCGCGAGGGCGAACTGGTCGAGTGGCTGCACGAGGCCCTCGACGACTTCGCCGCGGTCGTGATCAACCCCGCGGCCTACGCACACACCTCGGTCGCGCTGCACGACGCGGTCGAGGCGCTGTCCGTCCCCGTCGTCGAGGTGCACCTGTCGAACACGTGGAAGCGCGAGCCCTTCCGGCACGTCGACCACGTCGCCACCGCCGCGACCGCGGTCATCGCCGGCGCGGGCGCCGACGGCTACCGCCTGGCCGTCGCGCACGTCGCGTCCCTCATCGCCTGACGCCCGTCACGCCGCACGGGCGTCTCTCGCCCCGCCGAGGTTCCGAGATCTCGGAACCTCGGCGCCGCTGCCGCCTCGGAGTGGAACCTCGGCGTCACGCGGACGGCAAGTCGTGGAACCTGGCGGTCGCACGTCGCGCCCGTCACGCCCGTCACGCGCGCACGTCGCGCCCGACACGCGCGCAAAAGGCGGACGGGAGGCCCGTGGCGGGGCCGCCGCGGGCCTCCCGTCCGCCTCGTTGGAACGTTCCCAACGCGGGCTGGACGCGCTAGGTTCATATGTATGGACAAAGTGCGCATCGGACTCGTCGGCTACGGCATCGGAGGGCGGGCATTCCACCGCCCGTTCCTGCTGGACGCGGCAGGCATCGACCTCGTCGGCGTCGTCGCCCGCTCGGCCGCGAAGCGCGAGCAGCTCGCGACCGACCTGCCCGGCGTCACCGTGCACGACTCCCTCGGTGACCTGATCGCCGCGGGCGTCGACGCCGTCGTCGTCACCACTCCCCCGTCCACCCGGCGCGAACTCGTCCTGCAGGCGATCGCCGCCGGGATCGCCGTCGTCGCGGACAAGCCGTTCGCCCCGGACCCGGCCACCGCCCGCGAGATCCGGCAGGCCGCTGCCGACGCCGGCGTCGTGATCACGCCCTTCCACAACCGCCGCTGGGACACCGACCTCGCCACCCTCCGGAGCGTGCTGGACGCCGGACGGGTCGGGGCGCCGCTGCGCTTCTGGTCCCGCTTCGACATGGTCGAGCGGCACGGCATCGCGACGGGGATCGGCGGCGGTGTGCTCTCCGACATCGGATCGCACCTGGTCGACCAGGCCGTGTCGTTGTTCGGACCGATCGCCCGGGTGTCCTGCGCGCTCGACGTCCGCGATGCCCGCTCGCTCGGCCGCGACCAGGACGGCCAGATCGACGCCGGCTTCACGCTCGCAGCGACGCACGTGTCCGGCGTCGAGTCCGTCCTGACGTCGAACAAGGCCGGGTGGCTGGGTGCACGGCAGCTCCGCCTCGACGGTGTCGACGGGACGTACGAGGCCACGAGCACCGACGTGCAGGCACAGGCAGCCGTGGCGGGTGCGTCACCTGCCGACGACCGGTCGACCTGGGGAGTCGAGCCCTCGCCCGGGACCCTCACGACGGAGTCCGGCACGATCGACGTCCCGTCGGCGCAGAGCTCCTACACGGACTACTACGAGCGGTTCGCGCGTGCCGTCCGCGGGCTCGGTCCGGTGCCGGTGCCCGTCGACGACGCGGTGCACGTGGTCGAGGTGCTCGACGCGGCGCGCCGGTCGGCGGCGTCGGGCGAGACGGTCACCGTCCCCGCTCCGTAGCGCGTTCTTTCCCACGACATCTGCGATGCGAGGTCGAATCGGGCGTACCTGGTGAGAACTCCAGACCAGGTACGCCCGAATCGACCAGGAACGCGCGGAAGGGCGGCGGCGCCGGGTCAGAAGTCCGCGGGGCGCCGCACGTCGGCCAGGCCGGCGGTGGCGAAGCCCCCGCGGATGATCGGGATCGCCCGGCGCACGGCCTGGTCGATGCGGAGTTCCAGGTCGACGTTGCCGATGTCGTAGCCACCTTCGCGCTTGGTGAAGTCGCGCTCGTTGCCGAACACCCCGATCGGCAGCGTCGTCGACTGGAAGAAGCCGAACAGCGGGCGCATCTGGTGCTCGACGAGCAGGGCGTGACGGTCGCTGCCGCCCGTCGCGGTCAGCAGGACCGGGGTGTCGACGAGGTCGTACTGCCCGATCCAGTCGAAGAACAGCTTGAACGCGCCGGAGTAGGCGGCGCGGAACGCCGGGCTGCCGACGACGAGCACGTCGGCGGCCTCGACGGTCTCGAGTGCCGCCCGGGTGCGCTCGGACATCGCCTCGCGCGACGACGCGGCACCGAGGTCGGCCAGGAGCGGGCCGATCTCGATGGTCTCGGTGCGGGCACCCTCGATCTCCTGCCCGAGGCGCGCCACCGTGGCCGCGACCAGGGTGGACGTCCTCGAGGGGTCCGAAGGGCTACCGCTGACGCCGACGACCAGTTCTCCACTCATGCGGTCGATGCTCACACGCCTGCCACCGAGGCGGTCCGCGTGTGACGACATGTGTCGGGTGCCAGGCCCCCCCCGGGTACCGTCCCTCGGCATGCAGACGTTCTTGCCGTACGCCGACTTCCGGGCCTCTGCCGAGGTCCTCGACGACCGACGTCTCGGCAAGCAGCGCGTGGAGACCCTGCAGGTGATGCGGGCGCTGACACTGCCGGGGTACGGCTGGCAGCACCACCCGGTCACCGCGATGTGGCGCGGCTACCGTCCGGCGCTGATGGCGTACCAGGAGGCGACGTGCCGCGTCTGGCTCGACCGCGGGCACGTGGACACCTGCCTGGAGAAGACGCTGCTGGACCTCGGGCGGGTCCCGGAGGACCTGGCGGCGTACGAGCGCGGCGACGTCCCGATCCCGCCGTGGAACGACGACGAGGCCCTGCACGCGTCACACCGCTCGAAGTTGGTGCAGAAGGCGCCGGAGCACTACCGCGCACTGTTCCCGGACGCGCCCGACGACCTCGACTACGTCTGGCCGGGCACGCCGGACGCACCGGGCACGCGGGACGCACCGGGCGCGCCGCACGCCCCGGGCAGCACGGCCGCAGCCGTCACGCCACCGGGATCCACCGCGCACCGTCGCGGCGCGTGACGACGGCGGAGCGGATCTCGACCACGTCGCGGAGGCCGTGCACGGCCCGGTCGCGCACGACCGCTGCCGTGGCGTCGTCGTCGGACTCGAACCGGACGACCGCGCACGGCACACCGCGCAGCAGGCGGACGTCCTGCGCCTCGACCACGGCGTGCTCGGCGACCAGCCGGGCCGCAGCGGGCAGGACGGCGTCGGGCGCGGTGCCGGCGGCGAGCGCGCCGATCGCCAGGGTCACACGGTACGAGGGCATGCCCCGACGGTAGCGGGAGCGGGAGACACCGGGAGCCCGCCGTGGGCTGCAGGGGAACTGACGTCGTTCAGGGGGTCGACGTCGGCCCACGGCGGGTCGCGGTGTGTGGCGGGACGCGACGACAGGGGGAACGTCGCGCCCCGCTCCGGATGTCGATCAGGGGTATCGGCATCCGGTCTGGGGCACCGGCCGGATCACGGGAGGAGCCGGGCGGTGTCGGACCTCAAGGGTGTTCGGTGTCCTCTCGGTACCGGTCCGTCTCGATCGGTGCGGGCATCGACCGTCGAGCGGCGGCGGGTCGGATCATGGGGAGCAGGGCGCTCCCGACGGTCGCGAGGGCTCCGACGGCGGCGATCAGCCCGAGGGGGGCGGTGCCGAGGTCGTGCTGCGCAGCCAGGGCGAGCGCGACGAGGGTCGCCGGTGCAGGCAGGAGCTGCACCGCTCGGAAGCGGTCGTCCCGTCGTGTCCGGGTCAACATCACGTTTGCCATGTGGACACTCTGGCGCAGATTCCGTGTCCGCATAAGGGGGGACACGACCCCACTCATGGAGTAGAACGTCTAGTACACCCTGGATGCGATGTCTCAGCCCAGAGCGCGGACGGTGGCCACGGCGTCCGCGACCGCTCCGACGACGACCGGTACGTCCTCCGCGGCGAGGGAACCGTCGAAGGTGAGTCGGAGCGCGGTCCGGGCGACCTCGTCCGGGATCCCGAGCGCGGTGAGCACGTGCGACGCCTCGGTGCTGCCGGCGGCGCAGGCGCTGCCCGACGAGGACACGACGTCGCGCTGTTCCAGCTCGAGCAGCACGGTCTCGCCGTTGACCCCGGGGAAGCAGAACGACGCGTGCCCGGGCAGTCGGTGCGCGCGCGACCCGGTCACGAACGCACCGGGGACGGCGGCGAGCACCCCGTCGAGCACGGCGTCACGGACGGTCGTCGCGGCGGCGGCGGAGGCAGCAACACCACCAGAGGCAGCAGCACCGGAGGCAGCAGCACCGCCGGCAGCCACCAGCCCGAGCGCCGTCGCGACCGCCACCGCGCCGGCGACGTCCTCGGTGCCGGAGCGTCGGCCCCGCTCCTGTCCCCCGCCATGCAGCAACGGTTCGACGGGCACCCCCGACCGGACCGCGAGCACACCGGTCCCCTTCGGCGCCCCGAGCTTGTGCCCGGAGAGCGACAGTGCGTCGACGCCCAGGACGTCGAGCCCGACCGGCAGCCACGGCGCGGACTGCACGGCGTCGGTGTGGAAGCGCGCGCCGACCGCGTGGGCCTCGGCGGCGAGCGCCGGGACGTCCTGCACGGTGCCGATCTCGTTGTCGGCGTGCGCGATCGACACGAGGGTCGTGTCCGGCCGGAGCGCCGCGCGCAGCACCGACGGGTCGACCAGGCCGTCCGACGCAACCGGCAGCACCGTGACGTCGAAGCCGTGGAAGCGTGCCAGGTACGCGCAGCTCTCGAGCACGGCCTCGTGCTCGATCGCGCTGGTGACGACGTGGCGTCCGCGTGGGGCGGCGAGCGCGATCCCCTTGACCGCGGTGTTCGCACCCTCGGTCCCACCCGTGGTGAAGACGACCTCGGCCGGTCGGCAGCCGAGCACGCCGGCGACCGTGGCCCGTGCGGCCGCGAGCCCGCGCGCGGCCTCGTCCCCGACACCGTGCGTCGACGACGGGTTGCCGAACACCCCGGTCAGGTACGGCCACATCGCCTCGAGGACCTCGCGGCGGACGGGGGTCGTGGCCGCCCGGTCCAGGTAGAACACGGTCAGGCCCCGGCCGCCACCGCGATGTCGAGCCCGAGGTCGAGCGCCCGGGCCGAGTGGGTGAGCGCCCCGACCGAGATGACGTCGACCCCGGTCGCGGCGATGGCCGCGACGGTGTCGAGTGAAACCCCGCCCGACGCCTCGACGAGCGCGCGACCCGCGACGATGCCGACACCCGTCTGGAGCTCGGCCGGCGTGAAGTTGTCGAGCATGATCGTGTCGACGCCCGCCGCGACGACGGGCTCGATCTGGTCGATGCGGTCCACCTCGACCTCGACGTGCACGGTGTGCCCGAGCCGCTGCCGCGCTGCGGTGATCGCTTCACCGATGCCGATGCCGCCGGCGAGCAGCACGGCCAGGTGGTTGTCCTTGGCCAGCACGGCGTCCGACAGCGACGTGCGGTGGTTGTGGCCGCCGCCGCAGCGCACGGCGTACCGCTCGAGCGCACGGAGGCCGGGCGTGGTCTTCCGGGTGTCGACGATGCGCGCCGAGGTGCCCGCTGCGGCCGCGACGTGGGCCGCGGTGGCGGTGGCGATCCCCGACATGCGCTGCACCAGGTTCAGCGCGACCCGCTCGGCGCGGAGCACCGAACGCGCCGACCCCGTGACGGTGGCGAGCGTGTCGCCGGCGGTGAACGCGGACCCCTCGTCGGCGTGCACGGTCGCCCGGATCGACGGGTCGACCGCGTGCATGACCGCCACGAAGACGGTCCCGCCGCTCAGCACCCCGGGCTCGCGGGCCGCGGGCGTCGCCGTCGCGGTCGCGTCGGCCGGGATGAGCGTCTCGCTGGTGACGTCGCCCCAGGGCGCGTCCTCTTCCAGCGCGGTCTCGATGACGCGGCGGAGGGCGTGCGGCGGGATGGTGCCGGGGTCGATGGTCATGCGGGAACCTCCTGCGGAACGGCGATGTGTCGAGTGACCGTCTCGGCGACCCAGGCGTACGAGGCCGGGGCTGCTGGATCGGTGTCGGGGTGGTCGGTGCGGGCGTGGGCACCGCGGGACTCGGTGCGGGTCTCGGCGGCGAGCGCCACCAGCCGTGCCAGGTCGAGCAGTGCGCGGTCCTCGTGCTCGCGCACGCCGCCGGTGGCGGGCGCGGTGAGCGCGTCGAGGTCGCGCCGGGCGCTCGCCAGTCCGGTCGCGTCACGCAGCAGCCCGACGCGGTCGGTCATGACGGCCTGGACCGCCTGCCGGACGTCACCGACGTCGTCGAGGTGGGTCGCGCCTCCAGGCAGGGCCTGACGGGAGGCGCGGATCACGTCCGCCGCTCGGGGAACGCTGGTCACGCGCAGGTCTGCGTTCCCCCGCAGGCGGAGCAGGCCGGGCCGGGGTCCGGCGACCGCGTCCGCTGCGCGGACCGCGAAGACGAGCCCCTCGAGCAGGGAGTTCGAGGCCAGACGGTTCGCGCCGTGGACCCCGGTGCACGCGGCCTCGCCGATGGCCAGCAGCCCCGGCAGGCTGGTGCGCCCCTCGGCGTCGGTGGCGATGCCGCCCATCGAGTAGTGGGCCGCCGGGGACACCGGCACACCCTGTCGGGTCCAGTCGAAACCGGCCGCACGGGTGGCCCGGGTGAGTCCGGGGAAGCGTCCGGTCAGGAAGTCCGCGCCGAGTCCGGTGGCGTCGAGGAGCACCGGCGCGCCGCCCTGGTCGCGGACGGCGGCGGCGATGCCACGGGCGACGACGTCGCGCGGAGCGAGCTCGGCGTCCGGGTGCACCGACGTCATGAAGCGGCGTCCGCGCGCGTCGCGGAGGACGGCTCCCTCGCCGCGGACGGCCTCGGAGACGAGCCCGCCGTCCGGCACCGCGAGGCGGGTCGGGTGGAACTGGACGAACTCCAGGTCGGCGACCACCGCTCCGGCACGCCACGCGGCGGCCACGCCGTCCCCCGTCGCCACGAGCGGGTTGGTGGTCTCGCGGTACAGGTGTCCCGCTCCCCCGGAGGCGAGCACGACGGCGTCGGCGTCGATCCGTCGTGGTTCGCCGAGCAGGTCGAGGACGTCGATGCCGACGACGGTGCCGTCGCGCACGACCAGGTCGGTGAGGCAGGTGCGCTCGAGGATCGTGACGTGCTGACGGTGCAGCGCGTCGATGAGCGTGCGCTCGATCGCCGCGCCGGTCGCGTCGCCGTCGGCGTGCACCACGCGCCAGCGTCCGTGCGCGGCTTCGCGCCCGCGGGCCAGGTCGTCGCCGTACCGGTCGAGTGCCGACGGGTCGGTCGAGCGGTCGAACGGCACACCGAGGGCGAGCAGGTCGCGGACCCGCGCCGGACCGTCGGTGCAGAGGACCTCGACGGCGCGCGCGTCCGCGCTGCCGGCTGCCGCGACGTGGGTGTCGGCCTGGTGCAGTGCCGGCGAGTCGTCGGCACCGAGCGCCACCGCGACCCCGCCCTGGGCGTACGCGGTGGCGCTGTCGGCGAGCGCGCCCTTCGTCACCAGCGTGACGTCGTGGACGGCGCTGGCACGGATCGCTGCGGTCAGTCCGGCGATGCCGGAGCCGACGATGACGACGTGCACGGTGGTCTCCCTCGGTCGTTCGGGTTCGGGTTCTGGCTCGCGCTTGGGTTCAGCCGCGGGGCTCGGGCTCAGCCGCGGGGCTTGGCCGCGAGCATGCGCTCGAGCGCGACCTTGGCGTCGGCCTGGACCTCGGCGGGCACGACGATCTCGTTGAGCACCTCGCCGCGCACGAGGGCCTCGAGCACCCAGGCGAGGTAGCCCGGGTGGATCCGGTACATCGTCGAGCACGGGCAGACGACCGGGTCGAGGCAGAAGATCGTGTGCTGCGGGTACTCCGCGGCGAGCCGGTTCACCATGTTGATCTCGGTGCCGATCGCGAACGTGGTCGGTTCGGTGGCCGCGGCGACGGTCTTCCGGATCAGGTCGGTGCTGCCGGCGTGGTCGGCGGCGTCGACGACGGCCATCGGGCACTCGGGGTGCACGATGACCTGGACGCCGGGGTGCTCGCGGCGGGCCTGGTCGATCTGGTCGACCGTGAAGCGGCGGTGCACCGAGCAGAAGCCGTGCCAGAGGATGACCTTCGCCGCTTCGAGGTCGCTCTGCTCGTTGCCGCCGAGGGGCTTCCGGGGGTTCCACATCGGCATCAGGTCGGTGCTGATCCCCATGGCCTTGGCGGTGTTGCGACCGAGGTGCTGGTCGGGGAAGAACAGCACGCGCTGCCCGCGCTCGAACGCCCACTCGAGCACCGTCGCGGCGTTCGAGCTGGTGCAGACGATGCCGCCGTTGCGCCCGCAGAACGCCTTGAGGTCGGCGGCGGAGTTCATGTAGGTGACGGGGATGACGGGCACCCGGCCGTCGGCGTCGGGCTCGGTGCCGTAGACGGCGGTCAGCTCGGCCCAGGCGGCCTCGACGCTGTCGATGTCGGCCATGTCCGCCATCGAGCAGCCGGCCGCGAGGTTCGGCAGGATGACGCGCTGGTCGTCGCGGGCCAGGATGTCGGCGGTCTCGGCCATGAAGTGCACACCGCAGAACACGATGGCCTCGGCGTCGGGCTTCGTCAGCGCCGCGTTGGCGAGCTGGAACGAGTCACCGAGGAAGTCCGCGTGCCGGACGACCTCGTCGCGCTGGTAGAAGTGCCCGAGGACGACGACCCGGTCGCCGAGCGTCGCCTTCGCCCGCTCGATGCGCGCGTGCAGCTCGTCGGTCGGCGCGGTCTTGTACTCGTCCGGCAGCACGCCCTGCCGCGGTGCGCTCGTCGGGATGACGTCGGTCATCGACGAGCCCGGGCCGTACCCGGGCCGGGAGTCGAAGTCCCACGTGGGCATGGCGAGGTCGGGCGTGCAGGTGCTGCCGCCGGCCTTGCCGTTCGAGATGAGGTCGATGGTCGTCGCGATGGACACGGTGGTTCCTATCGGTTCTGCGGTCGTGTGCCCTGCTGCAGCGGGCCGTTGTCCGCGTAGGCCAGGTCGGGGTTCGAGCGGTACAGCCGGGCCGGACGGTGCCTGCCCCCGCTCGTGGTCTCGTCGGTCGGCAGGATCGCGTCGGTCTTCTCGACCTGCCGACGGAAGTTCGCGGGGTCGAGCGCACGCCCGAGCACCGCCTCGTACACCCCGCGCAGCTCGGCGAGGGTGAACCGGTCCCCCAGGAAGGCCTGGGCGATGCGGGAGTACGACATCTTGGTGCGGAGCCGCCAGAGCGCGTACTCCACGATCCGGTCGTGGTCGAAGGCGAGCGGCGGGTGCTCGTCGGCGAGGAACCAGCGGACGTTCCAGTCGTCCGGCACGACGTTCGCCTCGTCCGGGTGCACGAGCGCCCAGTACACGATCGACACCACCCGGCTCGGTGAGCGGCCGACGTCGCCGAACGCGTAGAGCTGTTCGAGGTAGCGGGGCTGCACGTTCGTCGTCTCGCGCAGGCGCGCCGCGGCGGAGTCCTCGAGTCCCTCGTCGACGCCGACCCAACCGCCGGGCAGTGCCCACGACCCCTCGAACGGTTCGGCCACCCGGCGCACCAGCGGCATCCACAGCGCCGGCGCCCCGGTGTCGGGGTGCGGGCGCAGCGCGACGATCACGGTCGAGACCGCGACGCGGATGCCTGCTTCGTCCATGGTGGACCTTAATGTCATTCTGACTCGAAGTGTTCGGGTTGCGATGACCCTATCACCGCTTCGCGGTGTGTTGCGCCCGCAGGCGGCTCCGGGTCGTCACGAACCGGAAACAGATCGTCACGAGGCCGAAAACTCCGGGAGGCCCCGCGTGGATACGGTGAGGATCATGACGACGGTGACGAGGATGCATGCCGTGGTGTCGGGGACCGTCCAGGGGGTCGGGTTCCGGTACTGGACGGCACGGAAGGCCGACGGGCTCGACCTCGTCGGGTACGCCAGGAACCTCTGGGACGGCACCGTCGAGGTCGAGGCCGAGGGGCCGTCGGTCGCGGTCGAGACGCTGATGGAGTGCCTGCGGAGCGGGCCACCGTCCGCCACCGTGACGGACGTCGAGTTCCGGCCGGTCGTGCCGCACGGCGACGCCGACGGCTTCGCGATCCTGCACTGACCCGGTCGCACCGACCGTTCACGTGCGGATGTCGGTGCGGAGCGGAATAATCGAATCCACTCAGGCGGTTGCCCTGTCTGCGCGTTCTGCGCCACCTCGTTCCACCAGTCGTGATCCACCAGGAGCTCCCGCATGACCCAGGCCGTCGATTCCGCCCCCCGCACGGGAAGCGTCTCGCAACCGACCGCTGCCGAGACCCGTCTCGTGATCGGGCTGCTGCTCGTCTCCGCGTTCGTCGTCATCCTCAACGAGACGATCATGGGCGTGGCGCTGCCGCGGCTCATGGACGACCTCGACATCAGTGCGGCGACCGGGCAGTGGCTGACCACGGGCTTCCTGCTCACCATGGCGGTCGTCATCCCGATCACCGGGTTCCTGCTGCAGCGGTTCAACACCCGCCCCGTCTTCGTCTGGGCGATGGGCCTGTTCTCGGCCGGCACCCTGATCGCCCTGCTCGCACCCGGGTTCACGCTGCTGCTCGTCGGCCGCATCGTCCAGGCCAGCGGCACCGCGATCATGATGCCGCTCCTGATGACGACGGTGCTCACCCTCGTCGACCCGGCCCACCGCGGCCGCATCATGGGCAACATCTCGATCGTCATCTCGGTCGCGCCGGCCATCGGCCCGACGATCTCCGGGCTCATCCTCAACGCGTTCTCGTGGCGCTGGCTGTTCGGCTTCGTCCTGCCGATCGCGATCGCCGCGCTCATCCTCGGCATGGTGAAGGTCCGCAACGTCTCGACGCCCCGCCGGGCACCGCTCGACGTCGTCTCGGTGATCCTGTCCGCGTTCGCGTTCGGTGGGATCGTCTACGGCCTGTCCAGCATCGGCGAGGCCGGCACGACCGGCCTGTTCGTCCCGGTCACCGCGCTCGTCGTCGGTGCCGTCGCCCTGACGGTCTTCATCCTCCGTCAGACCCGACTGCAGCGCACCGACAGCGCCCTGCTCGACCTGCGCACCTTCCAGACCCGCGGCTTCACCGTCCCGATCGTCGCGATGGCGCTGAGCTTCATGGCGATGTTCGGCACGCTCATCCTGCTGCCGATCTACCTGGAGCGCGTCCTCGGGCTCGAGGTCCTGAACGTCGGACTGCTGCTGCTCCCCGGCGGGCTGCTCATGGGGCTCCTCTCCCCCATCGTCGGACGCATCTACGACCGTCGCGGACCGCGCGTGCTGCTCATCCCCGGCTCGATCATCGTCAGCGCGGTGCTCTGGGCGCTCTCCACGGTCGGCGTGGACACCAGCGTGTGGTTCGTCCTCGGGGCGCACGTCGTGCTGAGCATCGGCCTGGCACTCACGTTCACCCCGCTGTTCACGGCGGCGCTCGGTGGCCTGCCCCCGAAGCTCTACTCGCACGGCAGCGCGGTCCTCGGCACGGCGCAGCAGCTCGCCGGAGCCGCCGGCACCGCCCTGTTCGTCACCCTGCTCACGATCGGCGCCGCCACGGCAGCGACCGGCGCGGGTGCGGACGCCGTGGCCGCTGCGACCGCCTCCGGTGTGAAGACCGCGTTCATGGTCGGCGCGGTGATCTCGCTGTTCGGCATCCTGGCATCGGTCTTCGTCACCCGTCCGGCGGTGCCCGAGGGCGCGCCGACGCCCCCGCCCGCGCACTGACCGCGGTGCCGCCCACGGGTCCACGTGGCATCGTGGGCGGCATGCGGTCGACGGCGAGCGAACTGAACTGGTCCGGCACGGTCACGTACACGGCCGAGCAGGTGCTCCGACCGGGCTCGATCGACGAAGCAGCCGAGGTCGTCGCACGCTCCCCGCGGGTGCACGGGCTCGGCACCCGGCACTCGTTCAACGACTCCGCCGACGCCCCGGGGGTCCTGCTCGACCTGACCGCGATCCCCACCGACCTGGTCGTCGACCCCGAGCGGCGGACGGCGACCCTGGGAGCCGGTACCCGCTACGGAGTCGTCGCTCCCGACCTCGACCGCGCCGGGTTCGCGCTGCACAACATGGGCTCGCTCCCGCACATCTCCGTCGGCGGCGCGGTCGCCACCGGCACCCACGGCTCCGGCACCGCCCTCGGCTCGCTGACCACCGCGGTCCGGTCCCTCGAACTGCTCGGCCCCGACGGTTCGCTCCGGACCGTCGACCGCACCGACCCGGCGTTCCCCGGCACGGTCCTGCACCTCGGGCTGTTCGGCATCGTGACCCGGGTCACGCTCGACCTCGAACCCACGTACCGGATGCGGCAGGACTCGTACGGGCCGTTCCCGTGGAGCACGTTCACCGACCACGTCGCCGCAGTCCACGCAGCCGGGTACTCGGTGTGCGCCTACACGGTCTTCGGCGACGAGATCAGCGAGGCGCTCGTGAAGTCCCGGCTGCCCGACGGCGCCGACGACACCGCCGTGCCGGACGACCTGTTCGGCGCTCCCCGGCTGCCCGGCTCCCCCGGCGACGGCCACCACACGGCGCGCGACGGCTCGGTGGGCCCCTGGTGGGACCGGCTGCCGCACTTCCCCATCGAGTCCGTGCCGAGCCACGGGTCCGAGGTGCAGAGCGAGCACTTCGTCCCGCTCCGGCACGCGGCGGCGGCGCTCGACGCCCTGCGCGGGCTGGCCGACCGCATCCAGCCGCACCTGCACGTGTGCGAGCTCCGGACGATGGCGGCCGACGACCTCTGGCTGAGCCCGACCCAGGGCGAGGACGTGCTCTGCATCGCGTTCACCTGGCAGAAGCACCCGGAGGCGGTCGCCGCGCTGCTGCCCGACCTCGAGGCGCGGCTCGCTCCGTTCGACGGGCGACCGCACTGGGGCAAGATGAGCTCGCTCGACGGCGACGCGATCGCGGAGCTGTACCCGAGGGTGGCGGACGTCCGTGAGCTGATCGCACGAGCCGACCCGGACCGGACGTTCGCATCCGCGTTCGGCGAGCGGGTGCTGCGGGCCTGACCCGCGCCTCCAGTCCGACGCCCCCGCGCCCCGCGCACCCGCGCATCCGCGCACCTGCGCCCCGGAACCAGGTTCCGGACACAGCACCACGCGATCGCGCAGTTCCGTGTCCGGAACCTGGTTCCGCGGGCCCTTGCCGACCTTGCCGACCGTGCCGACCTCGCGTCCGGGAGGCCCGGTGCCGGTCCGCAGCGCGCGTCAGCGCAGGCGGGTGACCACCTTCGCACCCCCGTCCCAGTGCCGGAGACCGCCCACGGTGAGCACCTCGGGCAGGGGCCCGTCCGCAGCGAGGACCCGGAGCGCGGCCGGCAGGTCGACGTCGCGGATCCGCCGAGCGAGGGTGACGTGCGGTGCCCACCGACCGGGCAGCGACGAATCGACCGAGCCCGGAGCGGCGGCGTCGACCGCGCGGTGGAAACAGGCCAGTGGCTCGTCGACGACCACACCGAGGCCGAGCACGTGCCGACCGGGGCCGGCGGGGAAGAGCAGGACACCGGCGACGCGCAGGGCCTCGGGCACGTCGACGTCGACGTCCGTCGGCACGGGAACGGCCTCGCCGGCCACGAGGGTGACGTGCGGGTCGTTCGTGCCCGAGTGGCCGAGGCTCGGCAGCTCCGCGGCGACGAGGGTCTGCCAGAGCGACCGGACCGCTGCGTCCGAGCGGCCGTCGAGGACGAGTTCGATGCTGCGCACGTACCGAGTGAACCAAGGCACCCCGTGACGGCGATGTAACACGGCGGAACGGAACTCGCACCGGGGACTCGCGCCCGTCACACTCGACTCCACGCCGCGGACCACCGCGGCTCCCCCGCACAGCACGGCCCACGAGGAGCACCAGCATGTCCGCAGCCCCCGCACTGCCCGAGAAGCCGAAGGGCAAGCGCCCGATCGGCTGGATCATCGCCGCCGTCATCGTCGTCGTGGCGATCGTCGTCGCCGTCATCGTCGGAGTCGTGCGCTCCGGTGGCGACAGCGGTGGCGCTGCCGCCGGTGACGCTGCGCCGAAGACCGTCACCATCGGTGTCTCGGACAAGTCGCTGCCCTACTGGAACACGTACGTGAAGGCCGCCAAGGAGCAGCTCAACGTCACCGTGAAGCTCCAGAACTTCTCGGACTACTCGCTGCCGAACCCTGCGCTCAAGGACAAGCAGATCGACATCAACCAGTTCCAGCACATCCAGTACCTGGCGAACTACAACGTCACCTCGGACGACGACCTGCAGCCGATCGGCGCGACGGCCGTCTACCCGCTGCCGCTGTACTCGACGAAGGTCTCCGACGTCGCGGACTTCGAGGACGGCGCGAAGGTCGCGATCCCGAACGACGCCATCAACGAGGCCCGTGCGCTCCTGGTCCTGCAGGCCGCTGACCTGCTCGAGCTCAAGGACGGCGGCAACGCCTTCTCGACCACGGCCGACATCACCTCGCACAAGGTCGACGTGCAGACGCTCGACGCCTCGCAGACCGCGAACGCCCTGCAGCAGGGCTCCGTCGAGGGCGCGATCGTCAACGTGAACTACGCCACCTCGGCCGGGCTCGACACCAAGGACGCGATCTTCCAGGACGACCCGAAGAGCGCCTCCGCCGCCCCGTACGTGAACGTCTTCGCCGTCCGCGACGCCGACAAGACCAACAAGACGTACCTCGACCTGGCGAAGCTGTTCCAGGACGACGCCGTGCAGAAGGTCTTCGCGAAGGACTACCCGGACGCCGTCCCGAGCGACGAGAGTGCCGCCTCGCTGCAGAAGGAGCTCACCACGGTCGAGTCCGACGCGAAGGCGGCAGCGGAGTAGTGCCGGTCCTCGTCGAACTCCGCGGCGTCTCGAAGCACTACCGCCGCGCCGACACCGGCGAGACCGTGGTGGCCGTCGAGGACGTCTCCCTGGACGTGCACCAGGGAGAGGTCCTCGGCGTCATCGGGTACTCCGGTGCCGGCAAGTCCACCCTGGTCCGTCTGGTGAACGCCCTCGAGCTCCCCAGCTCCGGGACCGTCACCGTGGCGGGCAAGGAACTGACGGCGATCCCCGAGCGGGATCGCCGTCTGGCGCGTCGCAACATCGGGATGATCTTCCAGCAGTTCAACCTGTTCCGGTCCCGCACCATCGCCGGCAACGTCGCGTACCCGCTCAAGGTCGCTGGTGTGCCGAAGGAGGAGCGGGACCGTCGCGTGGCCGAGCTGCTCGACTTCGTCGGGCTGCTCGAGCGCGCCCACGCCTACCCGGAGCAGCTGTCCGGCGGTCAGAAGCAGCGCGTCGGCATCGCGCGGGCCCTCGCGGCGTCGCCCGACCTGCTGCTCGCCGACGAGGCCACCAGCGCCCTCGACCCGGAGACCACGTCCGAGGTGCTCGGGCTGCTCCGCCGGGTGAACAAGGAACTCGGCGTGACGATCATCGTCATCACGCACGAGATGGACGCCGTCCGGCAGATCGCCGACCGCGTCGCCGTGATGGAGCAGGGACGCGTCGTCGAGGTCGGGGACGTCTACGACGTGTTCTCCGCGCCGAGGACGGGCGCTGCGCAGCGGTTCGTCCGCACCGCGCTGCACGACCGCCCCTCGGTCGACACGCTCGCTCGCCTGCGCGAACGCCACCCCGGTCGTCTGGTGACCGTGCAGATCACCGACGAGGCCGGGCTGCAGAACCGGATCGACGCGGTGTTCCGCTCCGCTGGGGTCACCGCCGAGCTCGTCTACGGCGGGGTCGGCGAGATCCGCGAGCGCCGGATCGGTTCGCTCACGTACGAGCTGACGGCCGGCGGGGTCGCCGACGCCGGTGCTGGTGCTGGTGCATCGGACGCCATCGATCGCGCCGTCGCCGCCCTGCGCGCCGACGGCGTCACGACCGACGAGGAGGCAGCAGCGTGAACAACTCGTTCCAGAGCGTGATCGACACGTTCGACGTCTTCCTCGCCGCCATGCGCGACACCATCGTGATGTCGCTCGTGTCGCTCGTCATCGCCGGCGTCATCGGGCTCGCCCTCGGGCTGCTGCTCTACGCGACCCGGCCCGGCAACCTGCTCGGCAACCGCACCGCGTACACGA
The DNA here is from genome assembly GCF_004346515.1 of Curtobacterium sp. PhB191. Classification (NCBI taxonomy): domain Bacteria; kingdom Bacillati; phylum Actinomycetota; class Actinomycetes; order Micrococcales; family Microbacteriaceae; genus Curtobacterium; species Curtobacterium sp. PhB191. The sequence continues at coordinate 172,839 of NZ_SMBV01000004.1, forward strand.
TCATCAACGTCGTCGTGAACCTGGTCCGGCCGATCCCGTTCGTGATCTTCCTCGCCGCGATCGCCCCGCTGTCGCGCGTCGTGGTGCAGACCACGATCGGCGTGCCCGCGGTGACCTTCGCGATCTCACTGGCAGCGGCCTTCGCGGTGTCGCGCATCGTCGAGCAGAACCTGCTCGCGGTCGACCCCGGCGTCGTCGAGGCAGCTCGCGCATCGGGTGCGCACCCGATCTCGATCCTGCTGACCGTCCTGATCCCCGAGGGCCTCGGGCCGCTCATCCTCGGCTACACGTTCATCTACATCGGCATCGTCGACATGACGGCGCAGGGTGCGTTGATCGGTGGCGGTGGACTCGGTGAGTACGCGATCACCTACGGATCGCAGCGGTACGACTGGTGGATCGTGTACGTGTCGGTGGCGGCGATCGTCGTCATCGTGCAGCTCGGCCAGTTCGTCGGCAACCGGCTGGCGCGCGCGACCCTGCGTCGCTGACTGGTCGCGACTCCCCGCTCACGTCCGCCGAGTGGTCACGACGTGTCGCTCGGCGGAACGCTGGCCGACAGTTCGTGACCACGCGACGGCGGGCGCGGCGCGTTTCGCCGCCTCGCCACGTGCTGTGGCCGCAACCGCCTGGAGGCCCGGTGCCGGTACACGAGACCGGCACCGGGCTTCCAGTGCGTTGCCGGCTCCACCGGCGCGCCCAACGTCGCCCGCCGAGCAGTCACGACTTCCCGCCGTCGCCCGCGGAGTGGTCGCGACGTGTCGTCTGCCGGACCGCCGGCCGACACTTGCTGACCAGTCGACGACATGCCCGCGGGTCAGGCGGCCGGGGACTCCACGGTCTCGATCGTGCCGGTCGCGCCGGGGTGCTCGTAGTGCGCGCGCACCAGGATCGGACGGTGGTCAGAGATGCCCGCCGGCAGGGTCTCGACGCCGGCGATGTGCAGCCCGACGCTCGTCGCGAAGTCGAAGTGGCCCGTGAACTTGCGGTACCGCAGGTACGTCGGCTGGTCGGACAGCGACAGTGCGAACCCGCCCTGCTCGATCTTCCGACGCAGGTTCGTCTGGAACCAGGGGTAGTTGAAGTCGCCGACCATGACCGCGGGGACGTCCTTCGCGAGCTCGCGGAGGAACTGGTGCGCCGCCTCGATCTGCTTGCGGCGCAGGGAGTTCGTCGCGGTCAGCGGTGAGGCGTGGAACGAGGCGACGACGACCTCGGCGTCGGCCTCGGTGTCGCGCAGGTGCATCGCGATGAGCCGTTCGTGCGCGGGTGCGAGGACCCGGTCGTGCAGGGACTTCTGCAGCGAGTGGATGCTGAAGTCCTGCACCTCGAAGCGGTCGTCGCGCTTGTAGATGGCGAGCCCGAGGCGGTTCGTGCGGGTCGACGCGGCGAGCGAGAGCCCACCGATCGACGGGGCCAGGTCGTTGCTGTCGCACTCCTGCACGCAGAGGACGTCGGCGTCGGAGGCCTCAGCCAGGGCGGCGAGTTCACCGTTCGCAGTGTGCTCCCGGAGGTTGTAGCTGACGACCCGGAGGGCAGTGGGCGGCACGCCTGCGTCGGTGGCGATCGTGCTCTGCTGTTCTGGCGCGGCCATGCTGCCTTCCTGTCCGGGTGGTCCGGGTCACCCTGCCGCGGCAACCGTACTCGGCGTTCGCAAACGGATGCTGAGACTGTAACGCCTGTCGGGTTTCGCGCGTGTGACCGTGACGGAAACGGACAGTCGCGGGCCGCGCGCAGGGCTGCGTGGAACCGCCCGGGTCAGGCGCGGACCCGGCGGGCGGGTCGGACGGTGTCCCCCGCTGTGCGGCTCATCAGGATGCCCTCGACGCACGCGACGGCGAGCAACGCCGCGATGACCCAGAACGCGACGGAGTACGGGCCGTCGCCACCGAGCCCGCCGGCCGCGCGGATCACGACCGCGGCGACGGCGACGCCGAACCCGGCGGCGGTCTGCTGCAGCGTCGACGAGAGCGTGTTGGCCGGGGTCATGTCGGCCTGCTCGACGTCGGCGAAGGCGATGGTGTTGTACGCCGTGAAGCCGACGGAGCGGGCGGCGCCGCTGACGACGAGCAGGACCGCGAGCAGCCAGAACGGGGTGTCCTCGGTCATGAACGCCATCGCGACGACGGTCAGCGCCGCGATCGCACTCGACACGACGATCACCGGGCGGTAGCCGAACCAGCGCAGGAACGGCGTCGTCATCGGCTTGATGCCGAGGTTGCCGACGAAGACCCACAGCACGGCGGACCCGGCGAGCACGGCGCTCCAGCCCCAGGCGTCCTGGAACAGCAGTGGGAGCACGAACGGCACCGCGGAGACCGCGAGGCGGAACAGGCTGCCGCCGGCGTGCGACACCCGGAACGTCTCGAGCCGGAACGCCTCGAGCCCCATGATCGGGTGCGGTGCCCGGCGGAAGTGCCGGATCGCGAACCAGCAGCAGACGGCGCCGACGACACCGGACACCACGACGGCCAGGACCGGGATGACGTCGAGCGCGAGCAGCGACGCCATCACGACGAGCGACCCGAGGCCGAAGCACGCGAGCAGCGACCCGAACCAGTCGAACGGCACACGCTGCGCGGCGCGCTCCTGCGGGACGAGCACGAGCGCGGCGACGAACGCGATGACGCCGAGCGGGATGTTGATCAGGAAGATCCAGTGCCACGTCAGGGTGTCGACGAGCACGCCGCCGATGAACGGGGCGATGATCGGCGCGGCGAGGGCGGGCCAGGTGAGGATCGCGATGGCCGTGACGAGCTGCTCGCGACCGGCGCTCCGGAGCACCACGAGCCGGCCGACGGGCACCATGAGCGCACCGCCGAGCCCTTGCAGGATGCGCCAGAGCGTCAGGTCGACGAGGCCGGTCGACATCGCGCAGAGTGCCGATGCGATCGTGAAGAGCGCGATCGCGCCCGCGAAGACGGTGCGGGACCCGATCCGGTCGGTGAGCCAGCCGGACACGGGGATGAAGACCGCCAGGGTGACCAGGTACGCGGTGATCGCGACGCCCACCGCGGCCGAGTCGACGCCGAGGTCGCGTCCCATCGCGGGCGCTGCGGTCGCCAGGATCGTGCCGTCGAGGAGCTCCATGAAGAAGGTCCCCGCCACGAGCACGGCGACCGCCGTGCTGCCCGTCCGCCGTCTGGGTGTCGTCATCGTCGTCGCCATGTCGCGTCAAAGGCTATGCCCGGTGCCGGGTCGCGGGGGGATCGTGTCAGGAGGTTCCGCGATCGTGTTGTGCATTGCAGAATGATGCGCACCAGCGCGTTGCCCTGCGGGTCCGCCGAGCGGGAGCGTGGAGGCTGCGCGACGACAGGAGGCTCACCGATGACCGACGCCGACCCGACGACCGGGACCGTGACCACGAAGGGCGCCTGGGACCCGGCAGCGGGCACTCCGCACCACGTCCTCGACCGCGCCCACCTGCCCGTGATGACCCTGCGCGAGTCCGCCCTGGCGAACAACACCGCCGTCATGCAGGCCTACGTCGACCGCCACGGGCTGCTCTTCGCACCGCACATGAAGACGCACATGGCACCCGACCTCGCCGCGCGGCAGATCGACGCCGGAGCGTGGGGTGTGACGGTCGCGTCCGTCCAGCAGGCGATGGTCGCGTGGGAGCACGGCGTGCACCGGATCCTGGTCGCGAACGAGGTCCTCGACCCCGCCGGCCTCGCCTGGCTCGCGTCGCGACGCACGGTCGACCCGGACGCCGACGTCCTCTGCTACGTCGACTCCGCCGCGGGCGTCACCGCCGCCGTCGCCGCGCAGGGCACCGTCGCCGGCGAGCTGCACGTCCTGGTCGAGCTCGGGTTCCCGGGCGGGCGCACCGGGGTCCGCTCCCCCGACGACGCGCGTGCCCTCGCGCTGCTCGCCCACGACGCCGGGCTCGTGCTCCGCGGTGTCTCCGGGTACGAGGGCGGGCTGCCCGGCGTCGACGCTGCCCGCGAGTACGTCGCCGGCGTGCTCGACGTCGCCGAGGACGTCCGCGGGCTCGTCGACGGTCGCGGGCTCCTCAGCATGGGCGGCAGCGCCTGGTTCGACGCCGTCGTGGACGCCGTGGCGCACCGCACCGACGACCTCGACGTGCTGCTGCGGTCGGGTGCGTACCTGACCCACGACGACGGCTTCTACGCCGAGCGCACGCCGTTCGGCCGGCACCCGGCCGAGGGCTCGCTCGTCGCCGCGATCGAGGTCTGGGGACGCGTGACGTCCTGCCCGGAGCCCGGGCTCGCGTTCGTCGCCGTGGGAAAGCGCGACATCTCCTTCGACGAAGGGCTGCCGGTGGTGCGGTCGGTGCGGCCGACCCTGCCAGGAGGCCCGGCGGGCGCCCCACAGGTCGTCCCGCCGCCCGGGGCGGTCACCGTCACCCGCCTCGACGACCAGCACTGCTACCTCGCGCTGGCGGACGGTGCCCCCGAGCTGACGCCCGGCGACGTCGTCGTGTTCGGCATCTCGCACCCCTGCACGGTGTTCGACAAGTGGCGACAGGTGCACGTCCTGGCCGACGACGACACCGTGCTCCGGACGATCGCGACGTGGTTCTGATGCGCGCGACCACCGCGGCCCCGGTGCCGACGGACGGCGACGGTCCTGCCCGGAACGCCGCACTGTCCCTGCGTCGCGGGCTCCGCCTGCTCGACTGCATCGCCGACCGGACCCGCAGCGGCGCGGTGTCCGTCAGCCTGTCCGTGCTGGCCGCCGAGCTCGGCACCTCGAAGTCGACGGTGCTCCGCCTGACGGCCCCGATGCTCGAGAACGACCTGCTGCGCCGCACCGCGGACGCCGGGTTCACGCTCGGCCTCGGTGCCCTGCTGCTCGGGCAGAGCTACCTCGAGGGGATCGACCTGCGCTCCGCCGCCGCACCGTTCCTGCGTCGGACGGCGGAGCAGACCGGGCTGACGTGCCACCTCGTCGTGCCGGACGGCACCGACATCGTCTACGTCGACAAGGTCGAGACCCGCGGCACCGTCCGCATGGGCTCCCGGATCGGGAACCGCCTGCCGATGCGGAACACGGCGTCCGGCAAGGCGATCGTCGCGTTCGGTGAACCGGAGCTGCTCGACCGGGTGCTCGCCGAACCGGCCCAGGTCATGACGGAGCACACCATCACCGACGACGACCGCTGGCGGCACGAGGTCGACCGCACGCACGGACGGGGGTACGGCATCGACGACCGCGAGAACGAGCCGGACATCCGGTGCGTCGCCGCCCCGGTGTTCGACCACGCGAACCAGGTGGTCGGCGCGATGAGCATCTCCGGGCTGGCCTCGCGGTTCCCCGCAGCGGCGGTCCGCGAACTCGGCGACGGCGTCGTTCGGACCGCCCACGAGATCTCCGTCGCGCTCGGGTCCTCGTCGGCGCAGCTCGCCCTCGCGCGGGGTGCCCGGTGACCGGCACGGTGCTGACGTTCGGCGAGACGATGCTGCTGCTGACCGGGCGCGACGTCGGCGCGGTGCCGGACCTCGAGCACATGCGGGTGGACACCGGCGGCGCGGAGAGCAACGTCGCGATCGGCCTGGTCCGCGCCGGGGTGCCGGCCACGTGGATCGGTCGGGTCGGCACGGACCCCGCCGGTGACCGGGTCGCCGCCGACATCGGTGGGGAGGGCGTCGACGTCCTCGCGGTCCCCGACGCCGAGCGATCCACCGGCATCATGATGAAGGAGCGGCTGCTCGACGGCCGCACCCGGGTGACCTACCACCGCCGTGGTTCGGCCGGCTCGGCGTTGGCCGCGACGGACCTGCCCGGCAGCGTCGTCGAGACCGCTGCGCTCGTGCACGTCACCGGGATCACCCTCGCGCTCTCCGAGTCCGCACACGACACCGTGACCGCAGCGCTCGACCGGGCCGCCGCCGCCGGTGTGCCGGTGTCGTTCGACGTCAACCACCGGCCGAAGCTCATCGGCGCCGACGCTGCACGAGACCGGTACCGAGCCGTCGCAGCACGGTCCGCCGTGGTGTTCGCCGGCGACGACGAGGCCCGACTCGTGCTCGACCGCGACGAACAGGACGACGACGAGGAGTCACTCGCGCACGACCTCGCCGCGCTGGCACGGGGCCGCGCGGTCGTGAAGCTCGGCTCCCGCGGCGCCGTGGCGTCGATCGACGGCGTGTTCGTCCGTCGGCCCGCGACCCCGGTGCGCGTCGTCGACCCGGTCGGTGCCGGTGACGCGTTCGTCGCGGGCTGGCTCGCGGCGAGCATGGGCGGAGCGGACGCCGCCGAGGCGCTCGACCGGGCCGCCGACGCCGGCGCCCTCGCCTGCACCGTCGAGAGCGACTGGCGCCGACCGGACCCGGCCGCGTTGCACCACGCCCCGGACCCGTCGGACACCGACCACACCGTGCACGACCACGTCGACCGCTGACACCGCGTCCGCCGACACCGTGTCCGCCGAACACCAACACTCGAGGAAGCGCACCATGACGAACGACACCACGAGCACCGAGCAGCACGCCGGCGCACGGCACCGCCACCAGGCCGGACCGGCGATCGCGATCCTCCGCGGCGGCACCGGCGACCACGTCGAGGACGTCATCGCCACCCTGGTCGAGTCCGGCGTGACGGCGATCGAGATCACCACGAACACCCCACGCTGGCGCGAGGGCATCGCGTGGGCGGTGGAGCGGTACGGTTCCGCGGCGTCCATCGGCGTCGGCACGGTGCTCGACGTCCGCCAGCTCGACGATGCCGCCGCCGCCGGCGCCTCGTTCGCCGTAAGTCCCCACCTCGACGCCGAACTCGGCGAGCGCGCGCACGAGCGTGGCCTCGGCTGGTACCCCGGTGCCGCGACCCCGACCGAGATCGTCCACGCGTGGCGGCTCGGTGCCCGCGCGGTGAAGGTGTTCCCGGCGGCGCAGCTCGGCGGCCCCGCGTTCCTGAAGCAGGTCCTGGCACCGCTCGACTTCGTCGACGTCATCCCGACCGGGGGCATCGGGGTCGACGACGCCCCGGACTACCTGGCCGCCGGTGCGGTCGCCGTCGGACTCGGGTCCCCGCTCGTCGGCGACGCGCTGACCACGGGCGACCTCGACGCCCTGCGGGAGCGGGCCGGCCGCCTCGTCGCGGCGCTCGACCGATGACCACCGGCGATCCCGAGCACGTGACGGGCTCCGAGCAGCCCACCGGCGAGCAGTCCGCCGGCGGCGGCGTCCTGCTGCGCGGCGGGTCGGTGCTCGGTGCGGACGGGGCCCCGGTGCACGCCGACGTCCTCGTCGCCGACGCTGTCATCCGCGCCGTCGGTGCCGACCTGGACGCCCCTGCCGATGCGCACGTGATCGACTGCGACGGACGCCTGGTGCTGCCGGGCTTCGTGGACGCGCACTCGCACGCCGGGTCGCTCGTGTTCGACGAGGGCGTGCAGCTCGCGCTCCTGAGCCAGGGTGTGACCACGATCGTGACCGGACAGGACGGCGTCGGACCGGCACCGGGTGACGGTTCGTACGCCGACACGTACTTCGCCGCCATCGACGGCCCGCACCCGACGTACCGCGGTGGCGGGGTCCACGGCCTGCTGACGACCTACGACGGCACGACCCCGATCAACGTCGCGACGCTCGTGCCCGCCGGCACGGTCCGGCACCAGGTCATGGGCGACGACCCCGGGCCGGCGGACAGCGCGCAGCTGGCCGCGATGCGGGAGCTCGTGCGCGACGGCCTCGCGGACGGTGCGGTCGGCCTGGCGACGGGGCTCGACTACGTCCCCGGCCTGTTCGCCGGCACTGCAGAACTCGCTGCGCTCTGCACCGAGGTCGCTGCCGTCGACGGCCTCTACGTGTCACACATGCGCGGTGGTTACGAGGGGAACGCCCGCGCCGGCCTCGACGAGATCGCCGACATCGTCCGCGCGTCGGGCGTCCGCGCACACGTCTCCCACCTGCACGCGCCCGTCGACCTCGCGGTGACGGCACTGGCCGAACTCGAGGCCGAGGGCGCCCCGATGTCGTTCGACGCCTACCCGTACTCGCGCGGCTGCACGATCCTGTCGATGCTGCTGCTGCCCGCGGCCCTCGCCCGCCCCGGCACCGAGGATCTCGCCCACGCGATCGCCGACGACGAGGGTCGCGCCGCGGTCCGGGCGGCCGTGCTCGACCGCGTGCTGTCCCGCGCCGACCTCGGCACCGGCTGGGCGGAGCAGATCACGCTGTCGCACGTGCCCGCCGCCGAGTTCCACGCGCTGCAGGGCCGCACCCTCGCCGACGCCGCCGAGGCGACCGGGACGGATCCGGTGGACCTGGCCCTGGACGTCCTGGTCGACTCGGCACTGCAGGTCACCGCCGTGATGCGCGTGCCCCGTCCCCGGACTGCCGACGACCTCGCGCCGCTCTTCCGGCTGCCCGGGCACACGGCCGGGTCCGACGGCATCTTCGTGGGAACGCATCCGCACCCGCGGGCGTACGGCACGTTCGCACGCTACCTGCAGGACTTCGCCCGCACGGGACTCCTGACGTGGCTCGAGGCCACGCGGCACCTGTCCACCACGGCGGTCGAGCGACTCGGTCTCGGTCGACGGGGCGCAGTCACCGTCGGGGCGGTCGCCGACCTGGTGGTCGTGGATCCCGATCGGGTCGCGGCGCGGTCGTCCTACGACGAACCGATGCGCCTGGCCGAGGGCATCGACGACGTCCTCGTCGCCGGCGTCCCCGTGCTGGCCGACGGCGCCCTGACGCACGAGACCCCCGGTGCCGGGCTGCGTCGCCACCCGGGTCGGATCGACCACGGGCAGGGAGCAGCGGGCACCGGGGGTCGGTGATCCAGCGCGGCCGGTGACACAGCCGAGCCGGTGACGCAGCACGGTCAGCGACGCAGCACGGTGCCGCGGCTCGGTGAGGCTTCACACAGCCTGCACCGACGTCACGAAGCGCTCGGCAGCACCGCCACGACGTCGATCTCGACCAGGATGTTCGCCAGGTGCGACTGCACGGTGGTGCGGACCGGGTACGGCTGCGAGAAGTGCTTCGCGTACTCCTCGTTGAAGGCCGGGAAGTCGCGGTCCGAGTGCTCGAGGTGCACCGTGGACTTCACGACGTCGTCGAGGGTGGCACCGTGCTCGGCCAGGACCGCTGCGACGTTGGCCAGCACCTGCGCGGTCTGACCAGCCACGTCGTCGGCGATCGCACCCGTGGCGGGGTCCTGCGGGCCGAACCCGGCGGTGTAGATGAAGCCGTTGGCGACGATGCCCTGGCTGTAGGGCCCGGCGGGCTTCGGGGCGTTGTCGGTCACGATGGCGGTCTTCGGCGCGGTGGGGTTCGGCACGGTTGCTCCTGTGGTTCGTCGGTCGTGGGCGGACTCCAGGCTAGGCGGAAGGCCGCCTCGAGAGCCGACCACGCACCCGACCGATTCCGTATTGCAGAACGCAGGGCGGGCCTCCCGTCCGGGGTGCCGCACCGACCACCCAGGTGGAGGGCGACTACCCTGGCCGGGTGCCGTCCTCCCTGCCCGAACGCCGCCGAGCGCGCACGGGCTCGCGCCGAGCACGCGCATGAGCCGGCTCGACGGCGCGGTCACCGGGACCGCCGCGACCGGACGGCGCCGCGCACTCGACACCGTGACCTCCCTGCCGGCGTGGGCGGCCGTGCTGCTCGTCTGGACCGGCGGCCGGATCGTGTCGACGCTGTGGCTGGCACTCGCGTACCCGCTCATCGGACGGGCGATGCCGGACAACGCCATCTGGGGCAACGGGCACGGCTTCACGGCGTTCCTCACCGCCTGGGACGGCCAGTACTACGAGCAGATCTCGTTGCACGGGTACCCCAACGTGCTGCCGCTCGACACCGTCGGCAACGTGGCACAGAACGCCTGGGCCTTCCTGCCGGCGTTCCCGTTCACGATCCGGATGCTCACCGCATCGACCGGGCTGCCGTTCACCGTCGGTGCCCCGCTCATCTCCGTGCTGGCCGGTCTGCTGGCGACCTACCTGCTGCACCGCCTGGTCCGCGACCGTGCGGGCAACGCCGCCGCGATGTGGGCAGTCTTCTTCTTCACGTGCGGGCCGCTGTCGTTCCTGCTGCAGGTCGGGTACGCGGAGAGCATGTTCCTCGCGCTCACGTTCGGCGCGCTGCTCGCCCTGGAGCGTCGCCGGTACGGGCTGCTCACCGTGCTCGGGGTCGCCGCTGCCTTCACCCGTCCGGGTGCGTTGGCGGTCCCGCTCGTGCTCGGGGTCATCGCCCTGGTGCGGTGGGTCCGGGCTCGCCGTGAGACCGGGCGGGTGCTCGACACCTTCCCGCTCCGCGAGCAGCTGCAGGTCGTGGCCGCCGGTGCCGTGATGGTGGCGGCGGGCCTCGCGTGGCCGGTCATCGCGTCGCACGTGACCGGCACGCCGAACGCCTACCTCGAGACCGAGATGTCGTGGTGGGTGAACTTCATCGGCCGCGTGGACTTCGTGCCCTTGTCGCCGTGGTTCCTCATCGCCGGGCGCTGGCTCGGCGTCGGCGGGGTCCTGATCGTGGTGTTCCTGCTCGTCGGGTTCCCGATCTGGCTGCTCCGCCGGTCGACGAAGCGGCTCGGGTCGACGACCGTGCTGTACTCGGCCGCCTACGCGCTCTACATCTTCGCGGTGTCGCTGCCGATGGCCTCGACCCCGCGGCTGCTCATGCCCCTGGCGCCGTTGTTCGGCTCGCCGGAGCTCGTCGCGAAGCCGTGGATGCGGTGGACCTTCGTCACCGCGGCGCTGGCCGGGCAGCCGGTGCTCGTCGCGGTGCTCTGGCTGCTCGGGCCTCCGTAGCGAGGACGGGGACGCCGGCAGCGGCCCGACGACAGCTCCGACTCCGAACGACGAGACCGACGTCGTACGACATCGGTCCGGTCGTTCGGAGTCGGTTCGAGCCGAGCCGAGCCGAGCCCGCCCCGCCCCGCCCCTACAGCTCGACGGTCCCGTGGTCCCCGGTGTCCGGCTGGCTCTGCTTGCCGAGTGCGGCCTTGAGCGTCTGCACGAGGCTGCCGACCGGGCCGGTGTCCTGCGTCCAGTACTCGACCGAGTCGCCCGACACGGTGAGGAGTCGGATCGAGGGGTCGTCGCGGCCGTCCGGGAACCAGGCCTCGGCGAACGGTGACCACAGCTCGTCGATCACGGCACTGTCCTGCGTCACCGTGGCGGTGCCGGCGATGGACAGGTAGCCGCCCTGCGACTCGATGGAGACGTTGACGTGCGGGTTCCTGGCGATGTCGTCGACCTTCTCGCTGCCGTCCTGCACCAGGAAGCGGAGGGTCCCGTTGAACGCCTTGTCCTGCACGGCGAGGGGCCGGGCGTGCAGCTGGCCGTCCTCGCTCACCGTCGTCAACAGGGCCGTGTGGGCGCCGTGGACGATGTCCGAGATGGCGGCGCGCTGGTCGGTCTGCGTGTCGGTCATGATGCTCCTTTGCGTCGTGCGCCCCACCCGTCCCGACGTTCGACCGCGGGTCCGGCGGGGCCGTACCGTTCCCGCCAGTGTGCCCCTCGACGCTGGGCGCGTCCGGCACGCGGCAGCACCACCCCGACCGGGAGGCCCGCGCCGACTCCCCCGGACACGTCCGGCCACGCAGGTGGCCGGTCCGCAGTGCCCGCACCCGGTCCGGCGCGCTCCATGCGTCCGCACACAGCGACACTCCACCAGACGATCACCGCGTGCATCGTCGGAACATGCACACGCACCGGATGCATGCGCAACGAGCGACACTCCACGAGTCGATCCGGTGGTGGATCGACGGAAGGTGCACCCGTACGGAACGCGTCAGGCGGGCTCGCGGATGGTGGTCTCGACGTCGACGACCTGCGGCACCCGCGGCATCGACGCGAAGCCGAACGCCACGGGCGGGTCGAGCGGTGCCAGGGTGCCGAGGGGCTCCCCCGCCCAGGTCCCGCGCACGCCGGTGACGTCGTGCGCGCCGGTCACGCCGTAGTACTCGCGGCGTCCGTTCCCCGCCGAGCCGGCGGTGCCGGATCCGGGCGCGACGAGCCGGGCGATCGGGTCGATCGCGGCGAGCCACCGCGGGTCGCGGGCGATCCGCTTCGGTACGACGCGCAGCACCCGGCCGAGCGGTGAGATCGTGCCGACGTCGACCGAGACCTGCAGGGCGCCGGCGTCGAGCTCCAGGCCACGGGCCGTCCGTCGGGCCCGGACGTCGACCACGGACACGGTGTCGAACCGGTAGGTGCCGGAGACGTAGGCGGCGACGATCTCGTCCGGCGCGAGCAGCACGCTGGTGCCGTCGGGGAGCTCGAGGAACACGTCGGTGAACGCCCCGAACGGCGAGCGGTCCCACATCCCGACGACGATCCGGACGCCCGAGGTGGTGCCGACGCCCATGATCCGGCCGCGGAACCGGCGCTCGACGGGTGGGGTGCTGGGGCGTGACGGCATGCCGTGGACCGTACCCGGCACGCCCGTGAGCCGGACCGACGGAGCCGACCCGCGCCTCCCGGCCGACGGGTGCGCGAAAGCGACAGATCGCCGCGAACGTTCCGCGGCGATCTGTCGCATTCGCGGGGTAGGCCCGCCGGGCTGACCGCCTACGGGACGGGGACGGGCTCGGCGAGCAGCTCGCGCACGCGCGGCGCGACCCGGGTGCCGTAGAGCTCGATGGACCGCAGCATGTCCTCGTGCGGCAGACGACCGGTCGCGTAGCGCATGTCGAACCGCGAGGCGCCGAGGATCCGCATGTTCCGGGCGATCTTCCGCGCCACGGTCTCCGGCGAGCCGACGTACAGCGAGCCACCGGCGGACAGGCCCGCGTGGTACCCGGCGACGTCGAGGGGCGGCCAGCCGCGCTCCAGGCCGAGCTGGTCGGTGACGGCCTTGTGGTACGGCCAGTAGCGCTCGGCGGCTTCCTCGTCGGTCGCCGCGACGAAGCCCGGCGAGTGCATCGCGATGGGCTGCTGCGGCAGGTCGAGCTGGGCGAGCGCCTGACGGTACAGCCGCGAGAACGGGGCGAACTGCGCCGGCTGCCCGCCGATGATGGCGAGGAAGAGCGGCAGGCCGTACGACGCCGCACGGATCACCGACTGCGGGGAACCGCCGACGCCGATCCAGGTGGGGATGGCGCCGTGCTCGAGCTTCGGGAAGACGTCCTGGTCGACCAGGCTCGCGCGCTTCGTGCCGGACCAGGTGACGGCGTCGCCGCCGCGCAGGGCCGCCCAGAGCTGCAGCTTCTCCTCGAACAGGACCTCGTAGTCGGACAGCTCGTGGCCGAACAGCGGGAACGACTCGGTGAAGGAACCGCGCCCGAGGATGACCTCGGCGCGGCCGTCCGAGATCGCGTCGACGGTGGCGAAGCGCTCGTAGACGCGCACGGGGTCGTCGGACGACAGCACCGTGACGGCGGAGCCCATCCGGATGCGGGAGGTCGAGGCGGCGATCGCGGCGAGGACGACCTCGGGTGCGCTCACCACGAAGTCGGCGCGGTGGTGCTCACCGACGCCGATGAAGTCGATGCCGACCTGGTCGGCGAGGACGGCCTGGGCGACGACGTCGCGGATGCTCTGCGCGTCGGACTTCAGGCTGCCGTCAGCGAGTTCGGTGACGTCGCCGAAGGTGTCGATGCCGAGCTCCACGCGTCCGATCCGCTCGGGTGCGGGCGGCGGGACGTCCGAGGGGCGGTCGGTGCCGAATGCGTTGCTCATGGTTCCTCCTGGTCGCACTTCCATGCGTTTGCATCAAACTAGCACGGCCGAGCCGTGATGGCCAGCGCCCGCGTGTACGGTCGCCCGCATGCCGAAGCTCCCTGACCAGACCGGACGCAGGATCGTCGTCACCGGCTCCAACAGTGGCACCGGGAAGGAAGCCGCGACCCGTCTCGCGGCCGCCGGCGCGAGCGTCGTGCTCGCCGTGCGCACGACCGCGAAGGGCGATGCCGCCGCGGCCGAGATCCGTGCAGCCCACCCGAACGCCGACGTCGAGGTGCGCGAACTCGACCTCGCGGACCTGGCGAGCGTGCGCCGCTTCGCCGACGGCATCGTCGGCGAGGACCGCCCGATCGACGTCCTGGTGAACAACGCTGGCGTCATGGCGCCGCCGCAGCGCTTCGAGACGGTCGACGGGTTCGAGCTGCAGTTCGGCACGAACTTCCTCGGTCCGTTCGCGCTGACGAACCTGCTGCTGCCCTCGCTGCTGCGTGCCGAGGCACCGCGGGTCGCGACAATGTCGAGCCTCGCCGCGATCCCCGGCCGGATCCGCTTCGGCGACCTGCAGTGGGAACGCGGGTACAACGGCTGGCGCGCCTACGGCCAGTCCAAGCTCGCCGACCTGCTCCTCGCGCTGCACCTGCACCGACTGACCGTCGAGGCGGACGTCCCCCTCGTCAGCACCGCGGCGCACCCCGGCTACACCCGCACGAACCTCCAGTCGGCCGGGCGCTCACTCGGACGCGCGAAGCCGGTGCGGTCCAACAACCGCGCGCTCCCCTTCACGCAGGCGGTCGAGCAGGGCACCGAGCCGCTGCTCTACGCCGCGGTCGGCCCGAACGCGGTCGGCGGCACCTACTACGGCCCGGCCGGCCCCTTCGGCCTGACCGGACCGACGACCACCGTCTCGATCCCCGGGTCGGCACGGAGCGCCGACCTCGCCCGCTCGCTCTGGGCCGTCGCCGAGGACCTCACCGGGACACACCCGCCCCTCTGAGCGCGGGGCGCGGCCGGGAGGCCCGTGGCGCGTCCGGTGCGCCGCCCGCGTCAGGCGCGGTGCAGCTCCACCGACCCGTCCAACCGTCCGGGTTCGGTCAGGCGGGCGTGCTGCAGGACCGTGCGGTCCGGACCGATCGCCGCGGCGACGATCGACAGCGTCGTCATGTGCCCCTCGGCCTCGTGCGCGTCACGGAGGATCGCGTCCGGGTGGTCGCTCGGCAGCACAGCAGACTCGGCCAGGACGCCGAACCAACCGCTCCACCCGTCTCCGGCGTCGTCGCCCGCGTCCACCGTCCGGAGTTCGTCGAAGGGTCCGAGCACCGGTGGCCCGACCGGGGCCTCCGCGGCGCGGAAGGCCTCGAGCCACCGCCCGATGCGCGGCGCCGCCGGGTCGTCCGGTTCGCCGTGCGTCACCATGTGCACGCCCGGGCCGAGCTCGGTCGTGCGGACCCGTGTGCCGTCCCAGGTCAGGACCGCGGCGCCGTCGGCGGTCACCCGCACCAGGTTGAACGCGCGCGTGGTCGGCAGCGTGCCGTCGTGTCCGGGCAACAGGTCGTCGGCGACGGCGTCGACCGGCACCACCCCGCGGGTCGTCCACGTGCCGTCGACACTCGGCACCGGTTCGCCGCGGTTGAGCACGACCGCCAGTCCGGCACGGTCCGAGGCAGCGAGCCACGCACCGCCGGCAGCACGGTCACGGACACCACGGACCCCGGGGTCGCGATCGGGCCACCACGCAGCAGGCGGGTCCCACGGACGCTCGGGTGACTCGTCCCGCAGGGCGAGCACGGTGACGGGCCACGCGGACCCGGGGTCGACGCGGACGACGACGGTGCACATGCCGTCGATCCTCGCACGTGCCCCGGTAGCGTGAGCGGCGTGAACGCAGCAGCAGAGCGCGGCCTGACCGTCATCGTGGGGATCACCGGGGGCATCGCCGCCTACAAGGCCGTCGGCGTGGTCCGCGACCTCGTCAAGCGCGGGCACGAGGTGCACGTCGTCCCGACCGAGGGGGCGCTGCGCTTCGTCGGGCTGCCGACGCTCGAGGCACTCAGCCGCAACCCCGTCACCACGAGCGTCTGGGACGACGTCTCCGAGGTCCGCCACGTCGCCCTCGGCCGTCGCGCGGACCTGGTCGTGGTGGCCCCGGCGACCGCGGACTCCCTGGCACGGATGGCGAACGGCCTGGCGAGCGACCTGCTCGGTACGACGCTGCTCGCCACCGACGCCCCGGTCGTCGTCGCGCCGGCGATGCACCCGCAGATGTGGGAACACCCCGCGACCCGGGCCAACGTCGCCGTCCTGCGCGAGCGGGGTGTGCACCTGGTCGGACCGGTGGTCGGCGCGCTGACGGGCGACGACGCCGGCATCGGCCGGATGGCGGAACCCGAGGACATCGTCGCCGCGGCGCTCGCCGTGCTGGACGACCCGGCCGGTGCAGGCGCGGGGCGTCGCGCCGGCACGGACGGGGGGACGCAGTCCGGCGCCGGGGCCCGTGGCGAGCAGGGCGACCTGTCCGGTGTCCGCGTGGTCGTCAGCGCGGGCGGCACCCGCGAGCCGTTCGACCCGGTGCGCTTCGTCGGCAACCGGTCGAGCGGTCGGCAGGGCCTGGCGATCGCCGCCGACGCAGCGGCGCGCGGCGCCGTCGTCACCGTCGTCGCCGCGAACGTCGAGGCCGGCCTGACCGTGGGCATCGACGCGACCGTCGTGCCGGTGGGGTCAGCGCTCGAGCTCGCCGAGGCCGTGCACGCCGCGGCGGTCGATGCCGACGTCGTCGTGATGACCGCTGCCGTCGCCGACTACCGTCCGGCCGAGGTCCTCGCCGAGAAGCTCAAGAAGGACGCCCAGGGCGAGCGGATGACGCTCGAGCTGGTGCGGAACCCCGACGTGCTCGCCGACCTGGTGGCGGCGCGGCGCACCGGGCAGGTCATCGTCGGGTTCGCCGCCGAGACCGAACCCGACCGCGACGCCCGCATTGCACTCGGGCGCGCGAAGATCGCCCGCAAGCCCGCCGACCTGCTCGTCGTGAACCACGTCGGCTGGTCGGCCGGGTTCGAGCGCGAGGAGAACGCGATCGAGGTCCTGGTGCCGGGCGGCGAGGTGGTCCGCGAGACCTCGGGCACGAAGGCCGAGGTGGCGGCGGCGGTCCTCGACCTCGTCGCGACCGCACTGACCTGATTCCGAGGACGGGCGAGCACGATGGGGGCATGCGACGACGTGAGCGGATCAAACGAGCCACCCGGACTGCCACACTGCTCGCGGTGCTGCTCGGCGGGGCCGGCGTCACCCACTTCCTGCAGCCGCGCCACTACGACCGGATCGTGCCGGACACACTGCCACCGCGGCTGACGACGGTCGCGTCCGGCGTGGCCGAACTCGGCATCGCCGCCGGGCTCGTGTTCCCGGCCACTCGCCGGGCCTCGGGGTGGGCTGCAGCTGCTCTGTTCGCCGCGGTCTTCCCCGCGAACGTGAAGATGGCGAACGACCTGCTCGACAGCCCGCGCTCGACCCGGGCGATGCGCCTCGTCTCCGTGCTGCGGCTCCCGCTGCAGGCCCCGCTCGTCCTGTGGGCCGTGCGCGTCGGTCGGCACGCACCGAAGCGGTGACCCAGCCGTCCTGGACCCGTGCGGCCGCACCACTGCTGCACCGGCCGGTGACCCAGCACGCGTGGGACGACATCGTCTTCGCGCACTGGCGACACGACCCGGGCGCACTGGCGCGACTCGTCCCGCGGGGGACGCGCCCCGACGTTGTCGACGGCAGCGCCTGGGTGGGACTGACCGCGTACGTCTTCCACGAGACGCGGGTGCCGCCGTTCCCCTCCGCCGGCCGCCTCGGCCGCATGACCGAGGTCACCGTCGAGGTCCTGACCGTGGACGACCAGGGCCGACGCGGCGTCGCGTACCGCACCGTGGACACCGCGAACGTGCCGGCGATCGTGGCCGCGCACGCGCTGCTCGGCGTGCCGTACACCTTCGCGCACGCCCGGTCGCGCCGCCGCGGCGAGGTCGTCGCGCACCGGTCGGTCCGGCACCCCGCACGTGCACTGCACCCGGTGCGCTGGGCGCGGTCGCTGCGGCAGGAACGCCCCTCGGGCACGGCCAGACCCCGGCACGCGGCCTCGATCCGGGTCACCGCCGGTGACGTCGTCGACACGCCCCTGGCCGCCGAACTCACCACCCGCGCCGGCATCCACGCCCGGTACCTGGCCCAGACGCTGTTCTGGCAGCGACAGCACCCGCCGCTGACCGTTCGGGCCGCGCACCTCGACCGGCTCGAGGGGGACCTGCCCGACGCCGTCGGCATGCCGGGGCTGTTCGACCGGGCACCCGACTCGCTGCTCGTCGTCGACGGCACCACGGTGCGGTACGCCTGGGGTGGGGTCGTGCGGTGAGCGACCACGCCACGGACGATGCCGCCCAGGACGACCTCGACCGCCCCGTGACACGCGCTGAGCCGATCGGAACGCCGGTCTCATATCAGGTACGTTGATCGGTGCGCGTGCACTGACCGCGCCCCGATCGAAGGAGAACGCATGCCGGTCCCCCGCAGCGCCCCGACCGAGCACCAGCTGCTCCGCGACACCGTCCGGCACAAGATCCACGACGCGATCATGGACGGCACGCTCGTCCCCGGCGAGCGGCTCAACGACGACGAGCTCATCGCCTGGCTCGGCGTCTCCCGCACCCCGATCCGCGAGGCACTGAGCCAGCTCTCCCGCGCCGGCCTCATCGAGATGGCGCCGAACCGGTACACGCGCGTGACGACGCCGAACCCCGCCGAGGTCATCGAGGCGATGCAGACCCTCGGGGTGCTGTTCGGTGGTGTCGTCCGCCTCGCGGTCCCGCGCCTCGGCGCGGGTGCACGGAAGAAGATCCTCGCGCAGCTCGACAAGACGATCGCCGAGCTCGAGTCGCACGACGTCCCCGCCGTCAACCACGACTCGCTCGACGTGTTCGCGCTCTACGTCGCCGAGTGCGGCAACGAGAACCTGCAGCGCGTGTGCCGCGACACCATGGACGGTCTGGCCTTCCGCCTGCGCCTGCCGAACCTCGACGAGCTCGTCGACTGGGACCGCATGACCGCGGACTTCCGTCGGCTGCGCACCGCGACCGAGTCCGGCGACAACGTCGCCGCCGAGCTCGCGACCGAGGCGATCCACCAGCTGCCGGGCGAAAAGTACTGAGTCCGGCTGTACCGCCGTACAGGAACCCGCCCGTCTCGCGCACGCGAGGCGGGCGGTCCGCGTTCCACGGGCCTCCGGGACACCCCGTCCAGGCCTGTGACGGACGCGCACGACGCTCCCAGACTGCGGCTCCGGCGAGCCGATAGCATCGCTGGCGACCACCCGATCGCCCACCCGGAGCAGCACATGAGTCCTCGATCGACGGACCGTACCGAGGTCGCCGCACGTCTGGCCGCGGCGGTCGGACGGATCAACCGGCGAGCACGGACGGACTCGGCCTCGCTCGGGTACGGGATCGTGTCCGCACTCGCCACCATCCAGCGCGAAGGACCCCTGCGCCCGGGCGACCTGTCGCGGATCGAGGTGGTCACGAAGCCCACGATGACCCGCATCCTGACCGAGCTCGAACAGCGCGGCTTCATCGAGCGCGAAGCGGACCCGAGGGACGGCCGCGCCTTCATGGTCTCAGCCACCGACGAGGGCATCGCGGCGGTCGAACGAGCACGCTCGGACCGCACCGGCATCGTCGCCGAGCTCATCGCCGAGCTCGGTGAGTCCGACGTCACCGCGATCGCCGGAGCCCTCGACGCCCTCGAACGCGTCGCCCAGGGCGACCGCACCCAGGAACCTCACACGTTCTAGGTCCGAACCGGCCGTTACCGAACCGTTACCAACGGGTGGATGGACGGTTCTGCCAGCGATCCTGGACGCGTCATCCAGTCTGACGAGTCATCGTGTCGGCTTCGCCCGACGGCGGCCTCCCCAGGGCCGGTCGCGGCGGACGGACGGGCCCCACACCACCGTCCGGTCCTCCCCGGTTCGCCGGACTCCCCTGCTGCGCGCACCTCGACGCGCGCAGAATCGCTCACCGTCCCCGACGCGTCGCGCAGCCCGGAGTCCCGCACCACGAACCGCCCGACCACCGGAACCGATGCCAGGACACACCCCCGATCTCCCCACCACCACCGCCTCGACCCGACGTGAGGCCCTGAACTCCCCCAGCCGGCGTGTGCGCCGCGCCCTCCGCCACCGTGCGCTCCGACACCGTGCGACGTTGATCGTCGGCGGCGCCGCGGTCCTCGCCGTCGCCGGCGGTGCCCTCACGATCGGCACCCAGCCCGCCATCGGCGAAGCGCTCGGCATGCCGACCGGCACCGCGAGCGCGACCGCGACGGCCCAGCCCGCCCTGCGCGGCACAGCCCTCGACCGTGCCCAGGCAGCGGCGACCATCTCGACCGCGAAGACCGTGATGACGACGGCGAACGCCAAGACCGACACGGCCTCGCTCGAGCAGCACATCGACGCGCTCAGTGACTACCCGGAGCTGTCCGGCGCCGCGCTCACGACGCGCATCTCGTCGACCGTCGAGTCGACCGCGCACGTCGCGCAGGCCAGCGCCACGCAGGACAAGCGCGACGTCGACGCGAAGGCAGCAGCCGTCGCGAAGGCCGCCGCCGAGAAGCGGGCCGCCGCAGCAGCAGCGGAGGCCGCACAGAAGCTGGCGGCGGGCAACACCGTCGCAGGCGCCAAGGCGACGGCGACCTCGCTGGCGTCGTCCGAGTACGGCTGGGGCTCCGACCAGTTCCAGTGCCTCGACAACCTGTGGACCAAGGAGTCGGGGTGGAACTACCAGGCCGTCAACGCCAACGGCGGGGCGACCGGCATCCCGCAGGCGCTGCCCGGTTCGAAGATGGCGACCATCGGCTCCGACTGGCAGACCAACGCCACGACCCAGATCAAGTGGGGCCTGCAGTACATCAGCGCCGCGTACGGCACGCCGTGCTCGGCGTGGGCGCACTCGCAGGCGAGCAACTTCTACTGAGCGGCGCGGGCCGGCCGACTGGTGGCCCACGCACCTGCAGATCGAACGGCCCCGGGTACCGCCCGGGGCCGTTCGTCCTGTAGGCATGCCGGGTGACGACGATCGGACTGCGCCGGATGGCGCCCCGCGACCCCGCCGAGGGACACCGTGCCGCGAGCCCCCTGGAACTGCTGTTCGACCTGGTGTTCGTCGTCGCGGTGGGCTTCGCCGCCACCAACCTGCACGAGATCGAGACCGAGGGGCACGTCAGCTCCGCGGTGGTGGCGTACGCCATGGTGTTCTTCGCCATCTGGTGGGCGTGGCTGAACTTCAGCTGGTTCGCGACCTCGTTCGACACCGACGACTGGCTGTACCGCGTCACGACGTTCGTGCAGATGGCCGGCGTGCTCGTGCTCGCCGCCGGGGTGCACGCCGCCATGACCGAGGGCGACTTCACGGTGCCGGTGATCGGCTACGTGGTGATGCGCCTGGCGATGGTGGCGCAGTGGCTCCGCGTCGCCGTGTCGTCCTCGCGGTACCGCCGCACCGCACTCCGGTACGCCGTGGGCATCGTCGTCGTCCAGGCGCTCTGGGTCGGCATGCTCGCGCTGCCGCAGGGATCGACGGCGTGGGCGTTCCCCGTCCTCGTCCTGCTCGAGGTCCTCGTCCCGCCGATCGCCGAGGGCACGGGCGAGACGACGCCGTGGCACACGCACCACATCGCCGAGCGGTACGCGCTGTTCACCCTCATCGTGTTGGGCGAAGGACTCGTCGCCTCGGCGAACGCGGTCATCGACGGCATCGCCCAGGCCGACCACCTCGCGTCGCTGCTCGTGCTGGCCGCCGCCGGGCTCGTCATCGTCGCCGGACTGTGGTGGATCTACTTCTCGCGTGAGCAGCACGACCACATCGGGAACCTGCCGAGCGCGCTCGTGTTCGGCTACGGCCACTACTTCGTCTTCGCCGCCGCGGGTGCGCTGCCGGCCGGGATCGAGGTCGCGGTCAGCGCGGACGCCGGCGAGGCCGACCTGTCGCACGCCACGGTTGCTGCGACCGTGGCCGTCCCGGTCGCGCTGTTCGTGCTCGCGATCTGGGCGCTCGCACTCCGCCCGTCGCTGTCCGCCGGGTGGAACGCTATCGTCGTCGTGCTCGCCGTCGCGATCCTCGCGACGATCGCGGTGCCCGACGTCTCCCTCGTCGCGACCGCGCTGCTCGTCGCCGCGATCGTCGTGGTGCTCGAGGTCGCCGAGCGGCGGCCGGGGACGCACCGCGTGCGCTGAGGACGCGACCGGGGGTCGGACGGGAGGCCCGTGGCGGTGCCGCCACGGGCCTCCCGTCCGCCGTCGCCGAAGCGACAGAATCCCGCGAACGGTTCACGGGATTCTGTCGCTTCAGCGGGACGGTCCGTGCACGGTGACGGGACTGTGTCGCGTTGACGAGCCGGGTTCACCCCACCCGCGCGACCCGCACGTCGACCCGCGTGAGCGCCAGGCCGTGCGCCGACGCCGTCGTCAGGGCGACGTCGTGCACGGCGCGGGCGACCTCGGGCGCGGGGCGGTGTCCGTCGGTGCCGATGACGACCCGCAGGACGCCGTCGTCGACCACGATGCGTGCGGGGGCCGTGCTGGACGCCATGCCGCGGACGGCGCTGACCGTGCTGGCCACGGTCGGGCGGGCACGGTAGAGGTCGGTGACGCCGGGCACGTCGACCACGGCCTGTTCGACCGCGGCGACGGTGTCGTCGGTGGTGCTCATCGGATCCCCTCGGTGTCGATCTCGGTGCCGGTGTCGGTGTGCGGGTCGTCGGCGTCGGGCTGCGGTTCGAGCAGGTCGCGGACCACCACGTCGATCGACTCGACGACCAGGTCGGTCTGCTCGGCCAGCGCCTGGGCGACCCCGGTGCGGACCAGGTCCGCCGTCGCGACGATCGACGGGCCGGACATGATCGCGACCTCGACGACCACGCGGATCGGTGCGGCGAGTTCGGTGACGTCGCCCTCGAGCCGGCACCGGGCGACGAGGACGCCGGGAACACCGTCGCCGGTCCGGCGGATGAGCGATCGGATGGCTCCCTCGGTCATCACCGGGCGCTCCGACTCGGACTGCGCGCGGAGCGGGACGTCCCGTCCGGAGCGGGACTCCAACGAGATGTTGGCGAGCACGCCGCCGATCCACGACTCGTCGGCCGGGGCTTCGTCGCGGGCGGCGGCCTCGAGGGAGCCGAGCGACGCGTGCCGCACGCGCAGGATCGCCGCGAGGGCGTTCTGGCACGCGGGTGAGCCGTCGATGGTGGGGTCCGGCGGCTGCATGCCGGCGTCCAGGTAGTCGGCGAGCTCGTCGATGGAGTG
The DNA here is from genome assembly GCF_004346515.1 of Curtobacterium sp. PhB191. Taxonomy (NCBI): domain Bacteria; kingdom Bacillati; phylum Actinomycetota; class Actinomycetes; order Micrococcales; family Microbacteriaceae; genus Curtobacterium; species Curtobacterium sp. PhB191. Next base: position 195,770 of record NZ_SMBV01000004.1, read on the forward strand.
GCCGTCGAGGTCGTCGAGTTCGAGTGCGTCGAGGTCGCTCATCGCCATCCCTCCATGAGTCGGATCATGTTCTTCCTCGCTCGGGACAGGAGTCCGCGGACCGTCGAGGGAGGCAGGTCGAGTTCTGCGGCGATGTCGTCGTAGCTGTACTCGAGCACCTCCTTCATGATCCAGCAGCGTCGTTGGGCTTCGGGCAGTTCAGCGAGCGCCGTCTCCGCCGCTTCCTCGCGCGAGCGGGCCTCGGCGACCCGGTCGGGAGCGTCGTCGGCGGGTGCGGCGACCTCGAGTTCGGTGACGTCGTCGTGGAACCGGCGGGCCCGGATGCGGTCCAGGCACTTCCGGCTGAGGATCCGCATCAGCCAGGACTTCACCTTGGCGTGGTCCTCGAGCCGGTCAAGGCGGTCCCACGCGGTGATGAAGGTCTCCTGCACGACGTCGTCGAGTTCGTCGGTCGATCCCAGGGTCCGACGGGCGTAGGCGCGCAGGAGCGGCGTGTAGCGGCGGATCAGGACCTCGAAGGCCCGGACGTCGCCATCGGACGACCGGCCGGCGAGGACCGCGTCGTCGAGCTCGGCGAGGGACTGGTGGTGCACGCTTTCCTTCTACTGGTGGTGGATGGTGTTCCGCTGGACGCGCTTGCGGACGGGGACGACCCGCAGCGGGCCGACCGGTCGGGAGCTGAGCGAACGGATCCGGGCCTGCACCAACCCGTGCGTCGGTGCGTGCCTGCCATGTGAGGTCAGGCGGACGGCAACGATGTCGTCGTCGAGCATGGGAACTCCTCGGTCGGACCACCGGGCATGGTCCCTCACCGGTGTGACGCACCGAACCGGCGGATCGTCACACTTCTCGTCACACTTGCGCCAGAGTTGTGGCATGTCGCTCGTCACCGCCGTCTGCCGCGTCGACCGCCTGCTGCCTGACTCCGGCACGATCGGCGTCACCGCCATCGACAAGCGTCCGGTCGACGGGCGGGTCCGGGTCCGACCGCTCGGGCTGTACGCCGACGTCCAGGCCGACCGGAAGCACCACGGCGGCGAGGACCAGGCCGTGTACGCCTACGCCGACGAGGACGCCGCGTACTTCGCCGCGTCGTTGGAGCGCGAGATCCCGCCGGGCCTGTTCGGCGAGAACCTGCGGACCACGGGTGTCGACGTCACCGGGGCCGTGACGGGCGAGCGGTGGCGCATCGGCGAGACGTTGGAGCTCGAGGTGACGATCCCGCGGATCCCGTGCGGCACGTTCGCGCGCCGGATGGGCGTCGACAAGTGGGTCCGGCGGTTCACCGAGGAAGGCCGTCCGGGCGCGTACCTGCGGGTCGTGAAGTCCGGCCCGGTGGCAGCAGGCGACCCGGTCGTCGTGACGTACCGGCCGGAGCACGGCGTGACGATCGGCGAGGTCTTCGCGGGGCTGACCCCCGAGCGTGCCCGTGCCGTGCTCGAGTCCGGGGAGCGACTCGCGCCGAAGGTCGTCCGCGACGTGTCGAAGGTGCTCGCCCGGTCCTCGGCAGCCGCCAGCTCCTCGGCAGCCGCCAGCTCCTGATCAGTCGCCGCGTGTCGGGTCGAGGGGCCGCTTCGCTCGGGGCAACCCGGCGACGACCAGGTCGTAGGCGTTCGCGACGAGGTCCTCGACCAGGGTCTCGTCGATGCCGTCACCGGGAGCGAGCGTGATCCAGTGCCGCTTGTTCATGTGCCACCCCGGTGTGATCTCGGCGTGGTCGCGGACGAGTGCTGCCCCGTGCGGCGGCGCGCACTTCAGGTTGACGATCGGCACACCACGGAGCTCGCTCGTCATCACGAACATCTTGTCGACGACCTTGTAGACCAGGGCGCCCTCGCCGAAGGGCTCGGTCTCGAACACCGCGGGCAGGCCCATCGCGGTGCGACTCGCGATCTCGTGCAACTGCGCGCCGTCCATGCACCCAGCATGCCCCAGACGCCCGACACCGCGGCTCGCGGACCGGACCTGTTCGGGGGCATGTCATGAGCGTCGTTCACATCGTAGGATCAGGTCGCCGCGTACCCGACGCGGCGGTCGCTCCGGCGATCACCCACTCGTTCCAGGGGGAACCCGTGCGCATCATCCGTACCCTCGGCATCGCCGCCGCCACCGCAGTCCTCGCCACCACCGTCGTCGTCGGTGGGGCCTCCACCGCGCAGGCCGCCCCGAAGACCTACGCCAACTGCACCGCGGTGCACAAGGTGTACTCGGGCGGCATCGCGAAGAAGTCCGTCACGAAGAACAAGGTGGTCTCCGGCGGCAAGACCACGACCCGTGCGCTCAAGGGCACGGTGAAGAAGGACGACGCCCTGTACAAGGCGAACGCGAAGCTCGACCGCGACAAGGACGGCATCGCCTGCGAGAAGAGCTGAGGCGCTGACGCGCTGACGCACCGAACCGCTGACCCTCGAACGCCCCGTCGACCCGGCGGGGCGTTCAGAGCGTCGGGACGCCCTCGTGCCCGGACCTCGGGCGGGCGGTCCCGGCGACCCCGGTGACGACCGACCCCGCGGGGACGTCCTTCGTCACCACGGTGTTCGCACCGACGACGGAGTCCTGCCCGATGCTGATCGCCCCGATGAGGGACGATCCCGCGCCGAGCACGACGCGGTCGCCGACGACCGGATGCCGGCGGGCCCCTGGGCCGTGGTCGCCACCGCGCCCGCCCAGGGTCACCCCGTGGAACAGCACGACGTCGTCCCCGATCACCGCGGTCTCCCCGATCACGACGCCCATGCCGTGGTCGATGAAGAACCGACGGCCGATGCGGGCGCCAGGGTGGATCTCGATGCCCGTCACCGACCGTGCTGCCTGGCCGATGACCCGTGCGACGAACCGCGATCCGGGCAGGCCCCTGGCGAGCCAGAGCCGGTGCGTCACGCGGTAGGTCCAGATGGCGTGCAGCCCGGAGTAGACGATCGCGTTCTCGAGGTCACCACGGGCGGCGGGGTCGCCGCGGCGTGCTGCGGCCAGGTCCTCCCGGACCGTCCGCAGCACGCCTCGTCGGACGGAACGACTCACGCAGTGAGTCCCTCGAAGAGCACCGTCGACAGGTAGCGCTCCCCGGTGTCGCAGACGATCGCGACGACGCGCTTGCCGGCGTTCTCGGGTCGCGCTGCGATCTCGAGCGCGGCGTGGATGATCGCGCCGGACGAGATGCCGGCGAGGATGCCCTCGTCGGTCGCGAGCGCCCGCGCCACACGCAGGGCGTCGTCGAGCTCGACGTCGAACACCTCGTCGATGACGGACTGGTCGAGGACCTCGGGGATGAAGTTCGCACCGATGCCCGCGATCTTGTGCGGTCCGGCCTTGCCCTCGGTCAGGAGCGGGGAGTCCTTCGGCTCGACCGCGACGATCTGCACGCCGGGCACGCGCTCCTTGAGCACCTGGCCGACACCCGTGATCGTGCCACCGGTCCCGACGCCGGCGACGAACACGTCGACGTGCTCCTCGGTGTCGCGCAGGATCTCCTCAGCGGTGGTCTTCCGGTGGATCGCGGCGTTCGCGGCGGTCTCGAACTGGTGGGCGAGGATCGCGCCGGGCGTCTCGTCGACGATCGCGGCGGCGCGTTCGACCGCGCCCTTCATGCCCTCGGGACCGGGGGTGAGCACGATCTCGGCACCGTAGGCGCGCATCACTGCACGACGCTCGACGCTCATCGTCTCCGGCATCGTGATGATCACCTTGTACCCGCGGGCCGCACCGACGAGCGCGAGGGCGATGCCGGTGTTGCCCGACGACCCCTCGACGATGGTGCCGCCCGGCTGCAGGTCGCCGGACTGCTCGGCCGCGTCGATGATCGCGACGCCGAGGCGGTCCTTCACACTGGCGCCGGGGTTGTAGAACTCGAGCTTGGCCAGCACCTCGGCGCCACCCGCCTTCGGCAGCCGGTTCAGCTTGACGAGCGGGGTGTTGCCGAACGCCTGGGAGATGTTGTCGTAGATCGTGCCGCTCATCCGGTCCGTCCTCATCGGGTCAGGTCGCGCATCGCTCTTCCTGGAGGCGCGGTGTGCGCCCGATCCTAGCGACCGGACCCCAGGTGGTCCTGTCCACGGCATCGGCTCCCGTTGCCGTGTGGCCCACCTGGGCGTACGGTGCCGGGCAACGACGAGGAGGTCGCCATGTCCAAGCTGCAGCAACCCGAGGTCGCACCGCCCGTGGTCGACCGTGCCGCGTTCGACGAGGCACTCGCCACCCAGGTCCGCGACGAGAAGGAACTCACCCGGCACGGCGACCGTGTGTCTGCCGCCCGCCGCCGACTCCCGATGGTCCAGGTGGAGGACTACGAGTTCCAGGGCGCCGACGGCCCGGTCCGGCTCTCCGAGCTGTTCGACGGCCGCTACCTGCTCCTCGTGCAGAACGTGATGTTCGCGCCCGACTGGGACGACGGCTGCCCGAGCTGCACCTGGGCCGTGGACAACCTGCCGGCGAACACGGGTCGGCTCGACGACGAGGGCATCGCGTTCGCCATGGTCTCGCAGGCTCCGATCGAGAAGCTCGAGCGCTGGCGAGAGCTGCACGGCTGGCCGCACCGGTGGGTGTCGTCGGGCGCCACGAGCTACCACGACGACTGGGGCTGGACCCTGCACCACGACGACTACGACGGTCCGGTGCCGGGCTACTCGTACTACCTGCTGCGCGACGGCGTGCCCTACCTGACGTACGCCACCGGATCGCGTGGGACCGAGGCCATCCTGCCGGTCGCGCACATCATGGACCGCACCGCGTACGGCCGCCAGCAGGACTGGGAGGACAGCCCCGACGGCTGGCCGCAGTACCCCACCTACGGCTGACTCCGGCGCTCCATCTCGATTGGTCCGCAGCTTGTGGACCTATTGACGATGTCTCAGCGCAGGAACGCCGTCCGCGCGAACCGCTCGTCGGTCGCTTCGAGCACCCGCAGCACGTTGCCCCCGGCGAGCGCCCGCAGGTCATCCGCTCCCCACCCGCGCCGCTGCAGCTCGGCGGCGAGCACCGGGTACCGGGACACGTCACGCAGGTCCGGCGGCAGCACCGGGGTGCCGTCGTAGTCCCCGCCGAGGCCGATGTGTGCTGCGCCGGCGAGGTCGCGGGCGTGCTCGACGTGGTCGGCGACGTCCGACACCGTCACGAGCGGCGGCTCCCCCACCGAGCCGGCGTCCTCCCAGTCCGCCCAGTCGCGGGAGACGAACTTCGGCACGAACGTGATCATCACGATGCCGCCGTTGTCCGACAACCGGGCGAGCACGTCGTCCGGCACGTTGCGCGGGTGGTCGTCGACGGCGACGGTGGACGAGTGGCTGAAGACGACGGGCTGCGTGGCGACGTCGAGGGTGTCCCGCATGGTGGCCGGTGCGGTGTGCGACAGGTCGACGAGCATGCCGATCCGCTCCATCTCGGCCACCACCTGGCGGCCGCGATCGGTCAGCCCGCCGTGCGGACGCGAGCCCGTCGCCGAGTCGGCCCAGGGGGTGTCGTCGTTGTGCGTGAGCGTCATGTAGCGGACGCCGAGTCGGGCGAAGACGCGGAGCACCGCCAGGTCGTCGCCGATGGAGTGCCCGCCCTCGGCGCCGAGCAGCGACGCGATCCGACCGGACTCGACCGCCGCCCGCACCTCGGCCGCCGTCCGGGCGAGTGCGAGCGACTCCGGGTACCGCTCGATGATCCGGTGCGCCAGGTCGATCTGCTGCAGCGTCGTCCGCACGGGGTCCGGTTCGTCGACGGGCACGAAGACCGACCAGAACTGGCCGACGACCCCACCGGCGCGGAGCTTCGGCAGGTCGGTGTGCAGCGAGTCGACCTCGGTGTCGATGCCCTCGACCCCGGAGTCGTGGGCCTCGCGGCGCTCCCACGGCAGGTCGTTGTGGCCGTCGATGACCGGGAACGGGATCGCGTCGAACGTCATGCCCCGACGCTACCGCGCACGTCCCCGTGGCTAGGCTCGGTGCGTGGACCCCGTCACCCTCCGGACCGATCGCCTGGTGCTCTCCGTGCCGGAACCGTCCGATGCGGAGGACGTCATCAGGTACGCGAACGACCCCGACGTCGTCGCCTACACGCCGGTACCGGTGCCGTACGGCCACGCCGAGGCGCACCACTGGATCACCGACGTCGTGCGCGCTGGCTGGTCCACGGACTCCCGCTACGAGTTCGGCATCCGGCGGGCCGACGACCTCCGACTCCTCGGGACGATCGGACTGTTCGGGTTCGTCGACGGCGCGGCCGAGGTCGGCTACGCCGTGCACCCGGACGGTCGCGGCCACGGCTTCGTGACCGAGGCCGCAGCCGCCGTCCTGGCGTGGGCGTTCGCGCCGTCGCCCGACGGACTCGCGCTCGTCCGCGTGCAGTGGCGGGCGATCGCGGCGAACGCCCCGTCCGCGGCGATCGCGCAGCGGCTCGGGCTCCGCTACGAGGGACGGCTCCGGTCCGGCGTGTTCCACCGCGGACGACGCCACGACCAGCTCATCGCGGCTGCTCTGCGCGATGACGACCGCTCGACGCCGACGGTCTGGCCAGCCTCGTGACGGTGACGTTCCGCGTGGTGACCGAGCTCGCGGCACCGCCGGAGCGCGCGTTCGCGCTGTCGCTCGACATCGGCGCGCACGAGCGGTCGATGGCTGCGACCGACGAACGCGCCGTCGCCGGCACGACGTCCGGCACGATCGGCCTGGGCGAGTCCGTCACCTGGCGCGCGCGGCACTTCGGGATCGTCTGGCGGATGACGAGTCGGATCACTGCTCTGGAGGCTCCGCACCGCTTCGTCGATGAACAGGTGCGTGGGCCGTTCGCCCGCTTCCACCACGAGCACCGGTTCGAGCCGTCGGCCGGCAGCACGCGCATGGTCGACACCATCACGTTCCGCGCACCGTTCGGCCCGCTCGGTCGTCTGGCCGAGGTCGTCGCCCTCGAGCGCTACCTGCCGCGGCTCATCCGTGAGCGCAACGCGTCGCTCGCCACCGAGCTGCACGCCGACGGCCCCGACAGCCCCGACGGTCAGGGCGCTGCGAGCTCCCCCAGCGCGTCGTAGGCACTCGCCACCGCGTCGACCCGCGCGCGGCCGGCCGGTCCCGAGGCTTCGTACACGTCGTTCGCGATGGCCGCGACGACCGCGAACAAGGCCGCCATCGAGTCGAACGCCGCCGGTGAGTCGACCGGGCACAGGATCGCGGTGTTCGCCGGTGCCGCGATGACGGCTGCGGTCGGATCGCCCAGCACGACGACGTCGGCGCCGGTCGACACGCAGTGCCGCACGATCCGGTCGACCCCGGCAGTGTGCCGACGCACGGTCACCAGGACGACGAGGTCACGGCGGTCGAGGTCGGCGACCTCTTCGCCGAGCCGCTGCCCCGGTGCCGGACCGACCCGGACGTCGGAGCGGACCTGGGCGAGCTGCGCGCGGAGCTGCAGCGCCACCGGGTAGGCGCCGCGCTCCCCGAACACGAGCACGCGATGAGCGCGGACGATGCGGCGAGCGAGTCGCGGACGATCGGCACGGGCCAGCGAGGCGAAGGCCGCGTCGAGGTTGCGGGCCTCGACGGCGCGCTGGTCGACGTGGGCGGCGTCTTCCGCAACCCACGGCAGGCCGGAACCGCGTGCGGACATCAGGTTCTGCCGGACCTCGGCCGCGTCCTGGAACCCGAGCGACCGGACGAGCCGGGACACCGTGGCCTTCGACGTGCCCGACTCGGCGGCGAGCTCGGCCGAGGTCCCGACGAGCAGGAGTTCCGGGTCGTGCCGGACCATCGCGGCGACGCGTCGTTCGGCGGGCGAGAGCTGCTCCCAGACGGAGTCGATGCGGGCGCGGACGTCCGGTCCGGCCGTGCTCATGCCCGGGCCACCCGCTCCACCGCGACGGCGAGCGCGTCGAGCCCGAGCGCGATGTCGGGCGTCGAGACGAACTCGTCCGGGTGGTGGCTGATGCCGTCCGGGTTGCGCAGGAACAGCATCGCGACGTCGGTGACGAGCCCGAGCGACATGGCGTCGTGTCCAGCTCGCGAGAACAGCTCCATCGGCGCGGCCTCGCCCGTCGACTCGATGCCGGCGCGGACGGCGTCCATCAGCCGCGGCGCGCAGAACACCGCCGGCGCGCGGTGCACCTCGGTCGGCGTGACGCTGACCCCGCGTCGTTCCCCGATCAGCGAGAACGCCTTCGTGAGCTCGTCCCACACCGCGTCGCGGCCGTCGTCGAACTCGCCGCGCAGGTCCACCGAGAACCGTGCGAGCCCGGGGACCACGTTCACCGCGCCCGGTTCGACGGTCATCGTGCCGACGGTGCCGACGTGGTGCGACGCCCGGCAGATCCGCTCGACGGCCAAGGCGGCCTCGGCCGCGGCGAGCAGCGCGTCGTGGCGGCGCTCGTACGGCGTTCCGCCGGCGTGCCGGGCCTCGCCGACGGCCTCGACCGAGAAGCGTCGGGCGCTCGCGATGCTCGTGACGACGCCGAGCGCCTGACCGGCCTGCTCGAGGTACGGACCCTGTTCGATGTGCGCCTCGAGGTAGCCGGCGAGCGTGGTCGGGTCGGCCGCCGCGTCACCCACCCGGGCCGGGTCGAGCCCGAACCGGGTGAAGGCCTCGCGCAGGGTCACGCCGTCGCCGTCCGCCAGGTCCCACCAGGACTCGTCCCACACCCCGGCGACGGCGGACGACCCGAGCAGGGCCTTGCCGAAGCGGGTCCCCTCTTCGTCGGAGAACGCGATGACCTCGAGCGCGACGGGCAGCGGTCCCGCGGCCGTCAAGCGCGCAGCGGTGCGGATGGCCATCAGGACCCCGACGATCCCGTCGTAGCGGCCGGCGTCCACCACGGTGTCGAGGTGCGAGCCGAGCAGCAGCACGGGGGCGTCCGGCGTCGCGCCGTGGACCCGTCCGTGCAGGTTGCCGGCGGCGTCCTGCCAGGTGGTGAGTCCGGCGTCCTGCATCCACCCGGCGACGATCCCGTTGACGCGGGCGTGCTCGGGCGACAGGTACACGCGGGTGATCCGGCCGGTCTCCTCGGTGACCAGGGCCAGCTCGTCGCACCAGCGCGCCACGAGCTCGGCGTCGGCGGTGCCCAGGGCGGTGGCGGTCACGACCGGGGCCGCGCTCACGCCAGCACCCCGACCGGCGCACCGGCGAAGACGTCGAGGGCCGCGTCGACCCCACCGCCGTGCGGGACGGCGTGCCCCGCCCGGCGGAGCGCGTGCTCGAGGGCGGCGAGGGTCGTCACGACGGTGTCCTTGCGGGCGTTATAGCCCATGGTGCCGATGCGCCAGACCTTGCCGTGCAGCGGTCCGAACGAGGTGCCGATCTCGATGCCGTGGTCGTCGAGCATCGAACCACGGACCTGGTCGCCGACGACGTCGGACGGGATCTCCACCGCGACGACGTTGTGCATCTTGTGTGCGACGTCACCGAACACCCCGAGCCCGAGCGCCTGGACGCCCTGCAGCATCGCGCGGCCCGCGAGTTCGTGGCGTGCGATCGCCTGCTCGCGCCCTTCGTCGAGCAGGATGCGGGCGCACTCGTTGGCGGCGTAGAGCATCGACGCGGCCTCGGTGTGGTGGTTCAGCCGCCGCGGACCCCAGTAGTCCAGGATCATCGCGAGGTCGAGGTAGTTCGAGCGGATCGGCTCGTCGGCGACGTCGTCACCGGGTTCGCGGATGCCCGCCTCGACGCTGCGGCGCTCGTCGAGCACGGCGGTCGCACGCGGAGAGACGGTGACCGGCGCGCTGCCGGACGGCCCGCCGAGGCACTTCTGCAGGCCGGCACTGACGGCGTCGATGCCCCAGGCGTCGACCTCGAGCGGGTTACCGCCGACGGTCGCCGTGGCGTCGGTGTAGAACAGCACGCCGTGCCGCTCGCAGATCGCGCCCAGTTCGTCGAGCGGCTGGTTCATCGTGGTGGAGGTGTCGCCCTGCACGATCGCCAGCACCTTCGGCCGGACACGGACGATGGCGTCCTCGATCGCGGACGGCGTGAAGACCTGGCCCCACGCGGTCTCGATGGTGTGGACCTCGGCCCCGGCACGGCCCGCGATCTCGGCGAGCAGGTGCCCGAACCGGCCGAACACCGGCACGAGCACGCGGTCACTCGGCACGAGGAGCGACACGAGCACCGCTTCGATCCCGGCGCGCGAGGTGCCGTCGACGAGCACGGTGGCCTCGTTCGTGGTGCCGAACACACCGCGGTAGAGCTCCTGGGTGTCGTTCATGGCGGAGGTCATCCACGGGTCGTACTGCCCGACGAGCGGGGTCGACAGGGCGCGGAGCACACGCGGGTCGGCGGTGATCGGGCCGGGGCCCATGAGGAGGCGGGCTGGCGGGTTCACGGGGTGCATGGTTGGTCCTTCCGTTCCGGTCACGAGCGTACCGGAACGATCGTTACAGACGTGTTTCGGTGACCCGGGCATCCGCGGTCACGGGAGCCGCGACGAGCTGCCCCTCGACGGCGGTGACGCCGGACGCGGTGGACGCCACCACGCGCCCGCGCAGCCAGGTCTCGGTGACGCGGCCACGGGCCTCCAGGCCGGCGAACGCGGAGACCGGGTTGCGGTGTGCGAGGCCGGCCACGTCGATGACCGCCGTGGCGGACGGGTCGAACACGGCGAAGTGGGCGAGCGCACCGGGGGCGATGACCCCGCGGTCGGGGAAGCCGACGAGTGCTGCCGGACCGGTCGTGAACAGCGGCAACAGCACCTCGAGCGGGACGCCGCGGCGGAGGGCCTCGGTCCAGACGGCCCGGAAGCCGACCTGCAGGCCGGCGATCCCGCCCCAGGCGAGTCCCCAGTCGTCGACCTTGAGGTCGGCGGTCGACGGCGAGTGGTCCGACACGATCATGTCGATCGTGCCGTCGAGCACACCGGCCCACAGGGCGTCGCGGTTCGCGTCGTCACGGATCGGCGGGCAGCACTTGTACTCGGTCGCGCCGTCGGGGATGGACCCCGCTTCGAACGACAGGTAGTGCGGGCAGGTCTCGACCGTGATCCGGACGCCGTCGTCCTTCGCGGCGCGGATCATCGGGATCGCACCGGCGTCGGACAGGTGCAGGATGTGGACCCGGGCGCCGGTGGCCCGTGCGCCGTCGATGACCCGCGCGATGGCGGACCGCTCGGCGTCGACCGGGCGGGTGGCGAGGAAGTCCTCGTAGTGCCCGCCGAGCGCAGCGTGGTCGACCAGGAACTCGGGGTCCTCGGCGTGCACGATGAGCAGGGCGTCGATCCGGGCGACCTCCTCGATCGCGTCGCGCAGTTGGTCGGCGTCGAGGTGCGGGAACTCGTCGACCCCGGACGGCGCGGTGAAGCACTTGAACCCGAAGACGCCCGCGTCGTGCAGTGCGCCGAGCGAGCCGGCGTTGTCGGGGACCGCCCCGCCCCAGAACCCGACGTCGACGGCGACCCGCCCCTCGGCACTCGCGCGCTTCACGGCGAGCGCCTCGACCGTCGTCGTCGCGGGGATCGAGTTGAGCGGCATGTCGATGATGGTCGTGACCCCGCCGAGTGCGGCGGCCCGGGTCGCGGACGCGAACCCCTCCCACTCGGTGCGTCCGGGTTCGTTGACGTGCACGTGGGTGTCGACGAGGCCGGGCAGCAGGACCTGGTCGGCCGGCACGGTGCGGTCGTCGACGGCGGCCACGGCTGCGTCGACCGGCAGGACGGTGTCGACGCGGCCGTGGCGCACGACGACCGCTGCGGGGCGGAAGGCTCCGTCGATCCAGGCGCGATCTGCGCGCAGGACGAGGTCCGCGACGGTGTCGGTGTCGACGTCGGTGCGGGACTCGGTGCTGCCGTCGGCCGGGAGGCCCGTCATGCGCCCGCCCCGACCGTCGCGCCCGCCGCCGGCTGACGTTCGAAGCCCGCCAGCAGACCCGACATCGCCTTCGTCGGCGGGGTGGCGTACTCGCCGTGCTTGCCCGTCGAGAGCCCGAGCCGCACGAGCGACTCGGCGAGCACGGTCGCCGCGGCGACGCCGTCGACGACCGGTGCCCCGATCGCCCGCGAGACCTCGGCGCAGAAGTCCGCCATCCCCGCGCAGCCGAGCACGACCGCGTCGGCTCCGCCGGCGATGACGGCCCGGCACTCCTCGATCACCAGGGCGCGTGCGCCCGAAGCGGGGTCGTCGAGCTCGAGCACCGCGACCTCGCACGCCCGGATCTCGGTGACGAGCGACGCGAAGCCGTAGCGCTCGGCGAGCTCGTGGGCCCGTCCGGTCGTCCGCGCCAGGGTCGTCACGACGCCGAACCGGCGCCCGAGCATCGCCGCTGCGTGGAAGCCCGCCTCGGCGATCCCGATGACCGGCCCGGCGGCGAGCTCCCGCGCGGCGTCGAGGCCCGGGTCACCGAAGCAGGCGACGACGTAGGCGTCCACGCCGTCCTGCTCCCCGAGCGCGATCTGCTCGAGGAGCCCCGGCACCGCGAGCGCCTCTTCGTAGTGGCTCTCGATCGACGCCGGGCCCATCGTGGGGTTCACCGCCTCGACGATGGTGCCCGGGCCGGCGACCGCGGTGGCGGCGACGCCGATCGAGCGGGTCATCGAGGCGGTGGTGTTCGGGTTGACGACGCGGATGCGCATCGGGGTCCTTCCGGTGGTGCGGGCGGTGCGGGTGTCGCTGGTGGTGCGGTGTCGCTGCGGCGTCTCAGGCTCGTCCGACGGCGGCGCCGTCGTCGACCGTCGGGTCGTCCGAGGCGAGTTCCGGCATGCTCGGCCGGACCCGCTCGAGTCCCCAGAAGACCACGAGCCCCAGGCCGCAGCCGATGAACCAGCTGTAGTTGTTCAGCCCCGGCAGGATCCCGAGCGCGGGCGGGATCACCGCACTGGCGACCGAGACCACCCCGGTGACGACGAGGGTACCGATGGCGTTCGGGTTGAAGCCGCCGCGGTACCAGTACCGGGCCGAGGTGTCCTTCGTGTACATGTCGTCGACGGCGATGCGCTGCTTCCCGACGATGTAGTACCCGGCGATCAGGATGCCGAACAGCGGGCCGATGAGGGCGCCGAGCACCCCGAGCGTGTACAGGATGGCCTGGTCGTTGCCGTACCAGTTCCACGGGGTCAGCAGCACGGAGCCGACCGCGGCGATCATGCCGCCGGCTCGCCACGAGATCTTGCGCGGAGCGACGTTCGAGAAGTCGAACGCGGGGCTGATGAAGTTCGCGACGATGTTGATGCCGACCGTCGCCGTGACGAAGGTCAGGCCGCCGAGCAGGATCGCGAACGGGGCGCCGATCGCCTGCACGGTCTCGATCGGGTCGGTGATGAGCTTGCCGAACACCGGCACGGTCGCACTCGCACACAGCACGGTGAGCACCGAGAAGAACAGGAAGTTGATCGGCAGGCCCCAGAAGTTGCCCCGCTTGACGGCCGCGAAGGACTTGCCGTAGCGCGAGAAGTCACCGAAGTTGAGCATCGGGCCGGAGAAGTAGCTGACCACCAGGGCGACCGCGGAGAGCATGACCGGGATCGACGCGCCGAACGAGAGCGGCTCCCCCACCGACAGCGTGAACGAGATGTTGCCGATGCCGGCCTGGCTGACGAGGTAGATCGCCAGCGCGATCATCACGACGTACACCGCCGGGCCCGCCCAGTCGATGAACTTCTTGATGGCCTCCATGCCCATCCAGAACAGGGCCCCCTGCGCGACCCACAGGATCGCGTACGAGATCCACCCGAGCGCCGACAGCCCCAGGAACGAGTGGTCGAGCAGCCCGGCCGAGGCGGGGATGAACTTCAGGAAGATGATGTTGAGCGACTGCGCGGCGAGGAACGTCTGCACGCCGTACCAGGCCATCGCGATCAGCCCGCGGATGATCGCGGGCACGTTCGCCCCGAGCACCCCGAACACCGCACGGTTGATGACCGGGTAGGGCACGCCGGTGCGCTGCGACGGCTTGGCGACGAGGTTGGCGAAGACCTGCACGATCAGGATGCCGACCACCAGGGCGATGAGCACCTGCCAGCTCGCGATGCCGAGTGCGAAGAGCGACCCGGCGGTGACGTAGCCGCCGACCGAGTGCACGTCGGACATCCAGAAGGCGAAGAAGTTGTAGCTCGTCCAGCTCTGCTTGCGCAGCGGGGCGAGGTCCTCGTTCGTGAGCGCCGGGTCGTACCCGGGCTTGACGACGCCGGCACCAGCGGGTGCGGCGGTCGTGGTGGGGGCGTGGGGCGCTGCGACGGGTGTCACGAGATCGGTAGCCATGGCGTCCTCCGAGGGAGTGGGGTGGGGAGGCGGTGATCGCCTCCACCACAGAAGTTAGGGAGCCTCTTCGCGCCCGCCGTTTCCCTCGTGTAACGGTCGTGTGTCGTGGTCGCTGTCCTGAAACGCTCGTTCCACACCAGAACGTGCACAGACATGTGCACGATGATGGCCGCATGCCCGACACCATCCGTTACGTCGCGATCGGCGACAGCTTCTCGGAGGGCATCGGCGACGCCGGCGCCGTACCGTTCCCCGGCTGGACCGGCCGACTCGCGAGCGGCATGGCCCGTGCGCACGACGCAGACGTCCGGTACGCCAACCTCGCGGTCCGCGGGCGCCTGCTCGCCGGGGTCCTCGGAGAGCAGCTCGACGCGGCTCTCGCACTCGACCCCGCACCGACGCTGATCACGTTCTGCGCGGGCGGCAACGACCTGCTGCGGCCACGGTTCGACGCCCACGCCCTCATCGCACCACTCGAAGCGGCGGTCGACACGGTCCTGGGCCGCGGGGTCCGGCTGGCGCTGCTGAGCCCCGCCGACCCGAGCGCACGACTCCCCCTCGGACGCCTCATCAACGCGCGCGGCGACGCCTGGGCGGACGCCCTCGCCGACCTCGCCGACCGGTACGACCTGCCCTTCGTCGACGTGTCCCGTGATCCGCACCTGCGCCGTGCCGAGTTCTGGTCCGAGGACCGGCTGCACATGAACGACACCGGCCACCAGCGCGTCGCGGACCTCGCCCTGCACGCGATCGAGGACGGACCGGCACCGATCGAGCCGGCGTCCGAACAGACCGGCCGCACCCGACTCTCCGAGGAACTCCGCTACTACCGCGAGCACGTCCTGCCCTGGGTACAGCGCCGCGTCACCCGGCGGTCCTCGGGCGACGGACGCTCGGCAACCTACCCGGCGTGGACCCCCGTCGACTGATCACGCACGATCGCGGCGGTTCTCCGCACGCGTCCCGCGCTCCGCTTGTCCTCCCCCGCGAACAGCCGTTCTACTCGGGTGATCCACGTCCGAGCCGAACTCAGGGGAGACGGCACCATGCACACTGCGCCACGCCCATCCGGCACCACCGCGACACGTCCTGCAACCGTCACCACCCCGACGGGCACCCCCAGCACCGCACACGGCATCGACCACATCGGCCTCACCGTGCCCGACATCGACCAGGCCACCGACTTCTTCGTCCTGGGACTCGACGCCGTCCCCCTGTACGACCGGTTCCTCCGGAGCGAACCGCTCCGCGGTGAACCCGACGTCCAGCGGCGCCTCGGCATCCCGAAGACCATGGCCCAGGGGGCACTGCGTATGCTCGCGCTGCCGAACGGGCCGGGACTCGAGCTCTTCGAGTACCACGGCCCCGACCAGCGCCCGGCCGTCCGCGCGAGCGACCTCGGCTGGCAGCACGTGGCGTTCTACGTCGACGACATCGACCACGCGCTGTCGCACATCGAGACGGCGGGCGGCCAGCGGTACGCCGACCCGCGTGACCTCGGCGGCAACGAGGGTGGGTTCGGCAACCGGTTCGTGTACGTCGGAACGCCGTGGGGATCGACGATCGAGCTGATCACCTACCCGAGTCGGCAGTCGTACGAGGACCACGCCCCGCGACCGAAGTGGCGCGTCTGACGGTTCAGCGCGCCGGGGCCGTCGCGATGTACGTCCGCGTCGGCCCGCCCGTCAGGGCGTGCGGGAACTCGACCCCGTCCGCCCGGAACCCGCCGGCTTCGTAGAGCCGCAGCGCTCGCTCGTTGCCGGCGAGTGCGTGCAGGACCACCGCGGGGTGTCCCGCCGCCGACGCCGCGTCGACCGACGCGGCCAGGAGCGCACGCCCGACACCCCGCGCCTGCACGTCCGGGCGGACGGCGAGCAGCGACAGGTAGGCGGCGTCGGACGGGTCGGTCGACCGCCCGGACCCCGGCGCCGTCACGAGCGCGAAGCCGTCGATCGCACCGGCCGCTCCGACAGCGACGAGCAGGGCGACCCGAGGCACGGCGAACTTCGACGCCGCGCGGGCTCGCACCGCCTCGGATTCCGGCACGCCGTCCCGTGCCGCGACCGCTGCGACCCACAGGTCGACACACGCCGACACTTCGTCCGGGGCCGCTGGACGCACGGACACGGACGGTTCGATCACCCGGTCAGCCTACGACCGCGCTGCTGCCGATCCTGAACGACGCCCCACGGTGCTCGTCGGGCAGCCGGTCACCGCGGCCGTGCAGCTTGTGCCGCAGCGAACCGGGCTCGTAGCCGGTCGGGTACGCCCCGCGCGCCCGGAGTTCGGGGATGACGAACTCGATGACGTCCTCCCACGTGCCCGGCGTCACCGCGTACGCCAAGTTGAAGCCGTCGACGTCGGTGAGCTCCTGGATCTCCTCCAGGCGGTCGGCGATGGTCGCTCCCCCGCCGACGGCGACCGGCCCGAGTCCGCCGATCGCGGTGTGCCGGGCGAGGTCGCGGATCGTCCACGAGCTGCCGTCCTCGCCGGTCGCCGCCGCGATGTTGGCCGCAGCCGACTGAATCGCGTTCGACTCGACATCGCCGAGGGGCTCGTCGAGGTCCCACTGCGACAGGTCGACGCCCATCCAGCCGGAGTTGAGCACCAGGGCACCGAGCTCCGACGCGTACGACAGGTAGTCCTCGTACTTCGCCTGGGCCAGCTCGTCGGTGGCGTCCGTGATCACGGTGAGCAGTGTGTAGACGCGAGCGGCGTAGCGGTCGCGACCAGCTGCCTCCAGGGCGTCACGGACCTTCGCGACGGTCGACGCGAGCTGCTCGACGGTCGGTGCGCCCACGAAGACGGCTTCGGCGTTCTCCGCTGCGAAGCGGATGCCGCGCGGCGACGCGCCCGCCTGGTAGATGACGGGCGAACGCTGCACCGACGGCTCGGACAGGTGGATGCCCGGCACGTCGAAGTGCTTGCCGTGGTGCTCGATCGGGTGCACCTTCGCCGGGTCGGTGAAGACGCCGGACGCGCGGTCGGCGACGACCGCGTCGTCCTCCCACGAGCCCTCCCACAGCTTGTAGAGGACCTCGAGGTACTCGTCGGCCACGTCGTACCGGTCGTCGTGCGACAGCTGGTCGGTCTGGCCCATGTTGCGCGCGGCGCTCGGCAGGTAGCCGGTGACGACGTTCCAGCCGACGCGCCCCTTGGTCAGGTGGTCGAGCGTGGAGATCCGCCGGGCGAACGGGTACGGGTGCTCGTACGCCGTGCCCGCCGTGATCCCGAAGCCGAGGTGCTCGGTCACCGACGCCATCGCCGACACCAGCAGGATCGGGTCGTTGACCGGCACCTGCGAGCCCGTGCGGAGCGCGGCCTCGTTCGAGTCGCCGTACACGTCGTACGTGCCCAGCACGTCGGCGATGAAGATGCCGTCGAACGCCCCGCCTTCGAGCGTCTTCGCCAGGTCCGTCCAGTACGTCAGGTCGCGGTAGTCCCGCGATCGGTCGCGCGGGTGCCGCCACAGCCCGGAGGACTGGTGCGCGACGCAGTTCATGTCGAAGGCGTTGAAGCGGATCTGCCGGGGCTCGCTGCTGCTGGTCACGCTTGGCGACGCTACGTGCGGGGTCTGCATCCGTCATCCATCGTGACGAAGCGTGACGGCCGCAGCTCAGGCGCGGTCGTGGAGCGTGACCTGGTAGCCGTCCGGGTCGGCGAACGTGAACGTCCGGCCGAACGGGCCGTCGATCGGTGCCGACACGATCGTGTGGCCGTCGGTCACCAGGGCGTCG
Source organism: Curtobacterium sp. PhB191 (assembly GCF_004346515.1). Taxonomy (NCBI): domain Bacteria; kingdom Bacillati; phylum Actinomycetota; class Actinomycetes; order Micrococcales; family Microbacteriaceae; genus Curtobacterium; species Curtobacterium sp. PhB191. Next base: position 213,651 of record NZ_SMBV01000004.1, read on the forward strand.
TGGATGGCTTGCACGTCGGTCGCGTGCAGCCAGATCGCCGCGCCGATGCCCGGCTGCGACACCGCGTCGAGGTCGGTGCCGGGGACGACGTCCCGCAGCGCGAACGCGATCGGCGTCGTCTCGAACACGACGGCGTGCGGCGGGCCGGCCTGCGAGCGGACGAGACCGAGGTACTGCTCGTAGAACGCTTGGGACGCCGTCAGGTCGCGGGTCTGCAGGGAGATGAAGTCGGGGCCGGTGACGGGCATGTGGTGCTCCTTCGGTTGTGTCAGTTTTCTGACACGGCACAACCTATGTCAGACTCCTGACATGAGTCAAGACGGCACCGACAGCAGCGACGTCATCGACCTCGAGACGTCCCTCGGGTACCTGCTCAAGGAAGCCGCGAGCGCGCTCCGCGCTGCGATGGAGGCCGTGCTGCGCCCGCTCGGCATGACGATGACGCACTACTCGTGCCTCGAACTCCTGGCACAGCGGCCCGGGCTGTCGAACTCCGAGCTCGCACGCGGCGCCTTCGTCACGCGGCAGTCGATGAACGTGCTGCTGCAGGCCCTGGAACGGGACGGCTTCGTGACGCGGGCCACCGAGGCGCCGGTGGGCAAGGCGCTCCCGACGCGGTTGACGGCGAGCGGCCGGGCGAGCCTCGAGCGGGCGAGTGCAGCCGTCCGCGGTGTCGAGGTCCGCATGCTCGACGGGTTGTCGGGTGAGCAGCAGGTGGCGGCGCGGGGGGCGCTGCGCAGCATGGTGCGCTCACTCCGCCGCACCAGCGACGACGAGGCCGGCACGGTCTGACGACGCGCTACCCTTCGACCGGTATTGATGTATCTCTCGAAGGGAACTGTTCGTGCACGAGGACTTCACCGGCCTGTACCTGTCGAGCCTCTGGCTCAGCGTCGCGACGCTCGCCGGCGGGTACGCGCGGACCCGGAACCGATCGGCGTGGACCTGGTTCCTCCTGACGCTGCTGTTCGACCCGCTCGAGGTGCTGCTGCTCGTCACGTGGCCGGCGCGCCCGCCCGGCCGGACCGACCCCGCGCGGACCGATGCGTCCGCATCGGCACCGGACACGGGCGGTTCCGAGGAGTAGCCCTGACGCAGAAGCGCGCAGGACCAGATCCTCTCAGGGAAGGGCGGACACCATGGCGCTGCAGGACGACGTCGTCACCGACGTCGGCGGGGATCGACGACTACGGACCGCGCTGCTGATCGTCGGCATCGTGGCGGTCCTCGTCGGTGTCGCCTCACTCGTGCTCCCGCACGCGACGCTGTTCGCGGTCGCGTGGGTGTTCGGCATCTACCTGCTGGTGTCCGGCCTGTCGATGATCGTCCGTGCGTTCGCCCGCGGGATCGGCACCGGCCGCCGCATCGGCTTGGTCGTCCTCGGTGCGCTGATCCTCGCCGGGGGCATCGTGGCGCTCGTCGCCCCGCCAGTCGGGGTGCGGTGGATCGCGTTCGTGATCGGCTTCGCCTGGCTGGTCGAGGGCATCACGCTGCTCTACGCCCCGACACCGACGAACCGTGCCCTGACGATCGGCGCCGCGGTGCTCAGCATCGTCATCGGCGTGCTCGTCATCAACCTGCCGTCCATCGGGGCAGCGCTGGCCGTCGTCGCCATCGCGGGCTTCCTGATCCTGTTCGGCATCGTGCAGATCGCCCTCGGGGTCACCGTCGGACGCGCTGACCGATCCGCCACGACCGCTGGTCGAGCGGCCTGAGCACGGCCGCTGCGCAGGGGCCCGTCACGGGATCGGCGCCGACGACTCCTAGGCTCGACGGGTGGACGTCACCCTGCGGAACAGCATCCCCGAGGACATCGAGTGGCTCGTGGAGCTGCGTGCGCAGGTCCTCCGTGCCGACCTGGAGCGTCTCGGCCGCTTCGACGCGGTCCGGGTTCGCGGGCGGATGCGTGATGCCTTCGCGCCCGAGCACACGCGGGTCGTCGTGGTCGACGGGCGTGATCGCGGCTCGATCACCGTGCGGCCGGACGCCGACACCCGGTGGATCGAGCACTTCTACCTCGCGCCGGACGTCCAGGGCCGAGGCGTGGGCTCGGTGGTGCTCCGGAGCGTCCTCGACGAACCACACGCCGGACCCGCGCGACTCAACGTCCTGCAGGGCAGCGCCGCGCGCCGGCTCTACGAACGGCACGGTTTCGTCGTCGACGCCGAGGACGACGTCGACGTCTTCATGACGCATCGTCACGTCTGAGCGAGACGAGTACCGCCCCTGACCAGGCCCTACAGCACCTTCGCGTACCAGCGGTCGGAGTACGGGTCGTCGTTGAACGGTGCCACCCGCACGAAGCCGAGCCGTTCGTAGAGCGCGCACGCCTCGGCGAGCTCAGCCCGGGTGTCCAGTCGCAGGGACGCGATCCCCCGCGCACGACACTCCGCCTCGAGCCGGCGCAGCAGCGCCGACCCCACGCCCTGCCCACGGTGGCTCGGCAGCGTGAACACCTTGGTGAGCTCCGCCACGTCGTCGAGGAACCGGGCGCCGGCACACGCGATCGGCCGTCCACCGTCGGACGCCACCAGGAACACGCCGCTGTCCCCCTGCAGGTCGTCGTACGGCTCGTCGGCCAGTGCGAGATCGACCTCGGCAGGCGTTGCGTCGCGCCCGTACCAGCGCGAGGCCACCTCGGTCAGGTACGTCCGCACCATCAGGTCGGACTCCGCCCCTCCGGGGCGGCGCACCTCGACGATCACCGCTGTCCTCCGTTCGTCGCTTCGGACGCTCGAGACGCTCCCGGCGACGGACGGGAGGCGCGGGGCGGGCCCGCACCGGGCCTCCTGGCCGTCACGTGGTCGCGATCGCGAGCCGCACCCGGCTCAGCGGGACGCCGTCGCCTCACGCGCAGCGGCTTCCGCCGCGACCCAGGCGAGCATGCCGCACTTGACCCGCATGACGAACTTCGAGACGCCGTGGAAGGCGATGAGGTCCTCGAGGACGTCCTCGTCGGGCTCGCCGATGCCGCGGGAGCGCATCATCGTGCGGAACTCGTCGGTCAGTGCGAGGAGCTCCGGGACCGTGCGGCCCACGGCCATGTCGGTGAGGACCGATGCCGAGGCCATCGAGATCGAGCAGCCGTCGCCCTGCCAGGCGAGACCGGCGATGCGGTCGGTGCCCGGTTCGAGACGGATGCGGACGGTGATCTCGTCGCCGCACGTGGGGTTGCGCTCGAAGTGCGAGGCGTCGGCGTCGGGCAGGTCGCCGTCGCCGTGCCGGGCCTTGGCGTGGTCGAGGATGACCTGCTGGTACAGGCTGTCGAGGGAGTTCATACGGTCGCTCCGAAGTAGCCGCGGACCTCGCCGACGGCCGCGATGAACCGGTCCACGTCGTGCTCGGTCGTGTAGACGTAGGTGCTCGCGCGGCTGGTGGCGACCAGGCCGAGTCGGCGGTGCAGGGGTTGGGCGCAGTGGTGCCCCGAGCGGACGGCGATGCCCTGCGCGTCGAGGTACTGCGACACGTCGTGGGCGTGCACACCGTCGACGTCGAACGACACCAGGCCCGATCGCGGGACGCCGACCGGCGGACCGACCACGCGGATGCCGGGGACGGCGGCCAGGCCGTCGAGCATGCGCCGGGCGAGGTGCTCCTCGTGCGCGCGGACACGCTCCATGCCGATGCCCTGCAGGTAGCGGACGGCCTCGGCCAGGGCGACGGCCTGCGAGACGGGCTGCGTGCCGGCCTCGAACCGCTCGGGTGCCGGCATGAACTCCGACGCCTCCATGGTCACGGTGGTGATCATGGACCCGCCGGTGCGGAACGGAGGCAGCGCGTTCAACAGCTCGCTGCGGCCCCAGAGCACGCCGATGCCGTTCGGGCCGAGCATCTTGTGCCCGGAGAACGCGGCGAAGTCGACGCCGAGCTCCTGCACGTCGAGCGGCCGGTGCGGCGCGGACTGGCAGGCGTCGAGGACGACCAGTGCGCCGCGGGCGTGGGCGAGACCGACGATCTGCTCGACGGGGGCGACCATGCCGGTGACGTTCGAGACGTGCGCGAACGCGACGACCTTGGTGTGGTCGGTGATCAGGGCCGCGGCATCCTCGGCGGTCCAGGTGCCGTCGTCGGCGACCGGGACCCAGCGGAGCGTCGCACCGGTCAGCGCGGCGAGTTCCTGCCAGGGCACGAGGTTCGCGTGGTGCTCGGCCTCGGTGACCAGGATCTCGTCGCCCGGTCCGATGCGGAAGCGAGCGGCGTCGACCCCGCCCCGGCCACGGCTGGCGTTCGCGATGCCGTAGGCAACGAGGTTGAGGGCGTCGGTGGCGTTCGCGGTCCACACGACCTCGCTCGGACCGGCAGCGCCGATGAAGTCGGCGACGGTGGCACGGGCGTCCTCGTAGGCATCGGTGCTCAGGGCCGCGAGCGTGTGCGCGCCGCGGTGCACGGCGGCGTTGTCGTGCTCGAGGAACCGGCGCTCGGCGTCGAGGACCTGGGTCGGGCGTTCCGCCGTCGCCCCGGAGTCCAGGTACGCCAACGGTTGCCCGTTCACGTCCTGCGCGAGGATCGGGAAGTCCGACTTGATCGTCTCGACCTCGGCCTCGGTGAGCGGCTGGTTCGGCGCCACGACTGTCACGTCTCGTCCTCCTGGTGTTGCTGTCCGGAGCAACCCGTCAATGGTGGCCGTTGTTCCCGACGGCGTCCAGTCGGCACGGGAACGGCCCAGGACCACGCCGGGTCCTGGGCCGTCGCACGGTGGGGCTACTCGTTGCCGATCTTCTTGTCCGCAGCGTCGCGGGCACCGTCGATCTTGTCGTCGTACTTGCCGCCGGTGGCCTTCTTGACCGCGTCGGCGACGCCCCCGAGGACCTTGTCGCTGATGTCCTCGGCCTTCTCGCTCTTCAGGGCGTCCTGGACCTTGTTGTCCTTCAGGAAGTCCTGGGCCTTCTTCGTGATGTCGTCGAACCCCGCCATGGCCTGCTCCTCAGCTCGGTGCGGAGCCCATCGCTCCGTCATGCCGCAGATCGTAGGCCGCAGAACCGACCTCTGTCCCGGAACGTGACGAAGTGTTCACACCATCTGTGCGCTGCGTCGACGTGCCAGGACGTACCCGACCGCGACCGCCCCGGACACCGCGAGGAGCGACGGGATGAGGATGTCGGTGCCCTCCTGGGTGAACTCGACCACCAGGACGAGCGCCGTGAACGGGGCCCGCATCGTGGTCGCCAGGAACGCCGCGGCGCCGACGAACGCGAAGGCCGCCAGGCCCGGGCCGTCGGCCGGCCAGAGCAGGAGCCACGCGCCACCGAGGCCGCCGCCGATCGCCGAACCGATCGCGATCGAGGGCGTCAGGGTGCCGCCGACCGCGCCGGCACCGATCGTGGCCGACGTGGTGATCGTGCGGACGACGCCGAGCAGCAGGAGCAGCACGATCGGCGCCAGGCCGGCGACGGTGTCGTCGTCGAGCGAGGCGTTCATCGCGACGATGCCCAGCGCCCGGCCGTTGCCGAGGATCTCGGGGAACGGCACCGCGATGAGCCCGACCATCGCGAACACCACCGGCAGCACGACGAGCAGGTGCCAGCCCTTGGGCGCGATGCCCTGCAGCCGGTTGGTGAGCTTCACGAACCCGACGCCCGCCAGGCCGAGGACGGGCCCGACGATGATCGCCCAGACGAGCAGCGACGGCGACATGTGCATCGCGGGCACGTGGTAGAGCACCTCGTCCGGGATCACGAGCCGGGCGACGAACGCGGCGACGGCACTCGTGGCGAACGCGGGCAGGGCCGTGGCGAAGCTGATCTCGCCGAGCAGGACCTCGACGGCGAACAGCGCACCACCGAGCGGGACGTCGTACACAGCGGCGAGGCCCGCTGCCGCTCCGCAGGCGACCAGGATCTTCGTCTCGCGCGGGGTCAGACCGGCACGACGGGTGACGAGCTGGGAGAGCCAGGCGCCGACCTCGCGCGGCGCGACCTCCTTGCCGATCGAGGCGCCGAGACCGACCGCCAGGATCTGCACGCCGGCGTTCGCCAGGGTCGCCAGCGCGGGCATCCGCTTGCCGCCGACCGCCGCGGTGACCGACACGATCGGACGCCCCCAGCGCCGGAGCGCCCACCAGGCGAAGCCCGTCAGGACACCGGCGGCCACGAGGGCGAGGAACCGGTTCAGCGCCGACGGTGCGTCCGCCGCCTCGAGGTGCCCACCGAAGCCGTACCCGAAGGCCACGAACTGGATGAGCTGCAGCGCGAGCCACACGGCGATGCCGGCGATGCCGCCGGAGACGCCCACCAGGGCGGTGACGACGGCGAGCTTGAGCGCCCAGACGGGGGTCGCGTGTCCGGAGCGCGGCATGTCGGAAACCCTAGCGGCTCCGATCACCGGCACCGGGCCTCCCGGTCGTCCCACCCGCCGTCAGACGGCCGTCAGACGGAACGGGACCACGCAGTCGGCGGGCATGAGCGGCGGGTGCAGGCCGACCGTGCCGAGTACGCGACCGCTGAACACCCGTGCGCCGCTCCACCAGTCCGGCCGGACGATCCCGTGCCCGTCGCCGACCACGATCGGGTCGACGCGGTACGAGGCGTCCGGGTCGAGGTCGCGGAAGGTGACCCGACCGGTGCCGGACACCTCGGACCGCCCGATGCTCGCCAGGAAGAAGACGGCCTGCTGCCGGTCCGGCGTGACCGTGCCGTACACGAGCCGGGAGTCGTCGACCTCGTCCATGCGCACCAGGTCGCCGCCGTGCAGCAGCCCGCGCAGCTCCTTGTACAGCGCGATCCACTCGGCCAGCGACGCCGACTCCTCCGCCGTCGCCTCGGTGAGGTCCCACTCGATGCCCAGGTGCCCGACGAGCGCGGTGCCGGCCCGGAAGGCCAGGTCGTGGACGCGGCCCGTCGAGTGGTTCCTGCCGCTCGCGATGTGCGCGCCGAGGAGTTCCGGGGGCAGGAGCTGCTGCGTCCACCGGTGCATCTGCTGCCGCTCGAGGGGGTCGATGTCGTCGGACACCCAGACGCGGTCGGTGTGCTCGATCACGCCGAGGTCGACCCGGGCGCCGCCCGACGCGCACGACTCGATCTCGAGCGTCGGGAAGCGCTCCTTCAGGGTCGCCATCAGCCGGTACGTCGCCAGGGTCTGCTCGTGCACCGCCGCGCCGCCACCGGGGAACCCGGCCTCCACCAGGTCGCGGTTGTGGTCCCACTTGACGTACTCGATGCCGTACTCGCCGATGATCGCCGTCATCCGCTCGAGCACGTACTCGTACGCCTCGGGGATCGCCAGGTCGAGCACCTGCTGGTCGCGGGACCGCATCGGCAGTCGGCCGTCCGCCTGCATGATCCACTCCGGGTGGGCGCGGGCGAGGTCGCTGTCCTCGTTCACCATCTCGGGTTCGAACCACAGGCCGAACTCCATGCTGAGCGCCCGGACACGGTCCACGATCGGCCCGAGCCCGTCGGGCCAGACGTCCTCGTCGACGTACCAGTCACCGAGCCCGAGGTGGTCGTTCCGGCGGCCGCGGAACCACCCGTCGTCGAGCACGTACCGCTCGACCCCGAGGGCGGCGGCGCGCTCCGCCAGGTCGGTCAGCCGGGCGAGGTCGTGGTCGAAGTACACGGCCTCCCAGACGTTGATCGTCATCGGCCGCGGCGTCGTCGGGTGCTGCGGCCGGCTGCGGAGCCACTGGTGGAACCGTCGGGCCTGGTCGTCGAGCCCGTCACCGTGGGCGAACCACACCCACGGCCCCTCGTACGTCTCGCCCGTGCCGAGTCGGACCTCGCCCGGCAGCAGCAGTTCGCCGCCGCCGATCACCTGGCGCCCGGTCGACAGGCGTTCGGCGTGGTGCCGGTGGTTCCCGCTCCACCCGGTGTGCACGCCCCAGACCCGACCGCGGGCGAAGCCGAAGCCGGGCTCCCCCACCGTCAGGACGGTCGCGGCGTCGGCACCGGTCCGGCCCTTCCGGCTCTCACGCTGGTGGGTGCCGACGACGAGTTCGCGGCGCTGCGGGGTGCGTTCCTTGCCCCATCGACCGGCGAAGTCCAGGACCTCGCGCGCCCCGGACGGGATCGGCATCGCCACCGTCAGGTCGTCCACCGTGTAGACGCCGTCGGCGGTGTTCGTGACGGCAGCCCGGGCACGGACGAGTCCGGAGCCGAGCACCTCGATCGTCACGCGGACCGCGAGCCCCGCGGTGTCGTCGGCAGCCTCGGCCCTGACGGTCGTGTCGGTCACGTCGAGCGACCGCACGGTGAACGCCGGCGACCAGTCGTGGCCGTCGCGGTGTCCGGCCAGGCCGGGTCGTCCGCTCCACCCGCGGTTCGGCTCGGGCAGCACGGCGACACGGACGGGGTCGTCCATCTCGTTCTGGGCCACGGGGGCGACGTCCGCGTCGGCGAGTGCGACGAGCGCGTCGTCGTCGAGTGGCCCGAGGGCTGCTCCCCAGTGCACCACCGCGGGCAGCGCGTGGTCACGGCAGTCGAGGACGAGGGAGACGCCCCCGGCGGTCAGGTGGACGAGGTCGTACGAGGTCACGGCCCCAGTCTTCCTCAGAACCAGCGCTTGACCTTGAACACGACCCACAGGATCGCGGCGAACAGGACCATCCCGACGATCGACAGCGGGTAGCCCCAGGTCCACGTCAGCTCGGGCATGTGCGTGAAGTTCATGCCGTAGATGGCGGCGATGAGCGTCGGGGCGAACAGGATCGCCGCCCAGCCGGAGATCCGCTTCGTGTCGTCGTTCTGCTTCTGCGCCGCCAGGGTGGAGTCGACGGTCAGCGCGTTCTGCAGCAGCTGCCGGAACGTGTCCAACCGCTCCACCGTGCGGATGGCGTGGTCGAGGACGTCGCGGAACCGGCGCTGCATCTCGATCGGCAGGTGGTACTTCTCGGCGCCGCGGTGCAGGTTCTCGATGATGTGGATGAGCGGGCGGGCCGCACGCTGGAAGTCGACGACCTCGCCGAACAGTTCGTAGATGCGCCGCGAGACCCCGGCCTCGCCCGCGAACAGCTGGTCCTCGATCTGGTTGATGTCCTCTTCCAGCCCGTCGATCACCGGCACGTAGCCGTCGACGATCGTGTCCATCAGCGCCCAGAGCTGCGCCTGCGGTCCGACCGTCACCAGGCCGGGCTTGCCGCTCATCCGCTGCAGCGCTCGCGGGACGGTCGGCTTGCCGCGCGGGTCGGCCTTCACCACGACGAGGAAGAAGTCCTCCCCGACGAAGGCGTGCACCTCGCCGAACGCCACCTCTTCCTGCCCGTCGTTGTAGAGCGCGGGCTTGAGGACCACGAAGAGCGTCGAGCCGTACCGCTCGAGCTTCGGTCGCTGGTGCCCCTCGGCGGAGTCCTCGACCGCGAGCTCGTGCAGGCCGAGCGCGACCGCGACGTCGCCGAGCTCCTGCGCGTCCGGTTGGTACAGCACGATGCACGCGCTCGCGCCCTGCTCGTCGAGCATCCGGAAGGTGTCGTCCAGCGACGGACTCGCCATCGGGGCGATCCGGTCGACGTACACGGTGTTCATCTCGACGCTCACGCGACCACCGTACGCAGGTGACCGGCTTTCGGACGGGAGGCCCGTGGCGGGCCCGCCACGGGCCTCCAGTCCGCCGTCCCCCACAGGCTGAACGCACGCTGCGCGCCCGACAGGACCGCCCGCCTACGGTGCAGGTCATCAGCATGCTGACGAAGGGAACGGTCATGAAGAGGATCTGGAAGCGCATCGCAGTCGCCGTGAGTGCCGTCGTGGCGGTCGTCGGAGCGTTCGTCGGGTCCGGCGCCGCCGGCGGGACACCGATCCAAGACGCTGCCGGCGGAGCACTGTCGGCGTCGTCGACCGCCATCGCACCGGACGGCCCGGCGTTCTCGATCTGGAGCGTCGTCTACGTCGGCCTCATCGCCTACGCCATCCGCCAGCTCTTCCGCACGTCGGACGATGACCGGCACGCGAAGCTGGCGGTGCCGGCGATCCTGTCCCTGCTGCTCAACGCGGCGTGGATCCTGTCGGTGCAGTTCGGGTTCCTGTGGGCGAGCGAGCCGATCATCGTGGCCCTGCTCGCGGTGCTGGTGTGGACGTTCACGATCCTGCGACGGACGAAGCCCTCCGGCGTCGTCGAGGCGATCGTCACCGACGGCACGTTCGGCCTCTACCTCGGGTGGGTGTGCGTCGCGACGGCAGCGAACACGGCCGCGGTGCTGACGGCAGCGGGCTTCCGGGGCTTCGACCTCGGGCAGGACGTCTGGGGTGTGCTCGTCGCAGCGGTGGCCGGGCTCGTCGGGCTGCTGCTGGCGGTGTGGGGTCGGGGTCGCCTGGCGCCGATGCTCTCCCTGGCCTGGGGGCTGGCGTGGGTGGCGGTCGCGCGGCTCGACGGTCCGCTGGTGTCGACGCCGACCGCCGTGGCCGCGGTGGTCGCAGCCGCCGCGGTCGTGGTGGTGACGGTCGCCGTGCGGGCACGGGCGGGTTGGTCCGGCGCGCGTGGCCTGGCGGCGCGCACGGCGTGACAGCGGGCCGGGGCGGGGCTGTGCGCCACGGTGCGTCGCGGTCTGTCCCGGTCTGTCCCGGTCTGTCCCGGTCTGTCCCGGTCTGTCCCGGTCTGTCCCGGCAAACCGACGCTTCTCGCGGCGCCGATCCGGTCCGTGCCGCCAAAGCGACAGTCTGCCGCGGATGTTCCGCGGCAGACTGTCGCTTTCGCGGGCCGGGGCCCGGGCCCGGCGCGGCGCAGCCGGGGCCTACCGCGCGGACGCCACGAGGCCGTGCGCGGCCGCCACTGCCTCGTTCGTGACCTGGCCGGCGTGCACGTTCAGGCCGAGGGCGAGCGATGGGTCGGCGGCCAGCGCGGCCTCCCACCCGCGGTCGGCGATCGCGACGGCGTACGGCAGCGTCGCGTTCGTCAGCGAGATCGTGCTCGTGCGCGGGACGGCACCGGGCATGTTCGCCACGCAGTAGTACACGGTGTCGTGCACCGCGAACGTCGGGTCGTCGTGGGTGGTCGGGTGCGAGCCCTCGAAGCAGCCGCCCTGGTCGATCGCGATGTCGACGAGCACCGATCCCGGCCGCATGTCCGCGACCATGGCGTCGGTGACGAGCTTCGGCGCGGACGCCCCGGGGATGAGCACGGAACCGATCACCAGGTCGGCGTCGCGCAGGGCCTCCGCGATGGCGTGCGCCGAGGACCGCAGCGTGGTGATGCGTCCATCGAACCGGGCGTCGAGCGCGCGCAGCCGGGGCAGGCTGATGTCGAAGACCGTCACGTCGGCCCCCATGCCGAGCGCCATCGTCGCGGCGTGCTCGCCCGCGACGCCACCGCCGATCACGACGACGCGGCCCTTCGGCGTGCCGGGCACCCCACCGAGCAGCAGTCCGCGTCCGCCGTTCGTGCGCATCAGGTTGTAGGCGCCGACCTGGGCGGACAGCCGTCCGGCGACCTCGGACATCGGCGACAGCAGGGGCAGCGAGCGGTCCGGCAGCTGCACGGTCTCGTAGGCGATCGCGGTGGCCCCGGAGTCGATGAGCGCGTCGGTCAGCGGGCGGTCGGCCGCCAGGTGCAGGTACGTGAAGAGCACCTGGCCCGGACGGATGAGCGGGTACTCGGACGCCACCGGCTCCTTGACCTTCAGGATCAGCTCGGCGCGCGCCCAGACCTCGGCGGCGGTGTCGACGATCTCGGCGCCCGCGGTGCGGTACTCGTCGTCGGGGAACGCCGACCCGGTGCCGGCACCGGCCTGCACCAGGACCTGGTGGCCGTGCAGCGCCAGCTCCGCGACACCCGCCGGGGTGGCCGCCACGCGGTACTCGTTGTTCTTGATCTCGGTGGGGACGCCGATGCGCATCGCAGACTCCTTCGTGGGTGGTGCTCTCGTCCACACCATTCAGCGCCGGATTCGTTGCGGTGACGTTACGGCCGAAGATCCTGACGACGCACGGCACATCCGTGCGATGAGATTCGGCGATCAGCCACTCAGAACACCTTGCCCGGGTTCAGGATGCCTGCCGGGTCGAACACCCGTCGGATCCCCCGCTGCAGCTCGAGCACGTCGCCGCCGAGCTCGTCACCGATCCACCGACGCTTCAACACCCCCACGCCGTGCTCGCCCGTCAGGGTGCCACCCAACTCGATCGCGGCACGGAACATCGCATCGGCGGCGTCCCAGACGTGAGCCGGCACCTCGTCGCCGTCGAAGACGAAGTTCGGGTGCAGGTTGCCGTCGCCGGCGTGCGCCACGGTCGGGATCGGGACACCGTGTTCGCGACCGATCTCCTCCACGCGGGCGAACATCTCGGCGAGCCGGCTGCGCGGCACGGCGACGTCCTCGATGAGCACCCGGCCTCGCGACTCCATCGCGGCGTGGAAGGACCGGCGGATCGTCAGCAGGCGCTCGCGTTCCGCCGCCGACCCGGCCAGGTGCACGGTTCCGCCCTCGGCCTGGAGGCGCGGCATGGCCCCCAGCGCGGCCTCGGTCGCGCCCGGACCGTCGAACTCCACGAGCAGGAACACCCCGCCCGCCGCGGTGCTCCCCACCGTCTCGACGATCACCTCGGGCCCCAGGTACGCCGCGATCCCCTCGAGGGCCAGGGCGTCCAGCAGCTCGACCGTCGACGGCCGGTCCGCTCCCGCCACGACGGCCGCTGCCGCGGCCGCCGCCTGCTGCACGGACGGGTAGACGGCCCCGAGCGTCGCGGGCTCCCCCGCCGGGATGGGCACGAGGCGCACCGTCGCGCCGACGATGACGCCGAGCGTGCCCTCGGACCCGACGAGCAACGCCGTCAGGTCGAGGCCGGTCACCCCCTTGACGGTGCGGTGGCCGGTCGACACGAGCCGACCGTCCGCCAGCACGACGTCGAGCCCGAGCACGGCCTCGCGCGTGACGCCGTACTTCACGCACCGCAGACCACCGGCGTTCGTGGCGATGTTCCCGCCGACGCTCGCGATCGCCGCGCTCGCGGGGTCCGGTGCGAAGCGCAGCCCGTGCTCGGCGACGGCGGCGTTCAGCGCACCGTTGAGCACCCCGGGTTCGACGACGGCGAGTTCGTCCTCGACGGACACCTCGACGATGCGGTCCATCCGCGCGACACTGAGCACCACCGTGCCCTCGGTGCCGTTCGCGCCACCCGCCAGACCGGTGCCGGCGCCGCGCGGGACGACGGGGACGCCCAGGGCCGAGCAGGTCCGGAGCGTCGCCTGCACGTGCTCGACGGTGCGGGCCTCGACGACGGCGACCGGACCGCCAGGGGCGATCCAGCCGGACTTGTCGGTCCGCGCGGCGTCGAGCACGCCCGGTTCGGTCCGGACGACGGTGCCGTCGGGGTCCTGCAGTGCGGAGCGGAGCGCGGTGACGACGGTGTCCATGTCGTCACGCTACCGCCGCCGGGTGGACTCCCCGGCTCGGTGCCCCCACGGCGGTCAGCGCGTGCGGAGCGACTCGCTCGGCAGCTCGCCGAAGCGGGCACGGTACGTCGCCGAGAACCGCCCGAGGTGTCCGAAGCCCCACGACCGGGCGATCTCGGCGACCGAGGTCTCGTCACGCGCACCGCCGAGCAGGTCCGCCCGCGCACCGTCGAGCCGCACCTCGCGCAGCAGGTCGCCGGGCGTCTGGTCGAGGTGCCGTCGCAGGGACTGCTGCAGCCCGCGCGGGCTGAGCCCCGCCGCCGCGGCGATCTCCGGTGTGCCGATGGGTTCGCGGGCGTGCTCGTGCACGAAGTCGAGCGCCCGGCGGACGCGGCCGTGCTCCGGACCGCCGCCGGCCACGGTCGAGCGCCAGCGATCGCGCTGCGGGAACGCACGGATCGCAGCGGTCGCGAAGGCCTCGGCGATGTCGCGCTGCGCGATCGGGTCGAGGTCGTGGTCCACGTCGAGCCACGTCGACGAGTGCGTCCGGACCACGTCCTGCCACGCGCCCGTGCCCGCAGCCGTCGGGCGCTGCATCGGCTCGAAGGCGAAGTCGTCCTCGCCGACCAGCGCCCGGACGAAGTCGCGGTCCAGGTGCACGAGGTTCAGCGCGATGTCGCGGTGGTGCAGGGAGTACGGCTCGGCGAACGGCAGCACGACGGGCACGCCGGCTTCGAGCGCCCAGGTCTCGCCGCCGCAGGTGATCCGGCTGGAACCGCTCCGCATCCAGGCCACCAGGAACTCGTCGTCGACCTGGCTCTCGCTGCGCAGGTCGACCATGAACCGCGACGACCGCAGCGACATCCGGTCGTCGCCGACTCCGGCGAAGTCCCAGTGCGCGGTGGGGCGGGTGCGCCGGACCGCGGGTGCCCGGAAGTCGTAGTCGCGCCCGAAGAACGCGAGCGCCTGGTCGACGTCCGTGCCGACCACGCGACGGGAGTACCGGCCGCCCGGTCGGTCCATCGAGATCACCATGGCCGAGAACGTACCCGGCACCCCCGACAGAACCGGGTCACATCCTGACTCAGGGCTGCAGGATCGCCTGCCCGACGCTCTCGTCCAGGATCAGGTCCGTGACGAGCCCGGACGCCAGCGCACCCCGCAACGACGCCGCCTTCGACCGGCCCGCGACGACGCAGACCCGACGCGGAGCGCGCTTGATGGTGTCGAGGTCCGGCCCGCCGGCGCGCGCGTTCACGCCGATGTCCCGCCACGACCCGTCGGCCCGGTAGAACACGGTCGAGACGTCCCCGACGACCTGGGCCTTCGTGAGCTCGTCGCGGTCCGCGGGGTCGAGGTAGCCGCCGGAGTACACGTGCGACGGCACCGGGGCCTGCGGGGCGCCCACACCGAACACCACCAGGTCCATCCGCTCGTGCAGGTCGAGCACGCGGCGGATCGACCGCTCGCGGAACAGCGCCTCCTTCGTGGCCGGGTCGTCGAAGAACGCGGGCACCGGGAACTGCTGCACGAACGCGCCGTAGGCCTCGCCGAACCGCCGCAGGATCTCCGAGGCGTAGACGATGCCCGTGGTCCGGGTGTTCGCGGCGCCGTTGATCTGCACGATGGTCGACCCGTGCGTGGTCTTCGGCACCAGGTACCGGCTGACCGCGCTCACCGTCGAGCCCCACGAGATCCCGATCACCATGTTCGACTCGACGTACTGCGTCAGGATCCGGGCGGCGGACAGGGCGACCCGTTCCAGCCGGTCGACGTCGCTCGTGTGGTCCGGCACCGGGACGACGTGCGCGTGCACCCCGAACCGCGAGCGGATGCTGCGGCTCAGCGCGGCCGCCTGGTCGAGGGGTGAGCGGATCTGGATGTCGACGAGACCGGTGTCCCTGGCGTACTTCAGCAGGCGCGACACCGACGAGCGCGAGGTCGCGAGTTCGTCCGCGATGGCGTCCATCGTCAGGTCCTGCAGGTAGTACAGGTGGGCGGCGCGCAGCGCCTGCTGCGTGCGCATGGGCTGAGCCGCATCGCTCATGGTGCTCCGATCTGTCGAACGCAACCATGCACGGACGTGCACGGCCTCTGCAACCCCTGTCGCGCCTCCCGGCCCCCGGATCGGAGCGCACGACACGTGTGCTGCACGTTCGTGCACGCAAGTTGCCCGACCTCCCAAACCGGCGCACGATCGATCCTGACCACGAGAACAGACGAAGGAAGCGACGAACCATGTCGAAGAAGACACAGCCCCGGAACACGGTGACCGCCCTCACCGAGCGCCCGAACGCGCAGGTCCTCGTCGTCGGCGGCGGCATCAACGGCATCGCCACGTTCCGCGACCTCGCGCTGCAGGGCGTCGACGTCGCCCTGGTCGAGCGCGGCGACTACGCCTCCGGTGCGTCCGCCGCGTCGAGCCACATGATCCACGGCGGCATCCGCTACCTCGAGAACGGCGAGTTCCGCCTGGTGCGCGAGAGCGTCCAGGAGCGCAACGGGCTCATCCGCATCGCCCCGCACTACGTCAAGCCGCTGCAGACGACGATGCCGATCTTCTCGACGTTCTCCGGCATCATGAACGCCCCGCTGCGCATGCTGACGCACAAGCAGCGCTCCACCAAGGAGCGCGGCGCGATGCTCATCAAGATCGGCATGACGATCTACGACTCCTTCTCGCGCGACGGCGGCTCCGTCCCGAAGCACGTCTTCCGCACCAAGAAGGCCGCGCTCGAGGACATGCCCGCACTCAACAAGGACCTCAAGTACACGGGTACCTACTACGACGCGAGCGTGCACGAGCCCGAGCGCCTGGCCCTCGACGTGCTCAAGGACGGCATCGCCGCCGGCACCGGGACCGGCTCCGCGGCGACCGCCCGCGCGACCAACTACGTCGAGGCCGCCGGCACCCGCGACGGCGGCGTGCTGCTCCGCGACCGCGAGACCGGCGAGGAGTTCGTCTTCTCCGCCGAGGTCGTCGTCAACGCCTCCGGCCCCTGGACCGACCTGACGAACGAGGCGTTCGGCGGCGAGACGAAGTTCATGGGCGGCACGAAGGGCTCGCACATCGTCGTCCAGAACGACGAGCTGCTCGAGGCCACCAAGGGCCGCGAGCTGTTCTTCGAGAACGACGACGGACGCATCGTCCTCATCTACCCGCTCAAGGGCCGGGTCCTCATCGGCACGACCGACATCGACGCCGACCCCTCGAAGCCGGTCACGACCACCGACGAGGAGATCGACTACTTCTTCGGGCTCGTGAAGCACGTGTTCCCGCAGATCGACGTCACCCGCGACCACATCGTCTACAGCTACTCCGGCATCCGCCCGCTCCCCCGCCACGAGGACACCGCCCCCGGCTTCGTCTCGCGTGACTACCGGATCGTGGACACCCAGATCGCCGGGCTGCCGAAGTCGACCGTGCTGTCGCTCGTCGGCGGCAAGTGGACGACGTTCCGCGCCCTCGCCGCGCACCTGTCGACCGAGGCCACCACGAAGCTCGGGATGACCCGCAAGGTCGACACCACCGGCATGGCGATCGGCGGTGGCAAGGAGTTCCCGACCACCGACGCGCAGCGCGCCCTGTGGATCACCTCGCACCGTGACGGTCTGGACGAGTCCCTGGTCGAAGGCCTGCTGGAGCGCTACGGCACCCGTGCCGCCGAGGTCGTGGACGTCCTGACCGACGGCCCCGTCGAGGCGCTCGAGTCCGACCCGTCGCTCACCCGCGCCGAGGTCGCGTACTTCGCCGAGCACGAGCAGGCCGTCCACCTGGTCGACGTGGTGCTGCGCCGCACGAACCTCGCGTTTGTCGGCGGTGTCACGATCGATCTGCTCGACGAGCTGGCCGACGTGCTCGCCGGGGCGCTCGACTGGACGCCCGAGGAGCGCGCGGACGAGGTCCAGCGCACGCTCGACGTGCTGCGCGAGGCGCACCGCGTGATCGTGCCGCTGACGTCCGCAACGGCACAGGCGTCGGCGTCGCAGCTCGCGTAGTCGACGCGACCGCATTCGGACGGGAGGCCCGGTACCAGCTGGTACCGGGCCTCCCGTCCGTCATGGGGTTGCGTTCTCGTGCGTCAGTAGCGCTCGCCGGTCGGGTCCAGCGCGGTGCGGTCGATGAGCTGGTCACCACCGATCGGCTCGCCCTCCCAGTCGACCAGGTGCCAGCCGTCGGCGAAGGACCCCTCGAGCTCGACGATGCCGGTGTTCTCCAGGTGGCGCTTGGTGCCGAAGTGGTCCGGGGTGTTGTCGGCGGCCGCGCTCGCCCAGGTACGGATCGCCGCACCGTGACTCACCGCCGCCGCCACGCCGACGCCGGTGGCCTCGATCTGCCGCACGGCGTCGTCGTACCGCTCGAAGAACTCGAGCCCGCTCTCCGCCCCCGGCATCCGGGTCGTGCGGTCCCCGCCGGACCAGCCGTGCACCGTCGAGATGTACAGCTGCACGGACACCTTGTCGCTCTTGCCCTGGGTGTCCCCGGCCTCGATCTCACGCAGACCGGGCAGCACGACGGGCTCGAGCCCGAGCGACGCCGCCAGGGGCGCCGCGGTGATCTGCGTCCGGACCATGGTGGAGGCGAAGAGCCGCTCGATCCCCCGGTCGGCCAGGGCTGCCGGCAGGGCATCCGCCTGCTGCTGGCCGAGCTCGGTCAGTCCGGGTCCGGGCACCACGGCGTCGAGGACACCGTTCACGTTCGCGGGGGTCTGGCCGTGGCGGATGAGCAGCAGTCGCATGGATCCACCCTACGGACCACCGCCGACGTCAGCCCTGGCGGGTGTTCCAGCGGGGGTTCTGCTTGTTGATGACGTAGGCCCGGCCGCGGCGACGGACGACCTGCGAGCCGGGGATCTTCTTCAGTGCCTTGAGCGAGTTGCGGACCTTCATGGTTCTCCTCCGTCGGCGCTCTCTTGTTGAGAACGGTTTTCAGGTAGGGTACCCGACATGCGTGCTGCTGCCATCACCCTCGTCACCGCCCTCCACGAGGCCGACGCCGACCGCGTCGCCGCCCGGATCACCACCGGGCACCGGATGCACGTGGACGGGAGCGCGTTCGCAGCGGCCCGCGCGGTCGCCGAGCGGGCTGACCACCTCGACCGCGCCTGCGGCCCCGACGCCGACCACGGCCTCGTCGTCACCCTGCGACCCGGCTCCGACGCCCGCGCCGTGGGCATGATGCTCGCGAACGCCGCCCGGAGCGAGACCGGCGACGACCGGGTGCTCCGACACGTGGTCGGGGTACTGCGTGCCGACGACATCGCCCACCTGCTGTGGTCCGACGTCGACGACGCGTTCGTGGCCGCCGACCGGGTGGCGTCCCTCGTCGAGTACGCGACCGTCATCGCGCTCGACCGTCTCGCGCCACTGTCCCTGCGCCGCCGTCGCGCACTGGTCGCACTGCTGCACCGGCTCGCACCGCAGGCCGTGATCGTGGCGCTGCCCGCACTCCGGACCGCGCGCGACCTGCCCGCGTCGAACGGCGGGGCCGCTCGGGTCCTGGCCTCGGGCGCCGGGTGGATGCGCGCCCTGTCGAGCGGAGCCGACACCGGCCGGGACGCCCGCGACGACCTGGTCGCGATGCGCTACCGGGAGCCGCTGCCGTTCCACCCCGGGCGACTGGCCACCGTGATCGAGCGAGACCTGGCCGCCGGTAGCTCGGGCCGGGTGCTCCGCTCGAAGGGGTTCTTCCGGCTGGCGTCACGCCCGGACCACGTCGGCTCGTGGTCGAGCTTCGGGGCGATGCTCGCGCTCGACCCCACCGCGAACCCGTCGTGGGACGCCGACGCCCCGATCGGGCAGGCGCTGTGGTTCGTCGGCGAGCGGCTCGACGTGCGGGCGATCGAACGTGCCCTCGACGAGGCGCTGCTCACGCCGCCGGAGCTGCTGGCCGGGCCGGATCTGTGGCGCGGGTGGGCGGACCCGTTCCCCGTGTGGCCGGCGGTGGACCCGGCGTCGGAGCACCGGCACGAGTGAGGCGAGTGCGCGCGGGTGCGTGCGTGCGCATCTTCCGACAGGACACGAGTCGATCGACGCGTGGATCGTCGCAGCATGCGCATGCATCCGGTGCGTGCGCATCTTCCGACAGAACACGAGTCGATCGACGCGTGGAACGTCGCAGCATGCGCACGCACAGACGGGAGGCGCGGTGCAGGTCGGACCTGCACCGCGCCTCCCGTCCGTGGTCGCGTCGCGAGCGCCCCCCAGTGTCAGCGCGCCGGCACGGCCTCGGCCTCGGCGGCGTCGCCCGCGGCCCGGGCGGCAGCGTCCTGCGCGGCGAACGGCAGGTCCCCCAGGTCCAGGTTCGGGTTCGTGTCCTGCGTGAGCACGAGTTCCTTCGCCTCAGCCTCGGTCTCCACCGCCGGCATCGAACCCGGCAGCGGACGGCGCGAGGACTCCTTCATGCAGAAGACGCCGATCGCGCCGACGACGCTCATCGCCATCAGGAAGTACGCCGGGGCGAGTTCGTCCCCGGTCACGGTCAGCAGCGCCTGCACGATCAGAGGCGTGGTCCCACCGAAGACCGCGATGGCGATGTTGTAGGCGAAACCCATGCCGCCGTACCGCGTCGAGGTCGGGAACAGCGCCGGCAGCGACGCCGCCTGGTTCGACACCCACAGCGCGGTCATCAGTGCGAGCAGCCCGAGTCCGGCCAGCGTGGACCACTGCGCACCGTGCCCGATCAGCATGAACGCCGGCACGACGAGCACCACGGTCGTCGCGGCACCGATCCACATCACGACGCGTCGACCGAGCTTGTCGGACAGCTTGCCGGTGAGCGGGAGCATGACCGCCAGCAGCAGGAGCACCGGGATCGTCAGCAGTGTGCCGTCGAGCGGCGAGTACCCGAGCGAGTCGGTCAGGTAGGTCGGCATGTACGAGGTCAGGGCGTACCCGACGGTGTTCGACGCCGCGACGAGCATGATCGCGATGACGATCGGCCGCCAGTGGTCCCGGACCATCACGAGCACGTTCGCGGGACGCTCTCCGTCGAAGGACGCGCGGGTCTCGGACGCGGCCTCCTGCGCCGCCTGGGTCGCCTGGAACACCGGCGACTCCTCGATGCGCAGACGGAACCAGATCGCGACGACGCCGATCACACCGGCCGCCAGGAACGGGAAGCGCCAGCCGTAGGCGACCATCGCGTCCTCGCCGAGGGTGATCTGCAGCACCGAGACCACGGTCGCTCCGAGCGCGAAGCCCAGGTAGCTGCCGAAGTCCAGGATGCTCGCGAAGAACCCGCGGCGACGGTCCGGGGCGTACTCGGTCACGAAGGTCGTCGCACCGGCGTACTCACCGCCGGTGGAGAACCCCTGCGCCAGCTTCAGCACGACCAGCACGATCGGTGCGAACACCCCGATCGTCGCGTAGGCGGGCAGCGCTCCGATGAGGAACGTCGACGCCGCCATCATGATGAGCGTCGTCGCGAGCACCTTCTGGCGCCCGATGCGGTCGCCGAGACGGCCGAAGACGATGCCGCCGAGCGGACGGGCGATGTACGTCGCAGCGAAGACACCGAGGCTGAACAGGATCTGCACGGCGGGCTCGGCGGTCGGCAGGAAGACCTTCCCCATCGTGACCGCCAGGTAGCCGTAGACGCCGACGTCGTACCACTCCATCGTGTTGCCGACGACCATGCCGCTCACCGCGCGGCGCATCATGCTCTTGTCGACCACGGTGACGTCGCTCTCGCGCAGACGTCGGTGCGGCCGGGTCGGGGTATGGCTGGGATCGGAGCCCATGTCTCTCCTCGAGGATCGTGACGAGCCGGCAGGGACCGGCTCGGGCCGGTGGAGACCGGCTCAGGAACAGCGAGCGACGTTACCGAGCGACCGAAATGTCATTGGCCGGTGATTCCCAGGCAGCGGCGTGTCACCCGAACGGGGGGAGGGCCCGATCCGCATGCGCCTGCGGATCCGGAAGGCTGAGTAACGAGGACATAACATCGGCGCATGGCGATCGAACCCGAGACGAAGAGCTGGACCTGGGTCATCGAGGGCACCTGCCCCGAGTGCGGCTACGACGGCACCACGGTGTCGATCCGCGACGTGCCGGGGATCATCGACGCGAACACGACCGCGTGGCCGACCGAACTCGGCCGGGATGACGTGCGCGAGCGTCCCGACGACCACACCTGGTCGGCACTCGAGTACGGCGCCCACGTGCGCGACGTGCACCGGAAGATGACCGAGCGGCTCGCCCTGATGCTCACAGAGGACGCCCCGACGTTCCCGAACTGGGACCAGGACGCCACCGCGGTCCAGGACCGGTACGGCGAGCAGGACCCGGCCGTCGTCGTCCGGGAGCTCGGCGAGGCCGCACACCGGGCAGCGCGGGCGTTCGACGAGGTCCGTGAAGACCAGCTCGAGCGCACCGGACTGCGGTCGGACGGCAGCGCCTTCACCGTCGCGAGCCTCGCGACGTACTACGCGCACGACCCCGTCCACCACCTGTGGGACGTGCGGCGCACGCACTAGGTTCGGGCGTACCTGCCCGAATCGGGCGTACCTGCCGGAATCGGGCGTACCTGCCACGAAGAAACGACCAGGTATGCCCGAAAGCGCCTTCCATCGCGCCCGTTCTGGGAAGGAGCGCGCACCTGCCAGGCGTCGAGCAGACCGCTCAGGCGAGCGCGTCGAGCAGGGCGCGGGCCGTCGCGGCGTCCGACACCAGCTCGTTGACGAGCCCTCCGCGCACGGCGCCGACGATGCTGCCGACCTTGGCGCTGCCGACGGCGACGCCGACGGCGTGCGGCACACCGGACAGGACCTCGCGTGAGGTCCGGACCATCCGGTCGCTGCCGGGGAACTCGATGGGCGAACCGTCCGCGGCGTAGAAGTTGAGGCAGACGTCACCGGCGGCCTGGTCGAACGCGGCGTCCTCGACGGGGACGCCCCGCGCCAGGGCGTCGCGCGTCGGGGTCGGCGCCCCGATGCCGAGGATCGCGCCCTTCGCCCGGCCCCAGAGCCCGACGACGTGCTGGAAGGCCGGGTCCTCGTCGAGCGAGGAGCGCATCGCGGGCGACGGAAGCGCCTGCGCGAACAGGAAGGCGGGGATCGCTCCGGAGTGCTCCGCGGCGGTCCGGGTGATCTCGTTCGTCTGGAACCACGGCATCGGGTCGGCTTGCCCGCCCACCGTCGGGACGAGCTGCACGCCGGGCAGGCTCGGCATGCCGGCGTGTGCGACGTCGTACACCGTGCGGCCCGACGACATCAGGACGGCGTCGCCGGGGACGAGTCCCATGCCCTCGACCGCTGCGGCCAGGGGCGCGGCGAGGTCGGCGCCGAGCGTGGCGGTGTGCGTGACGGCGGCCAGGTGCACCGCTCGGATGCCGAGCACGACCTGCAGCCGTTCGGCGAGCGCGACGGTCTCGTCCTGGAACGGGTCGACGACCTCGATGCGGACGAGTCCGGCCTTGCGCGCCTCGGCCACGAGCCGCGACACCGTCGGACGCGAGACACCGAGGCGCGAGGCGATCTCGACCTGGGTGGCGTCCTCGAGGTAGTACATCCGCGCCGCCTGGTACACGGTGTCAAGCGGGAACCGGGTCCGGGCACCCTCGGCGGCAGGGTTCTCGGCGGACATGCGCCGATCGTATCCCCGGCACACCTCAGCGGATCGTGAACCCGCCGTCCACCCGGAGGTCGGCGCCGTTCACCATCGCGCTCGACTCCCCCGCCAGGAACAGCACCGCGGCGGCGATCTCGTCGGGGGTGGCGAAGCGGCCGGTGGGGATCTCGTCCTGGTGCCGGATGCCGTTCTCGTTCGCCCACGCGGCACGGCCGAGGTCGGTGAGCACGACGGTCGGCGACACGGTGTTGACGGTGACGCCGCGACCGCCCCACTCGAGCGCGAGCACACGGGTGAGTCCGATGACGCCCGCCTTCGAGGCGCAGTAGGCGGCGTGCCCGTCGATGCCGACGTGCGCGGCCTGCGAAGCGATGTTCACCACGCGCCCGTACCCGGCGGCGAGCATGTGCCGGCCGACGGCCTGGGCGACGCGGAAGGTGCCGGTCAGGTTGACGTCGATCGTCCTCGACCAGGTCTCGGCGGACAGTTCGTCCGCCGGAGCGAGTGCGGCGATCCCGGCGCAGTTGACGAGCACGTCGACGCGACCGAAGTGCGCGACGACGTCGGCGACGGTGCGCGCCACGGATGTCTCGTCCGTCACGTCGCAGCCGAACCCGGCATGGAGGCCCGCGGCCGGCAGGTCGGCCGCCGCCGTCGTGGCGCCGTCGGCACGGACGTCGACGATCGCGACCCGCGCACCCCGTGCGGCGAGTGCCCGGGCGATGGCGTTCCCGATGCCGGAGGCGCCGCCGGTCACCACTGCGGTGCGGCCGGTGAAGTCGTTCGTCAGGTCGACGGTGTCCGGGCCCGGGCGCAGGGCTGCGGCGAAGTCGGGGGTGGTGCTGGTCGTCATGTTCGCTCCTTTGCGTCGGGTCGAACCTAGCAGAAATTGTGTTCTGGACAAACGTTCTGCGAGGTGTACAGTCGTCGCCGAAGCCATCCAACGAAGGAGCAGCGCATGTCGACGACGACCGAGAACGCGGCCACGACCGCCACCACGACCATCCCCACGACGATGCGAGCCGTCGTCGTCCACGGCCCGGGCGACTACCGGCTCGAGGAACGCCCCGTGCCGACGCCCGGCCCCGGCGAACTCCTGCTCCGGACCGACGCCGTCGGCATCTGCGCGAGCGACCTGAAGTGCTACCACGGCGCCGCGAAGTTCTGGGGTGACGAGAACCGCGCCGCCTGGGCCGAGACGGACCGCATCCCCGGGCACGAGTTCGTCGGCACGATCGTCTCCGGCGACGACGACACCCTGGCGAAGCGGAAGGTCTCACTCGGCGACCGCATCGCGTGCGAGCAGATCGTGCCGTGCTGGGAGTGCCGGTACTGCCTCGAAGGCGCGTACTGGATGTGCAACGTCCACGACATGTTCGGCTTCAAGGGCTACGACGGCGCGATGGCCGAGTACGTGCTCGTCCCCGCCAAGGCCCTGACCCACCCCGTGTCGAGCGCTCTGCCCGGTCAGGTCGCCGCGTTCGCCGAGCCGCTGTCCTGCGCGTTCCACGCCGTCGAGCGGGGCGACATCAAGTTCGGCGACACCGTCGTGATCGCCGGCGCCGGACCGATCGGCCTCTCCGCCATCGCCGGTGCTCGACAGAAGAACCCGCTCCGGATCATCGCGCTCGACGTGGTCGAGGCGAAGCTCGAGCTGGCACGCAAGGTCGGCGCGGACCTGACGATCAACATCGCCGAGGACGACGCGGTCGCCCGGGTCAAGGAGCTCACCGACGGCTACGGCGCCGACGTCTACATCGAGGCGACCGGCCACCCGTCGGCGGTGCCCCAGGGCCTCAACCTGCTGCGCAAGCTCGGCACCTTCGTCGAGTACTCGGTGTTCAAGGACGCCGTCTCCGTCGACTGGTCGATCATCTCGGACGACAAGGAGCTCGACGTCCGGGGCGCCCACCTCGGCCCGCACACCTGGCCGGCGGCGATCAAGCTGCTCGAGGCCGAGACCCTGCCGATGTCGGAGATCTGCACGCACCAGTTCCCGCTCGAGCGGTTCCAAGAGGCCCTCGACCTGGTCGGCGACTCCGCCGGCGCGAGCGTCAAGGTCTCGATCCTCCCGTCCCTGCAGGCCTGAGCCCGCCGACCCTTGGAGTCAGCAAGCATGTCAACGACGACACAGCGCGCCACCGGTGCGCCCACGACCCCTCGCGCCGAGGGCCGCCTCGACCGGATGGGGATCCCCCGCCCGCTCGCCCTCGGGTTCGTCGCCGTCCTGGTCTTCATGACCGGGAACGGCGTCGAGTCGAACTTCATCACCCCGCACATGGTCGCGGTCCTCGGCAGTCCCGAGGCCACCGTCGCGACGATCGTGACCTTCTACAGCCTCGCCGCCCTGATCGGCAGCTACGTCTCCGGCGCCCTCTCCGACCTGATCGGGCCGCGCCGGGTGATGATCCTCGGGTTCGCCGTCTGGGTCGTCTTCGAGGTGCTCTTCCTGCTCGCGCTGAACATCGGCAGCGTGCCGTTCGCGGCCGTCGCCTACGCCGTCCGGGGCTTCGGCTACCCGCTCTTCGCCTTCGCGTTCCTGGTCTGGGTGAACATCACCACCCCGGTCGAGCGGAACGGTTCGGCGGTCGGCTGGTTCTACGTCGCCTTCACGGGTGGCCTGCCGACGCTCGGTTCCCTCTTCGCGATCGGCGCCATCCCGGTGTTCGGCGGCGGCACGATCGGTGAGACCGGCGCGATGGTCGCCTCGATCGGCCTGGTCGTGATCGGGTTCCTCATCATGCTGTTCGGCGTCCGGCTGCCGAACGGGTTCTCCCGCATCGCCCCGGCCGGCGAGAGCGCCTGGCAGGTGCTGACGAGCGGCATCCGCCTGACCGTCACCCGGCCGAAGATCCTGATGGGCTTCCTGGTCCGTCTGATCAACACCGCGCCCGAGTTCGGCATGTTCGTCGTCCTGCCCGCCGTCATCGCGAACGAGCGCGGGTGGGGCCAGAGCCGCTGGCTGCTCATGACCGTGTGCGTCTACGCGACGAACATCCTGGTGAACGCGCTGTTCGGCTGGGTCGGCGACAAGATCGGCTGGCAGCGCACCGTCAAGTGGTTCGGCATCGTCGGGTCCGCCCTCGGCCTCATCGCCTGGTGGTACGTCCCACAGCTCGTCCCCGCCGGGTCGGACTGGGGCTACGTGCTCTCCGTCGTCGCCGGCTGCGTGTTCGGCTGCCTGCTCGCCGGCTTCGTGCCGATGGGCGCGATCATGCCGGCGCTCGCCCCCGAGCACAAGGGCGCCGCGATGGCGATGTACACGACGGCGGCCGGCGGCGCGGCGTTCCTCGGCACCGGTGTGGTCGCCGCGGTCTTCGCGCTCGGCGGTGGCGGTCAGGCCGCGACCTGGACGTTCGTCGGCCTGTACGCCTGCGCGTTCGTGATGATCCACTTCCTCAAGGTGCCGCAGGGCACCCGCACCTCCCACTGAAGGACTCGAGCATGACCACGATCCACGACGCCCCCGACGAGTTCGCCGAGGACCAGCTCGCCGGCTGGCTCGCGCTCTACGCCGACCGCGTCCGCGGCGTCCACGGCGGCGTCGTCACCCTGCCCACCGACGGCGCCGACCCCCAGGTCGCGGTGGTCGTCGGCGGCGGTTCCGGCCACTACCCCGCGTTCTGCGGGATCGTCGGCCCGGGGTTCGCCACCGGCGCCGTCGTCGGCAACGTCTTCACCTCGCCGTCCACCGCGCAGGTGTACTCGGTCGCCAAGGCGGCCGACCAGGGGAAGGGCGTCGTCCTGTCGTTCGGCAACTACGCCGGTGACACGATGAACTTCGGGCTCGCCGCCGAGCGGCTGCGTGCCGAGGGCATCGACACCCGGATCGTCGTGGTCACGGACGACATCGCGAGCGCCGACGAGGAGTCGAAGCGTCGTGGCATCGCCGGGGACTTCTCGGTCTTCAAGGCGATGGGTGCCGCAGCCGCCGCGGGCGCGGACCTCGACGAGGTCGAACGCCTCGGCAATGCATCGAACGCCGCCACCCGCACGATCGGTGTCGCGTTCTCCGGGTGCACCATGCCCGGCGCCACCGAGCCGCTCTTCACCGTGCCCGACGGCCACCTCGGACTCGGGCTCGGCATCCACGGTGAACCCGGCATCGAGGACGTCCCACTGCTCCGCGCCACCGACCTCGCGGCGCTGCTCGTCGAACGACTCCTCGCCGACCGACCGGCGAACGCGGGCACCCGGGTCGCCCCGATCCTCAACGGCCTCGGCGACACCAAGTACGAGGAACTGTTCCTGCTCTGGGGACGCGTCCTCCCGCTGCTGCGGGACGCCGGCCTCGAGATCGTCGAACCCGAGGTCGGCGAACTCGTCACGAGCCTCGACATGGGCGGCTGCTCGCTGACCCTCCAGTGGCTCGACGACGAGCTCGACCCCCTGTGGCGTGCCGACACCTACACGCCCGCGTACCGCAAGGCGGCCGCGCCGATCGCAGCGTTGCTGCCGGCCGACGCGGTGGACGACGCCGAGGACGAGGCGACGGTCGTGCCGGACGCGAGTGATGCCTCCCGGCAGGCCGCGCAGACGGCACGCGACGCGATCGAGGCGATCGACGCGCTCCTGCGGGAGCACGAGGAGGAGCTCGGCCGCATCGACGCCGTCGCCGGCGACGGCGACCACGGACGCGGCATGGTCAAGGGGATCGGCGCGGCTCGGAAGGCAGTCGACCGGGTCGGCCAGGAGGCAGGGGTCGCCTTCGTCCTCGGACGCGCCGGTGACGCGTGGGCCGAGTTCGCGGGCGGCACCTCGGGAGTCCTGTGGGGTGCGGCACTCGAGGCCTTCGGACGGTCGCTGCGCGACGACCGCTCCGCGTACGAGGCGTCCGACGTCGTGGAGGCCGCACAGGCCTTCGCCGACTCGATCGTCCACCTGGGCGGGGCGTCCCGCGGGGACAAGACGCTGCTCGACGCACTGCTGCCGTTCGTGGATGCACTGCGGACCTCGGTGTCGGCTGGTTCCTCGCTCACCGACGCGTGGCAGGCTGCAGCGGAAGTCGCTCGTGACGAGGCCGACAAGACAGCCGACCTCACGCCGAAGGTCGGGCGTGCCCGGCCGCTGGCGGAGAAGAGCCTGGGGACACCCGACGCGGGTGCCACCTCGATGGGGATGATCCTCACGCGGGTCGGCGAGGTCCTCGCTGCCCGTGCGAACGAACTGGAAGGAACACACGCATGACGTACCGTCTCGTGATCGGCTCGGACGATGCCGGGTTCGACTACAAGGAGATCATCAAGCAGGACCTGCAGGCCGACCCGCGGGTGGCGTCGGTCGTCGACGTCGGCGTCGACGCGGACGGGCACACCGCGTACCCGCACGTGGCCGTCGACGCAGCGCGACTCGTCGCGTCGGGTGAGGCCGACCGCGCGATCCTGATCTGCGGCACCGGACTCGGCGTCGCGATCGCGGCGAACAAGGTCCCGGGCATCCGGGCCGTCACGGCGCACGACTCGTTCAGCGTCGAGCGTTCGGTCCTGTCGAACGACGCCCAGGTCCTCTGCATGGGCCAGCGGGTCGTCGGCGTCGAGGTCGCCCGCCGGATGGCGAAGGAGTGGTTGGGCTACGAGTTCGACCGAACGAGCGCGAGCGCCTCGAAGGTCCAGGCCATCTGCGATTACGACGGCAGCGCGCCGGCCGGCGTCGACGCCCAGGCGTAGGCGCGGCGGCACTCCCGCGGAACCAGGTTCCGGACACAGCACCGTGCATCTGCGCGGTGCTGTGTCCGTTGCGCGGTGTCGAACGGTCAGCTGCGCGCGGCCAAGCGGTGCACGACGGCCTTCGTCGCCTCGTAGAGCTCGCGGTAGTCGCGGTACCCGGGCTCGTAGGCGGCCGTCGCAACGGGGTCGGGCTCGATGACGGTGGCCGGCGGGTTCCACTGCCGGATGTCGACGTCGGCCACGAGCGCTGCCGCCAAGAACGCCGACCCGTACGACGCCCCCACGGTCACCGACGGCACCGTCTGCCGCAGCCCGGTCACGTCGCTCACGATCGTCGGCCAGAGCCGTCCGAGCAACCCGCCGCCGGCCCCGACGAGCTCGCGGACCTCGACCCCGGCCGCACGCAGCACCTCGATGTTGTGCCGGACCGCGTAGGCCGTCGCCTCGAGCGTCGCCCGGTAGATGTCCCCACGCGTGTGCCGCACCGTCAGCCCAGCGATCACCCCGCGCGCGTCCGGATCGGCGATGGGCGTCCGCTCACCCGCGAAGTACGGCAGCATCAGCAGCCCGTTCGCGCCGATCCCGGCGCACCGTGCCTCTTCGAGCATCGTCGGCCACTCGCCGTCGACCAGCCGACGCAGCCAGTCGGTGATCGCCCCGGAGGTCGCCATCCCACCCGACACGCTCGGCTGCCCCGGGTGCGTCCCGACCGTCGTCCACATGCCCGGCACCGGCGTCGGCTCGGCGGTCGGCGCGATCATGAACATCGTGGTGCCGTACTGCAGGAACATCCGGCCCGGCACCGACTCGCCGACGCTCACGCCCTCCGCCCAGGCGTCGATGGTGCCGGCCGTCACGGGGATACCGACCGGGAGGCCCGTGGCCGCGGCCGCCTCGCGCGTCACCACGCCCGCCTGGTCGCCGGACCACAGCAGCCGCGGCAGGGGCAGGCCGGGCGCAAGCCGGTCGCACCACTCGGTGATCCAGGTGTTCTCGTGGACGTCGTAGAACGGGGTGGTCTGGCTGGCCGAGTGGTGGTCGAGGACGTACTCCCCCGTCAGCAGCTCCACCACGCGTGACGCCGGCATCGTGAACCGGACCGCCCGCTCCCAGACGTCGGGCTCGTGCCGGGCGACCCACGCGAGCTTCGCCCCGGCGGCCTGGGTGCTCAGCGCAGAGCCGCACCGGGCGCGGATCGTGTCCTCGCCCCCGAGCTCGGCCGTGACCTCGTCGAGCAGGTCGGCCGTCCGGGTGTCGATGCCGTACAGGACCGCCGGGCGCAGCGGATCCCCTGCATCGTCGGTCAGCAGGACGCAGGGGCCGATGCCGCTCACGCCCACGGCTTGCACGTCGGCATCGGGGACGAGCGCGAGGAGCTCGTGCGTCAACGTCGTGAATTCGTCCCACCACACGGCCGCGTCCATCTCGACCAGGCCCTGGGCAGGACGGTCGACGTCGTGCCGACGGCTCACCTCGGCGATCACGGTGCCGTCGAACCGGGCCAGCAGCGCCTTCGTGCTCGACGTCCCGATGTCCAGACCGAGCACCGCCCGCATGCCGCCTCCTTCGCCGCCACACGACCGCCGTCGGTCGCGCCCCGAGTCTACGAACGATCGCGATCCGTCGACGCCCAGCGTCCTGTCGGGGGCCGGACGTACCGTACTCACGACTCCGATGCTCCACGAGGGGAACCCGATGAAGAAGTCAGCCTGGCTGCCAGCAGTCATCGCGCCGGTGGTCGTCGCCGGCGCCGTCGCCGCCCCGATGATCGCGAACGCGGCGAACGACCCGATCGCGGGGACGAACCCGACCGCGGCCGACGTCATCGCCAGCATCGCGAAGTCCTCGGACGCGCAGTACTCCGGCAAGCTCTCGCAGTCGAGCGACCTCGGACTCCCCGAACTGCCGACCGGTTCCGGCGGCTCCTCGCTCGAGGGCGACGCCTCGGACGTGCTCGGGCTGCTCACCTCGTCGCACACTGCCCGCGTGTACGTCGACGGCGCCGACAAGCAGCGCGTGCAGTTGACGGAGCAGCTCGCCGAGCAGGACGTGGTCCGCAACGGGTCCGAGGTCTGGACCTGGGACTCGAAGGAGCGCACGGCCACGCACGTGACCCTGCCCTCCGACACCGCGAAGGACCTGCAGGACGGCACCACCACGCCGACCGACATCGCCGAGCAAGCCATCGACGCCATCACCCCCAGCACCACGGTCTCGAAGCCGACCGAGGTCAGCGTCGCGGGTCACGACGCCTGGCAGATCACGCTGACGCCGAAGTCCTCCGACACCCTGGTCGGCACCGTCCGACTGGCGGTCGACCAGCAGACCGGGCTCCCGCTGCGCGCGACGATCCAGGCCGCCGGGCAGGACGACCCCGCGGTGCAGGTCGGGTTCACGAGCCTCGACTACGGCGCCCCGGCCGCACGGCTCTTCGACTTCACTCCCCCGTCGAACGCGAAGGTCACCGAGAAGGACCTGTCCGACGCCGAGCACGGTGCGCACGCGAAGGGTGACCACGCCCGCACCGCGCACGACGGTGACGAGCCGACCTTGACGGGCGAAGGCTGGGGCACGATCGCCGAGCTCCCCGCCGGCACGGTGGACCAGTCGTCCCTCGGTGACGAGGCGTCGGGCCTGCTCGGCCAGCTCACGAAGGCCGTCGACGGCGGCCGTGCCGTCCAGACCTCGCTCGTGTCGGTCTACCTGACCGACGACGGCCGGGTCCTCGCCGGCGCCGTGCCGGTGTCGTCGCTGGTCGCCGCCGCGAAGTGAGCACACCGGAACCCGCGCACACGACGGAACCGGCCGCCGTGGACGCGACCCGTCCGACCACGGGCACCGACCTCGCGATCCGCACCACGGGCCTCCAGAAGGTCTTCCGCAAGCAGCGCGCCGTCGACGGCATCGACCTGTCGGTGCCGCGCGGCGCGGTGTTCGGGTTCCTCGGGCCGAACGGCTCCGGCAAGACGACGACGATCCGGATGCTGCTCGGGCTGTCGAGCGCGACCGGCGGCACGATCGAGGTGCTCGGCCAGTCGATGCCGAAGGCGCTCCACCAGGTGCTGCCGCACGTCGGTGCCCTGGTCGAGGGTCCGGCCTTCTACCCGTACCTGTCCGGGCGCGCGAACCTGCAGCGCTTCGACGCGGCCGACCCCACGTCGGACCCGCGCACCCGCAAGGCCCGCGTGGCCAGCGCCCTCGACCGTGTCGGCCTGACGCACGCGGCGGACAAGAAGGCGCACGCGTACTCGCTCGGCATGAAGCAGCGATTGGGCCTGGCGAACGCACTGCTCTCCCCGCGCGACCTGCTGGTGCTCGACGAACCGACGAACGGCCTCGACCCGCAGGGCACGCGCGAGGTCCGCAACCTCATCCGGTCCCTGGCGGACGACGGCACGACGGTGTTCGTGTCGAGCCACCTGCTCGCCGAGATCGAGCAGGTCTGCACCCACGCCGCGGTGATGCGCACCGGCAAGCTCGTGGCACAGGGCGAACTCGACGAGCTGCGGTCCGCCGGTGCACGCACCGTGACCGTCCGCACGCCCGACGTCGGGCAGGCCGGCAGCGTGCTGAGCCGGCTCGGACTCGTCCCCCGGCACGACGGCGGCGCGGACGTCCTGGTCGCCGACCTGCCGCACGAGCTGCTGCCCGAGACCATCACCGCCGAACTCGTCCGCGCCGACGTCCGCGTCCGTGGGCTGACGGTCGGCGGCGGCACGCTCGAGGACCTGTTCGTCGCGCTCACCGGAGAGGGCTTCGATGTCGCTGCCTGACACTGCCCGTGCACTGCCCGACGCCGAGGCCGATGCCGAGGCCCCGCGCCGCCAGCGTCCCTTCGCCCTGCTCGGCTCCGAACTCGCGCTGGTGTTCCGCCGCCGCCGCACGTGGGCGATGCTCGGGGCCCTCGCGCTCGTCCCCGTCCTGATCGCGGTCGCCGTGAAGCTGACGACCGACGGCGACGACGGCGGTCCGGCGTTCCTCGGCGACATCACCAACAACGGCCTGTTCGTGGCGTTCACTGCGTTGACGGTGTCGATCCCGCTGTTCCTGCCGCTCACTGTCGGCGTGGTCGCGGGCGACACCGTCGCGGGCGAGGCCAGCCACGGCACCATCCGCTACCTGCTCGTCGCACCGACCGGCCGGGTGCGGTTCATCCTGGTCAAGTTCGCCGGCGCGGTCGCGTTCTGCCTGGCAGCGACGCTGCTCGTGGTGCTCGTCGGTGCGGCGATCGGTGCCGTGCTGTTCCCGATCGGTCCGGTCACCCTGCTGTCCGGCACCCAGGTCGGCGGAGCGTCGTACGCCGGTCGGGCACTGCTCCTCGCCCTCTACGTGGCGATGTCGATGCTCGGACTCGTGGCGATCGGCATGTTCGCCTCGACACTGACGAACGTGCCGGTCGGGGCGATGGCCGCGACGGTGGTGTTGGCCGGGGCCTCCCAGGTCCTCGACCAGCTGCCCCAGCTCGACTGGCTGCACCCGTACCTGTTCTCGCACCAGTGGCTGGGGTTCGGCGACCTGCTCCGCGACCCGATCTCGTTCGACTCGTTCGGGTCGAACGCACTGCTGCAGCTCGGCTACGTCGTCGTGTTCGGGGCGCTGGCGTACAGCCGGTTCGCCTCGAAGGACATCCTGAGCTGAGCCCGACCGCCGAGCCCGACCGCCGTCAGCTCGCCGGACTCGCTGAACCGCCCGCCATCGTCTCCGCCTCCGAGCCGCGCGCATCCGCGTAGCGGTCCCGCAGGTCGCGGGCCTTCTCGGAGCGGTACCAGTCGAGCCGAGCCCCGGTCTCGACCGTCTGCATCCCGATGACGACCTTGCCGCGTGACTTCATCTCGGCGAGGTCCTCGTACGCCTCGACGATGTACTCGAACGGGTAGAACCCCGAGATGAGCACCTGGAAGCGGCGCTCCTGCAGGGCCTTCGCCAGCAGGGTCAGGAGTTCCCGGGTCTCCTCGTCCTCTGCCGGGGCGCGCAGGAACCGGAGCTCGATGTCGCGGCGTTCGTCCGACGACACGAAGCGCTCGTCCCCGACCCCGAGGCGTTCGGCCAGGAGCTCGGCGTTGCTCTCGCCGTGGTTGTCGATGAAGGCGGTGATCGGTCGGCCGTCCGCGATCGCTCGGATGCGGTCTTCCTCGCCCTCGCCGTACACGACCGGCAGCGTGCCGATCTGCCGCAGGTAGTCGTGGTTGCGCGCACTGCCGAGGGTGATCACGGTCGCACCGGCGTCGTGCGCCAGCTGGCTCTCGATGTGGCCGACACCGCCCGCAGCAGCGGTGATGACGACGGTGTCGTCCGGTCCGAGGCGGAGCGATCGCACCACCGACAGCGCCGTGCACCCGGCCAGGTACAGGCCACCGGCGACCTCCCACCCGACGTACTCCGGCTTCTTGATGACGGCACCACGCGGCACCGCGATCCAGTTCGCGTGCGAGCCTCCCTGGGGCGCGTGCCCCATGACCTCGTCACCCACCCGCAGGTCCTTCACGCCGTCGCCCCGCGCCCGGACGATGCCGGCGAAGTCGACGCCCTGCCGTGCCGGGAACTCGAGCTCGATGTGGTCCCGGAGCTTCCCCTCGCGCAGGAAGCGCTCGATGTGGTTCAGCCCGGCGGCGACGATCTCGACGACGATCTCGCCGGGGCCGGCCGTCGGCTTCTCCTGGGGGACGAGCTCGACCACGCTGAAGTCGCCGTACCGGTCGTACTGGACTGCCTTGCCGTTCCGCATGGGTGCTCCTTTGCTGGCGTGTGCCTCCGGCCTACTCGGTTTCCCCGCGTGCAGCCCGAGCAGGCGGGGTACCGGCCGTGGGCGGTACCGACGAGCGGACGGGAGGCCCGTGGCGGCGCCGCCACGGGCCTCCCGTCCGTCGGTCGCGCACGTCCAGTGCGCCTCGCGCGCCCGGTGCGCGTCGCGCGCTCACTGCACGCCGGCCGCTCAGTGTTTGCTGGCTGCCGCTCAGTGCTTGCCGGCTGCCGCTCAGTGCTTGCCGGCTACCGCGATGACGGACGCGACGGTCTCGGCGTCGAGGTGGAACGCGAGCGGGTCGGCGTCGGGTCGTGGGACGCGCAGCGGCGTCGACCAGACGGAGCCGTCCTCGGCGACGTCGACGACGAGGGCGCCGCTGTCGGCGTACGCGGATTCCTCGTCGTAGGCGCCGGTCACGTCCGTGTCGTTCGCGACCCCGGGGGCGACGAGGACCGGGACGCCGGCCAGCGATCCGGCGAAGTGGTGGTGGTAGTGCCCGCCCAGGACCACGCGGACGTCGGACCCCCGGATCACGTCAGCGAGCGCCTCGGGGTTCTGCAGTCGGAGCGCCTCGTGCAGCTCGGTCGGGGCCGGCAGGGGCGGGTGGTGCAGGACGACGACCGTGCCGTGCGGCGCGTGGTCCCCGGCGAGCGCGGCGCGGAGTCGTTCGAGGCTGGCGTCGCTGAGTTCGCCGTAGCCGGCACCCGGCACGCTCGTGTCGACCGTGACGATCCTCCGGCCGGCGACGAGCGACTGCCCCCGCACCGGCACGGTCGGCGGGTGGTACTCCATCGTGTGCATGACGGGGCGGCCGCCCTCGCCGAGGACGTGGCCGTTGGACAGCACCTGGCGGAAGCCCTCGCGCAGGTCGTGGTTGCCCGGGACCGCGACGAGGGCGGCTCCGTGGCGTTCGGCCCATCCGCCGACCCGCTCGAGGACGGCGGCGTAGGACTCGGGGCTGCCGTCCTCGGACACGTCGCCCGAGATGACGACGAGGCCGATGCCGGACACCCCGTCGACGCGGGCGAGCACGCCGTCCAGCGCTGCGGTGGTGTCGACGGACCCCTGGTGCAGGGCGCCGTCGCCGGTCAGGTGGGTGTCGGAGAGGTGGAGGACGCGGAGGGTTCCTGCTGCGGGCGGCTGCATGGGGTCCACGGTAGCCACGGGGGCGATGGGCGGGCTGGGCGGGTCGGGGTTGGGTCGGGGGCGCTTCGTGAGCAGGAATGGTCGGGTCGGGTCACCCCACCCGACCGTTTCTGCTCACGAAGTGACTCGTGCCGGGGCCGGCGACGTGCTGCGTGCCGTCGGGCAGGACGACGTCCGCGCCGGAACCGGGCGGCACCGTCACGGTGAGGGACACGGTGCCGTCATCGGCGGTCCACGCCACCGCGGCGTCGCCGTACGGGGTCCGCACCGTGCACGATGCCGACCCGACCGGGCCGCACACCGCGGGCGCCACGGTGAACCGCCGCCACCCGGCCTCGGTCGGCCGGATCCCCGCGACCCACCCGGTGAGCCAGTCGTCGACCGTCCCGAGGAAGTAGTGACCGTGCGACCGTGCCGCCAGGTCCCAGTGCTCGAACATCGACGTCGCCCCGGCCTCGCGCCAGGCGCCCCACGACGGTGGCGAGGTCTGTCGGGCGACGGCGAGCGCGAGGTCCGGGTAGCCGGCGTCGGTCAGGACGGGCAGCAGCCACTTCGTCCCGATCGCCCCGGTGTCCAGGTGGTCGCCGCGGGCCCGGACGTCGGCGGCGAGCGCCGCGGCCACGGCTGCCCGGTCGGACGGGGCGCGCACGACGTCGAACGCGAGGGCGAGCACCTGGTGGGACTGTCGGAATCCCTCGTCGTGTTCGCCCCGGACCGCGCCGTCGTGCAGGAACGCCTCGGTGAACGCCGCGCGGACGTCCTCTGCGGCCGTTCGTGCCCAGGACCCGTCGCGCCCGAGCACGTCGTCGATCGCGGCGACGGTGTCGAGGATCCGGACGAGGAACGCGGTGGCCGGCACGCGGGAGTCCTCGGGTGGGTTGCCGCCGCCGGGGCTCGTGCCGGGGGCGACCCAGTCCCCGAGGATCGTGTCGGCGATCCCCCCGGGCGACCGGTCGGCCTCGAAGCGCGCGTACTCCTCGATGACGTCGACGTGCTGCTCCAGCACTGCGGGGTCCCCGGTGTGGCGGTACACGTCCCACGGCACGGTGACGAGCGCTGCGTGCCACACGGGTGCGCGGGTGTCGACGCCGAACACGCCGGCGTTGGGGGCGATCAGCGCGGGCGGGTGCCCCGGTGCGACGGTCTCCGCGAGGTCACCGACCCACTTCGTGAGCACCGCCGCGGTGTCGAGGTTCGTCAGGAACATGTCCGCGCCGACCGCTGCGTCGCCGGTCCACCCGTTCTTCTCGTACTTCGGGGTGTCGGTCGGGTACCCGTGCAGGTTGTTCTCCATCGTGTGCACGGTCGCGTCGTGCACCCACTGCAGCAGGGCCTCGTCGGTCCGGAAGTCCGCGCGCCGTGCGACGTCGGTGCGCACCACCCGGGCGACGACGTCGGACGGAGCGGGACCGGACGCGTCCGGCCACCCGGAGAGCTGCACGAACCGGAATCCCTTGTACGAGAAGCGTGGCTCCCACCACCCGCCACGGTCGTCGAGGGTGACCTCGTCGGTCTGGAACCCGTCGGCGAAGTAGTGGTTGTCGTCGTCGGCGTTCGGCAGTCCGTCAGCGCGCAGCCGTTCGCCCGAGCGGATCCGGACCGTCCGCCCCGCGGCACCGGCCGGCAACTGCAGACCGACCCAACCGGCGATCACCCGCGGGAAGGCCACGACCCACTCCCCCGGTGCGGCTTCGGTGACCGAGGTGGCCGCGAGCTCCTCGACGATCCGGATCGGCTGCTCACGTCGCGCCTCGAGCGCCCCGGCCGGGCCGGGGACGACGGTGGCCGGTTGCGGAACCGCCGCCAGCGACCCGCCGACGCGACGGCGCAGGTCCGCCAGCTCGCCGCCGTACAGGTCGTCCAGGAGGATCGTGCCGGCCCGCGCGGTCCAGTCCGGTCCGGTGGGCAGCACCTCCACCGCGCCGCCGTCGCGCTCGATCCGGAGCACCGCACGGACCGAGGGCTCCGCGTGCCACGGAGCCCGTTCCCACGCCCAGACGTTCGCGTTCGTCATGCCGTGGAAGCCGCGGCCGAGTTCGAGACCGACCTCGTGCGCGTTGCCGTCGCCGAGCGCCGCCGTCAGGTCGTGCACGACGACCTGGACCCGGCGGTCCCAGTGCGTCGTGGTCGGCGCCAGGACCTCGTCGGTGGCGAGCGCCCCGTCGACGCGCACGTCGGCGTGGCCCCCGGCGGCGAGGGCGAGCAGTACCCGTTCGACCGGCGGTCCGGCCGGCACACCGATCGAGAGCACCGGTGCGGCGAAGCTGCCGTCCGCGCTGCGTTCGCGCGGACCCCGGCCGTCGTCGACGGCGTCACGCGCGGCGGCTCCGGCGCTGGCCGGGCCTCCGATCCAGCGCGCTCCGGACCACTCGGCGGCGGCGAGCGGTGCCGGGGTGAACCTGCCGCGTACCACGGCGACGCCCGTGGCGGACTCCACCCGGGCCTCCCAAGCGTGTTCGGTCCACGCGGTGAACCGCAGGTCGGACGGCGAACGCAACCAGGGTGTCGGCGTCTCCGTGCGGCCGGAGTCCCAGACGACGCGGTCGGCGTCCCGGACCACCACCTGCGCAGCGGTCTGGGTCTCGTCGGGACGCCAGGCGAACCGCAGGCCGCACTGTGCGGTCCCGATCGGGTCGTGTTGGCCGTCGACGTCGTGGTCCAGGAGCTCCATCGCACCTCCAAGGTCGGATGAAACGATTCAGGACGATCCGGGCGCTGTCAACCCGTGCGGCATCAAGGTCGGATGCGGTCGGTGCCGTAGCGACTCGGCGGGACTCCGAACGCGTCACGGAACGCCCGCGAGAAGTACAGCGGGTCGGCGAACCCGACTGCGGCGGCGACCTCGCCGACCCGGAGTCCGCTCGTCAACAGCAGTTCGGCTGCCTCTCGCATCCGGGTCTCGCGCACCCAGCTCGACACCGACGACCCGAGGTGCGCGGCGAACAGCCGGCCGGCCGTCGACTCACTGCAGTCGCCAGCGGTGGCGATCTCGGCGACGGTCATCGGGCGCTGCAGGTTCCGGAGCACGAAGTCCGTCATCCGGTCGAGCGCGACCGGGACCGTCTCGTGTTCGTCGTCGCGTGCGGCGCGGGTCTCGGCGAGCACGACCGCCCCGAGCGCGCGGAACACCGACTCGTCGAACGGGCCGTCGGCGAACCGTTCGACGACGTACCGGCCGAGCGACCCGAGGCGACGCGCGACACTGCTGCGCCCCGGCCAGAGGATCGGGAGGTCCACGCCGTCGGGATCGTCGAAGCGTGCGGAGTCGTCCAGCACCTGGTCACCGGGCGCGTGCGCGACCTCCGGCACGACCGGCCGACCGTGCGCATGGCGCGGGACGACGTGCACCGTCCCCAACCGGAACGGCGAGCGGTCGTCGGCGCGGTAGGCGACGTCGTGGCTCCACGGCAGCCGGAGGACGTCGCCGGCGGTCAGGTGGAACCGCTGCCCGGTGGACTCGACCACCCCGCTCCCGCTCAGCACCCAGAGGCAGCACACGCTGTGCACCCACAGGTGGTGGATCTGCTCACCCGGGCGGAAGCGGTACCAGTTCGCCGCGACGACGACGGGGCCGGCGGCAGCGCGTTCGTCCATGCGGACACTGTACGCATCGGTGCAGGTGGACCAGCGTTGACCGGATCGTCCAGGTTCTGCCCGCGGAACCCATGCCGCCGCCACCTGGTCCGAACGTAGCGTCGGTGCACCGGTCGACGGCGATCGGTGACAGGAGGACGACCATGCGGATCACCGCGGACACGGACATCTGCGTCGGAGCCGGGCAGTGCGCCCTGGTCGCCGGAGCACTCTTCGACCAGGACGACGACGGCATCGTGGAGCTGCTCGACGAGCACCCGGGCGCCGCCGACGAACCAGCAGCCCGACGAGCGGCGGCGCTCTGCCCCGCACACGCGATCACCCTGCAGGACTGACCGTGCACGTGGTCGTCGTCGGCGCCTCGGTCGCCGGTCTGACGGTCGCCGAGGCGCTCCGGGCCGAGGGCCACAGCGGGCCGGTGACCCTGGTCGGCGACGAGCCCCACGTGCCGTACGGTCGCCCACCGCTCTCGAAGCAGGTCCTGACCGGAGCATGGGATGCCGATCGCGCGGCGCTCCGGACCGCCGCGGAGCTCGACGCCCTCGACCTCACGATCCGCAGTGGTGTCCGAGCCACCGGCCTCGAGCCGTCGGCGCACCGACTGCTGACCGATGCCGGCCCGATCGCGTACGACGTGCTCGTCGTCGCCACCGGGGCGACCGCGGTCCGACCCGCAGTACCGGGCGCCGAACGCGTGCACCTGCTGCGGACGCTCGACGACGCCGTGCGGCTGCGTGCCGCGTGGACGTCCGCCGAGCGGGTCGTGGTCATCGGCAGCGGGGTGCTCGCGTCCGAGATCGCCTCGGCGGCCCGGGGCAGCGAGCGAGCGGTCACGATGGTCGGACGTCGTGGCGGGCTGTCGTTCGGCACGGTCGGGCTCGCGCTGTCCGATCGGCTCACCGCGCTGCACCGGGCCGCGGGCGTCACGGTCGAACCGAACGCCGGGGCACGGGCGGTCGAGGGCACGCGGACCGGCGGCACGGGGCGCGGCGGCACGGCGGTCGTGCTCGGCGACGGTCGGCGCGTGCCGGCCGACGTGGTCGTGGCCGCGACCGGCGGACGTCCGAACACGGCCTGGCTCGCTGGCTCCGGGCTGGTCGTCGACGACGGCGTCTGCTGCGATGCACGCGGGGTCGCGGCTCCCGACGTCTTCGCGATCGGCGACGTGGCGCGGTGGGCGGCGCCCGGGGTCTTGCCGGCACCCGCTCCCGCGTCCGGCACGTCGCTGCCGCCCCGTGTCGAGCACCAGACCAACGCGATCGAGCAGGCCCTGTCCGTCGCCGCGACCATCACCGGCCACGACGACCAGACCGAGCGCGTGCCGTTCTTCTGGTCCGAGGTGCACGGCGTGCTCGTGCAGGCAGCCGGCACCTTCGACCCCGCCGCGCCGCTCGAACCGTGGGACGACGACCCGGCCGTCCTCGTGCAGCGCTCCGGCGACCACGGCGGTGCCGGCGACCACGACAGTGCCGGCGACCGCGGTGGTACCAACGACCACGCAACCACGGGTGTCGTCGGCTGGGGTGCACCGCGGTCCTTCCGACGCGCACGACGGCTCCTGGCGGCCGGCATCCCGACACCCACCCGATGACCCGCACCGCACCGACCTGGAGGTCCCCGTGACCACTTCGACCGAACCCGCCGCCTGCCCGTTCGCGCACGCGCGCACCCTGCCCGTGGACGGCACGCCGCTCGCCCCGTCGCCGACACTCGCCGCGTGGCGCGCATCCGACGCCGCGGTACTGCTCGAGTACCAGGACGGCCACGTCGGCAGGGTCGTGACCCGGTGGGAGGCCGCGCGAGCGGTGCTCGGTGACCCGCGCTTCAGCCAGCTGCCCCACCGCATGCCGCGGAGCGACGCTGCACCGGCCCACGACCCAGCGCACGCAACCACGGCGCCTCCACCGGACACGCTCGACGACGCCGCACGCCGGTCGATCGACGCCGCCAACCTGCTCGCCCTGGACGGCGACGCCCACCAGCGCATGCGCCGCGGTGTGACCAGCCGGTTCTCGGTGAAGCAGGTCCGTGGTCGCGAGCCCTGGGTGCACGACACGGTGGCCGGCCAGCTCGCGGTGTTCCGGGCGCTGGGCCCCGGTGCCGACGTGTTCGCCGACTTCGCCCAGCCGATCGCCGCACGGACGCACTGCCGGGTGATCGGGGTGCCGGACGACCTGGTGCCGCAGTTCCGGGAACTGTTCGTCGACCAGGTGACGACGACCACCACCCAGCAGCGGTTCGACCACATCCGGACGGTCCTCGACCGACGGACGGGCGATCCCGGCGACGACGTCGTGAGCGACCTGCTCGCCTCGGACTTCGAGCGGTACGAGGTCGAGGGGCTCGTGTTCCAGCTCATGAGCGCGGGACACGACTCCGTCGCCTACCTGATCGCCACCGCCACGGTCGCGTTGCTCACGAACCCCGACCAGCTGGCCCTGCTCCGCGACGACCCGGACCGCATCGCGCCGGCCATCGAGGAGTTCATGCGAACCGGTGCGATGTTCCTGACCCTGTTCCCGCGGACGGCGACCGAGGACGTCGTCGTCGACGACCAGCTCGTCCCGGCCGGCACGACGGTGTCGGTCTCGCCCGTCGGTGCGAACCGGGATCCGGAACGGTTCCCGGACCCCGATCGCCTGGACGTCGAGCGGGACGCCTTCGGGCACCTCGGGTTCGGGCACGGTCCGCACGGGTGCGTCGGGCAGCAGCTCGCGCGGCTCGAGATCCGGCAGGCGCTCACGCAAATGCTCGCCGGCCTGCCCGGGCTCCGACTGCTCGACGCCGACCAGCTCCACCCGCTGCCGTTCGCGAACCCCGTCGCCACGTACGAGGCGGGAGCGGTCCATGTCACGTGGGACCAGGAGACCGCGGGGACCGCGGGGACCGGCCCGAAAACCGATTCTCGTTCAATTTGTCCATCGATCTGAATTAATGCTGGCGCTCCGGCCCGGAGCGTCGTACATTTGTCGCCAGCCGCCCGGTGAAACGATTCACCTCCACCGGACGGTGTGCCGATTGTCAACGAAGATGACCGGAGGGACTCGATGTCGAGCCGACCACCACACCCACCCACCAGGCCCGCGCCACGCGACGTGTCGCGTCGGGCGTTCCTCGCAGCGATCGCCGCCGGCACAGCGACGATCGGGCTCGCGGGGTGCACCGTGATCAGCGGCGGCGCAGTTGCTGCCGACCAGCAGGGCATCCGACTCAGCAAGGACCCGGCACCGGGCCGCGACCACGTCATCGAGCTCTACAACATCTGGGGCGGCACCCTCGGCAACGCCTGGGTGCTGCTCGGGGAGCTCTACGAGAAGTCGCAGTCGCACACCGGCGTCCGGGTCACGTACGCGCCGCTGTCCGGCAACACCCAGATCCGTCTGCAGACCGCGATCGCCGCGGGCACCCCGCCCGACCTGGCCTTCTGCACGCCCGAGGAGTACCCGCAGTTCGCCGGGTACGGCGTCGTCACGAAGCTCGACGGCTACATGGCGAAGGCCGGCCTCGGCGAAGCCGACTACGCCCCGGCGGTGTGGAAGCAGATGACCGCGACCGACGGCATCTACGCGCACCCGATCCTGGTCGACGTCAACTTCCCGCTGTTCTGGAACAAGAAGGTCTTCGCCGACGCCGGCCTCGACCCCGAGACGCCGCCGACGACCATCGACGAGCTCGACCGGTTCTCGGACAAGATCCTGCGGAAGGACGGCCGGCGGATCACCCGCATCGGCACGATCCCGTGGGACTACTACGGCTTCAGCAACTCGATGTTCACGCTCGGCTTCGCCTTCGGCGGCAAGTTCATGAGCGACGACAACCAGGTCGCGACCCCGGACGACGACAACATCGTGCAGGGGCTGCAGTGGATGTGCGACTACGCGAAGAAGGTCGGCGGCGCCAGCCAGCTCGCCGTCACCGCTCCGTCGCAGACCCTGCCGTCCATCGCGAGCGGCAACGTCGGCATGGCGCCGATGACCACGACCGACAGCTCGAACGTCTACAAGCAGGGTGACGCGTCCAAGGTCGAGCTCGGCGCCGCACTGTTCCCCTACGCCGAGGGGCTCGGCTCCCCCGGCAGTGCCACCTGGCTCGGCGGCTACGACCTCTTCATCCCGAAGGAGTCGAAGGAGCACGACGCCGCGTGGGACTTCCTGCAGTTCGCGACCACGTCCGACGAGGGCACCCAGGCGAACTTCACGAACGGCACCCTGCTGCCCGGCTACACGAAGTCCCCGGTGCTGCAGGAGTTCCGCGACGACCCGACGGTCGCGATCTACCGCGAGGGCCTGCTGTCCGCGCGGAACATCCGCCCGACGATCCCGGTCGCCAGCACGTACGCGACGGCACTCGACGTCGCCGTCAGCAGTGCCATCTACGGCAAGACGACCCCCGAGCGCGCCATGAAGAGCGTCGCCGCGCAGGTCAACTCCGCCCTCGACGAGTTCCGGAAGGAGCACCCGTGACCGTCACACGGAGCATCACGACCAGCGGACCACGGTCGCGCGACAAGGGGCCCAGCTGGCTCACCCACTGGATCCCCCGCACCCGCGCGCAGCGACAGACGTTCCTGTGGGGGCTCTTCTTCACCGCGCCGGCGATCATCGGTCTCGTCGCCTTCACGGGTGGCCCGATCATCACCAGCGCCGTGAACAGCTTCACGAACGCCAACCTGCTCGGCGGCAGCCGCGACTGGATCGGCTGGGACAACTACCGGACGCTCTTCGCCGACGGCCAGTGGTGGCTGTCGCTCGGCAACACGCTCTTCATCACGGTGATCTCCGTCCCGCTCGGCATCGCCGTCGCGCTCGGCCTGGCACTGCTGCTGAACTGGCGGGTGCGGGGCCTCGGCTTCTACCGCGTGGTCTTCTTCGTCCCGTCCATCGTGCCGATCGTCGCCAGTGCGGTGATCTGGGCGTACGTCCTCAACCCGCAGTACGGCGTCATCAACAACGTGCTCGGCCTGTTCGGCATCCAGGGCCCCGGTTGGCTCTCGGACCCGGACTGGTCCAAGCCCGCGCTGATCCTGTTCGGGCTGTGGGGCGTCGGCAACCTCATGGTGATCCTGCTCGCCGGCCTGCAGGGCGTGCCGCAGGACCTGCTCGAGCAGGCGTCCCTCGACGGCGCCGGCACCTGGCAGCAGTTCCGCAACGTGACGCTGCCGTTCATCAGCCCGCAGCTGCTGTTCGCGACCATCACGGGCCTGATCGCCGGGTTCCAGTACTTCACGCAGGCGTTCGTGATGACGGGCGGGTACGGCGATCCAGCCGGCTCGACCCTGGTGTCCGGCGTCTACCTGTACCAGTCCGCGTTCTACCACTACCAACTCGGCTACTCGAGCGCGGTCGGCTGGGTGCTCTTCGTGATCATCGCCGCCGTCTCGATCCTGGCGTACCGGATCATCGGCCGGCGCGTCTACTACGGAGGTGAGGCACGATGACCGCCATCGACAGTCCGACCGGCGCGGCCGCGGCCGCCCTCGAGCCGGGGCAACCCGGCCGCCCCGGCACCGCGGAGCCCAGCCGACCGGTCCCGAAGCACCGCAAGCGGACGTGGCCGCAGGTCGCCGAGTCGATCGCGAAGCACTCCGTCCTGATCGTGCTGAGCGTCGTCTTCCTGATGCCCCTGTTCTGGATGGTGACGGGCGCGTTCAAGACCCAGGCGGACATCGGTGCGTTCCCGGTGAAGTGGTTCCCGGACACCATCACGACCGGCAACTTCTCGTACGGCCTCGCCACGTTCCCGCTGCTGCAGTACTTCTGGAACACGCTCGTGATCTGCGTGCCCTCGATGATCGGCGCCGCACTGTCCAGCGCGATGGTCGGCTACGGCGTCTCGAAGATCCGGTGGC
Organism: Curtobacterium sp. PhB191; assembly: GCF_004346515.1. NCBI lineage: Bacteria > Bacillati > Actinomycetota > Actinomycetes > Micrococcales > Microbacteriaceae > Curtobacterium > Curtobacterium sp. PhB191. The sequence continues at coordinate 258,475 of NZ_SMBV01000004.1, forward strand.
CGTGGCGGAACGGGATCTTCACGATCCTGATCGCGACGATGATGGTGCCGTTCTACGTCACGATGGTGCCGCTGTTCGTGGCCTACCGTGACATCGGCTGGACGGGCACGTACCTGCCGCTCATCGTGCCGACGTTCTTCGGCATCCCGTTCTTCATCTTCCTGATGCGCCAGTTCTTCCTCGGCATCCCCGAAGCGCTGTCGGACGCCGCACGCATCGACGGCGCCGGCGAGCTGCGTGTGTTCTTCCAGGTGATCCTGCCGCTCTGCAAGCCCGCGCTGGCGGCCGTGATGCTCTTCCAGTTCCTGGCGTCCTGGAGCGACCTGCTCGGCCCGCTCCTGTACCTGACGAAGTCGAGCCAGTACACCCTGTCCCTCGGCCTGACGTTCTTCCAGGGCGCGCAGGGCGACACCGCGGTCGGCCCCCTCATGGCCGTCTCGACCATCATCCTCATCCCCATCGTGGTGCTGTTCTTCTTCGCCCAGAAGACCTTCATCCAGGGCATCACGATGTCCGGCATCAAGGACTGACGAAAGGAACCGCATGACCGACACGACGACCTCCACCGCCCGCCGTGTGGCCGGCTCCCACCCGACCGGGAGGCCCGCCACCGGCCCGCAGGACATGGTCGCCCCGTCGGGGCTCCGCGTCGAACACCTCCGCGAACCCCTCGGGATCGGCTCACCGACTCCGCGCCTGTCGTGGCTCGTACCCGACGCCCCCGCGGGCTGGTCCCCGACCGGAGCCGACGTCGAACTCGTCTCGCGGTCGGAGGGCGACGACACCGGTTCCTCCGCCCGGGTCGACGGCTCCGGCGTCCTCGTCGCGTGGCCGTTCGCACCGCTGGCGTCCCGCGAGCGCGCGGTCTGGGGCGTCCGTGTGGTGGGCGACGACGGCACCGGAGCCGAGCACGCGACGGGCTGGAGCGAGCCCCTGGAGGTCGAGGCGGGCCTCCTGGCCGACAGCGACTGGACCGCCTCGTTCGTCGCCGCGCCCTGGCGGGAGAACACCCGTGTCGACCAGGCACCGCCGGTGCTCCGGCGACAGGTCCCGCTGCGCGGACCGGTACGCCGGGCGCGGCTCGCGGTCGCGAGCCTCGGCCTGCACGAGGTGACCATCGACGGGGTGCACGTCGGCGACGCCGAGCTCGCGCCGGGGTGGACGTCGTACGGACACCGCGTGCGGTACCTCGTGCACGACGTCACCGGACACCTGTCGCAGGGCGGCGACGTCGTCCTCGGCGCGCGCCTGGCGGACGGCTGGTACCGCGGCCGGATCACCTGGGACGACCGCATGCGGAACGTCTACGGCGACCGCCTCGCACTCATCGCTCAACTCGAGGTGGAGTACGAGGACGGCACGGCCGAGACCTTCGGCACCGATGACTCCTGGCGCGCCGCACGCGCCGGGATCCTGCTCTCCGGCCTCTACGACGGAGAGAAGTGGGATGGCGGAGTCGAGCCCGACGGTTGGCAGGCCGTCGGGTTCGACGACTCCGACTGGGACCCGGTCGAGGTCCTCGACCGCCCGTCCGCCTCGCTCGTCGCCGCCGACGGCCCCGTCGTCCGGGTGACCGAGGAGATCGAACCGACGTGGTCACGGCGTTGGGACGCCGGCGCGATCCAGCTCGACTTCGGGCAGAACCTGCCGGGCCGCCTGCGGATCCGGAACCACGCGGTCGGACCGTTCGGCGTCACGATCCGGCACGCCGAGGTCATGCAGGACGACGAGCTCGCCACCAGGCCACTGCGCACCGCGAAGGCCACCGACGTCTTCTACTCCGGGCCGTCCGACGACGGCACCGGCACGTGGCACCCGCGGTTCACGGTGCACGGGTTCCGCTACGCCGAGGTCGAGGGATGGCCGTCCGCGACGCTCGAGCCCGGGGACATCGTCGCCGAGGTCCTGCACTCGGACATGCGCCGCACCGGGTGGTTCCACTGCTCGGATCCGCGACTCGAACGGTTCCACGAGAACGTCGTCTGGTCGATGCGCGGCAACTTCGTCGACATCCCGACCGACTGCCCGCAGCGCGACGAACGGCTCGGCTGGTCCGGCGACCTGCAGGTGTTCACGCCCACCGCGGCGTTCCTGTACGACTGCGCCGGCGTCCTGCGGTCGTGGCTGCGGGACCTCGCGCTCGAGCAGCGACCGGACGGCGGCGTGCCGCACTACGTGCCGACGCTGCCGGGCGCCGACCCCGAGGGCAACCACGCCGCCGTGTGGGGCGACGTGGCGGTGCTCACACCCTGGGAGCTGTACCGGGCGTACGGCGACGTCGGGCTGCTCGAGGACCAGTGGGCCTCCGCCAAGGCCTGGGTCGACGGGGTGCACGCGACCTCGGACGAGTCGTTGGTGCGCGTCGACGGCTTCGAGTTCGGCGACTGGCTCGACCCGCTCGCCCCGCCGGAGGACGCCGCGGCTGCGAAGGCCGACAAGTACTGCCTGGCGACGGCGTACTCGTACCGATCGACGTCGGTGCTGGCGGCGTGGGCGGGGGTGCTCGGGGACCAGTCCTCGTCCGACCACTACGCGGCGCTCGCCTCACGGATCCGGGACGCATGGCGCGAACGGTTCCTGTCCGACGCCGGCGAGGTGCTCGATGACTCGCAGGCGTCCAGCGCGCTCGCGATCGTGTTCGGGCTCGTGGACGCCTCGGGGCCGGTCGGTGAACGGCTCGCCGCCCTGGTGCGCGCGAACGGACACCGGATCGGCACCGGGTTCGCGGGCACCCCCGTGGTCTGCGACGCGCTGCTGCAGGCCGGACACCTCGACGACGCCTACGCGATGCTGCTGCAGGACGAGTGCCCGTCGTGGCTCTACCCGGTGGCGCAGGGCGCGACGACGATCTGGGAGCGCTGGGACTCGTTGCTGCCGGACGGCCGTGTGAACTCCGGCGGGATGACGTCGTTCAACCACTACGCCCTCGGGTCGGTCGCGGACTTCATGCACCGGGTGGTGGCCGGCATCGCGCTCGCGTCCCCCGGCTACGGGGACATCCTGTTCGCCCCGCGCCCCGGTGGTGGGTTGACCTCGGCGGGGGCAGCGCTCGACACCCCGCACGGACGGGCGGCGATCGACTGGGAGGTCGTGGACGGCACGCTGTCGGTCACGGTCACCGTGCCGGTCGGCGCGACCGCGGTGCTCGACCTGCCCGGCGCTCCGGCGACGCCGCTGGCCCACGGCACGTGGCAGGCCTCGGTTCCCGTGTAGCGCGGGCGGGCGCTTCGTGAGCAGGAATGGTCGGGTCGGGGCGTCAGACTCGACCATTTCTGCTCACGAAGTCATCCGGGCACGCATTCGCGCTTAGTCCGGCAGCACCACGTCCGGGATGTCCCGCAGGAAGATCTCGATCGTCTTCGGGCCGACCCCCTTGAGCGCACCGAGTCGGTCGCGCAGGTCCTTCCGCGACGCCGCGGTCTTCACCAGGTGCGACACGGACCCCTCGTCGGCGTCGAGCGTGTGCATCGTCTCGTGCAGGGCATCGGTCATCTGGTAGTCGAACCGCGCGTAGCCGCCCTCGTCCAGGACCCGGCGCAGCTGCTCGCGTCCGGCGCCCGCGAACTTCCCCGGGCTGGTGAACCCGTGGTCGATGAGGACGCGGTAGGTCTCCGCCGCCTGCTCCTGCCGGATGGGCCGGCCGAAGAGCATGCTGGCGAGGAACCACCGGTAGAGCTGTTGGGGCTTGCCGTCGGACAGGTCGATCCCGAGGTCCGCGGCGTGGGTCACGTCGGCCATGGACCGGACGCTACCCGCTCCCCGCTCCCCCGCTCCTCACTCGGCGGCGGCGGCCAGCTGGTCCTCCAGGTTGAACACCTCGGGCAGCACCCGCGCGGTCTGGTCCGCCCGACCCGCGGCACCGTCGAACAGGTCCTGCATGTGCGCCTCCCATGCGCTCGCGACCTCGGAGGCCGCGAGCGACGCGTCGGCATCGGCCACCGAGTCGGTCTCGTAGTAGCCGATCAGCAGGCCGTCGTCGTCGAGGAACAGGGAGTAGTTCCGCCGCCCCGCCGTGGCGATCGCCCGGAGCATCGCCGGCCAGACCGCGGCGTGCCGCTCGCGGTAGGCGTCCAGGTGCTCGGCCTGCACCTGCAGTCGGAAGCAGACGCGGGTCATCGGTCGGCCTCGGCGCGGCGACGCTGTTCGGCGTCCTGCACGGCGCGCTCGTCGGCGGTGCGCACGGTACCGGTGACGGTGGTCACGGTGCCGTACCGCTCGGCCTCGATCGCCTCGAGCGTCTTGCCCTGCGTGCGCGGCGCCCAGATGGTGCCGACCAGGAACGACATCGCGAGGAGCCCCAGGATGAGTCCACCGAGTGCACGGAGTCCGATGTCGGACAGCAGCAGCGGGAACCAGATGCTCAGCAGACCGACCATGACCCGCGCGGCGAGGAAGAGCACGCCCTGCGCACTGGCCCGGTACCGGGTGGCGAAGAGCTCGCTCGTCCAGAGGCCGTAGAACGCCTGGGCACCGATGCCCGACGAGATGCCCCACGCCACGGCGAAGAACAGCAGCGTGCCGAGGTTCGCCGGCGCGTAGATCAGGACGGCCCAGGCGACGATCGCGAGCACCGCGCCGAGGGCGAACAGCAACCGTCGACTGACCCGGTCGCCGTAGCGCATGAAGCCGAAGTAGGTCGCGGCGACGGTGCAGCCCCACACCAGGATCTGCAGGCCGTACTGCTCGGTGACGCTCGTGACCCCGGTGGCCGAGTACACCCGCGGCTGGAAGATGCCGGCCTGCCCGGCGACGGTGTTCCAGAGCGCGTAGACGCCGAACAGGAACAGCATCGCGGTCAGGTTCCGGCGCCGGCTGAACAGCTGGGTGATCCCGTGGAAGAAGTTCGCGGTGCCGGTCGCGGCGCGCTCGTCCTTCCAGATCGCCGACTCCGGCAGCCCGCGGCGGAGCCACCAGACGACGGCGGCGACGACGAACAGGTGCGCGAAGATGAGCCGGCTGCCGAGCAGCCCGAGGGGTGCGGCGGCGATGGCCAACCCGAAGCCGACCATCGGGCCGATCGACCAGGCGAGCTGCGCGGTGCCGACGTGGGCCGCACGCTTGTCCGCTGGTGCCTGCTCGGCGATGTAGGTCCAGCTCGCCGGCACCCCGGCGCCGACCGCGATGCCGGTCAGGATGAAGCCGACCAACAGCATGCCGTAGCTGCCGGCGAAGACCGCGAGCAGGATGCCGAGCATGTACAGCAGCAGGTCGTAGGTGTAGATGAACTTCCGGCCGTAGCGGTCGCACAGCGGTCCGCCGATGATGGCGCCGGCGGCCGCGCCGAACGCGTTCGCCGACAGGCTCGCCAGCAGACCGACCTCGAGGTCGCCGACGTGGAACTGCGCCTGCCACAGGCTGAGGCTCGTGGCGATCGCGATGATCGACCCCGACTCGATGTAGTTCGACATGGCGACCGAGACGGTCGCCTTCCAGCCCGTGGTGCTCCGGGCTCCGATTCGGACCGCCATTGGTCCTCCGTTCGCGTGTTCGTCAGTGAATCGTTTCAACGGGACAGCGAGACGATAGTGCGACCCGGCGGGCGTTGGCAAGTCCGTGCTGTGCGCGTCCGCACGGTGCGCGGTCGCTCACTTGGTGCGAGGTTGCCCGCTCCGTGCGGCGCTGCAAGCGCGCACCGAGCGGCCAACCTCGCACGTTGCGGCGCAGCACGCACGGTGCGACGCCGGAACGGAGCACGCACGGGGCGCGGCCGCACCCACAATCTCGCACCGTGCGGTGGACCTGCCCACCCACCGGACGGGAGGCCCGGGTCCAGCCCGCACCGCGCCTCCCGTCCGCCGTTTTCCACAGATCACGGCGCGCACCACCCGGAAGCGCAGGTGCGATGCCAGGATGGCCACATGGCGGTCAGTGTGCGAGAGGTGGCAGCGCTCGCCGGCGTGTCCCTGGGGACGGTGTCGAACGTCCTGAACCGCCCTGACAAGGTGGCCCCGACCACTGTCGACCGAGTGCAGTCCGCCATCGCCGCGCTCGGGTTCGTCCGCAACGACTCCGCACGCCAGCTCCGGGCCGGCCGCAGCTCCACCGTCGGCCTGATCGTGCTCGACGGCGGCAACCCGTTCTTCACCGACGTCGCGCGCGGTGCAGAAGACGCCGCGATGGACAAGGGCCTGGCCGTCCTGATCGGCAACTCCGACGAGTCCACCGACCGCGAGCGCACCTACGTCGACCTGTTCGAGGAACGCCGCGTCGCCGGCCTGCTCATCTCCCCCGCCGGTGACGACCTGTCCCGCCTCGCCCGCCTGCGTGACCAGGGCACCGCCGTCGTGCTCGTCGACCGCCGCGCCGACGACGAGCACTTCGCCTCGGTGTCGGTGGACGACGTCGCGGGCGGTCGCATCGCGGTCGAGCACCTCGCGGCCATCGGGCGGACGCGCATCGCGTTCGTCGGCGGCCCGTCCAGCATCCGCCAGGTTGCCGACCGGCACGCCGGCGCACTGTCGGCGGCCCGGGCAGCTGGTATCGAGCTCGAGGTCCTGCCGACCGCGTCACTGTCGGTGCTCGAAGGGCGTCGCATCGGCGAAGAACTCCAGGCACGCGCCCGCGCCGAACGGCCGGACGCGGTGTTCGCGGCGAACGACCTGCTCGCGGTCGGCCTCGAACAGGCGTTCATCATGCGCGGCACGATCGCGGTGCCGGACGAGATCGCGATCGTGGGCTACGACGACATCGCCTTCGCCGAGGCAGCCGTCGTCCCGTTGACCTCGGTGCGCCAGCCTGCACAGGACCTCGGGCGCCAGGCGATCGAGCTGTTGACGAAGCAGGTCGAGCTCGGGCAGGGCATCGACCTCGAGCACGTCGAGTTCACGCCGGAGCTGGTGGTCCGGCAGTCCTCCGTCGCCGACGCGTAGCCGACCGCCTCGCGTCTGCCCACCAGCCTGCCCGGCTCTGCGGCACGGATCGGCCGCCGCTGCGGCCTACGATCGGAGCATGGTGCATGTCCCCCGGCGCGACGGCCCGCCGAGCGTGCACCACGTCGCAGCTCGCGCCGGCGTCTCGCTGGCGACGGTCTCGAACGTCCTGAACCACCCCGAGCGGGTCGCCGAGCCCACGGCCGCACGCGTGCACGACGCGATCGCCGAACTCGGGTACACGCCGAACCGCAACGCCCGGGCACTGGTGTCCGGCAGCACCCGGGCGATCGGTCTCGTGGTCGCCTCGCTCCGCAACTCGCTGTTCACCGACGTGGTCAGCGGCGCGCACACGACCGCCCGCGAACGCCGGCGAACCCTGCTCGTCGCCAGCAGCGAGAACGACCTCGAGGCGCAGGGCGAACACCTCGCGTTCCTCGAGAGCACCCGGGTGTCCGGCATCCTGCTGGCCTCGATGACGGAGTCCCGCGCACAGGTCGAGGCGGCGAAGCAGCACGGCCTGCCCGTCGTCTACGTCAACTACGAACCGACCGAGGTGGACGCCTGCTCGGTGGTCGTCGACAACGAGCAGGCCGGGTACGTGGCCGCGCAGCACCTCATCGAGCAGGGCTGCCGACGCATCGGCTTCGTGAGCGCCCGGCCCGACCTGCAGCCGGTGGCCCGTCGCCGCGCGGGGCTCCTCCGCGCGATCGCGGAACACCCCGGAGTCGAACTCGTCGACGTCGACGCCGGTGACATCGACCCGCCCGGCGGCACCGACGCCGGCGCGCGGATCGCCGCGATGCCGGTCGCCGAACGGCCCGACGGCGTCCTGGGCGTCACGGACCTGCTCGCGATGGCGGTCGTCTCCGAGCTCCGAGCCGCCGGCATCCGCGTGCCCGAGGACATCCCGGTGTCGGGGTGCGACCACAACTCGGTGGCGTGGGGCGGCGCGGTGCCGTTGACCTCGGTCACCATGCACGGCGAGGAGATGGGCGCCACCGCCGTGGCCCTGCTGCTCGAGGAACTCTCCGACCCGATGCACGTCCACCGCACCGTGGTGCTCGGCAGCGAGCTCGTCCCCCGCGAGAGCACGCTCGGCCGCGCCGGTGCAGCGGCCGCGCGGGCCACGGCGCCGAGCGACCCGCGCCGCACCGAGGCCTGAGCGCCCGAAAGCGACAGTCCTGCGGCACGGGACGCCGTCTGGTCCGGCAAAGCGACAGATCCACGCGAACAGTTCGCGGCACACTGTCGCTTTCGCGGGTGGGGTGGAGGCAGGGCGGGCGAAGCAGGGCGGGTGGGGCGAGGCGGGACCGCGCGCACCAGGCATGCGCGTTCCCGTAACGAAATCGGCACAGCGATTGACACGCTTCAATCCACGTGGTTCCATCCTGATTGAAACGTTCTAAACAGCAGCAACCGGAGCCCACGACGACGCGGGATCCGGGTCCGTTTCACCCGGGGTACCCCGCCCCGGGCCTTACGAGGAGGTAAGGAATGTCAGCTCGTTCCCTGACCACGAGGACGCTCACCAAGCGCGCCGTCGTCAAACGGCTCGTCGCCATCGGCGGCGCCACGGTCCTGATCGGCGGGCTCGCGGCGTGTTCGTCCGGCGGTTCCGCCGACGAAGGCGGCGGCAAGGTGCAGATCACCTACCAGGCCGACAACTCACCCGCGACCGCAGCCACCGCGAAGCCGCTCATCGAGGCGTTCGAGAAGGCCAACCCCGACATCACGGTCAAGTTCGACACCCGCCCGCAGGGCACCGACGGCGACAACCTGGTGAAGACCCAGCTGTCGACCGGCGAGATGGCCGACGTCTTCAACTACAACTCCGGTTCGCTCATGCAGGCCCTCAACCCGGACAACACCCTGGTGGACCTGTCCGACGAGAGCTGGACGAAGGACGTCGACGAGCAGTTCACCAAGGTCGTCAGCACCGACAAGGGCGTCTACGGCGCTCCCTTCGGCACGAGCTTCGGCGGCGGCGTCATGTACAACAAGAAGGTCTACGCCGACCTCGGACTCAGCGTCCCCACCACGTGGGACGAGTTCATCAGCAACAGCGAGAAGATCAAGGACGCCGGCAAGGTCGCCCCGATCATCCAGACGTACGGCGACACCTGGACCAGCCAGCTGTTCGTGCTCGGCGACTTCGCCAACATCACGGCGCAGGACAAGGACTGGGCGGAGAACTACACCGCGAACAAGGAGTCCTACGCCAAGGACCCCGCACTCGCCGGCTTCGACCACCTCGCCGAGGGCAAGGACAAGGACCTCTACAACGAGGACTACGCCTCGGCCACGCAGGCGAACGGCCTGAAGATGCTCGCCGACGGCACCGGAGCGCAGTACCCGATGCTGACGAACGCGATCTCGACCCTGCAGCAGGACAGCCCCGACGCGGTCGCGGACATCGGAGCGTTCGCGCTGCCGGCCGAGGACGCCGACGACACGAACCTGACCATTTGGGAGCCGAACGGCCTGTACATCCCGAAGACCACCGAGGGCGACGAACTCGCCGCCGCGAAGAAGTTCATCGCCTTCGCGAACTCGGCCGACGGCTGCAAGGTGCAGAACGACACCGGAACGCCCGGTGGCCCGTACGTCATCTCGACCTGCTCGCTGCCGGACGACGTGCCCCCGATGATCGACGACCTGCAGAAGTACCTGGACGACGGCAAGGCGAGCCCGGCGCTCGAGTTCCTGTCCCCGATCAAGGGCCCGAACCTCGAGAAGATCTGCGTGCAGGTCGGCTCCGGCATCACCAACGCGGCCAAGGGTGCTGACCAGTACGACGACGACGTCGTCCAGCAGGCCCAGCAGCTCGGCATCAAGGGCTGGTGACACGGTGACCGCGACACTCACGACGGCACTCGAGCCGGCGAAGACCCGAGCGGGTTCCGGCGGGACCGGTCCCGCGCGCAAGCGGATGCGCTCGTTCTACCCCGCGTGGTTCTTCATCCCCGCGATCGCGCTGTACGTCGTGTTCTTCGCGGTCCCCACCTTCGCCGGGTTCTACTTCTCCCTCACCCGCTGGACGCTGTTCGACCAGACCTTCATCGGTTTCGACAACTTCGTCCGGTTCTTCCAGGACCCGCAGCTCGTCTCCGGGTTCGTGCACACGTTCCAGTACGGCTTCGTGACGAGCGCGGCGAAGGTGGTCATCGGACTCGCCCTCGCCCTGCTCCTCACGTCGCCCGTGCTGGGGCGCGGCTACCTGCGGGCGGTCGTGTTCTTCCCGGTGCTCGTGTCGACGATCGGCATCGGCATCACGTTCAAGGCGCTGATGGACCCGTTCCACGGGATCATCAACGGCGTCCTCGGCTCGGTCGGCCTCCCCACTCCGGGGTGGCTGACCGACCCGGCCCTCGCCCTGTGGAGCGTCGCCGCGGTGGACGTCTGGAAGGGCGTCGGCATCGCGACGCTCATCTTCATCGCCGGCATCGTGGCGATCCCGCAGGAGTACTTCGAGGCCGCACGGGTCGACGGCGCGAGCGCGTGGTCGATCTTCCGGAACATCACCCTGCCGCTGTCGCGTCCCGCGATGGGCACCGTCATCATCCTGTCGCTGATCGGCGGGCTGCGGTCCTTCGACCTGATCTGGGCGATGACCGGCGGTGGGCCAGGGTTCACCAGTGACGTCATCGCGAGCGTCATCTACAAGCAGTACCAGGCCGGGTTCTACGGCCTGTCCACCGCCGGCAACGTGGTCCTGTTCGTGGTCGTGACAGCGATCATGGTCCCGATCTCGTGGCTCCTGAACCGCAAGGAGGCGGACCTGTGACCGCCGTCACCAGCCCCCGCCGGACCGCCGGCCGTGCGCCGACGCCGGCGAGCCGGAACCGCCACCCCGGCCGGACCCGCCGGTGGATCATCGGCTCGATCGCCATCGTCGTCAGCTTCGTGGTGTTCCTGGTGCCGTTCGTCTTCGTCCTGCTGCAGGCCATGAAGAACCCGGCCGAGGCGAACCAGCTCGGCTTCAGCCTGCCGACCGAGTGGCAGCTCTGGCAGAACCTGCAGGCCGTGTTCGGGTCCGGTGACGGCGTGATCGTCCGCGCGTTCCTGAACAGTGCGGTCCTGACCGTGGGCAGCGTGATCGTGATGGTCGTGTTCTCCGCGATGGTCGGGTACGTGCTGCAGCGTCGTCCGAGCAAGTGGAACGGCGTGATCAACTTCTTCGTCCTGGCGGGCCTCATCGTCCCGCCCGCGATCGTCCCGACGATCTGGGTGCTGCAGGGGCTCAACCTGTTCAAGACCATGGGCGGGATGATCCTCATCGAGGCGACGTTCGGCCTGTCGTTCTGCATCCTGCTCTTCCGGGCGTTCGTGGCGACGATCCCGAAGGAGCTCGACGAGGCAGCCGTCCTCGACGGCGCCGGACCGATCCGTCTGTTCTTCGGCGTCGTGCTGCCGCTGCTCAAGCCGGTCATCATCACGGTCGTGCTCGTGCAGTCCGTCACGGTGTTCAACGACTTCACGAACCCGCTGTACTTCCTGCCGGGTTCCGAGAACGCCACGGTGCAGCAGACGCTCTACTCGTTCCAGAGCCAGTCGGTCAGCCAGCTCAACCTGCTGTTCACCGACGTCCTGCTCATCACGATCCCGCCGCTCATCCTCTACATCTTCTTCAACCGACAGATCGTCGCCGGCATGACCAGCGGCGCCGTCAAGGGCTGACGCCCGACCCCGGCCTGGAGGCGCGGCTCGCCTCCTCCGGTCGTCCCACCTCGACGGGACGGCCGGGCCCACGACCCCCGCACCGGTCGACGACGACCGGTCGCGTGAAAGGACACACCACATGACCGCCTGGACAGCACCGTTCATCACGAGCGACGCCGACCTCGGGAGCGCACCGATCCTGCGCCGTGAGTTCACCCTCGACGACGGCCACGGCGCCGTCACGAGCGCGACCCTCGACGTCAGCGCCCTCGGCGTCGTCGAGGCGTGGCTTGGTGGCGAACGCGTCTCCGACCACCTGCTCGAACCGGGGTGGACGAGCTACGAGTGGCGCATCCGCGTCGTCTCGCACGACGTCACGGCGCACCTGACCGAGACGCCCGCGGGCAGTGCCGCCGTGCTGGCACTCGTGCTCGGCAAGGGCTGGGCCGCCGGTCGGCTCGCCTGGGGTGGCGGCGGCGGCTGGTACGCCGACGAGCCCGCCGGGTTCGCCGAGCTCCGCATCACCTTCGCCGACGGCCACGAACAGCTCGTCGCCACCGACACGGACTGGCAGGCCCTGTCCAGCGCGATCACCGCCGATCAGCTGTACGACGGTGAGGACATCGACGCCCGGCTCCGCGACGGCTCCTTCCTGACGCCCGGCGAGGTCACCACACCGAGCGTCGACGGCCACGAGGGACGCATCAGCGCCGTGCGCACCGTCGACATCGGCGAGCGCGAACTCGTCGCCGACACCGTGCCGCCGGTCCGACCCCTCGCCGAGATCGCCCCCGTCGAGGTGTGGACGAGCCCGTCCGGCGCGACGCTGATCGACTTCGGCGTGAACCTGGTCGGCTGGCTCCGCGTGGTCGCCTCTGGGCCCGCGGGCAGGGTGCTGACCCTGAAGCACGCCGAGGTGCTCGAACACGACGAGCTCGGCACCCGCCCGCTGCGCACCGCGAAGGCGACGGACCACTTCACCCTGAGCGGCGGTGAGGACCGCTTCGAGCCCCGCTTCACCTTCCACGGCTTCCGGTACGCCCAGGTCGACGGCTGGACCGGCACGCTCGACGAACTCCGCGCGGCCGTCACCGCGGTGCAGGTCGGCTCCGACCTGACCCGGACGGGCACCTTCGAGTCCAGCCACGAGCTGCTCAACACGTTCCACGACAACGTCATCCGGGGCATGCAGGGCAACTTCCTGAGCGTCCCGACCGACTGCCCGCAGCGTGACGAGCGCCTCGGCTGGACGGGCGACATCGCGGCGTTCGCGCCGACGGCGTCCTACCTGTTCGACACCCGCGCGTTCCTGGGCGACTGGCTCCGCGACGTGTGGCTCGAGCAGCAGCACGCCGACGGTGTCATCCCGTTCGTGGTGCCGGACGTGCTCAAGTACTCCCCCGCCGAGGACTTCGGCACCCCCGACGCCACCGCCATCTGGTCGGACGCCGGCGTCTGGGTGCCGTGGACCCTGTACCAGGCCTACGGCGACACCGCGGTGCTCGAGGAGCAGCTCGACTCGATGACGGCGCACCTCCGCCGCATCAAGGGCCACCTGTCACCCGAGGGCCTGTGGGACACCGTCTTCCAGTTCGGCGACTGGCTCGACCCGGACGCCCCGCCGGAGGACGCCGCCAAGGCGAAGGCCGACCCGGGCGTCGTCGCGACGGCGTGCGCGTACCGCAGCGCGACCCTGGTGGCGCAGGCGGCGCGGTTGACGGGCCACGAGGCGGAGGCGACGGAAGCCGAGGAGCTCGCCACGGGCCTCCAGGCCGCGTTCCGTCAGCACTACGTGACCGACGGCCGCATCCGGAGCGACTGCACCACCGTCTACGCGCTCGCGATCGTGTTCGGCATCCTCGACGAGGACGACGAGCGCCGTGCGGGCGACCGCCTGGCGGAGCTGGCCGAGCAGTCCGGGTACCGGATCTCGACGGGCTTCGCGGGTACGCCGTTCATCACCGACGCGCTGACGCAGACCGGACACCTCGACGACGCGTACCGGCTGCTTCTGCAGACGGAGTGCCCGTCGTGGCTGTACCCGGTGACGATGGGTGCGACGACGGTCTGGGAGCGTTGGGACTCGATGCTGCCGGACGGCACCATCAACCCGGGTGAGATGACCTCGTTCAACCACTACGCACTCGGTGCCGTGGCGGACTGGATGCACCGGGTGGTGGGCGGTCTGTCGGCGCTCGAACCGGGGTACGCCTCCGTGCTCATCGCACCGCAGCCGGGCGGTGGCCTGACGTGGGCTTCGACGTCGCTCGACTCCGTGCACGGGCACATCGCGGTGCGGTGGGAGCTCGTCGACGGCGAGCTGCTCGTCCGTGCACAGGTGCCGGAGGGCGTCACTGCGGTCGTGCGCCTGCCGGGTGCTGCGGAGCAGCGGCTCGGCGCTGGCTCGCACGAGCTGCGCGCGCCGGCTGCGGTCCCCGCGGCGTAGCGCGGGGAGCGGACGGTGGGCTGGTCACGGTGGGTGCGCGGGACGCCTGACGGCGCTCGCCCGGCGTCGCGCCCCCGGGCGGTCTTCGCGCCCCGACTCTTCGGGGCGCGAAGACCGCAACGGGGCGCGCAGCCCGCGCCCGTCCCGCGCCCCCGTGCGCGCATCGCGCCCGCGCCCGTCCCGCATCGCGCCCCCGTGCGGTCATCGCGCCCCGACTCTCCGGGGCGCGATGACCGCAACGGGGCGCGCGACGCAACACACCCCACACGGTTGCGGCAGACCGCCGCGACCCGTACTGTATGAAACGATTCAATCGCACACGAGGAAGTGACACGATGACATCGACCCCGACCTTCACCGGCATCGCCGACCAGCTCGCACGACAGCAGATCGAGCTGCCCAGCTGGGCCTTCGGCAACTCCGGGACCCGCTTCAAGGTGTTCAGCACGCCCGGCACCCCGCGCGACCCGTACGAGAAGATCGCCGACGCCGCCCAGGTGCACAAGTACACGGGCCTCGCACCGACCGTGGCCCTGCACATCCCGTGGGACCTCGTCGACGACTTCAGCGACCTCAAGCGGCACGCCGAAGAGCACGGGGTGTCGCTCGGCACCGTGAACTCGAACACGTTCCAGGACGACGACTACAAGTTCGGCGCCCTGACCCACGTCGACGAGACGATCCGGCAGAAGGCGATCGACCACCACCTGCGCTGCATCGACGTGATGGACGCCACCGGCAGCCGCGACCTGAAGATCTGGCTCGCCGAGGGCTCGAACTACCCCGGGCAGGAGGACATGCGCTCCCGCCAGGACCGCCTGCACGAGTCGCTCAGCACGATCTACGACCGCCTCGGTGCCGACCAGCGCCTGGTGCTCGAGTACAAGTTCTTCGAGCCGTCGTTCTACCACACCGACGTGCCGGACTGGGGCACGAGCTACGTGCAGACGTCCGCGCTCGGCGACAAGGCGATGGTCTGCCTCGACACCGGCCACCACGCCCCCGGCACGAACATCGAGTTCATCGTGATGCAGCTCCTGCGCCTCGGCAAGCTCGGCAGCTTCGACTTCAACTCGCGGTTCTACGCCGACGACGACCTGATCGTGGGCGCAGCGGACCCGTTCCAGCTGTTCCGCATCCTGGTCGAGGTCATCCGCGGCGGCGGCTACGACAACCACGACGTCGCGTTCATGCTCGACCAGTGCCACAACATCGAGGACAAGATCCCCGGTCAGATCCGCTCCGTGCTCAACGTGCAGGAGATGACGGCCCGGGCACTGCTCCTCGACCGCGTGGCCCTGACCGCAGCGCAGGAGGCCCACGACGTCCTCGGCGCGAACGAGGTCTTCATGGACGCGTACCAGACCGACGTCCGGGCGGACCTCGCCGCGTGGCGCGAATCCCGCGGTCTGCCGGCGAACCCGATGCGCGCGTACCTGGACTCCGGGTACCAGCAGTCGATCGCCGAGGACCGCGTCGGTGGCGTCCAGGCCGGCTGGGGCGCGTAGACAGATGACGATCAACGACCTGGAGGCTCGGGTGGACCCCGCAACGCACGGCACCGACGCAGACACCACGATCAGTGCGCTCATCGCGCGCTCGAACGCG
This sequence comes from Curtobacterium sp. PhB191, assembly GCF_004346515.1. Classification (NCBI taxonomy): domain Bacteria; kingdom Bacillati; phylum Actinomycetota; class Actinomycetes; order Micrococcales; family Microbacteriaceae; genus Curtobacterium; species Curtobacterium sp. PhB191. The sequence continues at coordinate 274,060 of NZ_SMBV01000004.1, forward strand.
CTCGGCTCGGATCCGCGGATCACGAACTACGCCGGCGGGAACACCTCGGCGAAGGGCACCGACACCGACCCGGTCACGGGCGAGCCGGTGGAGCTGCTCTGGGTGAAGGGCTCCGGGGGCGACCTCGGCACCCTCACCCCGGCGGGCCTCGCGGTCCTGCGCGTCGACCGCGTCCGTGCCCTCCAGGACATGTACGCATCAGAAACAGGCCCGGGAGTGGAGCGCGAGGACGAGATGGTCGCCGCGTTCGACTACACGCTGCACGGCAAGGGCGGTGCCGCCCCGTCCATCGACACGGCGATGCACGCCCTGGTCGACGCCGCGCACGTCGACCACCTGCACCCGGACGCCGGCATCGCCATCGCGACGGCGGCGGACGGACCAGCCCTGACGTCGACGATCTTCGGCGACACGGTGGTGTGGGTGCCGTGGCGCCGACCCGGGTTCCAGCTCGGGCTCGACATCGCCGCGATCAAGCGGGACAACCCCCAGGCGATCGGCACGATCCTCGGCGGCCACGGGATCACGGCTTGGGGCGAGACGAGCGAGGAGGCCGAGGCGAACTCGCGCTGGATCATCGACACCGCCGAGCAGTTCATCGCGGAGCACGGGAAGGCCGACCCGTTCGGCGGATCCCGAGCAGGCTTCGAGGCGCTGCCGACCGAGGAACGCCACGCACGCGCCGCCGCCCTCGCACCGACGATCCGCGGCATCGCCGGGCACGACAAGCCGGTGGTGGGGCACTTCACCGACAGCGATGTCGTGCTCGAGTTCCTGGCGTCGTCGCGCGCCGAGGAGCTCGCCGCGCTCGGCACGAGCTGCCCCGACCACTTCCTGCGCACCAAGGTGAAGCCCCTCATCCTCGACCTGCCCGCCACCGCGAGCGTCGACGAGCAGACCGCCCGCCTGCACGAACTCCACGAGCAGTACCGCGCGGACTACCAGGCCTACTACGACCGCCACGCGAACCCGGACTCCCCCGCGATCCGCGGCGCCGACCCCCTCATCGTGCTGGTGCCCGGCGTCGGGATGTTCTCCTACGGCAAGGACGCCCAGACCGCCCGCGTCGCCGGGGAGTTCTACGTCAACGCGATCAACGTCATGCGCGGCGCCGAGTCGCTGAGCACCTACGCCCCCATCGACGAGGCCGAGAAGTTCCGCATCGAGTACTGGGCCCTCGAAGAGGCGAAGCTGCAGCGGATGCCGGCCCCCAAGAAGCTCGCCACCCGCATCGCCCTGGTCACCGGAGCCGCGAGCGGCATCGGCAAGGCGATCGCGAAGCGCCTGGCCGCCGAGGGTGCCGCGGTCGTCATCGCCGACCTCGACCTCACGAAGGCGCAAGACGCTGCGGCCGAGATCGGGAACACGGACAGGGCCATCGGCGTCGCGGCGAACGTGACGTCCGCAGCGGAGATCGAGCAGGCCATCCAAGAGACGCTGCTGCACTTCGGCGGCCTCGACCTCGTCGTCAACAACGCCGGACTGTCGCTCAGCAAGAGCCTGCTCGAGACCACCGAACAGGACTGGGACCTGCAGCACGACGTCATGGCGAAGGGGTCGTTCCTGGTGTCCAAGGCGGCAGCGAAGGTCCTCATCGAGCAGGGCCTCGGCGGCGACATCGTCTACATCTCGTCGAAGAACTCGGTGTTCGCCGGTCCGAACAACATCGCGTACTCGGCGACGAAGGCCGACCAGGCGCACCAGGTCCGGTTGTTGGCGGCGGAGCTCGGCGAGCACGGTGTCCGCGTCAACGGGATCAACCCCGACGGCGTCGTCCGTGGCTCGGGGATCTTCGCGAGCGGCTGGGGAGCGAACCGCGCGAAGACCTACGGCATCGAGGAGCAGGACCTCGGCGCGTTCTACGCCCAGCGCACCATCCTCAAGCGCGAGGTCGTCCCGGAGAACGTCGCGAACGCCGTCTACGCCATCTGCACCGACGACTTCTCGCACACGACCGGGTTGCACGTGCCCGTCGACGCGGGTGTCGCCGCCGCGTTCCTGCGCTGATGAACGACAAGAGGTAAGAGCATGTCCACCAGCGGCACCGTCGCCGCCGTCGACCTCGGGGCCACCAGCGGCCGCGTGATCCTCGGGCACGTCGACACCGACGGCGTCCGGATGGAGCACGTCGCCCGGTTCCCGAACGGCCCCGTGACCCTGCACGAGCACGACCGCGAGGCCCTGCACTGGGACGTCGTCGAGCTCCACCGACAGGTGACCGACGGCCTCCGTCAGGCGTTCGCCACGCACCCGGCGATCGTCAGCATCGGCATCGACTCGTGGGCGGTCGACTACGGCCTGCTGCGCGACGGTCGGCTGCTCGGGCTGCCGTACCACTACCGCGACGAGCGGCACGAGGGCGGCGTCGACCGCGTGCACCGACGGATGGACGCGGCCGAGCTGTACGCCCGGAACGGTCTGCAGCACCTGCCCTTCAACACGGTGTTCCAGTTCGCTGCCGACCCGTCCCTGCAGCTCGCGCAGCGGGCGTTGCTCGTCCCCGACCTGCTCGGCTACTGGCTCACCGGTGTCGAGGCGGCCGAGCGCACGAACGCGTCGACGACCGGGGTCCTGAACGCGACGACCCGCGGGTGGGACCCGGCGTTGCGGGCTGCTGCGGGCCTCCCGGCCGGCCTCCTGCCCACCCTGCGTGACCCGGGCGACCGACTCGGGCCCCTGCTGCCGTCCGTCGCCGACGCCGTCGGCGGGCAGGCACCCGTCACGCTCGTCGGCTCGCACGACACGGCCTCCGCCGTCGTCGCGGTCCCCGCGACCGAACCGGACTTCGCGTACATCTCCTCCGGCACCTGGTCACTCGTCGGCGTCGAGCTCGACGCACCCGTCCTGTCGGACGCGGCGCGCGACGCGAACTGCACCAACGAGGGCGGGGTCGACGGCCGCGTCCGGTTCCTGAAGAACGTGTCCGGACTGTGGTTGCTCTCCGAGAGCGTCCGCACCTGGGAACGTGACGGCGCGAGCATCGACCTGGAGGCCCTGCTCGCCTCCGCCGCGGCCGTCACGGCCCCGGTCCCCGTCTTCGACCCCGCTGACGAGTCGTTCACGGCGCCCGGCGACATGCCCGCGCGCATCGCCGCCTGGTGCGGCGACCACGGGCTGAGCGCGCCCGCGTCGCGGGCCGAGTTCGTGCGCTCGATCCTCGAGTCACTGGCCGGCGCGTACGCGGAGACACTTGCGACGATCAGCACCATCACGGGGAAAGACGTCCGACAGGTGCACATCGTCGGCGGCGGATCGCAGAACCGACTGCTCTGCCAGCTGACGGCCGACCGCACCGGGCTGCCCGTCCTGGCCGGGCCCGTCGAGGCGACGGCACTCGGCAACATCCTGGTGCAGGCGCGGGCAGCCGGACTCGGCGGCCTGCGCGGCGCATCGCTCGAGGCCCTGCGCGCGACGATCGCGCGCACCGTCGAGCCCGTCCGGTACACCCCGCGTTCCTCCGACGCTTCCCTCCGCCAATCCACCTCGAGACGTAGGATGTCTGTATGACCTCGACCGACGACCAGCACCGCGTCGACCCCGCCACGGGCGCACCGGCAGCCACCCCGGGCACACCGTCGGCCCGGCGGACCCCGATCAAGCGGCAGCTGCCGACCGTGCGTGACCTCGCGCCGCTCATGCAGTTCAAGAAGCCTTCGCTGCCCGGTCGGCGTCAGCGCCTCGAACAGGCCCTGACGATCTGGGACCTGCGCGACATCGCCGCCCGCCGCACGCCGAAGGCCGCGTTCGACTACACCGAGGGCGCCGCCGAGGCCGAGATCTCGCTCGCGCGCGCCCGCCAGGCGTTCGAGGACATCGAGTTCACACCCGCGATCCTGCGCGACGTGTCGTCCGTGGACACCTCGCGCTCGGTGCTGGGTGCGCCGGTCGCGTACCCGTTCGGCATCGCCCCCACCGGGTTCACGCGCATGATGCAGACCGAGGGCGAACGTGCCGGTGCTCGGGCAGCCGGACGCGCGGGCATCCCGTTCTCGCTCTCCACCATGGGCACCACGGCCATCGAGGACGTCCGCGGCGCCAACCCGAACGGCCGCAACTGGTTCCAGCTGTACATGTGGAAGGACCGCGAGAAGTCGATGGCGCTGGTCTCCCGCGCCGAGAAGGCCGGGTTCGACACGCTGCTCGTCACCGTGGACGTGCCCGTCGCCGGCGCGCGCCTGCGGGACAAGCGCAACGGCTTCTCGATCCCGCCGCAGCTGAGCGCCCGGACCGTACTGAACGCCATCCCGCGACCGTGGTGGTGGTTCGACTTCCTGACCACCGAGCCGCTGGCGTTCGCGTCGCTCGACCGGTGGTCCGGCACCGTCGGGGAGCTCCTCGACCACATGTTCGACCCGACCGTCACCTACGAGGACCTCGCCTGGATCCGCGACCAGTGGAAGGGCAAGGTCGTCGTCAAGGGCGTGCAGTCCCTGGCCGACGCCCGTCGTCTGGCGGACATGGGCGTCGACGGGATCACGCTGTCGAACCACGGCGGACGCCAGCTCGACCGGGCACCCGTGCCGTTCCACCTGCTGCCCTCCGTGGTGAAGGAGGTCGGCATGGACACCGAGGTGCACCTCGACACCGGCATCATGTCCGGCGCGGACATCGTCGCCGCCGTGGCGCTCGGTGCGAAGTTCACCATGGTCGCTCGCGCGTACCTGTACGGGCTGATGGCGGGCGGCGAGGCCGGTGTCGACCGGATGATCCAGATCCTGTCGGAGCAGATCGAGCGCACGATGCGGCTGCTCGGGGTCACGTCGCTCGACGAGCTCGAGCCCGGTCACGTGACGCAGCTGCAGCGCTTGCAGCCGGTGCCGCGCGGCTGAGGCGGCGGGCGCGGGCTGCCCGCCGTTCACCGCGCGTTCGGGTGCCGATTCGGGCGATTACCCCCGAACGGGGCACAAATGATGCAAGATGTCCGTGGACGCGTCACCGAACCCCTCGGCATCCTGCCCCCTGGCGCGCCGTCCCCTCCCCGCATCCTGCGCCCGAGCACCCCGAGGAGCCCGACATCTCGACCCGAAGCACGTGCACGCCCATGCGCGGCACGACCCCCGCGACCACCACGCCCATCACCTCCACCACCGAACGGCACACCCGATGAGCCGCCGTCGCGCGATCCTGGCGGCAGCGACCGCCGGTTGCCTGGCACTCGGAGTCCCCACCGCCTCCGCCGCCTCCGCTGACAGCTGGTGGGGCTGGGGCGGACACCGCCACGGGCAGCACGCCCCGGTGACCCCCACGCCCACCCCCTCGGACACTGCGACCCCGGCCCCGTCAGACGACGAGGAGTCGGACGCGACGCCGACGGAGACGCCCGCGCCGACCGCCGAGGCCGCGCCGATCAAGGACACCACCCCGACCGCGGAACCCGAGGCGGCTGCGCCCACCGACGACGCCGAAGCCGCGGAGTCGGACGCCGACGACGCGGCCGAACCGCAGGACGAGGTCGCCGACACCTCCGCTGCGCCGGCCGCCTCGTTCGTCGAGGACTTCACCACCGACGCCGTCACCGGCCTCGTCTCGCGGCTCTACCCGCAGTCGTGGCAGCCCTACCCCGACGGCACCTCCGGCATCTACGCGCCGAGCAAGACCGTCTCGGTGCACGACGGCGTGATGGACGTCGCCCTCGGCACCGGAGCGGGGGCGGCCGGCACGTTCGGCTCCTCCGCCGGAGCCTGGGACCACGTCGGCGGCTCGTTCTCCGTCCGCGCCAAGGCAACCGGTGGCGACGGCAACGGCGCGGCGTTCATGCTGTGGCCGACGTCGGGCACCTGGTCCGACGGCGAGATCGACTTCCCCGAGGGCAACTTCGAGGACAGCCCCTCGGCCTTCCACCACTCGATGACCCCGGGCAAGGAAGCCGACCGCGTCCAGATCGGCACGGGCGTCTCATGGCGCGACTGGCACACCTACACGGTGGACTGGGTGCCCGGAGAGTCGGTCACCTACAGCGTCGACGGCAAGGTCCTCGACACGATCACGCACGACGTACCGACGACCCCGCACCGCTTCATGTTCCAGGTCGGCAACTGGGGCGACCAGGGCAACCTGCTCATCGACTGGGTCTCCACCACGGAGTGAGCGTTCGGCCCACTGAGTGAGCAGAAGACGTCGGTTTCCCACCAGGGACCCGACGTCTTCTGCTCACTGGATCAGGCTCGCGACGTCAGCGCACGGTCCAGGTTCCGCGCAGGGTGGTCAGCAGGTGGTCGATGTTCCGCAGTGCCCGTCGGGTCTCCCAGACGGAGTACGCGCACATCCCCACGAACAGCACCAGGATCGCCCACCAGAACGGACTGACCGTCAGAGCTGCCCAGACCGAGAAGGCCGCGAAGACGACGACCATGATCGGCACGATGACCCGGTTGTTCCGGTACCGCTTGCGGGTCGACTCGAGCTCGCGGGTCCACACGACGTGGTCGACGTCGTCCGGCAGGTCTCCGGAGCGCACCGCTCGCTGGATCGCGGCAGCACCCTCGGTGCCACCCGCTCGGCGGCGACGGTAGGCGATGAGGAAGCCGAAGAACACCGTCATCAAGACGGCGTAGAAGAGCGATCCGATCGCGCGGGCGGCCAGACCGGCACCGTCGGGGTTCGAAGCCAGACCGATGGCGAAGTACAGTCCGCCGACCAGGACGAACACGATGGGCAGCAGTGCCGGCAGCGGGAGTCGTCGAAAGCGGTCCACGGTGTCTCCTCGTCGAATGTTCGAGTGGTCCTCGGTTCCTCCACCATGCCGACGGTGCCCGGGAGTCGGCTGAGCCTTCCCGCTCGAGTAATAGTTAGGTTAGCCTTACCTACGTGGCACGGACGAACATGCAGGCGACCCGCACGAAGCCGGAACGCGTCGAGCTCCTCACCCTGCACGTCGTGCGGACCGAACGGATCTCGCCGTCCTTCATCCGCGTGGTGTTCGGCGACGACGACCTGAGCCGATTCACCCACATGGGCTACGACCAGTGGTTCCGTCTGTTCCTGCCGGTGGACGGCGGTGACCTCGCGCGGGCCCCGCAGAAGCTCGACACGGTGAGCTACCTGAGGTTCCTGACGGTGGCGAAGGCGAGCCGACCGATCCTCCGCAGCTACACCGTGCGGAGCCTCCGGCGACTGCACCAGGGCGACGAGCTCGACGTCGACTTCGTGGTGCACGGCACTGGTGACGACCACGCACCGACCGGGCCGACCGCGGCTGGGTGGGCACTCGGCGCACAGCCCGGCGACGTGGCCGGGCTCATCGACGAGGGCATCGGCTTCGACCGGGACGCCCTCGGTCGTCCGATCGTGATCGTCGCGGACGAGAGCGCCCTGCCCGCTGCAGCCGGGATCCTCGAGTCGCTCCCCCGTTCGACCAAGGGCACCGCGATCCTCGAGGTCCCGACGGACGCCGACGTGCGGACCATCGATGCGCCGACCGGCATCGACGTGACGTGGATCACCCGCGAACCCGGTCGACGTCCCGGAGCCGCGGCGCTCGACGCGGTCACCCGATCGTCGGTGAGCCCCGACCACGCTGCCTGGGTCGCCGGCGAGCAGTCCCTCGCCGGCGGAGCACGACGGCACTGGGTCGGCGCGGGCATCCCGAAGGAGCGGATCGCCTTCACCGGGTACTGGCGCGCGGGCCGGTCCGGCTGACTGCGTTCGGGCACCTCCGGCAACTTCGTGAGCAGGAATGGTCGAGTGCCGATTCCCGACCCGACCATTTCTGCTCACGAAGCACGGCACACGGCGCACGGCCACCAGCGCCGCACGCCTAGGGTGGGCGGGTGATGGGTGACGAGGGGCGAGCACGGGCGGCACTCGCGACCGTCGCAGCGAACGGGTGGGGCGACGCCGAGCCTCCCGTCGAACCCGGCGGCACGACCACCCCGCGGCACGCCGCCGTCCTGATGCTCTTCGGCACGCTCGACCGCACCCCCAGCGACCGCCCGGCCGTCGCCGCCGACGTCCAACGCGACCTCGACGTCCTGCTGCTCGCGCGTGCCACGACCCTGCGCGCGCACCCGGGCGAGGTCGCGTTCCCCGGTGGACGGATCGACCCGGGCGATGCCGACGCCGTCGCCGCAGCCCTCCGCGAAGCACACGAGGAGACCGGGCTCGACCCGACGGGCGTCGAGGTCCTCGGCACGCTGCCCGCGGTGCCGCTGGCGTTCTCGAACCACCTGGTGCGCCCGGTGCTGGGGTGGTGGCGCGAGCCGTCCCCGATCCGGGTCGTCGACGAGCGCGAGTCGGCCGCGGTGTTCCGGGTCCCCGTGGCGGACCTGCTCGACCCGGCGAACCGCGGGGTCACGGTGATCCGACGCGGTGGTCAGGAGTGGCGCGGGCCGGGCTTCACCGTCGATGCGGAGCACAGCGACCACGACGACGGCGACCACCACGACGACCACCTGGTGTGGGGGTTCACCGCGATGCTGCTGGATGCGTTGTTCGACCGGCTCGGGTGGACCGAGGACTGGGATCGGGAGCGGGAACTGCCGCTCGATCGTCGACACTGATCCGGTCGGCACCGCCCAGCGGGAACGACAGCGGGTCGGCACGGACCGCGTCTACCGCGTGGGCGACTGCCCCGATGACGACGACGTCACCGCCGAGCGTCGACGCCACCAGGTCGGGCACGGGGTCGAAGTGCCAACCGTCGAGCAGGGCACGAGCCCGGTCGATGACGGCGACCGCCGGCTGGGCGATCGCACCGGCGACGACCACGCGGTCGATGTCGAGCAGGCTGGCGAGCAGGACGCAGACGCGGGCCAGTCGGTCGCCGAGGCGGTCGACGATCGCCAGCGCCACGGTGTCGCCGTCCTGCGCCGCGCGGAACACGGCGGAGGCACCGGCGTCCACCGCGAGCGGACTGCCCGGCCGGACCTCGCCCGCAGCGACGGCCTCGGCGACCAGCGTCCGCGCCGTCGCGCCGATGCCGTCCGACGACCCGACCCCCTGGACGATGTCGAGCACGCGCATCTCCCCCGCGCCGCCGTGGGCACCGCGGAGCAGCACACCGTCGACCACGAGGCCGCTGCCGAACCGCTCGCCGGAGAGCAGTGCGGCGAACGAGGCGTCCCCCGATGACGGCCGCTCGGCGAGCGCGGCGAGGTTCGCGTCGTTCTCGACGACGACGCGGCCGTGCGGGACGGCGCCGGCGAAGCCCGGGTTCATCCGGTCCCAGAAGCCGCCGTCGCCCGGCGATGCCCCGCCGGCGTCGACCGGCGCGGGGATGCCGACGACGGTGACCAGGACGCGGGAGCGGTCGGCTCCGGCCGCGGCGAGCGCGTCGTCCACGGTGTCGGCGAGGACTGCGAGCCGGACGGGGACCTCGAGTCCCGACTCACCGAGTGCCCCTTCGGCGCGCCCGAGCACGGTGCCGCGCAGGTCGGCGACGATGGCGGTGACCCGGTGCTGTCCGGCGTCCACGCCGACGACGACCCCGGCGGCGGTGTCGAGTTCGTAGCGACGGGCAGGCCGGCCGATCCGGTACTCCCCGGCGGCACGGGCGTCATCGAGCTCGTGGAGCCAGCCGAGCCGGACGAGTTCCTCGCACGCGGCCAGCACGGTCGAGCGGGTCAGGCCGGTGGCGTCGATGGCTTCGGTCGCGGTGAAGGCGCCAGCGTCGAAGGCGTGCGCGAGCAGTGTCTCGGCGCTCGTTCGACGGGGTGGCGGCATGCCGCGACCTTATCGCGCAACGAGTTCCTTGCGTAATTAGATTTTGTCGCTAGATTTAGTCTCGCGGTCGGCATCGGAGCCGATCGCAGGACGGAACGGCAGGGCTGCCGGGTCCGGACGGACGGAGACGACGTGCAACCACACGCCACGACCAGGACGGCGGCATCGGTGAGCCGACGCTCGTTCCTGCTCGGAGCCGGCGGCATCGGAGCGGGCCTCGCGCTCGCCGGGTGCGCCCCGATCGGGTCCTCGAGCGCCAAGCCGGAGACCATCACGTTCTACGTCTCGAAGCCCGAGGTCATCGGGTACTTCGACGGCGTCATCGCGCAGTTCCACGACAGCCAGTCGAAGGTGCGGGTCGTCCGCGACTCGACCTCGAGCATGTCCGCGAACTTCGTCCGGAACCGGCCGCCGGACCTCGGCTGCTGGAACTACAACTTCTCGGTCGTGCCGTTCGTCGAGCACGGAGCCCTGACGGACCTCTCCGACCTGTCGCAGGCCGACACGATCAACCCGGACCTGTGGCCGCTCATGCAGCAGACCGCCGACTACCCGGGTCGCAAGAGCGCGCTGCCGTACTCGGTGACTGCCGCCTCGGTGATCTACAACAAGGCACTGTTCGCCGAGCAGGGACTCGAGGTACCCACCACCTGGAGCGAGTTCGCCGATCTCTGCGGGCGCCTGCAGCAGGCCGGCATCGCCCCGATCTACGGGACGTTCAAGGACAACTGGACGATCGCGCAGGGCATGTTCGACTACACGGTCGGCGGTGCGATCGACACCCCGAAGACGTTCGACGCACTGCGACGCGAGGGCACGAGCGTCGGCAAGGACTCGTCGGTGTCGTTCGAGAAGGACCTGCGGACGCCGATGGAACGCATGACCCAGCTGCGCGCATGGCACCAGGACGGTGCCGCCAGCCGCGGGTACGGCGACGGCAACCTCGCGTTCGCACAGGGCAAGGCCGCGATGTACCTGCAGGGGCCGTGGGCGCTCGGCGAGATCGCCAAGACGAACAAGGACATGGACCTCGGCACGTTCCCGCTGCCCGTCACCGACGACGCCGCGGACAACAAGGTGCGGGTGAACGTCGACCTGGCGCTCTGGATCCCGGAGGCGTCCCGCAAGCAGGAGGCCGCCCGCGAGTTCCTGACGTTCCTGATGCAGTCGAAGGTCAACGACAAGTACAACGCCGACAACAACGGCTTCGGTGTCCGCAAGGACGCTCCCCCGGCGTCGAACCCGGCGCTGACCGGCATGCAGTCGTACTACGACGACGCCGCCTTCTACCTCGGTGCGTCGCAGCTCATCCCCGCCGAGATCCCGGTCGCGAACTACGCGCAGTCGATCGCCTTCGGAGGCGATCCGCAGCGCCAGCTCCGCACCCTCGACGCCGACTGGGCGCGTCTCGCGCTCCGCACGGCCGCGTAAGGAGACGTCCCATGGCAACCACGACCACCGAAGCCATCACGACGGCGGACCGCCGCCGACGTGGCGGAGCCGCCCCGGGCCTCCCGTCCGTCACCCACAAGCGGAAGCGGATCGAACCGCTCTTCCTCGCCTTCCTGCTCCCCACCCTGCTGCTCTTCACGCTCGCCATCACGCTGCCGGCCGTGATGGGCATCGTGCTCAGCTTCACGAACTCCGTCGGCTTCGGTGAGTTCCGCTTCATCGGGCTCACGAACTACGTCGCGGTGTTCTCCGACCCCGCGATCCTGCAGGCGTACCTGTTCACCCTCGGGTTCTCGCTCGTCACCGTGATCGTCGTCAACGCGATCGCGTTCCTGCTCGCCATCGCGCTGACGTCGAAGATCCGCGGCAAGATCGCCCTCCGCGCGGTGTTCGTGCTGCCGATGGTCATCTCGGGCATCGTCATCGCGTACGTGTTCTCGTTCCTGTTCGCGAACAGCCTGCCGGCCCTGGCCAGTGCGATCGGCTTCGGTCCGCTCGAGCAGAGCATCCTGGCGAACCCCGACCTGGCGTGGGTCGCCATCGTGATCGTCACCGCGTGGCAGGCGATCCCGTCGACGCTCCTCATCTACATCGCCGGGGTGCTGTCCATCCCCGGCGAGGTCTACGAGGCAGCTGCCCTCGACGGCGCGAGCGCGTGGCGGCAGCTGATCTCGATCACCGCACCGCTGACGGCCGGCTACATCCTGATCAACCTGGTGATCGGGTTCAAGAACTTCCTGAACTCGTACGACATCATCGTCGGCCTGACCGACGGTGGCCCCGGCACCTCGACCACGAGCGTCGCGATGTCGATCTTCAAGGGCTTCAACGGCGGCGACTACGCCTACCAGATGGCCAACGCCACGATCTTCTTCATCATCGCGGTCGTCATCGCCGTGATCCAGCTGCGGGCGACCCGCGGGAAGGCAGCGCTCTGATGACCATCCAGACACCCCTCCGTCCGGGGACGACGAAGACGGGCAGCATCAGATCGGTCGACGCCGACCGGACCGCCGGCCGCCGCGGCGGCAACGCCAACTGGCCCGTCACCGTCGTCCTCGTGCTCTGCGCGCTCTCGATCCTGGTGCCGCTCTACGTCACCCTGACGATGGCGTTCAAGACGACCGGCCAGGCCGTCGACGGCAACGCGTTCTCGCTGCCGGCTCCGTTCAGCGTCGACGGCTTCGTGCAGGCGTGGGAGCTCACCGACTTCCCGCGGGCGTTCGGCGTCTCGGTGCTCGTCGCCGCGATCACCGTCGTCGGCACGATCCTGCTCGCGTCGTTCACGGCGTTCGCGATCGCCCGGAACTGGGACCGTCGGCTGTTCCGCTGGTCGTTCTTCTACCTGCTCGCCGCGATGTTCCTGCCGTTCCCGGTGCTCGCGCTGTCGCAGGTGAAGCTCACCGGCCTCGCGCACCTGGACAACCCGTTCGGCGTCGCGCTGCTGCACGTCATGTTCCAGCTGTCGTTCAGCGTGCTGCTCTTCACCGCGTTCCTGCGGTCGATCCCGGCCGAGCTCGAGGAGAGCGCCCGCATCGACGGCGCGAGCACCGGTCAGGTGTTCTGGCGGCTCGTGTTCCCGCTGCTGGCACCGATGAGCGCCACCGTCGGCATCTTCGCGTTCCTGGCGTCGTGGAACGACTTCGTGATGCCGTCGCTGATCACCTCGGACCCGGCGTTGCAGACCCTGCCGGTGCTGCAGCAGATGTTCCAGACCCAGTTCAGCAACAACTACAACGTGTCGTTCGCCTCGTACCTGATGGCGATGGCCCCGGCGATCATCGTCTACCTCGTCACCCAGCGATGGGTGATGGCCGGTGTGACCCAGGGCGCCATCAAGTGAGCAAGACGACCGACCCGGCCGGTACGACCGAACCGACCGACACCGCCACGAACATCGAAAGGCCCGTCGTGACCGACACCCTCGCCCAGCCCGCCACCACCAGCGCCGACGAGACCTGGTGGCGCCAGGCGAGCGTCTACCAGATCTACCCCCGCTCCTTCGCGGACGCGAACGGCGACGGCATCGGCGACCTGCCCGGCATCACCGAACGCGTGCCGTACCTGGCGTCGCTCGGTGTCGAGGCCGTCTGGCTCAGCCCGTTCTACCCGTCCGCCCTCGCCGACGGCGGCTACGACGTCGACGACTACCGCGACGTCGACCCGAAGCTCGGCACGCTCGACGACTTCGACCGGATGGTCGAGGCGCTGCACGCCGCCGGCATCCGGGTGATCGTCGACGTGGTGCCGAACCACACGAGCGACCGGCACGAGTGGTTCCGCGAGGCGCTCGCCGCGCCGAAGGGCTCCCCCGCCCGCGACCGGTACGTCTTCCGCGACGGCACCGGGCCGTCCGGCGAACAGGCTCCGGCCGACTGGATCTCGATCTTCGGCGGCCCGGCCTGGACCGCGGTCGGCGACGGCCAGTGGTACCTGCACTCCTTCGCCAAGGAGCAGCCCGACCTGAACTGGGCGAACCGCGAGGTCCGCGACGACTTCCTGCACACCCTGCGCTTCTGGTCGGACCGCGGCGTCGACGGCTTCCGCATCGACGTCGCCCACGGGCTCGCGAAGGACCTGCCCTCCGGCGCCCTGCCGACCTGGGCGGAGCTCGCCGAGATCCCGAAGGACGGCTCGCACCCGCTGTGGGACCGCGATGACGTGCACGAGATCTACGCCGAGTGGCGGACCGTGTTCAACGAGTACACCCCCGCCCGCACCGCGGTCGCCGAGGCCTGGGTCGCCGCCGACCGCCGCGCCCGGTACGCCAGCGCCGACGGTCTGGGGCAGGCGTTCAACTTCGACCTGCTCGAGGCCGACTTCGACGCCGGTTCGTTCAAGGAGATCATCGAGTTCAACCTCGGCCTGGCCGAGCAGTCCGGCTCGTCGACCACGTGGGTGTTCTCGAACCACGACGTCGTCCGGCACGCCACCCGCTACGCGCTGCCTGCGCGGAACGGCTCCCCCGACAAGCAGGGCGGCAAGTGGCTGCTCGCCGGTGGGTCGCAGGACGCGCTGGACCGCTCGCTCGGGCTGCGCCGCGCGCAGGCGGCGACCCTGCTCGAGCTCGCACTGCCCGGCTCCGCCTACCTGTACCAGGGCGAGGAGCTCGGTCTGCACGAGGTCGGCGACATCCCCGACGCCGACCGCCAGGACCCCGCGTTCTTCCGCAACCCGGGCGTCGACGTCGGCCGCGACGGCTGCCGTGTCCCGATCCCGTGGACCCGGTCCGGCCCGTCGTTCGGCTTCGGCTCCGGCTCCGCGCACCTGCCGCAGCCGGCGTGGTTCGCGGACGCGAGCGTCGAGGCCGAGGACACCGACCCCGACTCGACCCTGAGCCTGTACCGGAAGGCCCTCGGGCTGCGCGGCCAGCTGCAGTCCGAGGAGCACCTGGAGTGGCTCGAGACCGGCCGCGACGACGTGCTCGCGTTCCGACGCCCGAACGGCTGGACGAGCGTGACGGTGTTCGGTGACGAGCCCTACGAACTCCCCGCCGGCGAGCTGCTGCTCGCCTCGGCACCGGTGGCAGACGGTGCTCTCACGGGCGTGGGGACGGCCTGGTTGCGTTCCTGACGCAGGGTGCGCGTCGTGGACGCGACCAGGTGACGGACGGGAGGCACGGTGCAGGCAGGCACCGGGCCTCCCGTCCGCCGTGGGGTCACCATCTCGGGCCGCGACCGGCATCCGAGACGTCAGCCGCTGACGGTAGGGTCGCCGCATGAGCGGGGCGACGATCAGCGTGCAGGACTTCGTCATGCGGTTCGGGGACCGGAACGTGGTCGACGGACTGTCGTTCGACGTCGCCGCCGGCGAGACGTTCGGCCTGCTCGGCAGCAACGGCTCCGGCAAGACCACGACGATCCGTGCCCTGCTCGGCATCACCACCCCGACCGCGGGCACCCTGACCATCGACGGCCAGCCCTACCGGCCCGCCACCGGTGGCATCGGGTACCTGCCCGAAGAGCGCGGGCTCTACCGCAAGGAATCCGTCATCGACGTGATGTCCTACTTCGGACGGCTCCGCGGGCTGCGCGGCCCCGAGGCGACGGCCTGGAGCATGGACTACCTGGCACGCGTTGGTCTGGCCGACCGCGCCAAGCTCCGCGTCGACAAGCTCTCCGGCGGGCAGCAGCAGAAGGTGCAGCTCGGCATCACGATCATGGACCGGCCGCGGCTGCTCATCCTCGACGAACCGACGAAGGGCCTCGACCCCGTGAACCGACGGCTGCTGCTCGACCTGGTCGACGAACGGAAGGCCGACGGCGCGACCGTCATCCTCGTGACCCACCACATGGACGAGGTCGAGCGGCTCTGCGACCGGATCCTGCTGCTCAAGGACGGCACCGCCGCCGCCTACGGGTCGATCCCCGACGTGCAGGACGCCTTCGGCGGCGCCGTCGCCCGGGTCGGCCTCGACGGACCGGTCCCCCGCTCGCCGCTGTACAAGCTCGCGCGGCACGAGGGGCACGTCGCCTACCTCGTGCCGACGTCCGCCGCCGCACCGGACGGTGCCGACATCCTCGCGGCGCTCGTGGCGGACGGTGTCCGCGTCACCGCGTTCGAGATGCGTCGGATCCCGCTCGACGAGATCTTCGTGCAGGTCTACGGCCACGACGCGCTCGCCGCCGCGGGGGCAGCAGCGTGAGCCGCCTCGGCACCGTCGTCCGGTTCGAGTTCGTCCGCGCGGTCAAGAAGCCCGCGTTCTGGATCGGCACCCTCGCACTGCCGGTCGTCATCGTCATCGTGTCCCTGCTCGTCGGCATCGGACAGGCAGCCGGCACCGACTCGGTCGTCTCGGGCTCGTCGGCCACGAAGACCCCGTTCCGCTACGTCGACCACTCCGGGCTGGTGTCCGAGTCCGTCGCGGCGAAGTGGGGCGGGTCGCCGTCCACCGACGCCGACGCCGACCGCGCCGCCGTGCGTTCCGGGGACCTCGACGCCTTCATCTCGTTCCCGTCCTCCCCCTCGACCTCGCCGATCACCGTCGATGCCGCCGACCGCGGCCTGTTCGCGAACGGTGGCTACTCGTCGCTCGCCGAACGGGTGCTCGAGCAGAGCGTCGCCGCGACCGTCGACGACCCCGAGACCGTCGAGCTCCTGCGTTCCCCACCGGCCACCGACGTCACGACCTACGCCGACGGGCAGGTCGCGCCGGGATGGCTGTCGATCGTTCCGCCGTTCCTGTACGTCGCCGCCTTCTTCGGACTCGTCATCCTGCTCGCGGCACGCATGGTGACCGTCGTGGTCGAGGAGAAGGAGAACCGCATCTCCGAGATGATCCTGACCGCCGTCACCGCCGGCGACCTGATCCGCGGCAAGGTGATCGCGATGCTGCTCGTCGGGTTCGTGCAGGTCGGGGTGTTCGTCATCCCGGGGCTGGTCGGGATGCTCGCCGTCCTGCCACTCGTCGCCTCGCAGCTCGGCGGGCTGACGATCGACCCGTGGCGCATGCTCGTCGGCGCGCTGCTGCTCGTCGGCGGCGTGCTGCTGGCGTCCGGACTGTTCGTCGCCGTCGGTGCCGCGGTGCCGTCGATCAAGGACGCCTCGGCACTGCAGTCGGCGGCGATCTTCGCCCTGATCATCCCGCTCTACGCGGCGTTCTTCGTGATGACCACCCCGACGTCGCCCGTCGCCGCGTTCTTCACGTACTTCCCGACGTTCACGCCCGTCACCGCCATGGTGCGGAACGCCGTCGGCTCGCTGAGCGTCACCGAGTCGGTGGTCTGCATCGTCGAGGTGTTCGTCGCCGCCGGCCTGCTGCTCTGGTTCGCCGAGTACCTGTTCCGGCACTCGGTCGCGCAGTACGGGTCGAAGGTGACGCTGCGCCAGATCGTGTCGTGGCGGCGGCGGTCGGTCTCCCGTTAGGGACGGCTCTGGGGTTCCCGCTCGGCTTCGCGTGCAGTCTGCTGGTGTTCCGCCGGTCGCTGGCGCTGCGGCGTCTCGCGCTCGGGGACGTCGGCGTCGAGGTCCCACGACGGCAACTCGTGCTGCTTCCAGCCCTGGCGGAGCGTCCGGACCGACCGGTCGAACTCCACCATGACGTCGATGTGCGGCCGGACGAGCATCTGGATCTGCAGTCCCTCGTACACCGCGAGCAGCTGCGTGGCCGCCTGGTACGACGGGATCGCCGATTCCTCGGCACCGTTGTCGAAGTCGCGCTGCAGACCGTTGCTGAGCTGCTCGACGTACTCGTCGAAGCGCTTGCGGAACAGCTCGGCGAAGCCGGACTCCGAGCTCGCGACCGTGATCACGCCCGCGAGGACGCGGACGAGCCCCGGGTCGGCGACGTCCTCGGCCAGGGTCAGCCGGACGTGGTCGATCGTGCACGCCGGCGGGGTCTTCCGACGGGTGCCACGCAGCTGCGTCCACCGGTCGTACGTCACCAGCAACAGGGCTTCCCACGCGGGGAACAACCGCTCCACGGTCTCGAGCGGGATGCCCGCGACCTCGGCCACCACCGAGGCGTCGACCGCGTCGAAGGAGTGCAGCCGGTAGGCGCGGATCGCTCCGCGGACGGTGCGCTCGGCGAGGGACTCATCGTCCTCGACGCGTTCGCCGTGCAGGGGTTCCATCCGACCATCCCATCGTGTGCGGTACCCCATTGTCTCGTCCCAGACCGGGGGCCGTCACATCCACGCCGGGTCGGCGTGGACCGGATCGGCGTGGGCGGGCCGTTCAGCCGGGTCGTCAGCCGACTCGTCAGCCGACGGTGACGGGGGCTGCCGGGGGCTTCACCCGCTGCTTCGCCCAGACGAAGAACCCGGTCAGCGTGAAGACGCCGTAGAAGACGTACATGAGACCCGACGCGTAGTACCCGGCCGAGAACAGGAGCGGGACACCGACAAGGTCGACCGCGACCCAGATGAGCCAGAACTCGACCCAGCCCTTCGCCATGCCGTAGGTGGCGAGCAGTGAGCCGACGAAGATCCACGCGTCACTCCACACCGGCTCGTACGACCCGAGGGCGCGGAACACCGGGGTGAGCAGGGCGGTCCCGCCGACCATGCCGACGACCAGCAGGACGCGCGTCCGCCACGACGCCCAGTGCGGTTCGATCACGGTGGACGTGTCGTCGGGCCGGTGGGTCCAGCGGTACCAGCCGTAGATGCTCACGATGATGAACATCACCTGGCGGCCGGCCTGGCCGAGCAGGTTGACGGGGTTCGGGGTGTCGAACAGTGCGCCCATGAAGACGGTGAACAGGAGCGCGTTGCCGACCAGCCCGACGGGCCAGGCCCAGACCTTGCGGCGCATCCCGCCGAGCGCGCTGAGCAGCCCGACGACGTTGCCGATCACCTCGCGCCAGAGCACCGTCTGGTCGCCGATGACGATCTGCGCGTCGAACAGCCAGCGCACGATGCCCATGGGCCCTCCTCGTTTCCGGTCGGTGCAACGGTCGGGGGCCGTCCGGCATTCCGGTGGTGATCGGGGTACAAACATGTCCTCCACAGGGTGGACAAAAATCACCCCCGTTCTGGGTCCATGCGAAAGCATGTTCCTACTTGTCCGCACTTTGGGGGACGAGTACCGTCGTCACCAGAGCGAGTCCAGCCCGCCCGAGCAGCAGATCTGCGCTCCGGAGCCCGGCGACCGCTCTCGGCAAAGGTCAGCCGCGACCCCTCACCCGCGAGGTCGATGACACCGTCCCACCGGCACGACGACCCGAATCACGAGCTGGTGGAATCCAGTGCGCCCCGAACGCACAGAACGGACCCGCCAACATGCACAAGATCGTCACCGGTGCCATCGCCGGCGCAGCCGGCATCGCCCTCCTCCTCGGTGGAGCAGGCACCTTCGCCCTCTGGAACGCCAGTGCCTCCAGCGCCGCGTCCTCGGTGAGCTCCGGCACGCTGACCCTCAGCGCGAACAACGACGGCGCCTGGACGGACATCACGAACGGCCGCTCGACCGCGATCAACCCCACCACCGCCCTGATGGTGCCGGGCAACACGTTCCAGTTCACGCAGACGCTGAACATCGGTGCGACCGGCCAGGACCTCAAGGCGAACCTGACCTACGCCAGCCAGTCGATCACCGGTGACTCCGCACTCCTCGCCGCGACGCAGAAGACCCTGGCCGTGACGTCCTCGAGCGCCACCGTCGTGCAGTCCACGTCGAACGCGAACACCTTCGTCGTCTCGCCGTCGGCGTCGACCTCGACCGTCAAGGTCGTCTTCACGATCACGCTGCCGTCCTCGGCGACGACCGGGCAGAACGGGTCGATCAACGTCGGCGCCCTGGCCTTCACGCTCACCCAGACCGCGATCGGTTCCTGATCCACCGATCGCACTGACGCGGGCCACGACCGGCCCCTGATCCGCCGGTCGTGGCCCGTGCTGGGCCCTTGTGGCCCGTCTGGGCCCTTGTGGCCCGTCTGGGCCCTTGTGGCCCGCACCAGCAGAGGCTCACGAGCACCAGGGGACGCACATGACCGGGACACCGAGGACGACGGGCCGCCACCGCGCGGCACGACGCCACCGGTGGATCCTGCCCGTCGCGCTCGCCCTGGTCGTCGCCGTCGCCACGGCGCTCCTCGGCGTCGGCGGGACCTACGCCCTCTGGAACGGCACCGCCAGCACCGCGGCCACCACCGTGAAGTCCGCGACCGCGACGATCACCGTCGGCACCCTGTCGACGATGAACACGACCGTCCTCGGACCGGGTACCGGAGTCACCGGCACCTTCGCCGTGAAGAACACCGGTTCGATCCCACTGTCGATGCGCGTCGCCACGACGTCCACGAACGTCGCCTACGCGACGAACGCGTCGTCGGCGGCCGTCCTCGGCGAGCTGACGCTCCGTCTGACCAACGTGTCATCGGCTGCGGCCTGCACCGCCGGGCTGTCCGGCGCGAGCGGCCGTCTCGCCGCCTTCGACACCGGTAGCGGTTCGTTCACGCTCCAGCCCGGTGCGAGCACCGTCGGCTGTGTCGAGCTGGTCCTCGACGCCGACGCGCCGCAGAGCGTGTCCGGCGCCGTCACCGACTTCACCCTCACCGTCACCGGAACGCAGGTCTCCGCATGAACCGCCGTCTCCGGCTCGTCGTCGCCGTGCTGCTCACCGCCGTGTTCGTCGGCGGTGGGTCGAGCGCCGCCTGGGCACTGTGGAGTGCGTCCGGCACCACGGCCTCGAGCGTCACGATCGGCAAGGTCTCCGCCTCGATCGCCGGCACGAGCGCGCTGACCACCACCTTCTCGTCCACGGTGACGTCGGTCACGAAGCCGATCACGCTCACCAACTCGGGCTCCATCGCCGGCACCGCGACGACCACCGTGTCCGTCGTCGCCGGCAGCTCGACGGCGCTCGCGCAGGCGGTCACCGTCGTCGCGTGGCCCGTCGCCACGACCGCGGCGTGCACGACGAACACCGCGGTCGGCAGCGGCTCGGTCACCGGCACCTGGGCGTCACTGCCGAGCATGACGTCCAAGCTCGCCGCCGGCGCCTCGGCCATCTGGTGCACCCGCAGCACGCCCAAGTCCTCGGCGCCGGCATCCGCCACGGCCAACGTGAACGTGAACCTCACCGTGGCGAGCGGCAGCTGGACCTCGGGCGTCGTGCAGGGAGGCTTCTACCTGAACACCTCGGCAGCGGAAGCAGCGCTGACCTGCAACGACCACAGCGGCAACTACGTCGACGTCACCTGGGACGCCGCAGGCCGCCCCAAGGAGACCTGGTACGCCGCCTACGTCGGGACCACGCCGGTCGGACAGAAGGCCCAGGACTACTCGGCGTTCATCACCATCGCCCCGAGCGACATCCCGGCGAGCGCGGGTACCTCCGGCACGCTCACCGTCACGGTCAAGGTCCTCGACAGCGCCGGCAACCCGACCTCGACCGTCGCCGGCAGCGGCCCGGTCACGCTCTTCACGCAGAACAACGGCGCGGCGATCCGGTGCGGCGCGTGACCCGCGCGGCGGCTCGTCCCGAACGTGCAGAGCGCTCCGGTGGGCGTGCGGTCGTGCACGCCGTCGTCCTCGGTCTCAGCACCGGGCTGCTCCTGCTCGTCGCGGCCCTCGCCGTCGTGCTCATCGTCGTCCCCAAGGCCACCGGGTCGATGCCGCTGACGGTCCTGACCCAGTCGATGGAGCCGACGCTGCCCCCGGGCACCCTGCTCGTCGTCCGCCCGACCGCCGTCGACGACATCGAGGTGGGCGACGTCGTCACCTACCAGATCGTCTCCGGCCAGCCGGCCGTCATCAGCCACCGCGTGACCTCGGTGTCCTCGTCGTCGAACGGGGCGCGCACGTTCGTCCTCAAGGGTGACAACAACGCGAAGGCCGACCCGGACCCCGTCGCCGCCGCGCAGATCCGGGGAGTCGTCTGGTACAGCATCCCCGAGATCGGTGTCGTCAACCAGCTCGTCAACGGCTCGCGGAGCTGGCTCATCCCGACCGTCGCCGGCGTCCTGTTGGCGTACGGCGGCGTGATGATCACCATCGGCACGGTCACGGCCGCGCGCCGTCGACGTGGGGCGTGCGGGCGCGGGCGACGTGCGACGGCCGGTCACGGGCGCCGCAGGGCATCGCACCGGGGCTCGGGGCAGGCCCCGGTCTAGGCTCGGTGGACGTGACCGACGGAGTGCAGCGAGCGAGGGAACTGCTCGACGACGCTGCACGACGGCTCCGTGCCGCCGGGGTGCCGGACGAGGCGCTCGGCGAGTACGCGCAGCCGAAGGCGGTGCTCGGCATCCGCCGCGAAGCGACCATGCGGCCCCTCGGTCGCGTGTGGCGGGTCGGTGCGCTGCTGATCGGGTCGTCGCTCGAGTCCGGCGGTCGGGTCTGGGCCACCGGGGCGATCACCCGGGTCACCGATCCGGGCCGGGCGCAGTTCCAGTCGGTCTCCGCCGAGGTCCGTCGGGCCTACCGTGCTGCTGCGGCGAAGGGACACTTCGCGGCCGGCGACACCGTCAACCACGGCGCCACGGCGATCGCGTTGGACGGGACGCTCGTCGGCTCGACCGGGGTGCTCTTCGTCGAGGACGACGTGCCGCTCGTCCGCTGGTCACCGGCTGCCGGCTCCGCCGTCCCGCTCGCCGACTACCTGGCCGACCGCGTCGGGTTGCTCGTCGAACCGCCCCGGGGTGCGACCGACTGACCCGCTATCGTGACGGCATGGACGGACAGCAGCCGCGCGAACGACGCAACCCCTGGTGGGCGGTGCTGCTCGTCTTCATGTTCGGGGGCGTGCTGTCGCTGGTCGCCGGTCGGATGCTGCCCTGGCAGGACCAGGACCGGCAGGACCCCGACTACTGACGGCTGGCGGAGCCGCCCGACGGTCCGAGACCGAGGCAGAACGCCATCACTGCTTGCTGCACCGGGAGCAGTGCGGCCTTGAACCCGTGCCCGACGAACGCGGGGTGTTCCACGGCATCGGCGCTGACCTCACGGCCACGCACGAACGGCGGACACGGGTCGAAGCGGGCTCCCGTCGGCGCGAGGTCGAGGAGCGCCGCGGTGATCCGGTACGACTCAAGGGCGTCGGCGTGCGCTCCGGGGCCGTCCGTCAGGATCACGTCCGCCGACCGCACGGCAGTCTCGAGGTCGTCGGTCCATGCAGCGCCCGGCGTTGCGAGGCCGGCCGGGCAGCATTGGACCAGGTCGAGTCGCAGGACTCGAGCAGCTTCCTGCCATGCCCTGGCGATGTTGCCGTCCGCCCCGACGAAGAGGAAGCGGAGCGACGAGATCTCCCCACGCTGCCGCAGTGCGTAGAGGTCGGAGAGGACCTCGCACGGGTGGTTCTCGTCGGTCATGGCGTTCACGACAGGCAGCGCATGCGCGGCAACCAGTCCCTCGATGACGGCGAGGTCACGGTGACGCACCACGATGATGTCGACCCAGTTGACGAGGTACCGGGCGACGTCTGCCAGCGCCTCTGGCTTGTCGAGCGTCGTGTCCGGGAACACGATCGGACCGAGCCCCATCAGCGAAGCACCCTGCTCGAACGTCACCCTGGTTCGCAGACTGGTCGGCGGGAAGAACATGGCTGCCGACCCCGCCGTCACCGGTCCCCGGCCGTGCTGGTACGCGTCAGCAAGCTCGAAGACCGCATGGACGTCGGACGGAGACCAGTCATCGAGCTTGGCGAGAGAACGCATCCCACCACCGTAGGGACTGTCCGGAACAGCGTGTGCTTGGAGGGTGTCAGCCTCAGCCGAACTCGTCCGATCGATACGCCACCGATGCGCCGCTGAGGAAGACCACCTGGGCACCAACGCCGACATCGGCTTGGATGCGCGCTGCCGTCCGGAGCCCGAGTGCGCGGGTCTCGGCGTCACCGAACGGCGTCCCGACTCGTTCGGTGAGGGCACGCCAGTGCACGATCGCCTTCGCGGTGCCATCACCAGTACCCGCGGCGCGTGCCGACCGGACGTCCCGCTCCCCGTCACGCAAGAACTCGACATCGGTTCCGGGCCGTGCACTCGGCAGCACGACGGCAGTACCCGCCTCGGCCACCGTGTCGATGCCGGCGCCGGCTCCGCACCAGACATGAGCATCGTCACCGAGCTCGAGTTGCACACGGCTCGCGAGCACGAATGCTTCGACGCGATGAGCCACGGACCGCTCCGGAAGGCCAGTCGAAGTCGGGCTCCCCGTGGGAATCGAAGACGTCGTTCCACGCCCGGAGGTCGTCGCGCAGCGGCCTGCTCAGCCCGAGTGCTCCCGCATCAACGCTCCCGATGCACTCGCGCGACCCGCGGTACCAGAGCGGGGAGTCGTCCACCATGTACTCGGCCATCACGAGGACGATCGCGCTCACCACTCGCCCAGCGTACGACGCCAGAACGGGAGGGTGCGAGCGCGGCCGGCGTGCACGACACTGTGATCGACATGAATGCCTCGTCTGTGCACGACCACCTGCGCCGCCGCCGATGGAGCAGCATCATCGGGCTGACGCTCGTGATCGTGGTGTCGCTCACCGCCTGCTCCGGCCGTGCGACGCCGGTTGACGACGCTTCCGCCTGGATGGAGAACGTCCAGGATCGGTGGGCGGACCAGCCCGGCGAACTCGGCGCTGGTGCCGGGACCAACGACGCGTCGAGTCGGCTGTCCCTGGGCGTCGCAGACGGCGGCGAGCGCGCACACGTCCGCGTGTCCGTCGCCTGCCAGGGACACGGAACCGTCCGCATCGCCGTCTGGGGTGGTCGCATCGCCGACGGCGCTGACACCGGCAGGGAGCTCGCGGCGCGCTCGGTCCAGTGCGGCCACGACGAAGACCTCTACGTCGTGACGTCGGCCGACTCGATCACCATCGGGCCGACGGCAGGTGACTCGACCGTCAGCTGGTACGCCGCCGCCTACGCCAATCTCGCAGCGCAGACGCACTGAGCGGAGCTAGCGGACGACATCCCACCCTGCCGGCATCTGCGGAGCGGACCAGTTCGGGTCCGGCACCCACCGCGACCAGTCGGTCTCGAACGGGAACGAGCCCGCGTGCACGGCCGCAGCGGCATCCTCGCCGGTGCGTTCGATCATCGCGCGGTCTGCTTCCGTGACCAGGCCCTCGTCCGTGTAGAACGCGAGTTCGTCTTCGTCCTTGTACCGAACCGACCAGCGGCCCGCATCGTCTCGGGTCGCGATGACGTCGAGGGTCCAGTCCTGGCTGTCGAAGCCGACGGAGGTACGCACCCATGGCAGCTCGAGGTTGATGTACCAGTCCGGCAGCCACTGCGTCCCATCGTGCCAGCGCCACACCGACCACGCTGCGCCCTTCGGGTGCACGCGGACCACGGTCGCTCCGAACCAGCTGTCCTCGACGTAGGAGCCGTCCCAGTCCGAGGGGAGGACGAGCCGCGCGTTCGGTCCGCTGCCGGTACCGGCCCGGCGACGGACCGCGGAGCCGAGCGGACTCGCGACCACCGCGACGTCGTCGTCATCGACGAGGACTCGACCCGCGACGGCGAAGGCGACGGCTCGACCGTGCGAACCGAGCGCGTGCAGACTGCGGAGGACCACGGATTCACCGGAGCGGAACGGTTCGCTCCGCACGTCGTTCGCAACATCGCCGTGCATCCGGTGATGCTCTCACAGGAGTTCTCGGTCACCGCACCCTGCATCACGATCCGGTGTCGAGCTCCGTGCTCTCCCCCGCGCTCTGTCAGGATGCCGCTCATGGGGGACCACAGAACGACCGCATCGGTGACCGGGGCGCTGCTCGCGCTGATCGTGCTGACGGGCTGCGCGGTCGAGAGCAGCACGGCCTCGAGCGGCCCGTCGACGAGCAGCACGCAGGCCGGCGCCACGGCCGGAGAGCCGACGGGCGCCGCGGGCACGTACGCCGCTTCCGGGGACGGCGCCGGCCCCGGCGCCGACAGCCCACCGCAGTACGGGCTCAACAAGCGGCACCACGACCGCACCGACCTGAGCGCGGAGTCGGCGGCAGCGCTCGACGTCGCACGTGCTCAGGTGGAGCGGGAGCTCGCCGCGCAGTCGACCCCGGTCCTGCAGCCCGCGGTCGAGGAGATCCTCGACGGCGTCGGAGCACCGAACCGCTGGATCGTGACGACGCAGACCGGCGAGAAGGTGCTGTTCGAAGCACAGGTCGAGATGTCCGGGTGCCTGATCGGCGAGGTCCAGCGCGACGGCAGGGCCGACGTCACGGCCGCGGGCTGGGTCCTCGACGGCGGATGCCACGCCCTCGACGGGCACTGAACGGTCCGACCGGCACCGAGCGCTCCGACGAGCGCTGCGCCCCGACAGAACCTAATCTGGTCGGATGCTCTCCCGACGCGACGCCGCCGTTCGACTCGACATCACCCTCGAGATGGCGACCCACCACGGAATCCCCTCGCGTCTCAGCGAAGCCGAACTCGACGCGATCGAACAGGATCCGCCCGCCTGGCTCGCGCAGTCCCGGGCGAACCGCACGGGTGCCAAGAAGGTCTGGGTCCGCCTCGAGTGCGTCGTCTGCGCGTTCGCCGAAGAAGCGCGGCCGAAGAAGTGGTGGCCCGAGTGGGACTACCTGATGTGCGACTACCACGAGCCGTACCAGGCGCCGGAACCGACTGCGGGGCTCACCCGGCGTGAGGTCGAGGGCATCGGCAGCCGGTTCATCGCCCTCGTCGACGAACGCCCCTGACTGACAGCTCCACCCCACTCGCTGGGTACGGTCCACCCATGCCCTCCGAACGTCGTCGCCTGGTCCTCCCCGGCCAGTACGGGCCCCTGTTCGACGACGGTGGCCCGGCCCTCGTCGTCGAGGCACGCGAGTTCTTCACCGCTCGCCCCGTCCACCGGGCGAAGGCCCACCTCTGGTTGAGTGCCCTGCGCCACCGCGTCCACGAACTCGGTGACCGTGCCGAGCACGTCCAGGTCGACACCCTCCGCGAAGCGTTGACCGGCCGCGACGACCTCGAGGCGATCGATCCGCCGTCCCGCACCCTCCGCGCGCAGATCCGGCACTGGGGCCGGGGCACCGTGATCCTTCCGAGCCGCGGGTTCGTGACCGACGAGGACGAGTTCGCGGAGTGGGCGGCGCAGGGCACGGGTCGGTTCCGCATGGAAGACCACTACGAGCGTATCCGGCGCCGTGAGGGCTGGCTGCTGCGCGACGGCAAGCCGATCGGTGGGAAGTTCAGCCTCGACGACCAGAACCGCCAGCCGCCGCCGAAGGGCGCGACGACCCTCGGGCTGCCCGAGCCCTGGTGGCCGGACGAGGACGACATCGACGACCAGGTGCGGCACGACCTGGACCGGTGGGAGCGGGACGGCACCGCCCGGTTCGTCGGCCGCGACGACACCCGTCGCTTCGCGGTGACGGCGGACGAGGCGCAGCGTGCCCTGGACGACTTCGTCGCGGTGCGCCTCGGCGACTTCGGGCCGTTCGAGGACGCCACGTTGACGAACGACTGGACGATGGCGCACTCGCTCCTCAGCGTGCCGATGAACCTCGGGGTGCTCGATCCGCGGCAGGCGATCGACGCCGCCCTCGAAGCGCACCGCACCGAGGCCGCCCCGCTCGCCAGCGTCGAGGGCTTCGTCCGCCAGGTCGCCGGATGGCGCGACTACGTCTGGCACCTCTACTGGTGGTTCGGGGACGACTACGGCGCATCGGAGAACGCCCTCGGCGCGCACGGACGACTCCCCGACTGGTGGCGGGAACTCGACGCGTCGGAGATCGACGCCGTCTGCGTGCGGACCGCGATCGAGGGCCTGCACGACCACGGCTGGCTGCACCACATCCAGCGCCTCATGGTGCTCGGCAACTGGGCACTGCAGCGCGGCTACGACCCGGTGCACCTGACCGAGTGGTTCACCGACGTGTTCGTCGACGGCACCGACTGGGTGATGCCGGCGAACATCATCGGCATGTCCCAGCACGCCGACGGCGGGATGGTCGCCACGAAGCCGTACACGTCGGGCGGTCGCTACATCGACCGGATGTCGGACCACTGCGGGGGCTGCCGCTTCGACCCGACGAAGCGGGTCGGCGACGACGCGTGCCCGTTCACGGCCGGGTACTGGGCGTTCCTCGCGCGCACCGAGCCGGCACTCCGTGACAACCACCGGATGGCCCGCCCGCTGCAGCAGATGCGGTCGCTGGCGGACCTCGACGAGGTCATCGTGCAGGAGGCCCGTCGCACCTTGCCGTGACGTCACCCGGTCCCGATAGGGTCGTGAGCGTGAGCAACGAGGCATTCGACGACCGCTACGAGCTGCGCGAGTTCGCGCCCGGGACGGATGACGAGGGGGCACCGAACGCCGAGACCGGATCGTGGATGCAGGCCGTCGGCCTCGGGTTCCACGAAGCCGATCCGGACGCCGAAGGTGCAGCCCGTATGGCGTCCCACTTCATCGCCGACGAAGAGACCTTCCTGGGCGTCTACGTCCGGAAGCCCTTCCCCGGGTCCGTCGACGAGACCTGGCCCGCCGGCACCTTCACGTGGTTCCGCAAGGCACTGAGCTGGGGCGACGGGTCGTCCGTCGACACGCAGGCCATCTCCGCGGTCACCGTCCGGCCCACCGAGCGTCGCCGCGGCATCCTGCGCCGCATGATGACGCACGCGCTCGAGCGCGGTGTCGCCGAGGGCTACGCCGTGGCGTCCCTGACCGCGTCCGAGGGCACGATCTACCGCCGCTTCGGCTTCGGCAGCGCGATCCGCGAGCGCGCGGTGCGCGTACGTCGCGAACGCGCACTCCCCCTCCTCGCCCCGACGTCGGGCTCGGTGTCCGTCGTCACGCCGCAGTGGCTCGCCGACGGCCCCGGCAAGGCGGTCTTCGAGCGCTTCCACACCCGCACGCCCGGCTCGATGGTCCGCAACGCGGGCACCTGGCCGGTCGTCTTCGGACTGCTCGGCAACGACGGCCAGAAGGCGAAGGACGTCCGTGCGGCGGTGCACCGCGCCGAGGGCACGGACGAGATCGACGGGTACGTCACCTGGCGCGTCAAGGAAGACGGGTCCTCCGACACCGCACTCGAGATCGTCGACCTGGTCTACGCGAACGACCAGGCCTACACGGCGCTGTGGGAGTTCGTGCTGTCGATCGACCTGAACGACGTCGTGAAGTACAACCGCTCGCGCCTCGACGACCCGATCGTCGCGGCCCTCGGCGACAACCGTGCGTACGACGTCGACCACGAAGAGGACCACGTCTGGCTGCGCGTCCTCGACGTGGCCGCCGTGCTCGAGTCGCGGCCGTTCGCCGTCGACGGCTCGCTGACACTCGCGGTCACCGATGCGCTCGGCCACACGACCGGCACGTACCGGCTGGACGTCCAGGAGGCCCGTGGCAGCGTCACGCGCATCGCCGACGACGTCGACGTGGCCGGTTCCGACGTCCAGCTCGACGTGGCAGAGCTCGGAGCGCTGCTCATCGGGTCGGTCTCGCCCGTCACCCTGGCGGCCGCCGGCCTGGTCCGCGCTGCGGACCCCGCGTCGATCGAGCTGCTGCGCGCGATGCTCCTGCCCCCGCGGACCCCGCACGGCATCACCTACTTCTGATGGACGTCCAGGACCTGAGCGACGAGGTCGAGGCCGTCTCCGCGTTCTACGCCGAGCGGCACGGCATCGACCGCACCGACGAGTGGTTCGTCCTGAAGCTCGGCGAAGAGGTGGGTGAACTCACGCAGGCGTTCCTCGCGCGCTCGGGTCAGGCTCGGCGCAAGGGCCGCACGGACGACGAGATCGAGCAGGGTTTCCGGGACGAGATCGCGGACGTCCTCGCGCAGGTCCTGCTCATCGCGCGGCACTTCGACGTCCCGCTCGATGCCGCTGTTCGTGAGAAGTGGGCGAAGTGGCACCCCGATCGGCTGGCGGCGGAAGGTTGAGCAGGGCCACGGAGCCGCTGGCACGTGCACGGCAGGTGGTGTCGGCGGTGGCGAGCCGGACACTGCGCCCAGCGCTCGTCGATCGCGTTCAGCTCGACGAGCGGACCATGTCCGCGGTCAGCGCGTTCGACTGGCTGGATGCGGACGGACCCGATGTGGCGCTGCTCGGCCGTACAGCGCAGGATCTGCAGCGTCTGCAGGCGCCGGCCGCGCTCCTGGAGTTCGACCGGATCCACCGGATGCCCGTGAAGGACGACGAGCGGCTCCCGCTGTCGACGCGCATCGTCGAGTTGGTGTTCGAGCGACTCGGATCGTCACGCCCGGTCACCGAGGCGGTACTGAACGCCGCCATCGCGATGTTCTGCGAGGACGTCGCGATCGTCCGACGTGACGCCGTCGACCTCGGTGTGGTCGATCGGACCGACGACGGCTCGTCCTACCGGTACGTGGCGGCGGGCTTCCGCACGGCGTAGCCTCCGCGCCATGAACGACGACGCGGTGGTCGAGTGGCTGCTCGACTCGGACCCGGCGATCCGGTGGCAGGTCGAGCGTGATCTGGTCGGTGCGCCGCCGTCCGTGTGGCAGCAGACCCGGGCGCGGGTCGCGACCGAGGGTCTCGGGGCGGCGATGCTCGCGCACCAGGACCCCGACGGGCAGTGGGCCGGCGGCGCGTACTTCCCGGCGGACTTCGACTTCGACGGTCCCGAGGCGGACGAGCCCGGGCAGCCCTACACGGCGACGACCTGGTCGCTGAACGCCCTGCGCGATTGGGGGCTCGACGCCGCGGTCCTCGGGGACACGGCTGCTCGGCTCGCGACGAACAGCCGCTGGGAGTACGAGGACCTGCCCTACTGGAGCGGCGAGGTCGACTGCTGCATCAACGCCTTCACCCTGGCGAACGGCGCCTGGCTCGGTGCCGACGTCGGGCAGCTGGCGGAGTGGTTCCTCGACCACCAGCTGGACGACGGTGGCTGGAACTGCGAGTGGATCGAGGGGTCGACGGTGTCGTCGTTCCACTCGACCCTCAACGTGATCGAGGGGCTCCTGCAGCACGAGCAGCTGACCGGCGGCAACCACCCCCGAGCAGCGGAACTCCGAGCGGCTCGACTCCGCGGTACCGAGTACCTGCTCGAACGACGGCTGCTGTTCCGGAAGCACGACGGCGAGCTCGTCGGGCCGTGGGCTACCCGGTTCGCGTACCCGCTGCGCTGGATCTACTCGGCGCTCCGGGTCACCGACCACCTGCGGGTTGCTGCGCTGCAGGACGGTACCGCGCCGGACGCCCGGGCGGCCGAGGCGATCGAGGTCGTCCGTGCCGCCAGGAACGACGACGGGACGTGGACCCAGGGAACGCGGCCGCCGGGTCGGCAGTGGTTCGAGGTCGACGTCCCCGAGGGCGAGCCGTCGAAGTGGCTCACGCTCCACGGCACCCGCGTGCTGCGCTGGTGGGACGCCACCTGAGCTACGCCCGGCGCCGCACCCGCGGGTCGACGAACGCGTAGACCACGTCGACGATCACGTTCGCCGTGACGATCAACAGCGCCGAGAACAACGTGAAGCCCACGACGACCTGCAGGTCGAGGGTGTGCACGGCGTCGATGAGCAGCGCGCCGAGGCCCTGCATCGAGAACACCTTCTCGGTGATGACCGCACCGCCGAGCAGCGACCCGAGGTCGAGTCCGAACAGCGTCACCACCGGCAGGATCGCGGTACGCAGTCCGTGCCGCACGACGACCTGGCGCTCGCGCAGGCCCTTGGCCCGAGCGGTGCGCACGAAGTCCTGCGACATCGACTCGAGCATCTCGCCACGGGTCAGGCGCGCGTAGATCGCGGCGCTGATGAACGCGAGCACGCACCACGGCAGGATCAGGTGGGTGAACCAGCCGACCGGGTCGTCGGTGAACGCGACGTACCCGCTCGTCGGCAGGATGCCGAGCACGAACCCGAACAGCAGGATGCCGAGCAACCCGATCAGGTACGCCGGCGACGAGACCCCGGCGACCGCGACGGTCATCACGGCCCGGTCGACGAACGTGCCGCGACGGAGCGCCGAGACGGCTCCGCCGAACACCCCGGCGACGAGCCACAGCACGGCGGCACCGACGGCGATCGACGCGGTGACGGGCAGGCGGGACAGGATCAGGTCGGTGACGCTCTCGTGCAGCTGGAACGAGTACCCGAAGCACGGTGCGGCGCAGGTGATCACGGACGCGCCGCTGCCGAACGTGCGGCCGGTGAAGATCCCCGCCAGGTAGGCACCGAACTGCGCCAGCCACGGCTTGTCGGTGCCCAGGAACGCCTGCACCTCGCGCAGCCGGTCCGGCGTGCAGGGCTTGTCGCAGATCGCCCGCGCGGGGTTCGTCGGCAGCAGCATGAACAGTGCGTAGGTGATCGCGGCGACGACGAGCAGCACGACGGCTGCACCGAGGACGCGGATCGCGATGAAGCGGAAGGTGCTCATCGGCGTGCTCCTCTCGGGTCGAGGGCGTCACGCAGCGCGTCGCCGAGCACGTTGAACGCGAGGGTGATGAGGAACAGTGCCACTCCGGGGAACACGAGGTACATCGGGTCGGTCTGCACCCAACCGACGGCGTCGCCGATGCTGCGGCCCCACGAGGGCGTCGGCGGGGTCACGCCGACCGCCAGGAACGACAGCGCGGCTTCGGCGCCGATCATCGACGGGATCGAGATCGTCGCGTAGACGGTGATCGTCGCCGCCAGGTTCGGCAGCAGCTGGGTGCGGATGACGTGCCACCGGCCAGCGCCCATCGCCGTGGAGGCGACGACGTAGTTCCGACTGACGAGCGACAGTGTCTGGCCGCGGACCACGCGGGCGACGGACGGCCAGCCGAAGAACCCGATGACGAGCACGACCAGGACGGGCTTCGGGAACGACGTCGGCACGATCGCGGTCAGGGCGATCATGAAGACGAGCGACGGGAAGCCGAAGATCACGTCGACCACGCGGGAGAGCACGCGGTCGTACCAGCCGCCGAAGAAGCCGGTGGTGACGCCGACGAGCACCCCGATGACGATCGACAGGAAGGTCGCGGCGAGCCCGATGCCGAGCGACGTCCGGGCACCGTACGTCACGATCGCGAACAGGTCGCGACCGGTCAGCGGCTCGACGCCGAACCAG
Organism: Curtobacterium sp. PhB191; assembly: GCF_004346515.1. Lineage (NCBI taxonomy): Bacteria > Bacillati > Actinomycetota > Actinomycetes > Micrococcales > Microbacteriaceae > Curtobacterium > Curtobacterium sp. PhB191. The sequence continues at coordinate 306,575 of NZ_SMBV01000004.1, forward strand.
TGCTCGGCGCTGATCCCCCCGCCGAAGCCCTTCGGCGCCCCGAACGAGTTGAGCGCGTCGATGTCGTACCCGTAGGGGTCCTGCCCGGTGACGGCACTGATGAGCGGCGCCGCGACGGCGACCACGAGGAACACGACGATGACGACCGCCGAGGTCACGGCCCAGCGGTCCTGCCGGATGCGGCGCACCACGGCGCGGAAGCCGGTGGTGCGTCCGGACGAGGCCACGGGGCGCTCGACGACGTTGGCGGTCACGAGGACACTCCTTCCCAGGCGCGCCAGGCTTCGCGGCGGGCCGCCTGTCGCACGGGATCGGCGACGGGCGCCGCTGCGAGCAGCATGCGCGTGTAGTCCTGCTGCGGGTCGTCGAGCACGGCGTCCGTGGTCCCCCGCTCGACCACGCGACCGTCGTGCAGGACGACGACCTCGTCAGCGAGCTGCCGGACGACCGCGAGGTCGTGGCTGATGAGGAGCATGCCGAACCCGAACTCGTCCTGCAGCTGCGCGAGCAGGTCGAGCACGGCCGCCTGCACGGTCACATCGAGTGCCGAGGTGGGCTCGTCGGCGATGACGAGCGCCGGACGGAGCGCCAAGGCCCGCGCGACGGCGACGCGCTGGCGCTGCCCGCCGGAGAGCTGGTGCGGGAACCGCTCGGCCCACGACGGGTCGAGCTGCACGGCGGTCAGCAGTTCACGGACGCGTTCCGCACGATCGGCCGCCGAGGCCGTCCCGTGCACGAGCAACGGCTCGGCGATGCTCCAGCCGATGGTCTGCCGCGGGTTGAGCGACGACGCCGGATCCTGGAAGACGATGCCGACGCGGCTGCGGAGCTCGCGGAGCCGTCGGCCCCTGGCGGTCCGCAGGTCGCTGCCGTCGACCTCGACCGAGCCCTCGACGACGGGCACCAGCCCCGCCAGCGCGCGGCCGATGGTCGACTTGCCGGACCCGGACTCCCCGACCAGCCCGACGGTCTCGCCGGCCCGCAGGTCCAGGTCGATGCCCGACACGGTCGGTCCGCCGCGGCGCGAGTACCGCACGGCGACGTCGCGCAGCTGCGCGACCAGCGGACGGGAGGATCGGCTCGCCTGCGCCACGTCGGCCCGGGCAGTGGACGGGTCCCCTTCGACATCCGCAGCAGCGTCGGCGGGGCCGCCACGGGCCTCCAGGCTGGGGACGGCGGCGAGGAGCTCGCGCGTGTAGTCGGCGGACGGGTGCGCGAAGACCTCGGCAACGGGGCCGTGCTCGACGGGGTCGCCGCGGCGCATCACCAGGAGCTCGTCCGCGACGTCCGCCACCACACCCATGTCGTGCGTGATGAGCAGGACGGCCAGGGAGCGCTCGCGACCGAGTCGGCGGAGCAGGTCGAGGATCCCGGCCTGCACCGTGACGTCCAGGGCGGTCGTCGGCTCGTCGGCGATCAGCGCGACCGGGTCCCCGGCCAGGGCCATCGCGATCATGGCGCGCTGCAGCTGCCCGCCGGACAGTTCGTGCGGGTAGGCCTTGCGGATGCGCTCGGGGTCGGTGAGGCCTGCGGCACGCAGGAGCTCGTCGACGCGAGCTGACACCGCTGCTCGATCGAGGTCCGTCGGGTGCGCCCGGATCGCCTCGGCGACCTGCGTGCCGATGGACAGCACCGGCGTGAACGAGTTCATCGGTTCCTGGAACACGACGCCGATGCCGGCGCCGCGAACGGCACGGAGCGTGTCGTCGGAGGCGCCGACGAGCTCCTCGCCACGGAACCGGACGCTGCCGGAGACCCGCGCCTCGGGCGGCAGCAGGCCGAGCACGCTCATGGCGCTGACGGACTTGCCGGAGCCGGACTCCCCCACGAGGGCGAGCACACGACCGGGGGTCAGGGTGAAGGAGACGTCACGGACGACGGGCTCCGCGTCGCCGAACGCGACGTGGAGCCCCTCGACCTCGAGCAGCGGCGAACTCACTTCGCGAGCGAGACCTTGAGGTAGTTCGGGTACGCCGGGAAGTCCGCGATCTGGAAGTTCTGCACGTTCGAACCGGCCAGGAACGACTGCTTCGCGTAGGTCAGCGGGACGATCGGCGCGTCGGCCATGATCTTCTTGTCCGCTTCGACCCACAGCTTCTGCGCGTCCTGCTGGTCGACGGTGGCGCTGGCCTTCTTGATCAGCGCGTCGACCTCGGGGTTGCTGTACTTCGAGACGTTGTAGCCGCCGCCACCGATCTGCGACGAGTCGTAGAGCGGCTGGATGTTGGCGTTCGCGCTCGGGAAGTCCGGCTGCCAGCTGAACAGCGCCAGGTCGAAGTCGGTGCCGTCGGTCGTCGCGGTGTAGAACGAGTCCGCGTCGAGCGGCTTCAGCGTGACGGTGATGCCGGCGCGCTTGAGGCCGGACTGCAGCGCCTGCGCCTGGGCGAGGTAGGTCGGGTCGTTCTGGGTCGCCAGGGTCAGCTTGAGGTCGGACACGCCCGCGTCCTTGAGGAGCTGCTTCGCCTTCGCGACGTCACCGTTCGCGCCGGGCTTGTACAGGTCGTAGTCCTCGCGGCCCGCGATGCCCGGGGTGATGAGGGTCGTGGCGTACGAACCGGCGAGCGCGCCGCCCGCAGCGATCCGGTACGACTTCTTGTCGACGGCGTACTGCAGGGCCTGACGGACCTTGAGGTCCTTGAGCGATCCCTTCTGGGTGTTGATCGCCATGTAGTTGATCGGGCCGGCCTTCGACGTGGCGAGGCGGTCCTGGGCGGCGGGGTTGCTCCGCACCTGGTTCAGCTCGGCTGCGCCGAGGTAGCTCGCGCCGAAGGAGTCCTTCGCGTCACCGTTGTCGGCGATCAGCGTCTGCGTGACGGTCGACGGATCCTGGCTCTCCTTGAACACGACCTTCGACGGGCCGGCGGTGCGGACGTCGTCGGTCTTCGCGCTCCACTCCTTGTTCCGGACGAGGGTGATCTGCGAGCCCTGGGTGTTCGACTGCACCTGGTACGGCCCGGACGCGACCGGCTTGTTGTCGTACGCACCCGTGTCCGTGCCGTCGCCGTCGGGAACCGGAGCGAACGCCGGCATCGACACGAGCCACGGCCAGTCGCCGTACGCGGCGTTGAGCTTGAAGACGATGGTCGAGTCGTCAGGCGTCTCGATACTGTCGAGGGTCTTGCCGTCGAACGGGCCCTTGTAGTCCTCGCCACCGACCAGGAGCGACTTGTGGTAGCTCAGGCCACCGGTCAGGGTCGGCGCGAACGAGCGCTCGATGCCCCACTTGATGTCCTTCGTGATGATCGGCGTGCCGTCCTGGAACTTCAGCCCGTCCTTCAGGTGGTACGTCCAGGTCTTGCCGCCGTCGCTCGAGTCGCCGGTGTTCGTAGCCAGGTCCGGCACCACCTTGGCGGCCTTGCCGGGCTCGACGTCCCACGCCGTCAGCCGGCGGAGCACCAGACCCAAGGTGGTGATGTTCAGGTTCTGGCTCGTCGCCGGGTCGAGGTGCACCGCGGTGGCCGTCGTCAGGATGTTGAGCGTGCCGCCCTTGGCCGTGCCGTCACCGTCGTCGGACGAGCTCCCACCCGAGCAGCCGGTCAGGACCAGGGCTGCTGCTGCGGCGACGGCCGCGGTGATCGTCAGGCGGTTCGGGCGTCTCATGACGGTGGTGCTCCTCGTGGGAAGGGTGGTGGCGACCGTGCTGCAGCCGCTGTGGTTGCACGGACCGGGTCGCCGGGCGGCGTCCATCCTGACACCGCGGCGGTCGCCCGTCCGAATCACACGTGCGACAGACGTCGCACGACGAAACAATCCAAGTGCCGCGCGACGTCCGTCTATTCCCGATGGATCTGCACCGAGCCCACCCGAGGGGCGTGGGTCAGCGGTCGAACAGGCCCCCGAGGAAGTCGTTGCCCAGGTTCGAGGCCTGCTCGCCGAGGCCCGACGCCTGCTCACCGAGGCCGCCGAGGAGCTGCTCACCCTCGCCCGCGATCCCCTCGAAGCCGCCGCCGAGGTCGGCCCCGAGGTCGGCAAGTCCGAGGTCGCCGATGCCCGAGGCGATGCCGTCGAAGTCGACGCCGAGGTTCGCTGCCTCGGCCAGCACGGGCCCGGCGGCGGCGCTCAGCACCGCTCCCCCGGCGACCGCGACACCGATGCCGCCGAGCGCCATCGCGCCGGCGCCGACCGCGGCACCGCCGGCGAAGGCACCACCACGCCCGCGGCCGTTGCCGTTGCCGTTGCTCGAGCCGCCGAGGACGCGGCGGATCAGGCCCGGACGGCGGACCTCGCCGCGGGTCATCGCGCGCGCCATGCCGCCCGCCGAGTCGTCGCGCAGGTGCTCGTGCGGCGGGAGTTCGGAGTTCAGGCGGTTGCGCACCTGCTGCCGCTGCGCCGGGGTGAGGCGGGCGAAGGCGTCGTGGTGGACCTGCTCGAGCTGGTCCGGTGACGAGGTGCGGAGCAGGTAGTCGTACTTCGCGAGTGCGACCTTGTCCGAGTCGGCCGGGCCGTGCTGCTGCGGCTGCCCGTACTGCTGCTGGCCGTACTGCTGCTGGGGCGCCTGCCCGTACTGCTGCTGGCCGTACTGCTGCTGCTGCGGCTGGCCGTACTGCTGCTGCGGCCGCTGCTGCTGGCTCCGGTCGTCGCCCGTCAGCCGGTCCGCTGCACCGCGGACGACGTCACGCCAGTCGGTCCCGCCAGCGCGCTGCGCTCCGTTGCCGGGCGCACCGTCCCCCTGCCCACGCTTCTGGAGCTGCTTGTCGATGACCTTCGAGGCCATGCCGAGGATGCGGTTGAAGTTCGCCATCCCCCGACCTTTGTGGATGCACATGTGCGCTCCCAGCGACGAACCGGCGGGTCGCCCGCACATCCGGCAGGAAACCGCTGTGAGCAACGACCGGAATGTCACCGGACAGTTCGTCGTAGGCTTGACCCGGTCGCGCCACCGCCGGAGCGCGATCCGGGCGAAAGCTCGAAGCCCGGGACTGCGACAACAGTTCCGGGCTTCGATTTGCCTTCCGAGTGGAAAGCCAAGGGATGAACCAACCATCCCGAGTCCAACGCTCGGAACCGATGGTAGCCGAGCACGCTCGGCGACGCATCCCTTGGTCGAAGCTCCTCGTGTCAGCCGGCGACGACACCAGGAGGTCACCGATGTCGAACGACACCGATGATCGGTCCAGGCGTCGGGTGCCCTGGCTGGGGATCGCGAGCTTGCTCGTGACCGTGGTCAGGCTCCTGATCGACCTGTCCCGCAGGGACTGAGGACCCGGGTGTCCCGCATCGCGCTCAACGGTGCGGGACACCTGTCGTCACGCGAGCAGCTGTGCCGCTCGCACGACGAAGGCAGCCGACGCCGCCAGCCCGAGGATGACCGCTGCGAGTGAGACTCCGAACCCGGTGATCCGTTGCCCGGTGAGCTGCCCGGCGCGTGCCAGACCGATCGCGCCGAAGACGATCCCCAGGATGCCGGGGATCGCGAACACGTTGACGATGAACCCGAGCAGCGCGAGGACCAGCCCGGCGTACCCGAACGGATTCGCTGCACGGGTCGCCCGGTCCTTGGCGATCCGGGCCTTCCTCCCTCGGAGCGGTTGCTCGGTGACGGCCGCGCGGTACTCCGACGGCGCGGGCGGACGCGGTGCCGGCTCCCACTGTGGCGTGGGGACAGCTGCAGCAGGTTGGGGTGCGAGTGCTCCCCAGCGTGCTCCGTCCCACCACCGTGTGCGGTTCGAATCTTGCGGGTCCGGGTACCACCCGGCGATCGGCAGCGTCACTGTGCTCCCCTCCGTTGCCTCCGAGGAGGCTACGGAACCGGCGTCGTCACGCGCACGCCCCAGTCGTGGTGCCACGCGGCACGCCCCGTCAGGACAGGACGCGCGCCAGGTACGCGTTGCGGAACCGGCCCGTGGGGTCGACGTCGCGGGCGACCGCGGCGAAGTCCGACAGCCGCGGGTACGCCTCGTGCAGGCGCTCGACGCTCACGCCGGACACCTTGCCCCAGTGCGGCCGCGGGTCGAAGGGCGCGAGCGCTTCCTCGATCCGCGTCACCGCGGCCGCCACGGCAGCGGCGTCCCGGCGGAACGTGAAGTGGATGCCGACCGACTGCCGACCGGACGACGGCGCGAGCCAGGCGGTGTCGGGTGCGATCGTGCGGACCTCGGCGGCGATGAGGATCGGCGCGAACACCGACTCGAGCGGACGGAGGGCCGCGAGCGCGGACACTGCCGACGCTGCCGGGATCAAGTACTCGGCCTGGATCTCGGCACCGGTCGACGGCGTGAACGAGGACCGGAAGTGCGGCAGCCGCTCGGCCCACGGCCCGGGGACGCCGCCCTGCTCGGTGACGCCGGCGGGGTCGTTCTCCCCCGGGTGCACGGGGCCGGTGGCGGGCCGCGCTCCGAGGGCGACGAGGTCGACGGTGGGCGAGGGCTCGTCCACGCGGTGCTTCACCCAGACCTGCCGGGCGCCGCGGTCGTCGAACGAGGTGAACATCGACACCGAGTAGGCGTCGGACATGACCTGGTCGAAGTGGGCGGACACCGCGTCCCACGGCAGGTCGAGGTGCACCGTCGTGGCGACCTCGAACGTCGGCTCGATCGCGAGCTCCACCGTGGTGACGACACCGAGCGCACCGATGGCCACCCGGTGGGCGTCGAGGGCCCCGTCCGGCGAGGACGCATCGACGTGCTCGATCGCCCCGGAAGCGCGGACGACGTCGAGCCCGACCACCGCCTGCGCGAGCGACGGGTTGCGGACGCCGGAGCCGTGCGTGCCCGTGGCGACGGCCCCGGCCGTGGAGATGTGCGGCAGGGACGCGAGGTTCCCGAGTGCCCAGCCACGGGCCTCCAGACCGGCCGCGACCTGACTGTGCGTCATGCCGGCGGCCACGCGGACCACACGACGCGACGTGTCGATGTCGAGCACCGGCGGCAGGTCCTGCAACGACACCTGCACGGCGTCGGTGTCGGCGATCGTGTTGAAGGAGTGCCGTGAGCCGAGCGCCGTCAGGCGCGGGGTCGACGCGACCAGTTCCTGCAACGCGGCCACCGACGTCGGACGCGCCAGACCGGACGCCCGGTAGGTGACGTTGCCCGCCCAGTTCGTCCGCGTGCGCTGCTCTGCGATCACGTCGCTCATCGTACGGTCCGCGTCCCTCAGAAGCCGCGGTCGAGACGGTGCCACGTCTGCTGGAGACGCAGCTCGTCGCGGAACCCGCGGGCGGTGGTGTGCTCGTCGATGACCAGGAACTCGGTGCCGACCATGGTCGCCAGGTCCTCGACCACCTGCAGACCGACGGCCGTCGTCATCACGGTGTGGTGGGCGGCGCCGGCGGTGAGCCAGGCCTCGGCGGCGACGGGGAACGACGGGCGCGGCTCCCAGACGGCACGGCCGACGGGGAGCTTCGGCAGGGCCTCGGTCGGCGGCACGACGTCGACGACGTTCGCGGTCAGGCGGAAGCCGTCGCGGGTGTCGGAGAGCGCGACCACCACGGCCTCGCCGGAGTCGGCGGTGAAGACCAGGCGGACCGGGTCGTCCTTGCCGCCGATGCCGAGCGGGTGGATCTCCAGCGTCGGCTTCGTGGTGGTGAGCGTGGGCGAGACCTCGAGCATGTGGGCACCGAGGATCTTCTCAGCACCGGGCGTGAGGTCGTAGGTGTAGTCCTCCATCAGGCTCGCACCACCGGGCAGTCCGGCGCCGGCGACGTTCATCGCACGGACCAGGACGGCCGTCTTCCAGTCGCCCTCGGCGCCGAAGCCGTAGCCGTCCGCCATCAGGCGCTGGACCGCGAGGCCGGGCAGCTGCTTGAGCGTGCCGAGGTCCTCGAAGTTGGTGGTGAAGGCGGCGGAGCCGTTCTGCTGCAGGAGCGTGCGGAGGCCGATCTCGATGGCGGCGCCGTCGCGGAGCGCGGCGTGCCGTGCGCCGCCGTCGCTGCGGAGTGACGGGTCGACGTCGTAGTCGCGCTCGTAGGTCGCCACGAGCGCGTCGATCTCTTGGTCCGACGCGGCGGACACGGCCGCTGCCAGCTCGTTCACCGCCCAGGTGTTCACCTGCACGCCGAGCTCGATCTCCGCCTCGGTCTTGTCGCCCTCGGTGACGGCGACGTAGCGCATGTTGTCGCCGAAGCGGGTGAGCTTCAGCTCACGGACTGCTGCGGCGCCGGCTGCGGCACGGGTCCAGTTCGACACTCGCTGCTGGACGCGAGGATCCGAGACGTGCCCGACGGCGGTGGCGTGCCGGACACCGAGGCGTGCGAGCGCGTAGCCGAACTCACGGTCGCCGTGCGCGGCCTGGTTGAGGTTCATGAAGTCGAAGTCGATGTCCGCCCACGGCAGCGTGACGTTCGCCTGCGTGTGCAGGTGCAGCAGCGGCTTCGTCAGCGCCTGCAGGCCACCGATCCACATCTTCGCGGGGCTGAAGGTGTGCATCCAGGTGGTGACGCCGATGACCTTGTCGTCGGCGCTGGCCTCGATCAGGGCGCGGCGGATGCCGTCGGCGTCCTTCAGGACCGGCTTCCAGACGAGCTTGACCGGCAGCGCGCCGGCCAGTTCGGCGTGCACGGCCTTGCTCTGCTCCTCGACCTGGCGCAGCGTCTCCTCGCCGTACAGCCCCTGGGAGCCGGTGAGGAACCAGACCTCGTAGCCGTCGAGCGTGGCCTGGGGGTCGACGGTGGTCTCCTGCGTCATTGCATGGCTCCTTCGGGGTTCTGTCCGTAGACGTTCTGGTAGCGATCGAAGAGTCGATCGATGTCTGCTTGCGCGATCGGGACCACGTCCCCGCCCTGTTTCGCGATGTGCACGGTGCGGGCGACGTCCTCGCACATCACGGCGGCCTTGACGGCGTCCTTCGCGTCCTTGCCGATGGTGAAGACGCCGTGGTTCTGCATGAGGACCGCGCGGGATCGGTGGCCGGTCAGCGTCTCGACGATGCCGTGGCCGATGGAGTCGTCACCGATGATCGCGAACGGCCCGACCGGGATCGGCCCGCCGAACTCGTCCGCCATCGCGGTGATCACGCACGGGATGGGTTCCGCTCGTGCGGCCCACGCCGTCGCGTACGTCGAGTGGGTGTGCACGACACCGCCGACCTCGGGCATGTTCCGGTACACGTGGGCGTGCGCGGCGGTGTCGGAGCTCGGTCCGTGCGCGTTGCCCCAACCGTCGGCCGGCTCGCCGTCGAGGGTGCAGACGACCTGGTTCTCCGGGGTCAGGTCGTCGCTCGAGACGCCGCTCGGCTTGATGACGAACAGGTCGGTGCCGGGCACACGCTCGGAGACGTTGCCGCCGGTCCAGATCACCAGACCGTAGCGGACGAGTTCACCGTGCAGGCGGGCGACGCGTTCCCGGGTGGTCGCCACTGCCTGGCGCGTGGTCGGGTCGGTCGCGTCGGCGTGCTGGGTCGCGTTCTGCTGGGTCGCGTCGGTCATCGGGTCGCTTCCTGCTCTGCCGGGAGGCGCGGGTCGGCGCCGTCGGTCTGCTCGGTCGGGCGCGTGGTCGCGCTGGGGCGGGTCGCCGCCGCCGCCACGTCCTGCACGGGCAGTGCGGCCCGGTAGCGGCCCAGGTAGGTCTGGAAGCCGTCGACGTCGGCCGGCTCGGGCTCGGCCACGTGCACGGCGTCCCCGCCGAACACGGTGTCCGACAGGAAGTCGGCGAGCTGCTGGTCGGTGTGCTCGAGGTAGGCGGCCAGGACGGCGATGCCCCACGCCCCGCCCTCGCCCGCGGTCTCCTCGAGGGCGATCGGCACCCGCAGTGCCGCGGCGAGCAGTCGCTGCGGGGCACCCGGCGTGCGGAAGAGCCCGCCGTGCGCGGTCATCCGGTCGACCTGCACCTGCTCGCCGTGCAGCACGTCCATGCCGATCGCCAGGGTGGCGAACGCGCCGTGCACCTCGGAGCGGACCAGGTTGCCCAGGGTGAAGCGGGCGTCGGGGGTGCGGAGCAGCAGGGGCCGGCCGTCCTCGACGTGGGTGACCGGTTCACCGGCCAGGTAGTTGAACGAGAGCAGGCCGCCGGCGTCGGGGTCGGTGCTGTCCGCGATCGATTCGGTGAGCAGTGTCGCGTAGACGGTGTCGACGTCGAGGGGCTGCCCGGCCGCTTCGGCGAACCGTCCGAAGACCTTCGCCCAGCTCGCGATCTCGCTCGCGCCGTTGTTGCAGTGCACCATCGCCACGGCGTCGCCCGCCGGGGTGGTCACGACGTCGAGTTCCTCGTGCGGGGTGCTGAGCGGGTGCTCGAGGACCACCATCGCGAAGATGCTCGTGCCGACGCTGACGTTGCCGGTGCGGGGTGCGACGGCGTTCGTCGCGACCATGCCGGTGCCGGCGTCGCCCTCGGGCGGGCAGAGCGGCGCGCCGGGTTCGAGCGTGCCGGTGGGGTCGAGCCACGCGGCGCCCTCGGGGGTCAGCTCACCGGCTTCGGCACCGGCGACGAGGACCTCGGGCAGCAGGGACCGCAGGTCCGGCACACCGATCAGGTCCTGCGCGGTGGCGAGCATCGCATGGTCGAAGTCCTTCGCGCCCGGGTCTCCAGGGCCGCTGTCGACGGGGCCGCCCTCGATCGGGAACACGCCGGACGCATCCCCGACGCCGAGCACGTTCCGTCCGGTGAGTCGTCGGTGCACGTAGCCCGCGAGCGTCGTGATGCCCGCGACCTCGGCCACGTGCGGCTCCTCGTCGAGGACCGCCTGGTACAGGTGTGCGATCGACCAGCGGAGCGGCACGTTGAAGGCCAGTGCCTCGCTGAGCTGTTCGGCTGCGGGCCCGGTCGAGGTGTTCCGCCAGGTCCGGAACGGCACGAGCAGGTCGCCCGCGGCGTCGAACGCCAGGTAGCCGTGCATCATCGCGCTCACGCCGACCGCGCGGAAGGTGGTCGGACGCACGCCGAACTGCGCTTCGACGTCGGCGACGAGCGCGGCGTACGCGGCCCGGAGGCCGGTCTCGACGGCGTCGAGCGAGTAGGTCCAGCGGCCGTCGACGAACTCGTTCTCCCACTCGTGGGAGCCGGCGGCGATGGGGACGAGGTCCTCGTCCACCAGGCATGCCTTGATGCGGGTGGAGCCGAGCTCGATCCCGAGTGTCGTGCGGCCGTTCGCGACCTGCTGGGTGGGGTCGTCGCCCATGCGTTCCTCCAGAACTCCGTCGTCCTCCGTGAGCGCTCACATCCTGGCACGTGAGCGCTCACTCTCGCAACGTCCGGGCGCGCCGCCCGCTCGCCTGCCCCACCAGTCGAGACACCCCGCTCACGTCCGCCGAGGTTCCACAACTCGCCGCCCGCGCAGCGCCCAGGTTCCACGACCGCCTCGGATCCCCGCCCAGATGCCGAAATCTCGGAACCCCGGGCGCCGAGCGGCAATCCCGGGCAACGGCCTTCGGCGCGTCCCGACGGACCCCGACGCGGCGACGACTCGCCCGACCCTTCCCCGCCGAGGTTCCACGACTCGCCGCCGCCGGTGCGCCGAGGTCCCACGAACGGCTCGGAGTCCCGCCCAGATGCCGAGATTTCGGAACCTCGGCGACGGGCGCGACGGGCGGACGGGCGCGCGGGCTACGCGCCGGCGGTGCTCTCGCGGATGACGAGGGACGGGGTGACCGTCGCCGAGGCGGCCGCACCGCCGTCGATCAGGCCGAGCAACGCCTGCCCGGCCACGCGCCCGAGCTCCTCGAGCCGCAGGTCCACCGTCGTCAGTGGCGGCCTCGAGGCGAGCGCCATCACGTCCCAGTCGTCGTACCCGGTGACGGCGACGTCCTCGGGGACCGAGCGTCCGAGCTCCCGAAGCCGATCGCACACGCCGCGGGCGATCTGGTCGCTGCCGCACACGATCGCGTCGACCTCGGGCGACTGCCGCGCGAGCACGTCGACGGCCTGGCGCCCCCACCGCTCCGACCACTCGCCGAACAGCGGCGGCGTGACCAGTCGCGACCCGAGCACGGAGGCCGCGCCCGCCACCCGACGTTCGGCGGAACGGTGCCGTGCGGGCCCGGTGACGACGGCGACCCGCTGCCGCCCGAGCGTCAGCACGTGCGAGGCGACGAGCGCGGACCCGGCGGAGTCGTCGAGGGTGATCGACACGTCGTCGGCCGAGGTCGACGGCGTGAACGCGTACACGACCGGGATCGCCACGTCGATCGGCGGTCGCGGGTCGGCGGACCGTCCGGTCACGATGATGCCGTCGACTCCGCGGGCTGCAAGCGAGCGGAGGTAGTGGGCCTCGCGGACGTGGTCGTCGCGGGTGTCGCAGAGCAGGACCGCCATCTGTCCGGCGGACAGGGCGTCCTCGGCACCGAGGAGCACCGGGATCGAGAACCGACCGAAGGAGTCGGTGGTGATCATGCCGACCGTGTAGGTCCGGCCGGAGGACAGCGCACGGGCCCGGGCGTCGCCCACGAACCCGAGCTTCTCGGCGGCGTCCTTGACCCGTGCCCGGGTGGAGTCGCGGAGCTGTCCGGTGCCGTTGAGCGCCTTCGACGCCGTGCCGATCGACACCCCGGCGAGCGCGGCGACGTCGGTGATCCGGACAGGCTGCGTGCTGCGGTCGGCACCGGTGCGCTCGAGGGTCACGGCAAGTTCCTTTCCGGATCGCGGGACGTGACGATGAGCATACGCAGAAAACCCACCAGCCCCCTTGCGCGGCGAAGACCAGTGTCGTAACGTCCACCGCAGAAACCGTTTTCCGAAACGCTGCACGAACGGCGGCACCGGGACGGTCCCAGTCACATCGCAAGGAGGCGACATGACCACCACGCTCGCGACCGACAGCCGTGCGCACACCGCGACCCCGGTCCTCCCGACCGCCGACGCGCACCTCACGCTCCGGCCCCTGCCGACGGGCGACGCCCGGATCACCGGCGGCTTCTGGGCACTCCGGCAGGAGCGCAACGGCCGTGACGCGGTCCGCGGCGGGTACGCCTTGCTCGAGACCGCCGGCAACTTCCGGAACCTGCGCATCGCCGCGGGGCTCGAGGAGGGCGAGGCCACCGGCCCGATCTTCATGGACTCGGACGTGACGAAGTGGCTCGAGGCGGTGGCGTGGGAGTACGGCCGCGCCCCGTCCGAGGACCTGCTCGAACTGCAGCGCGAGGTCACCGCCCTGTACGCCCAGGCGCAGGCCGACGACGGCTACCTCGACTCCGTGCAGCAGATCCGGGGGAAGGGCGAGCGGTACACGGACCTCAAGTGGAGCCACGAGATGTACTGCGCCGGCCACCTCTACCAGGCGGCCGTGGCACAGCACCGTGCGACGGGCGACACCGGCCTGCTCGAGGTCGCGATCAAGAACGCCGACCACCTGGTCCGCACGTTCGGCGACGGGACCGCACCGGACGGCACGCCGAAGACCCGCGACGTCGACGGCCACCCCGTCGTCGAGATGGGCCTCGTCGAGCTGTACCGCGAGACCGGCAACCGTGAGTACCTCGACTTGGCGCACTGGTTCGTCGACGCCCGCGGCACGGGAATCATCGAGCGTGCCGGCGGCGAGCCGACGTACTTCTCCGACCGGGTGCCGAGTCGGCAGGCCACGACCGTCGAGGGCCACGCCGTCCGCGCCGTGTACCTGGCAGCCGGCGCCGTCGACGTCGCGATCGAGACCGGCGACACCGAGCTGCTGGCCGCGAGCGAGGGACAGTTCGCGGACATGATGGCGACGAAGGCGTTCATCACCGGCGGCCTCGGGGCGCGCTGGGACTGGGAGGCGTTCGGCGACCCCTACGAGCTGCCGACCGACCGTGGCTACGCCGAGACCTGCGCGGCCATCGGCGGTGTGCAGTGGGCGTGGCGCCTGCTGCTCGCCACCGGCAAGCCGGTCTACGCCGACGCGATCGAGCGCCTGCTGTACAACGCGTTCCTGGCCGGCGTGAGCCTGGCGGGCACCGAGTACTTCTACGTGAACCCCCTGCAGCAGCGGGACCACGCGCACCAGGACGAGAACCGCTCCCCCGCTCACGGGCGCCGAGGCTGGTTCGACTGCGCCTGCTGCCCGCCGAACATCATGCGCACGTTCGCGAGCCTGGACGGCTACCTGGCGACCGCGACCGACGGCGGCCTGCAGATCCACCAGTACGCAACGGCGGACCTCGGGCCGGTGTCGGTCGAGACCGGCTACCCGCACGACGGCCGCGTGGTCGTCACGGTCACCGAGGACGGCCCGCTCGCCCTCGGTCTGCGGATCCCGGTCTGGTCGGACACGACGACGGTGCAGGGACCGGACGGTACGGCCCACCCGGAGCCGGGCACGCTGCACGTCGTCGACCGGCACTGGACCGCCGGGGACACGGTCGAGCTCGTCTTCGACACGACGCCGCACCGGTACGTGGCCGACACCCGCATCGACGCCGCCCGCGGTCAGGTCGCCATCGAGCGCGGCCCCCTCGTGTACGCGGTGGAGCAGGCGGACCAGCAGGGCTTCACGGTCGACGACCTGACGGTCGACGCGGTCGCACCGATCACCGAGGAACGTCGCGACGACCTGCTCGACGGCATCGTCACGCTGCGCGTGCCCGGACACGCCCCGGCCGGACACGAGCAGGCATCGTGGCCGTACCAGCGGCTGGACGGGCCGGGAGGCGCGACGAACGCTCTCGACGCGACCAACGTCGGCGACGTGGCCGGTTCCGAGAACGCCACCACGGGCCTCCCGGCCGTCACCGCGACCGCGGTTCCCTACTACGCCTGGGCGAACCGGGGCGCAGCGCCGATGCGCGTGTGGCTCCCGCTGGCGCGGTGATCTGATGGACCGCAGAGCGTTCCTGGTCGGCGGTGTCGCCGGCGGCGCAGCACTCGCCCTGGCAGGGTGCTCCGGCACCCTGCCGAAGGTCGACGCGAAGGTGGCGAGCTTCGGGAAGGACGCGACCGGCACCGTGCACGTCTGGTGCCGGTCCGCGACCCAGGCAGGGCTGACCTCGGCCGTGGCCGGGTTCAACAAGGCGAACCCGAAGCTGCAGGTCGAGCTGACCCCGGTGCCGGACGGTCAGTACGTGACGAAGCTCGCGACGGCCATCCGCGGTGGTGAGCCGCCGGACGTCGTGGACATCGACGACATCAACTCGCAGCTGTTCATCTTCCGCGAGGCGTTCGCCGACCTGACCGACGTCGTCAAGGGCCTCGACTACTTCGACGCGATCTCGCCGGGCCACCTGCGGCTGCTCGAGTACCGCGACCGGTACTACGGGCTGCCCTACCTGGCGGACAACTCGCAGCTGTTCGTCAACACCGAGCTGTTCGACCGGGCGGGGCTCGACGTCGAGGACTCCACGAAGGACCTCTCCACGCTGCTCGACGCGGCGAAGGCCATCCGGAAGCTCGACGACGACGTCTACGGGTGGTCGATCTCCGGCAACGCCGCCGGCATCATCGGCTTCGTCACCCAGCCGCACGTCTGGGCAACGGGTGTCGACATGATGTCCGGCGAGGTCGGCTCCCAGACGGCGAACATCACCGGCAACGACGCGCTGGAACGGATGCTCGAGTTCTACCGGCAGCTCTGGAAGGACGGCTCGCTGTCGAAGGCGACGTACTCGGACGCCGGCACCACGTGGGGCGCGGACTTCCGGGCCGGCAAGGTCGGGATCTTCCCGACCTCGTACGGCGCCACCGTGCCCGCGGCCACCAAGGCGATGCGGGCGAAGATGCAGACGGTGCTCATCCCGTCGTGGGACGGCCAGCGGTCGTTCTTCGACGGCGGCGACAACATGTGCATCCCGAACGGGGCGGCGAACCCGTCCGGCGGCTGGGCGTTCATGCAGTACGCGAACGGCCTGCAGCAACAGCAGGCCCTGCCCGACGGCGGGTACTTCCCCACCCGCTCGGACGCCGCGACGCCCGAGTACCGGAAGCGGTTCCCGTTGGCGTTCGGCCCGCTCGACGCCATCGACAAGGGCTACGCGCCGCAGACCCTGGCGTACAACCTGCTCAACAACCAGCCGTCGTCACCGTACTTCGCGATGTTCCGCGAGGCCGTGTTCGGCTCGGGCACCGCTGCCGCGATGAAGACGGCGCAGGCGGACTACACCCGCATCCTCGACCAGGTCCAGGCCTGACCGTCGCCCGCTCGCCTGTTCGCTCGTTCGTTCGCTCGTTCGCTCGCTCGCTCGTTGCACAGAGAGGTGCAGACATGACCACCATCTCCAACCGACGGACCGGCGCCGGCCGCCCCACCGTCGGCCGCGGCGCCGGCCGCCCGGGCCGCTCGGGCCGCCCGGGTCCGTCCCGCGGGTCGCTCACGCACCCGCCGCGCGCCGGCGCCGTGCTCGTCACCCCGGCGATCGTCTTCGTCGCGGTGTTCGTCCTCGCGCCGCTCGTGTTCGCGCTCTACATCTCGTTCACGAACTGGCCCCTGATCGGTCCGTACCGGTTCATCGGGCTGCAGAACTACCTGACGCTGTTCCAGGACCCGACGTTCGTGCACGCCATCGGGTACACGCTGCTGTACACCGCGATCGTGACGGTGCCGATCCTGGTGCTCGGCTACTTCCTGGCGGTGCTCATCCGGGCACGGCGACGGGGCAGCACCCTGCTGCGGACGGTGTTCTTCCTGCCGTACGTCGTCGGCCTGACCACGCTGTCGTTCATGCTCGTGCTCGAGGCGCAGCCGAACTCCGGAGCCGTCAACATGGTGCTCCGCTGGCTCGGCATCACCGACGGCAGCACCGCTTGGCTCGTCAACGGCCCCCTCGCCACGCTGCTCATCTGCGTGCTCGTGGTCTGGGCGGTGTCCGGCCTGACGATGGTGCTGCTGATGTCGGCCATGCAGGGCATCCCCGACGAGGTGTACGAGTCGGCGCAGCTCGAGGGCGCGTCCTGGTGGCAGACCGAACGGCTCATCACCCTGCCGATGATCCGGTCGACCATCGCCCTCAGCGCCATCATCTCGGTGATCGGCTCGCTGCTCGCGTTCAACCAGTTCTACATCCTGACCCAGGGCGGGCCGGGGACCGAGACCACGACGATCGTCAACGCGATCTACAACCGTGGCTTCGTCAACCTGCAGCTCGGCGCCGCGACCGCCGAGTCGATCGCCCTGGTCGTCGTCATCGCCGCCGTCACGGTGTTCCAGTTCTGGGCACTGCGAGAGAAGGACTGAGCCATGAGCACCACGACCTCCCGTGCCGGACTCGCAGCGCCGGACCTGTCCACCCGCACGCTGACCACCACCGGCGACGGACGCGGCCGGCGCCACCACCAGGGCAGCGTCCGGCACCCCCGCGACACCGCCGTCAAACGCACCCTGTACGTGATCGCCGGCGTCGGGTCGGTGCTCGTCTTCGGTGTCCCGCTGCTGTGGTCGGTCCTGCGGGCGTTCCAGTCCGAGGCCGTCATCACGCAGGCCGCCGACCCCGCGACCTTCTTCCAGCTCGGCTGGCAGAACTTCGCGGCCGTCTTCAGCTCGTCGTCACACCTGCTGACCGGCGTGTTCAACTCGTTGATCGTGTCGATCGCCACCGCGGTGCTGACCGCGGTGATCGCCACGATGGCCGGGTACGGGTTCGCCCGCTTCCGGTTCCGGGGGTCGGGCATCGTGTTCGGTCTGGTGCTGCTGACGATGATGGTGCCGTTCCAGGCGATCCTCACCCCGCTGTACCTCGAGATGAACGCCATGAAACTCACGAACTCGCTGCTCGGGCTCGTGCTGTTCTACACGACGGTGAACCTGCCGTTCGGGGTGTTCGTGATGCGGAACGCGTTCGAGTCGATCCCGACCGAGCTCGAGGACTCGGCGTTCGTCGACGGTGCCTCACGCTTCCGGGTCGTCGTGTCGGTGCTCCGCCCGCTCCTGCTGCCCGGTGCGGCCACCGCTGCGCTGTACGCGTTCCTGGCGTCGTGGACGGAGTTCCTCGGAGCGCTGACGTTCCTGACGAAGGACTCGCTCTACACGCTGCCGGTGGCGCTGCTCAACCTGCAGACCGGGGCGTACGGGCAGGTGTCGTACGGCAACCTCGTCGCCGGGTCGGTGGTGGCGATGATCCCGTGCATCGCGCTCTACGTCGGGCTGCAGCGGTTCTACGTCGCAGGCCTGTCGTCCGGCGCGCTGAAGGGCTGACGGTCGGGTCAGCCCGGCCGGTGCGAGGTTGACACGGCCCCGCACCGTGCGAGGGCCCGCTCCGGTGCGAGGTTCCGTACTCCGTGCCAGGCCCGGTGGCTCGCACGGAGCACGGAACCTCGCACCGTTCGACACCACCCCTCGCACCGTGCGAGGTCCGCCGAGCTAGGCGCTGCGGCGCACCACGAGCTCGGGCGCCAGCAACGTCTCGTCGCGCGGCTCGCCCTCGACCAGGGCCCGCACGGTGTCGAGCACCCGCTCCCCCATCGCCCGGAAGTCCTGCCGCACGGTGGTCAGCGGCGGCGTGAAGTGCGCGGCCTCGGGCACGTCGTCGAACCCGACCACCGCGATGTCGTCGGGCACGCGCAGGCCCTCGTCGGCGAAGGCGTGGAGCACCCCGAGCGCCATCTGGTCGTTGCCGGCGAACACCGCGTCGACGGCCGTCACGTCGATGTGCCGCGCGGCCGCGAACCCGCTCCCCGGGGTCCAGTCGCCGTCGAGCACGACGGGCTCGAGGCCGGCGTCCTGCATGATCCGGACGTACGTGGCGCGACGCACCTCGGACTCCTGCGAGACGGGCGGGCCGGCGATGTGCACGATCCGCCGGTACCCGCGCCCGAACAGGTGTTCCATCACGAGCGACGTCCCGGCGGCCTGGTCGATCGCGACCGCGGCGACGGTCGACGCCGCCGGGGTCCGCACGGCGTCGCGCTGCACGGCGTTGGACACGACGACCGGCACGGTGACCGGCACGGTGAGCGACCCGAGGGCGTCGAGCACCCGGTTGTCCGCGGCGACGAGCACGATCGCGGCGACGTCCTGCGCGAGCAGCGTCGTGAGTGCACCGGACAGGTCGGACGGCGTCGGTTCCTCGGGCAGGGTGGAGAGCAGCACGTGGTACCCGGCCGACCGGGCCGCGCGTTCGAAGCCGATCGCGGTGCTCGACGGGCCGTACAGCGCGTCGCCGGCGGTGATGATGCCGAGCGCGCGGCTCCGCCCCCCGGCGAGTGCGCGGGCGGCGGCGCGGGGCCGGTAGCCGAGGTCGTGGACGGCGTCGGTGACCTGCGTGCGGAAGGCGTCGCGGACCGTCGGGTCGCCGTTGATCACGCGCGAGACGGTCTGGTGGGAGACGCCCGCACGCTCGGCGACGTCGAAGATCGTCGGAGCCTTCCGGCGTTTGCCGCCCGTGCCCCCTGGGGCGGTCGTGGTCGTCACGAGGCCAACCGTACCGCGCAGTCCGGCCCGCGCGGCAAGATCGCGAAACGGTCAGGTCGAGTTGACACCCCGTTACGAAAGCCCCAGTATGTGAGCGCTCACACGAGCACATCCCTCGGGGCACAGCAGCCCCGGCACCTGAGCGCGTCGAGGACGACGCGAGAGGAACAGAGGTACTTCGATGACGAAGCGCAGGATCATCGCGGGCGTAGCAGCCCTCGGCATCGCGATCGCACTCGCCGGCTGCTCGGCCGGTGGCCGCGCGTCCACCGACGGCGGCGGCAGCAGCAGCGACAACAAGGGCGCCCTCGTCGGCGTCGCCATGCCGACCAAGGTCTCGGAACGCTGGATCAAGGACGGCGACGCCGTCAAGAGCGACCTCGAGAAGGCCGGTTACAAGGTCGACCTCGAGTACGGCGACAACAAGGTCCAGCAGCAGGCCCAGCAGGTCAGCAACATGATCACGAAGGGCGCGAAGGTCCTCATCATCGCGTCGATCGACGGCGGAGCCCTCTCCGACCAGCTCGACGCCGCCGCCAAGGCCGGCATCAAGGTGATCTCCTACGACCGCCTGCTGACGGGCAACAAGAACGTCGACTACTACGTGTCGTTCGACAACGAGAAGGTCGGCGTCGACCAGGCGACGAGCCTGCTCACCGGCCTCGGCGTCCTCGACGACAAGGGCGAGAAGACCGGCGAGAAGGGCCCGTTCAACATCGAGGTCTTCGCCGGCTCGCTCGACGACAACAACGCCAGCTTCTTCTTCAACGGCGCCATGAAGACCCTCAAGCCGTACCTCGAGGACGGCACGCTGAAGATCCAGTCCGGTCAGGACCAGCTCTCGCAGGCCGCCACGCAGCAGTGGGACCCGGCGACCGCCAAGGCCCGCATGCAGAACCTCGTCGCGAAGTCGTACTCGGGCGGCACCACGCTCGACGGCGTGCTCTCGCCGTACGACGGCATCTCGATCGGAATCATCTCGGCACTGCAGGGTGCCGGCTACGGCACCAGCGACCGTCCGCTGCCGATCGTGACGGGCCAAGACGCCGAGGCGGCCTCGGTCAAGTCGATCATCGCCGGTCAGCAGTACTCGACCATCTACAAGGACACCCGCAAGCTCGCCAAGCAGTCGGTCACCATGGCCGAGGACCTGCTCACCGGTGACAAGCCCGAGGTCAACGACACGAAGAGCTACGACAACAAGGTCAAGGTCGTCCCGACCTTCCTGTTCCAGCCGACGGTCGTCACCAAGGACAACTACAAGGAAGTCCTCGTCGACTCGGGTTACTACACCGAAGCCGACCTGAAGTAGTCGCAACCCACCTGTCGGACAGGAGGCACGGGTCGACCCCGCCCCGTGCCTCCCGTCCGCCCCATCCGCGCGCCACGGCGCGCACCACGGAAGGCGGTCGACGTGACGGACACGATCCTCGAGATGCGTGACATCACCAAGACGTTCCCCGGCGTGAAGGCCCTGCAGGGCGTCTCGATCGAGGTCGAGCGTGGACAGGTCCACGCCATCTGCGGCGAGAACGGCGCCGGCAAGTCGACCCTCATGAAGGTGTTGTCGGGCGTCTACCCGCACGGCTCCTTCGAGGGCGAGATCCTGCTCGACGGCGCACCTGTCTCGTTCGCGAACATCAACGACTCCGAAGCCGCTGGCGTCGTCATCATCCACCAGGAACTCGCGCTGAGCCCGTTCCTGTCGATCGCCGAGAACATCTTCCTCGGCAACGAGCGGTCCAAGGGCGGCTTCATCGACTGGAACAAGACGAACCTGGCAGCCGCCGAGCTCCTGCAGCGCGTCGGCCTCAAGGACAACCCGGTCACGAAGATCGTGGACATCGGTGTCGGCAAGCAACAGCTCGTCGAGATCGCGAAGGCACTGTCGAAGAAGGTCAAGCTCCTCATCCTCGACGAGCCCACCGCTGCCCTGAACGACGACGACTCCGCGCACCTGCTCGAGCTCATCCGCTCGTTGCAGGCCGAGGGCATGACGGCGATCATCATCAGCCACAAGCTCAACGAGATCAAGGCGATCGCCGACAAGGTCACGATCATCCGCGACGGCAAGACCATCGAGACGCTCGACATGCACGCCGACGACGTCTCCGAGGACCGCATCATCCGCGGGATGGTCGGCCGCGACCTGTCGAACCGGTACCCCGAGCACGAGCCGAAGATCGGCGAGGAGCTCCTGCGGATCGAGGACTGGACGGTCCACCACCCGCTCGACGGGTCACGCGAGATCATCCACCAGGTCGACCTGAACGTGCGCGCCGGCGAGATCGTCGGCATCGCCGGACTCATGGGCGCCGGGCGGACCGAACTCGCGATGAGCGTGTTCGGCCGGTCGTACGGATCCGGCATCAGCGGCACCGTCTACAAGCGCGGCGAACCGATCAAGACCCACACGGTGTCGCAGGCGATCGACCACGGCATCGCGTACGTCACCGAGGACCGCAAGCGCTACGGCCTGAACCTGATCGACGACATCAAACGGAACATCTCCGGGTCGGCGCTCGGCAAGCTCGCCAGCTGGGGCTTCGTGAACGCGTCCGAGGAGACCACGGTCGCCGGGCAGTTCCTGAAGAACCTCAACATCAAGGCACCGAACGTCGACGTCATCACGGGCAAGCTCTCCGGCGGCAACCAGCAGAAGGTCGTCCTGTCGAAGTGGATGTACACCGATCCGGACGTGCTCATCCTCGACGAGCCCACCCGCGGCATCGACGTCGGTGCGAAGTACGAGATCTACACGATCATCAACAGCCTCGCGGACCAGGGCAAGGGGGTCATCGTGATCTCCTCGGAGCTCCCGGAGCTCCTCGGCATCTGCGACCGCATCTACACACTCTCCGAGGGCACCATCACCGCCGATGTGCCCCGCTCCGAGGCCACCCCAGAGGTCCTCATGCAGTACATGACCCAGGAACGGGAGACCCCTGTCAATGAACGCGCTTAAGTCCGCCGCCGGCTACCTCACCGGGCAGCTCCGACAGATCGGCCTGTTCATCGCGCTGATCGTCATCGTCGTCTTCTTCCAGGTGACGACCAACGGCATCACCCTGGCCCCGATCAACGTCTCGAACCTGATCGTCCAGAACAGCTACATCCTCATCCTCGCCATCGGCATGGTGATGGTGATCATCGCCGGGCACATCGACCTGTCCGTCGGGTCGGTCGTCGCCTTCACCGGCGCCATGGCCGGCGTGATGATCACGCAGTGGCACATCCCGTGGCCGATCGCCGTCGTGCTCTGCCTGGTCGTCGGTGCGCTCGTCGGCGCCTGGCAGGGGTTCTGGATCGCCTACTTCGGGATCCCGGCGTTCATCGTCACCCTGGCCGGCATGCTCGCCTTCCGCGGTGCGGCGCAGATCGTGCTGCACAACCAGCAGATCTCGCCGTTCCCGGACGGGTTCCGTGCTCTCGGCTCCGGCTTCCTGCCGTCGTTCGGCACCACCGGGTACGAGCCGCTCACGATGATCCTCGGCTTCGCCGCCGCGGCGGTCATGGCCGTCACGGCGTTCCGCGGCCGGGCCACCCGCCGCAAGTACCAGCTCGAGAGCGAACCGTTCGCCTGGTTCATCGTGAAGCTCGTCTTCGGCGTCGTGCTGGTCGTCTACGTGGCCCTGCTGCTCGCGAGCTACAACGGCACCCCGATCGTGCTCGTCATCCTCGGCGCACTCGTGGTGATCTACTCGGTCATCATGCGGAGCGCGGTGTTCGGCCGCCACGTCTACGCCATCGGCGGCAACGCCCTGGCCGCGCAGCTGTCCGGCGTGAAGACGAAGCGCGTCACGTTCATGCTGTTCGTCAACATGGGTGTCATCTCGGCGCTGGCCGGCGTGGTCTTCACCGGCCAGCTCAACCTGGCGGCACCCGGTGCGGGCAACGGCTTCGAACTCGACGCCATCGCCGCGGTGTTCATCGGTGGCGCAGCGGTCACCGGCGGCATCGGCACGGTGCCCGGCGCCATCGTCGGTGGTCTCATCATCGGGCTGCTGAACAACGGCATGTCGATCCTCGGGGTCGGCACCGAGTACCAGTCGCTCATCAAGGGCTTGGTCCTGCTCGCCGCCGTCGCGTTCGACGTGTTCAACAAGCGTCGGGCGGCCGCCGCGCGCAAGTAGGGGCGTCCTTCCGGGGTCACCTCCGCGAAAGCGACAGAGTGCTGCGGAACATCCGCGCACTTCTGTCGCTTTCGTGCGTCAGCGGGACAGGACGGCCCAACCCCTGGCCGGGAGGCGCAGGGTCCCGTCCCCGAGATCCGCGCCGCCCGCCTCCACCTGCGTCGCATCCGCCGCGGGCACCTCGACGGGATCGGCCGACAGGTTCAGGGCGGTCACCACGGCCGCGTCCGACGTCGCGGTCCGCAGGACGACCGCCGTGTTCGTCAGGTGCACCACGTCGGTGTGCGCCCGGTGCAACCACGGGTTGCGGCGGCGCAGGGCGATCAGGGCCTCGTACGCGTGCGTCAGGTCCCCCGCTGCGGGTGGTGTGTCCGGGAACTCCGGTCGGACCGCGTCGTCGCCACCCTCGCGTTCCTCCTTCACCCCGGTCCAGCCGTACTCGTCGCCCGCGTAGACGATCGGGGTGCCGGCGACGGTGAACAACACCGCGGCCGCGTGCCCGGCGAACTGCTCCCCCACGGCGCTCGCGATGCGGGTGACGTCGTGGTTGCCGATGAAGGTCGTCGGGGCGAACGTCTCGAGCAGGGCGTCGTGCCGCTCGATCGCGTGCGCCAGCTCGTGGCCGTTGCCGTCCGCGATGCCGTGCCAGATGCCCTGCCACAGTTCGTACTGCGTCAACGAGTCCATGGTCGACTCCCGCGCGATCGCCGCCGCGTCGCCGTGGATCACCTCACCGCTGAACCACGCGTCCGGGAACCGCTCGCGCACCCGCGGCAGCACCCTGGCCCAGAACGCCGGTGGGACCGCGTACGCAGCATCGAGGCGCCAGCCGTCGATCCGGCGCTCCAGCCAGTGCGTCATCACCTGGACGACGAGGTCCTCGGTCGCTCGGCTGTCGTGGTCCAGCGCCACGAGGATGTCGTGTCCCTCGAACAACCCGACGGGAACCGGCTGCCCCGGCGTCCACCCCGACCAGTCGATCGCGAACAGGTCAGCGGTCGCCGCGTCCGGTCCTGCTTCTTCGAGCGCCCGGAACGCCGGGTGCTCACGGCCGACGTGGTTGAAGACACCGTCGAGCAGGACCCGGATCCCCCGCTCGTGCGCCGCGGACACCAGGCGGTCGAAGTCGGCGTCGTCGCCGAGCCGGGGGTCGATCCGGAAGTGGTCCACCGTGTCGTAGCCATGGGTGGAGCTCGCGAACACCGGCCCGAGCACCAGGCCGTTCAGGCCGAGGTCCACCACGTGGTCGAGCCAGGGTTCGATGCGGCCGAGACGGTGCTCGACGGCACGCTCCTCGACCGGCACCCCCGGGCGGACGTCCGCCCCGACGAACCCGAGCGGGTACACGTGCCACCACATGACGTGCGGGACCCACGCGGGCTCGGGCGGACGGATCGGTGCGGTGTCGGTGCTCACCGCTCCGATGCTGCCAGCCGGACCTGAGCCGGGTGCGCCGGTGCTGGGAACGGACAGGGGCGGCGGGACGAGGATGTGGGCATGGGACGTGCGATCAGGACGGAAGCGGACGCTGCGGCGTCGGAGTCGGCACAGGCTGACCGGACCTGTGCGTCGTGCGGCCGTCGGATGCCGTCGTCGGCGGCGCCCGAGACCAAGTGGTGTTCCCGCGCCTGCCGTCGCCACGGGGTCGACGCCACGGACCTGGCACTCGAACAGCGCATCGACGAACTGCTCGCCGCACGGGCACGCACCTCGAGCATCTGCCCGTCCGAGGTGGCGCGGTCGCTCGAACCGGACGACTGGCGCCCACTCATGGAGCCCGCCCGTCGAGCGGCCCAGCGCATGATGGCGCGCGGCGAGGTCGAGATCACCCAGGGCGGCTCCGTCGTGGACCCGTCGACGGCGAAGGGCCCGATCCGCATCCGCCGCCCGCGGTGAGGGAACACCTGTCATGGACCGTCGGTTGGGGACGGGGATGACTGCAACCGGATCGACCGAACCGACCTCCGCCCAGCCCCGAGCCCTCGTCGTGGGAGCGAGCGGCATCACCGGCTCCGCCCTGGTGGGCCATCTGCTCGACCTCGGCTGGGACGTGACCGCGCTGTCCCGCCGACCGCTCTCCCAGCAGGACGTCCGGACCGTCGCCGCGGACCTCCGCGATCCCGACAGCCTCGGCGCCGCGCTGGCCGACGAGCGTCCCACGCACGTGTTCTTCACCGCGTGGCAGCGCCAGGAGACGGAGGCGGAGAACATCCGCGTGAACGGCGGCATGGTCCGCGACCTGCTCGCCGCACTCGCGCACGCCCCGCTG
Organism: Curtobacterium sp. PhB191; assembly: GCF_004346515.1. Lineage (NCBI taxonomy): Bacteria > Bacillati > Actinomycetota > Actinomycetes > Micrococcales > Microbacteriaceae > Curtobacterium > Curtobacterium sp. PhB191. The sequence goes on from NZ_SMBV01000004.1 coordinate 332,156, forward strand.
GCGCACGTCGCACTGGTGACCGGGCTGAAGCACTACCTCGGCCCGTTCGAGGCCTACGCCGCGGGCGAGATGCCGGACACGCCCTTCCACGAGGAAGAACCCCGCCTGGACACCCCGAACTTCTACTACGCGCAAGAGGACGAGCTGTTCGCCGCCGCCGAGCGCCAGGGCTTCACGTGGTCGGTGCACCGCTCGCACACCGTGATCGGGCACGCCGTCGGCAACGCGATGAACATGGGCCTGACGATCGCGGTGCAGGCGACGCTCGCGAAGGAGCTCGACCTGGACTTCGTGTTCCCGGGCAGCGAGGCGCAGTGGAACGGCCTGACCGACATGACCGAGGCGGGGATCCTCGCCGAGCAGATGGTCTGGGCGGCGACCGCACCCGAGGGTGCCGACGAGGCCTTCAACATCGTGAACGGCGACGTCTTCCGGTGGCGCTGGATGTGGCCGCGCCTGGCTGCACACCTCGGCGTCGACCCGGCGCGTGTGGTCGGGTACCAGGACGAGCCGCGACCGCTCGAGCAGCAGATGGCGCCGTACGAGTCGGAGTGGGCCGGCATCGCCGAGCGCCACGGTCTGGCAGAGGCGGACATCACGCGGCTCGCCTCGTGGTGGCACACCGACGCCGACCTCGGTCGCGCGATGGAGGTCGTCACCGACATGGGGAAGAGCCGCGAGGCCGGGTTCACGGCCTTCCGCCGGACCGAACGCGCGTTCGCCGACCTGTTCGCGCGCTACCGGGCCGACCGACTCATCCCCTGAGCCGTCGGCCCGGGACAGCGGGCTACAGCGCGAGCAGGAGCACCACGAGCGTCGCGACCGACAGCACCAGCAGGACGACGGCGCCCTGCAGGTCCTTGTCGTGCGCTCGGAGGTGCGCCACCACGGCGCCGACGAAGTAGACCACCGCGCCGATGGCCGCGGCGATGGCGAGGGGCACCCACCAGATGCCGATGACGAGCCCGGCGGCAGCGGCGACCTCGAGCACCCCGAGGACGGTCATCTGCGAGGGAGTGACGTGGACGGCCTGCATCGAGGCGACGATCTTCGGGTTGCGGACGAGTTTCATGACGCCCGAGCCGAGCAGGGCAACGGCGAGGACGAGGGACAGGACGACGGCAGCGATGTGCACGGGGAACTCCAGGTGGTGAAACGGATGGTTGTCCCCGTTTCAAACCGGGGACTGCTCCCCGTATTCCCGGCCACGCGATCTAGGCTCGGTGCATGACCCGCCGAGACGTCGCCCGGAACCGTCAGGCGCTCGTCGACGCGGCCCGGTCCGCGTTCACCGACCACGGCCTCCAGGCTGCACTGGAACCGATCGCGGTCGCAGCGGGACTCGGCAACGCGACCCTGTACCGGCACTTCCCGACCCGAGCGGCGCTGTGGGAAGCCGTCCTGGTCGAGCCGATGCACGAGGTGCTCGACCTCGTCGAGCACTGCCGCGAGCTGTCCGCCTCGGACCCGTGGGAGGGCTTCGCGACCTTCGTCCGCGAGACGGCGGCGATCGAGGCGCGCCGCACCGGCTTCAGCGAGCTCATGACCACCGACTACCGCGACGCTCCGGAACTGCTCCGGCTCCGCATCGCCGTGCAGGACGGGATCGACGCCCTCTTCACAGCCGGACAGGCGGCCGCGGTCATCCGCGCCGACGCCACCCTGGCCGACGTCGCACTCCTGCAGCTGTCGATCGCGGAGACGATCCGCACGTTCGGCCGGGTCGCACCCGAGGCGCACCGACGCTGGGTGGACCTGGTGCTCGACGGGTTCCGGGCGGCAGACGTCCCGCGCGGCACGCTGGCCGGACGCCCCCTGCGCGGCGACCAGGTCCGTCGGGCCCTGGCGGAGCGTCACCAGGCATGACCTGGCACGCTCGGAGGATGACCGCCGCCGAGGACGACCACTTCTTCGTCGTCAACGGGCGACGATGGCGCCGCACCGACCCAGCGCTGCCCGAAGACGTCGCGACGGCGCTCCGGAGCCACCTCGGTCGTGGGCGGAACGCCGTCAAGCGGGCCAAGCGCGTGGGCGACGACGAGGCACTGGCCACGGCCCGGCACCGGAACGGCCTCGCCAAGCACGGGCTGGGCGAGCGCGGGCCGGAGTGGTGGACGCGCCCCGAGGCCGATCGGATCGCCGATGCCGAGCAGGCGCTCGCCGACCTGGACGCCCTCGACGCCGACTGATCCTTCCCAGAGCACCCGCGGTGGAAAGCGGAAACGGGCGTACCTGGTCGGAAGTTCCGACCAGGTACGCCCGATTCGACCAGGTACGCCGGGGGCTGCGTCAGCCCTCGGTGTGGCCCAAGTTCGGCTCGAGGAGCAGGTGGGCCGTGCGGGATGCCGACGCGTGCAGCTCGAGGACGACGACTGCGTTCCGGCCACGACGCAGGACCGGCCCCGGGATCGCCAGGGTCTGCTGCGGGCCGCGCGACCAGTAGCGACCGAGGCAGAACCCGTTCACCCACGCGACACCCTTGCGGAAGCCGTCGAGCGCCAGGTAGCGGTCGTCCACCGCGTCGAGGTCGAACGACCCTGCGGCGAACGTCGGCCCCGCGAGCACCTCGCCGTCGGTCGGCTCCGCGGCGAACAGCGTCTCGAGGGCGGACGGTGCGATCGGGTCGAGCGCCAACGGTGCCGCGGTCCAGCGCGACAGCGGGACACCGTCGACGGCGACACCGCCGATCAGGCCCTTCGGTTCGCCGATGCGGATGCCGTAGTCGACCCGGCCCTGGTCCTCGACGAGCAGTTCGAGCGTGCCGGTCACCGGCGGCAGGACGACGGCGCGGTCGTGGTGCTCGCGCTCCAGGACGCCGACGACGACACCGTCGACGGACACGATCGCGCGGTCGCGGACCTCTTCCCCGATGGTGAGCACTCCGCCGGTGGGCAGGTCGACCTCGGCCCGGTACAGGACGAAGCCGCTGGCTGCACCGAGGGCGTCGAACGTCGGCGGCTCGTCGTGCGCTGACCACCTCGTGAGCGTGGGCAGCAGGGAGCGGAGCGACGCGACGCGGTCGAGGCGGACGGCGAGGTCCGTGGCGGGGGTGATCCGGGCCTCCAGGCCGACTCCGTCCGCCCCATCGGACGCGAGTCGACCCGACCCACCCGGCTCCATCGACGCCGGCAACGGCGGGACGGGCGCGTAGCGCTCGATGACCGCGCGGAAGGCGTGGAACTTCGAGGTGGGCCGACCAGCCTCGTCGAGCGGGGCGTCGTAGTCGTACGACGTCGCGATCGGTCGGTACACGCCCTTGTCGTTGGCGCCGTTCGTGAAGCCGAAGTTCGTGCCGCCGTGGAACATGTAGATGTTGACCGAGCCACCGGCGGCGAGCAGGACGTCGAGGTCCGCAGCGCTGTCCGCGGCCGAGGTGGTGTGGTGGTGCTCGCCCCAGCTGTCGAACCAGCCGTCCCAGAACTCGGAGCACATCAGGGGGCCGGTGGGCTGGGCCCGCCGCAGGCGTTCGAGGCGCGCGGCGGACCGTGACCCGAACGAGCCGGTCTTGTGCAGCGACGGCAGCGAACCGTCCTCGAGCATCGTGCCCATCGGCTGGTCGACGCTCGTGAAGGGAACGGTCAGCCCGATGTCGCGGTGCATCTGCTCGAGTGCACGCAGGTACTCGGGGTCGGAGCCGTAGGCGCCGTACTCGTTCTCGACCTGCACCAGGACGATGGGCCCGCCCTGGTCGATCTGCCGCGGGACCAGCACGGGGGCCAGCTGCTGCAGGTACGTCTGGACCGCCGCGAGGAACCCGGGCTCGTTGCGCCGGACGCCCACGGAGCCGTCCGCGAACAACCAGTACGGCAGACCGCCGTTGGCCCACTCCGCGCAGATGTAGGGGCCGGGGCGGACGATGGCGTGCATCCCCTCGGCAGCGACCAGGTCGAGGAACCGGCCGAGGTCGAGCCCGCCGGTCAGGTCGAAGACCCCGGGCGACGGCGCGTGCGCGTTCCAGGCGACGTAGGTCTCGATGGTGTTGAGGCCCATCAGCTTCGCCTTGCGGATCCGGTCGGCCCACAGGTCGGGGTGTACGCGGAAGTAGTGGATCGCACCGGACAGCACGCGGTGCGGCTCGCCGTCGAGCAGGAAGTCGGTGTCGCCGATGGCGAATCGCATGAGATGACTCTTTCAGACAGCGGGGTGGGGGGGGGGGGGGGGGGGCCCCCCCCCCGGGGGGGGGGGGGGGGGGGGGGGGGGTTTGGGGGGGGGGGGGGGGGGGGGGTGGGGGGGGGTTGGGGGGGGGGGGGGGGGGGGGGCCGGGGGGGCGGGGGGGGGGGGGTGGGGGGGGGGGGGGTTCTCCACCGGGGGGCCGCCCCCCCCCCC
>NZ_SMBV01000005.1:0-318570 GCF_004346515.1 Curtobacterium sp. PhB191
CGACTCGAGGGCATGAGCCCGGTTCAATACCGAGCTCACGCCCTCGCGGCCTAATCTGACTTCACGGTCCAACAAACCGGGACCAGTTCACTGGCACCGAGCCTCCCGTCCGTTCTGTGGTCGCGTCGCGACCCGCGGTCAGTGCGCCGCGCTCTCCCAGTTCGCGCCGAGGCCGACCGAGACGTCGAGCGGCACGGTGAGTTCGGCGGCGTTGCCCATCCGGGTGCGGAGGATCTCCTCGACGCGGTCCTGTTCGCCGGGCGCGACCTCGAGGATGAGCTCGTCGTGCACCTGGAGCAGCAGGTGCGACTCGAGTCCGCCGTCGCGCAGGTCCTGGTCGACGCCGAGCATCGCGATCTTCATGATGTCGGCCGCCGAGCCCTGGATCGGCGCGTTCAACGCGGCGCGCTCGGCGTTCTCGCGCAGGACGCGGTTCGGGCTCTTCAGGTCCGGGAACGGCCGGCGACGACCGAAGATCGTCTCGGTGTAGCCGTCCTCGCGCGCCTGCTCGACGACGTTGCGCAGGTAGTCGCGCACGGCGCCGAACCGGGCGAAGTACTCGGTCATGAGCGTCCGGGCCTCGGACTGCTCGATGCGGAGCTGCTTCGACAGCCCGAACGCGCTCAACCCGTAGGCCAGGCCGTACGACATCGCCTTGACCTTGGTGCGCATCTCGGCGGAGACCTCGGCCGGCTCGACGCCGAACACCCGGGCGCCGACGAAGCGGTGCAGGTCCTCGCCCTCGTTGAAGGCCTGGATCAGACCGGGGTCACCGGACAGGTGCGCCATGATGCGCATCTCGATCTGCGAGTAGTCGGCCGTGATGAGCGTCGTGTACGGCTCCGCGACGGCGAACGCCGACCGGACCCGGCGTCCGACCGCGGTCTTCACCGGGATGTTCTGCAGGTTCGGATCGGTCGACGAGATGCGGCCGGTGCTGCTGCCGGTCTGCTCGTACCGGGTGTGGATGCGCCCGTCGACGATCGCCGCGTCGAGCGTGTCCACGATCTGGCGGAGCTTCGTGGCGTCGCGGTGCTGCAGCAGCAGTCCGAGGAACGGGTGCGGGTGCTGCTCCTGCAGGTCGGCCAGGCTCGCGGCGTCGGTCGAGAACCCGGTCTTCGTCTTGCGGGTCTTCGGCATCGCGAGCTCGGTGAACAGGACTTCCTGCAGCTGCTTCGGCGACCCGAGGTTCACCTCGTGCCCGATCTCGGCGAACGCCTGCTGCGCCAGGTCGGCGGCACGCTCCCCCAGTTCCTTCGACAGCCCCGTGAGCACCGGGCGGTCGATGCCGACACCGATCGTCTCCATGCTCGCGAGCACCGACACCAGCGGGAGCTCGATGTCGTCGAGGACCTTGAGCGACGACTCGTCGATCCGGGCACGGAGCGCCGTGGTGACCCGCAGGACGAACCACGCGTGGACGCCGACGTTGACCGGGTCGGTCTCCGGCACGAGCTGGTTCGGGTCGGCGGTGGGGAGCTCTTCGCCGAGCTCCTGGTAGACGAGGTCGGCCAGCGGCTGCCCCTGCTTGCCGGGCTGGGCGAGCCACCCCGTGATGCGGGCATCGCCGGCGATGCCGTTCACGACGAAGCCCGCGGTCGCGAGCACCTTGATCGCGGTCTTGGCGTCGTGGAAGTGCTTCGGGGCGTCGGAGGCGAACCACGCCGACAGCTGCTCGTAGTCCTTCGCGCCGCTGCCACCGGGCACCTGGACGGCGTCGTCGTGCGTGGCGATGCCGATGGTGCTGAGTCGGCCGTCGATGACCTCGACCGCGACGCCGTAGCCGTTCGCCGCCTCGGAAGCGTTGCGGCGCTCGAGCCAGTACCCGAGTTCCTCGTCGATCAGGGTCTTCACCGACGGCGGGGTCGCGGCGCCGTCGGTTACCCCGCCCTCGGCCGGCTGCTCGGACGGTTCACCGGAGCCAGCGACCTTGAAGACGCGGTCGAGCAGCGTGCGGAACTGCAGCTTGGCGAACAGCTCGCGCACGGCGGTCTCGTCGAGGGGCCGGAGCGCGACGTCGGCCGGACCGACGGGCAGTTCGACGTCGGTGACCAGGCGGTTCAGCCGGCGGTTCCGGACCGCACGGTCCTGCTGCTCGCGCAGGTTGTTGCCGACGACGCCCTTGATCTCGTCGGCGTGCTCGAGGACCCCCTCGAGCGAGCCGTACTGCGTGACCCACTTGACCGCGGTCTTCTCGCCGACCTTGTCGATGCCGATCAGGTTGTCGCTGGTCTCGCCGACGAGCGCGGCGATGTCCGGGTACTGGTGCGGCTCGATGCCGTAGCGCTCGTACACCTTGTCGCGGTCGTACCGGGTGAGCTCGGAGACGCCACGGACCGACGGGTACAGCAGCGTCACGTCGTCGTTGACGAGCTGGATGGCGTCGCGGTCGCCGGAGACGACGTACACCTGGTACCCCTGCGCAGCACCCTGGGACGACAGGGTCGCGAGGATGTCGTCAGCCTCGTAGTCTTCCTTCGTCACCGTCGTGATGCCCATCGCCTCGAGCGCCTGCTGCAGCAGCGGGATCTGCCCCTTGAACTCGGCCGGGGTCTCGGAGCGGGTGCCCTTGTACGCCTCGTACTCACGGGTGCGGAACGAGAACCGGGAGATGTCGAACGCCACCGCCAGGTGCGTCGGCTTCTCGCGCTGCAGGAGCATGAGCAGCATCGAGATGAAGCCGTGGATGGCGTTCGTGTGCTGCCCGTCGCGGTTCACGAAACTGTCGACCGGCAGCGCGTAGAAGGCCCGGAAGGCGAGCGAGTGGCCGTCGATGACCATGAGGGTAGGCTTTGCGGAGTCCGACACCCGGACAGCCTACCGACGCCATCCGACACGGGAGTTCGAGCGCGTGACCGACGAAGCCACCATCACCGGGAACGTCGACGAGCGGCTCGCTGCCCGTGGGATGGGCGAGCTCGCCGACAAGATGGGCATGGTCATCACCGAGATGTCGGCCGACCGCGCCGTCGGCAGCATCCCGGTCGAGGGCAACCGTCAACCGGTCGGCCTGCTGCACGGGGGCGCCTACGTCGTCCTCGCCGAGAGCCTCGGTTCGATGGCCGCCAACGTGCACGCCGGCGAGGGCCGCTACGCCGTCGGCATCGAGCTGAACGCCTCGCACACCCGCAGCGCCACGTCCGGCACCGTCACCGGTGTCTGCACCGCGATCCACCTCGGCAACACGCTCACCACGCACGAGATCGTGCTCACCGACGACCAGGGGCGCCGCTGCTCCACCGTCCGCATCACCAACCTCATCCGCGAGGCACGCTGAACTGCGAACAGCGCTGAACCCCTCGCACGCACGCAGGGAGTCCGTCATGGACTGGAAGATCGAACTCGTCATGTTCCCCGTCAGCGACGTCGACCGGGCCCGCGAGTTCTACGAACGCATCGGCTTCACGATCGACCACGACCAGCGCGTGTCCGACGACGTACGGTTCGTGCAGGCCACCCCGCCCGGGTCGGCGTGCTCGATCGCGTTCGGCGAGGGCATCATGTCGCCCGACGTCCAGCCCGGGTCGCTGAAGTCCGTCCAGGTGGTGGTCCCCGACGCCGACGAAGCCCTCGCCCACCTGCAAGGACTCGGCGTCGACGCGATCGGTGTCGACGAACTGGCCTGGGGTCGCTTCGTGTTCTTCACCGACCCGGACGGCAACGCCTGGACGCTCCAGCAGCTCCCCGCGCGCGGCTGAGGCACCGGGCGCTCAGTCCTCGGGCGGACGCTGCAGCAGCAACCGTGCGTCGCCGAAGCCGAGCCGTCGGTACAGCCGCTCCCCGTCGACGCTCGAGTGCACCGAGGTCCGCTCGACGCCGAGGTCGTCCGCGATGTCGAGCAGCGCGGTGACGAGTCGTCCGGCGACGCCGAGCCCGCGCAGGTCGGGGTGCACGTAGACGGTCTGCACGTCGGCGGTCAGGCGTCGCCCCGGCCGGTCCGGGGTCGGCGGCCGGGCGACGAGTCCGAGCCACGCCATGCCGAGCACCGCACCGTCGCGCTCTGCGACGACACACCGGTGCGTGTCCGGGTGTTCGCGGGCGAAGGCCGTCATGGCCGCGCGGTAGTCGTCCGGCGTCGCGGCCGGCTCGGCGCCGCCCTCGCCGACACTCCACCGCCACCGCAGGTCGGCCACCGCCGGCATGTCGTCAGGCCGGGAGGCCCGGATCACCACGTCGTCCACGGCTCCAGCCTGCCAGGTGGTCACCTCCACCGCCCCACGCGCCCGTGGCCGCCAGTGCATGCGTCCGCACACTCCGACAGACCACGCGTCGATCGACCGGTGTCGTGTCGGAACATGCACACGCACAGGATGCGTCCGCACACTCCGACAGAACACGCGTCGATCGACCGGTGTCGTGTCGCAACATGCACACGCACCGAGCGCCCCACGCGCCCGGGAACGCAGCAGCGCCGCCGGACCGGGGTCCGACGGCGCTGGTGTGAGCGACGGGTGGTGCTACTTCTTGGCGCTGAGCTGCTCGATGATCGCCTTGGCGACGTCGTGCATCGTCAGGCGGCGGTCCATCGAGGCCTTCTGGATCCAGCGGAACGCCTCGGGCTCGGTGAGGCCCATCTTCTCGTTGAGCAGGCCCTTGGCGCGGTCGACGAGCTTGCGGGTCTCGAAGCGCTCGACCAGGTCGGCGACCTCGGCCTCGAGCGTGATGATCTGCTGGTACCGCGAGAGGGCGATCTCGATCGCGGGGAGCAGGTCGTTCGGGGTGAACGGCTTGACCACGTAGGCCAGCGCGCCGGCCTCGGTAGCACGCTCGACGAGGTCCTTCTGGCTGAACGCCGTGAGGAGGACCACCGGAGCGATGTGGTTCTTGGACAGCTTCTCGGCTGCGGAGATGCCGTCGAGCTGAGGCATCTTGACGTCCATCACGACGAGGTCGGGACGGAGGTCGGTGGCGAGCTGCACGGCGGTCTCGCCGTCGCCGGCCTCGCCCACCACGTCGAACCCGTTGTCGCGGAGGATCTCGACGATGTCGAGGCGGATGAGCGACTCGTCCTCGGCGACGACGACGCGGCGCGGTGCTGTTGCAGTTGCTTCTGTGTCACTCACAGCCGCAAGCCTACTAGACGTCAGAAGTGCTTCATGTCAGCACACGGCGATCCTTGGACAGAACAGCCGCCTTGTACGAGTGGCGGGACTTGAACCCGCACGCCGTGAGGCAGAGCATTTTGAGTGCCCCGTGTCTGCCGATTCCACCACACTCGCGAGGCCTCCAGGCTAGCAGGGCCCCCGCCCCTCGACCGCCGCCGGCAGCCGCAGCTCGAACACCGCACCGCCGAGCACGTCGCCCGCGCCGCCTTCGTGGTCGTCGGCGTGCTGCAGGGACCCGCCGTGCGCCTCGGCGATGCCCCGTGCGATCGGCAGGCCCAGTCCGGCCCCGCCGGAACGGGCGTCGCGAGCGGCCTCGAGGCGGACGAGTCGGTCGAACACCCGCACGCGGTCCTGGGCCGGGATGCCCGGACCGTCGTCCGCCACCCGGAGCACGGGGCCCGCTCCCCGGTCGTCGAGGGAGACGACGATCCGGCCGGCGGGTCCGGCAGCGCTGGCGGCGTTGTCGACGAGGTTCCCGACGACCTGGGCGAGCCGCTCGGGATCGACGTCGGCGCACACGGGCCGCTCGGGCACCACGACCTCGAGCGCGACGGACGGCAGCCGCAGCCGCAGCCGGTCGCCCTCCGCCACCAGGAAGGCGCCGAGGTCCACCGGTCGTCGGTCGAGTTCGATCCCCCGGTCGAGCCGGGCCATCGTGAGCATGTCCTCGATGAGCCGTGCGGCTCGGTCGGCCTGGCGGACGACGTGCACGGCGAGCACCTCGCGCGTGGCGACGTCGCCGCCACCGTCGCGCACGAGCGTGTCAGCCGCTGCCCGGACCCCGGCGACCGGCGTCCGCAGCTCGTGCGCGGCGTCGGAGAGGAACGAGCGGACCCGTGCCTCCGCGGCGACGGCCTCACGCTCCGCGCCCTCGACGGCGTCGAGCATCTCGTCCAGAGCGACGGCGACGCGACCGATCTCGGTGTCCCGCCGCGAGGGCCGGAGTCGCCGTCCGCGGTCGCCGCCCGCGATCGACCGCGCGGTGGTCGCCATCTCGTCGAGCGGCCGCAGGGACCGCCGGACGACGACCACCACCCCGAGGACGGCGACCCCGAGGAACGCCGCGGAGGCACCGCCCATGACCCAGCCGAGCTGCACCAGGGTGTCCTGCACGTCGCGGGTGCCGACGGTCAGCGTGATGCGGGTGCCGTCGTCGAGCCGGCTCACGAGGGTGAGCACCCCGTCGTCCTCGCGCACGGACGACGACGTGACCGCGGCGCCGTCCTCGGTGGTCGTCGGCGTCGCCGCGGCCGTGGGTGTGGTCCCGCCGACGAGTGCGCTGCCGCGCGGAACCGTCGCCGGCAGGCTGCCGGGGTCCGGCGGGCCCGTCCGCAGCTGGTCCGGCGTCGGACCGGCCTCGACGGCCCCGCCGTCCGGCCGGACGATGCGCACCGACAGCCCCTGCGCGGAGAGCCGGTCGGCGAGGTCCTCGGCGTCGACGGTCCCGACGAGCGCCGCGGCGGCCGACGCCCGGTCACGGAGCCGGTCCTCGGCCTGGGCGCGCAGTCGGATGCCGAGCAGCACCTCGACGGCGACCGCCAGCCCGGCGAGCAGCACCGCGAGCAGGACCACGATCGCGACGACCGTGCGCAGCCGCAACGAGGTCGTGCGGAGCGCACCGTCGTGGACCCTCACGCCGCCGTCCGCTCGTCGCTCAGCCGGTACCCGAGGCCGCGGACGGTGTGCACGAGCCGCGGCCCGTGCGCCTCCATCTTGCGTCGGAGGGCGCTGAGGTGGACCTCGACGACGTTCGCCGCGACGTCGTCGTAGCCCCACACCTGCGTCGTGATCTGCCCCTTCGACACGGTGCGGCCCCGGCTCTCGGCGAGGAACCGCAGCAGGCGGAACTCCGTCGCGGTGAGGTCGAGCAGGACCCCGGCACGCCGAGCGGTGGCGGCGTCTGGGTCGAGGACGAGGTCGCCGACCTCGACGACCGACGGGATCCGCCCGCGCCGCCGGAGCACCGCCGTCACCCGCGCCACCAGCTCGGCCATCGCGAACGGCTTCACCACGTAGTCGTCGGCACCCTCGGCGAAGCCGCGCAAGCGCTCGTCGAGCTCGTCCCGCGCGGTCATCATGACGACGGCGGCGTCCGAGGTGGAGCGCACCCGGCCGGCGAGCACGATGCCGCTCGGCCCGGGCAGCATCCAGTCCAACAGGACGAGGTCGGGTGCGGCGCGTCGGAGGTCCTCGACGAGGTCGCGTCCGTCGGATGCCTCGGCGACCGAGAAGCCCTCCGCACGCAGGGTCGTCGCGACGGAGGTCCGGATGGAGTCGTCGTCGTCGACGACCAGGATTCGAGCGGGAACAGGCACGGCGGACACCGTAGGACGCTCCGGCGGCCACCGAGCATGGAGGACGCTGGAGAACCCCTGTGCTTCAGGCATGCTTCAGATTCGGACTCGAGCGTCGTCTCCAGCGGCGGATCACCCGGATCCGCCCGGTCACGGAACGGAACCACCATGCTCGACGAACGAGACGACTCGACCACCACCGCCACCCCGCGACGCGGCGCACTCCTGCGACGGGTCGGGATCGGCACGGCCGCAGCCGCGGTGCTGGTGCTCGGCGGGTTCGGCATCGCCACGGCGAACGCCGCGACGACCACCCCGGCGCCGAGCGCCCCGACCGGTGCACCGAGCGGTGCACCGGACAGCGCGACCACACCGGCCCCGGTTCCGTCGGACGGCGACAGCGCGACGGTGCCCGCACCACCCGAGGGCGGCCCCGTGACGGCCCCCGGCTGCACGTCGCTGCCGAAGGCCGGCGACACCGCGACGGTGCCCGTGCCGCCGAAGGGCGACGGGGGGAAGGCACCCACCCCGCCGAAGGACGGTGCGAAGCCCACGGCACCCGCCCCACCGAAGGACGGTGCGAAGCCCACGGCACCCACCCCGCCGACGCCCGACGCGACCACCACGCCGACGCCGACCTCCGGTTCCTGATCACCAGGCCGGGAGGCGCGCACCGTCGGCGGTCCCGACCGCGCGGGGCGTGCCTCCAGGCCGGGTCGTCCCGACCGGTTCAGGGACCCTCGAGCGCCTCGATCGCCGCCACGAGACCGGCTCGTCGCGGCGACCGCCGCGGCAGGACCGCGAGCAGCGCGCGGAGCACGCGCGCGTCCGCCGCCCCGTCCGGCGTCCGCGCCCACGCCAGCAGCGCCTCGACGCTGCCGTCCGCGACGACCGACTCGCGGAACCGACCGCGCACCAGGTCGCGCACGGCGTCCACGCCCGGCGCAGCCGACCCCGGCAGGACCGGTCCGGTGTACCGGTCGACGGCCTGGAGGCGCGCCCCGCGGTCGAGCGCGGACAGCACGGTGTCGACGTCGGTCGCCATCCCGGTCACCCGGTACGGTCGCGACGTCACGGTCACGCCCGACGCGTGCTCCGCGAGGACCCGTCGGAGCCGCACCACCTCGGCGCGCAGCGTCACGACGGCGCCGGCGTCGCCGTACACGGCGTGCGCGAGGTCGGCGGCCGCCAACCCGTCGGGGTGAGCGGCGAGGACGACGAGGAGCTCGGAGTGCCGCGCGGACAGGTGGACCCGGCGGTCGTGGACGCGCAGGACGGCGGTGTCGGTGCCGAGGACCGTCAGCTCCGCGCCGGGCGCGCGCGGCGTCGACGCGGCGGGCCTCGGCAACCGGCTCGCGGCCAGGGCGAGCTGCGCCTCGGCGGCGGCGACCGTGGCCGCGAGGAGCGAGAGGGTGTGCCGTTCGACGGCCCGGTCGTCGCCTGTCAGGTCGAGCACGCCGACGGTGGCACCGTGAGCGTCGTGCACGGGCACGGCGCTGCAGGACCACGGTTTGACGGCGTTCGCGTAGTGCTCGTCGGAGCGGATCTGCACCGGCCGGTCGAGCCGCAGGGCGGTACCGGGCGCGCTCGTGCCGACGCGGTCCTCGGCCCAGTCGGCCCCGGGGACGAAGCCCATGTCCTCCGCCGCACGTCGGGCCGTCCGCGCGCCGTCGACCCACACGAGCCGACCGGAGGCGTCGCCGACGGCGAGGACGCAGCCGGCGGACCGGGTGTCGTCGAGCAGCAGATGCCGGACCACGGGCAGCAGGGTGGCGAGCGGGCCGTCCCGGCGGGCGGCGTCGAGCTCGTCGTCACCGAGCGCGAGCGATGGCACGCCGTCCGGGTCGACCGCTGCAGACCGTCGCCACGACGCTGCGACGAGCGGGCGGAGCCGGTCGGGTGCGCGCATGCGTCCTCCGATCGACCCCACCCGCCGCACCGTCGCGACGAGTACGGCCAGCCTACGTCCGGTGCGCGACCGGGACCAGGCCGAGATCCGCCAGCTCGGCGTCGTCGAACATCCGCGACCGGGTCAGGAACCGCTTGCCCTCGGGGCTCTCGACCGAGAACCCGCCGCCCCGCCCGTCGACGACGTCGATCGTCAGGTGCGTGTACTTCCAGTACTCGAACTGCGACACCGACATGTACACCTCGACGGGGTCGATGCCGTCGACCTCGAGCGCCCCGAGCAGCACGTCGCCGGAACCGGTCCGGAACATGCCGACGGGGTAGCACATCGGGCTCGAGCCGTCGCAGCAGCCGCCCGACTGGTGGAACATCAGCGGGCCGTGCCGGGCGGCGAGGGTGCGCAGGAGCTCCCCCGCCGCCGGCGTGACCGCCACGCGTGCGGTGTCGGGCATCAGAAGAAGCCCATCGGACCATCGGCGTAGGACACGAGCAGGTTCTTCGTCTGCTGGTAGTGGTCGAGCATCATCTTGTGGTTCTCGCGCCCGATGCCGGACTGCTTGTACCCACCGAACGCCGCACCGGCCGGGTACTGGTGGTACGTGTTCGACCACACCCGTCCGGCCTGGATGTCACGTCCGGCGCGGTACAGCGTGGTGGCCTCGCGGCTCCACACCCCGGCACCGAGTCCGTAGAGGGTGTCGTTGGCCGTGGCGATCGCGTCGTCGTAGCCGCTGAAGGACGTCAGCGCGAGGACCGGACCGAAGATCTCCTCCTGGAAGATCCGCATCGAGTTCACGCCCTCGAACACCGTCGGCGTGACGTAGTACCCGCCGGAGAGCTCCCCGCCGAGGTCCGCGCGCTCCCCGCCCGTGAGCAGCTTCGCGCCCTCCTGCTTGCCGATGTCGATGTAGCTCAGGATCTTCTCGAGCTGGTCGTTCGACGCCTGGGCGCCGATCATCGTGGACAGGTCGAGCGGGTGGCCCTGCTTGACGGCGCGCACCCGGTCGAGGCCGTCGGCGACGAACCCGTCGTAGATCTCCTTCGCCACGAGCGCCCGGGACGGACACGTGCAGACCTCGCCCTGGTTGAGGTTGAAGAAGGTGAAGCCCTCGAGTGCCTTGTCGTAGAACGAGTCCTTCTCGGCGGCGACGTCGGGGAAGAACACGTTCGGGCTCTTGCCGCCGAGCTCGAGCGTCACCGGGATGAGGCTCTGCGAGGCGTACTGCATGATCAGCCGACCGGTGGTGGTCTCGCCGGTGAACGCGATCTTCCGGATGTCCGGGTGCTGGGCGAGTGGTGCGCCGACCTCGATGCCGAAGCCGTTGACGACGTTGAGCACGCCGGCGGGCAGGAGGTCGCGGATGAGCTCGACGAGTACGTGGATCGACGCCGGGGTCTGCTCGGCGGGCTTCAGCACGACGCAGTTGCCCGCGGCCAGGGCCGGCGCGAGCTTCCACACCGCCATCAGGATCGGGAAGTTCCACGGGATGATCTGTCCGACGACGCCGAGCGGTTCGTGGAAGTGGTACGCCACGGTGTCGTGGTCGATCTCGCCGGCCGAGCCCTCCTGCGCGCGGATCGCTCCGGCGAAGTAGCGGAAGTGGTCGATCGCGAGCGGGATGTCGGCGCCGAGGGTCTCGCGGATCGGCTTGCCGTTCTCCCACGTCTCGGCGACGGCGAGCATCTCGAGGTGCTCCTCCATGCGGTCGGCGATCTTGTTGAGGATGACCGCGCGCTCGGCGGCGCTCGTCCGCCCCCAGGCCGGGAACGCCTTCCAGCCCGCCGCCACCGCACGGTCGACGTCGGTGGAGTCACCGCGCGCGACCTCGGTGAAGACCTTGCCGGTGACGGGGGTGGGGTTCTCGAAGTACTGGCCGCTCGCCGACGGGACGTACTCGCCGCCGATGAAGTGGTCGTACCGCGATCGGTACTGCACGAGGGAGCCCGGTTCGCCGGGTGCGGCGTAGCTGGTGGGCGATGGTGCGATGGTCATGGTGGTGGCCTTTCGACGACACTGTCGGGGCACGCACGGTTCGCGTGCTGCTCGCACCGTACGACCACGGGGGTTGCATCCGGTTGCACGGGCTCACGCCCGCTCCTCCGAGGACCGCACGGGCTCACGCCCGCTCGACCGAGGACCGCACGGGCTCGCCGTCGGCCGGGTAGCGTTCGGGACTCCAGCGGTCCGATCAGGAGGAGTGTCCGTGGATTCTCGTGCCGTCCGCACGTTCCGGGTGTTCGTCGTCGTCACAGCGGTCGTCGCGATCGCCCTGGGGATCGTCGCCATCGTGTGGCCCCGGCCGTCGCTCGTCCTCGTGGCGCTGCTGTTCGGCGTGTACCTCGTCGTCGCCGGCGCCCTGCGGGTCGTGGCTGCGGCGCGCGGGCACGGGACGCCGACGGTGTGGCGGTGGACCTCCGGGATCGTCGGTGCGCTCGTCGCGGTCGCCGGACTCGTCGCGCTGCTCGACCCCGCGATCCCCCTGGTCGTCTACGCCGTGCTCGCCGGGGTCGGCTTCGTGATCGAGGGCATCGTGTCGATCGTGGGCGGCTTCGTCGGCCACCCCGGGTCGTCCCGGGTGCCGACGCTGGTGAGCGGCGTGCTGTCGATCCTCGGCGGCGTCGTCGTGCTCGTCGCGCCCGGCCTCGCGCTCACCGTGTTCATGGTCTTCGCCGGCATCGCCCTCATCGTCGTCGGTGCCGCGGCCCTGCTGCTGCTCCCGCCGCGAGCCGCCGTCCGCCGGTAGGCGTCAGGCGGAACCGGTGCCGAACAGCAGCCCGAGCGCGTAGGTCACGACGGCGGCGCCGATCCCGATCGCCAGCTGCCGGAACGCCCGCTTGCCCGGCGACGCACCGCTCAGCACGCCGACGACCGCACCGGTGCCGAGCAGGGCGAGTCCGACGAGCGTGCCGGCCACCGCGATGGCCGCCCACCCCTGCATGCCGAACAGGAACGGCAGCACCGGGATGATCGCGCCCGACGCGAAGAACAGGAAGCTCGACACCGCGGCACTCAGGCCGTTGCCCACCGCCTCGTGGTCGTCGGTGACGGTGACCGGACCGGTCGACGGGTGTCGCTCACCGATGCCGGACAGCACGTGCGCTGCGTGCTCGGTCGCCTCGGCCTCGGACATCCCGCGGGCGCGGTACACCAGAGCGAGCTCGTTCGCGTCGACGTCGAGGTCCGCCACGGCGCGCCCGGCCTCGGGGTGCGGTGCGGACGCCTCGAGCAGCTCGCGCTGCGACCGGACCGAGACGTACTCCCCCGTACCCATCGACAGGGCTCCGGCGAGCAGGCCCGCGATGCCGCTCAGCAGCACGAAGTGCCGGTCGGCGCCCGACGCGCTGATGCCGATGATGAGGGCCAGGTTCGACACGAGTCCGTCGTTGGCGCCGAAGACCGCCGCGCGGAACGTGCCCGACAACCGCATCCGACCGCGGTTCGCGAGCCCGCGCACCACCTCGCCGTGGATGCGCTCGTCGGCGGCCATGCTCGCGGTCGCGTCGTCGTCGTCGGCGTACGGCGAGCGGTCCTCGGCGCGCTGCATCAACGCGAGGACGAACACCGACCCGAATCGCTTCGCCAGCGTCGCGAGGACCCGGGTGCGCAGACTGCCCCGCTGCGGACGTCCGACGTCGTCACCGAGCAGGTCGAGCCAGTGCTGCTCGTGCCGTCCCTCGGCCTCGGCCAGCGCGGCGAGGATCTCGCGTTCCTCGCCGGTCCGCCGAGCGGCCAGGTTCCGGTAGACCGCGCCCTCGGCGCGTTCGTCGGCCAGGTAGCGGCGCCAGCGGCGGACGTCGGCGCGCGGCGCCGGGTGTTCGGTCTGGAGGCTCACAGCAGCCATCCTGCCGCCTGCGGCCGACCGGTGGTCGCCACCAGGGCCGTGGAGACGCGGCAGGGCGCGGACCGGAGGCGACGCGTGTTCGTGCGCCGTGCCTCCTGTCCGCGCCCCGTCGGCGTCGGGATCCTGCGGATCAGTCCCGCACGTAGGCCGGAGCGGCCTCGGCGTGGGCGTCGCCCACCCGGTGCACGCGCAGGTCGTTCGTCGAGCCCTCGATCCCGGGAGGCGAACCGGCCGTCACGATGACGCGGTCGCCGGGGGCGGCCAGGCCGTTCTCGAGGAGGACGTCGTCCACCTGCGAGAAGAGCTCGTCGGTGTGGGTCTTGCGCTCGACCAGGAAGGACCGGACGCCCCAGGTGAGCGCCATGCGGCGACGCGTGGCCTCGTTCGGGGTGAAGGCGATGATCGGCAGGCCGTGGCGCAGACGCGACATGCGGCGCGCCGAGTCGCCGGACTCGGTGAACACGCAGAGGTACGACGCCTCGGTGAACTCCGCGATCTCGACCGCGGCGAGCGTGATCGCACCACCGAGGGTGCGCGGCTTCGTGCCGAGCGGCGCGATGCGCTCGAGGCCGTGGTCCTCGGTCGACTCGACGATGCGGGCCATCGTGCGGACGGTCTGCACCGGGTACTCGCCGACGCTGGTCTCGCCCGAGAGCATGACCGCGTCCGCACCGTCGAGGACGGCGTTCGCGACGTCGGAGGTCTCGGCGCGGGTCGGGATCGGCGACGAGATCATCGACTCGAGCATCTGGGTCGCGACGATGACCGGCTTCGCCATGCGGCGCGCGAGCTCGACGGCGCGCTTCTGCACGATCGGGACGGCCTCGAGCGGCAGCTCGACGCCGAGGTCACCGCGGGCGACCATGATGCTGTCGAAGGCGTCGATGATCTCCTCGAGCGCGTCGACGGCCTGCGGCTTCTCGATCTTCGCGATGACGGGGAGGCGCTTGCCCTCTTCGTCCATGATCTCGTGCGCGCGGACGACGTCCGAGGCGTTGCGGACGAACGAGAGCGCGATGAGGTCGGCGCCCTGGCGGATGCCCCAGCGGAGGTCGGCCTCGTCCTTCTCGCTCAGCGCCGGGACGTTGACGGCGACGCCGGGCAGGTTGATGCCCTTGTTGTTCGACACGGTGCCGCCGACGACGACCTCGGTGCGGACACGGACGCCGTCGGTGTCGAGCACGCGCAGGCGGACCCGACCGTCGTCGATGAGCAGCGGGTCGCCGGGCTTGACGTCCTGGGGCAGGCCCTTGAACGTCGTGCCGCAGATCTCCTTGGAGCCGGGGACGTCCTCGGTCGTGATCGTGAACACGTCGCCGACCGCCAGGTCGTGCGGGCCGTCGGCGAACTTGGCCAGACGGATCTTCGGACCCTGCAGGTCGACGAGGATCGCGACCGGCTTGCCGAGCTCCTCGGCAGCGCGACGGACGTTCACGTAGTTGGCCTCGTGGACGCTGTAGTCACCGTGGCTGAGGTTGAGTCGGGCGACGTCGACGCCCGCTTCGATGATCTCCTTGACGGTCTCGTAGTCCGACGTTGCCGGTCCGAGCGTCGAAACGATCTTTGCGCGTCTCAATGGATTCCTTCGTGGTGGTGGGTGATGCTCTGGTTTCCGCGCTGTGGGGCCGCGCGGAACGAAGCGAGGCCACCAGCACCTTATCGAGTGCTGGTGGCCCCTCGCTCACCGGGGGGTGAGCATCTGGTGGTGGTTGGTCATGCGGCGATCCGTCATCTCAGACCGACATCGCGCGGTCGGTCGCCTTCACCGGCGCCGGCAGGATCGTCGAGCCCTCGAGGTACTCGTCGACCTTCGCCGCCGCGGCACGGCCCTCGGCGATCGCCCAGACGATCAGGGACTGCCCGCGGCCGGCGTCACCGGCGACGAACACGCCCGCCTCGTTCGTCGTGTAGTCGGCGCGGCGGTCGAGCGCACCGGACACCGTCGTCGGCAGACCGAGCTGCGGCTCGATCGTGTCGGATTCCGGACCCGTGAAGCCCATCGCGACGAGGACGAGGTCTGCGGGGATCTCACGCTCGGAGCCGGCCTTCGGCACGCGACGGCCGTCGAGGTACTCGGTCTCGGCGACCCGGAGCGCACGGACCTCGCCGGCCTCGTTCGCCAGGAACTCGACGGTCGAGGCGAGGAAGTGCCGCTCGCCGCCCTCTTCGTGGGCGCTCGTGACCTCGAAGACGGTCGGGAACATCGGCCACGGCTGCTCGGACGGACGCTCCAGCGGCGGCTGCTTGCCGATCGCCAGGTTCGTCACGCTCAGGGCGCCCTGCCGGTGCGCGGTACCGATGCAGTCCGCACCGGTGTCACCGCCGCCGATCACGACGACGTGCTTGCCCTCGGCGGTCAGCTGGTTGTCGACCCGGGTGCCGGCGTTCGCCTTGTTCTGCTGGACCAGGTAGTCCATCGCGAAGTGCACGCCCTCGAGGTCGCGCCCCGGGATCGGCAGGTCGCGCGGCACCGTGGCGCCGGTGGCGACGACGACCGCGTCGTAGCGCGACTTCAGGTCGTCCCAGGTGATGTCGCGGCCGATCTCGACGCCCGCACGGAAGCGGGTGCCCTCGGCCTGCATCTGGGACAGGCGCGCGTCGATCTGGCGCTTCTCCATCTTGAAGTCCGGGATCCCGTAGCGGAGCAGCCCACCGATGCGGTCGTCTCGCTCGTAGACGGCGACGGTGTGCCCGGCGCGCGTGAGCTGCTGCGCGGCGGCCAGCCCGGCGGGGCCGGAACCCACGACGGCGACGGTCTTGCCCGTCAGGCGCTCCGGCGGGTGCGGGGTGACCCAGCCGTTCTGGAACGCCTCGTCGATGATCGAGACCTCGACCTGCTTGATCGTGACGGGCGGCTGGTTGATGCCGAGCACGCACGACGACTCGCACGGAGCGGGGCACAACCGGCCCGTGAACTCCGGGAAGTTGTTCGTCGCGTGCAGTCGCTCGATCGCCTGACGGCCCTCACCGCGCCACGTCAGGTCGTTCCACTCCGGGATCAGGTTGCCGAGGGGGCAGCCCTGGTGGCAGAACGGCACGCCGCAGTCCATGCAGCGGCCAGCCTGGCGCTTGAGGGCCCCCGACTCCTGCTGCTCGTAGACCTCTTTCCAGTCCATGAGCCGGACGGGCACGGGGCGCCGTGCCGGCAGTTCGCGTTCCTGGACCTTGAGGAATCCCTTGGGGTCAGCCACCGGTCACCTCCATGATTCGATTCCACACGACGTCGCCGTCGGGGTCGAGCCCCTCGTCGACGGCGCGCTGACGGGTCTCGAGCACCGCCGCGTAGTCACGCGGCAGCACCTTGACGAAGTCGCTCAGGTCGCCGGCCGCGAGCAGGTCGGACGCGAGCGTCGAACCGGTCTCCTCGGCGTGCCGGGTGAGCAGGTCGGTGACGATCTCGACGTCGGCGCTGTCGAGCGCCTCGAGTCGGAGTTCACCGGTCGCGAGGGCGTCGGTGTTGACGTGCTCCTCGCGCAGACCACGGACGTACGCGGTGCCGCCGGACATGCCGGCCCCGAGGTTCCGACCGGTCTCGCCCAGGATGAGCGCGAGCCCGCCCGTCATGTACTCGAGTGCGTGGTCGCCCACGCCCTCGACCACCGCGGTCGCCCCCGAGTTGCGCACCAGGAAGCGCTCGCCCACGATGCCGCGGATGAACATGCTGCCCTGGGTCGCGCCGTACCCGATCACGTTGCCGGCGATGACGTTCTCCGCCGGGTCGAAGCCCGAACCGGCGTCCGGCCGCACGATGATCTCGCCACCGGACAGGCCCTTGCCGACGTAGTCGTTGCTGTCGCCGATGAGGCGCAGGGTGATGCCGGCGGGCATGAACGCGCCGAGCGACTGCCCGGCGGAACCGCGCAGCGTGACGTCGATCGAGCCGCTGGGCAACCCGTGCTCGCCGTGCCGTTTGGTGACCTCGTGGCCGAGCATCGTGCCGACCGCGCGTTCGGTGTTGCGGATGGGCAGGTCGAGCGCGATCGAGCCGCCGTGGTCGAGCACGTCGGCGGTCTGCTGGATCAGCCCCACGTCGAAGTGCTGCTCGAGCTCGTGGTCCTGCTCGCGCTGGTGGCGACGCGGCTCGGCGTCCTCGAAGTGCGGTCCTGCGAGGACCGGTGCGAGGTCGAGCCCTGATGCCTTCCAGTGCTCGAGGGCACGGTCGACGTCGAGGGCGTCGGACCGGCCGATCGCCTCGTCGAGGGTGCGGAAGCCGAGCTCGGCGAGGAGCTCGCGCACTTCCTGCGCGATGAACTCGAAGAAGTTCACGACGAACTCGGGCTTGCCGGAGAAGCGCTTGCGGAGCTCGGGGTTCTGCGTCGCGACCCCCACCGGACACGTGTCGAGGTGGCACACGCGCATCAGGATGCAGCCCTCGACGACGAGCGGAGCGGTGGCGAAGCCGTACTCCTCGGCGCCGAGCAGAGCTGCCACGACGACGTCGCGCCCGGTCTTCATCTGACCGTCGACCTGCACGACGACGCGGTCGCGCATGCCGTTCAGCATGAGCGTCTGCTGGGTCTCGGCCAGGCCGATCTCCCACGGGGTGCCGGCGTGCTTGAGCGAGTTGAGCGGGGACGCACCCGTGCCACCGTCGTGTCCGGACACGAGCACGACGTCGGCAAGGGCCTTCGTCACGCCGGCCGCGACCGCGCCGATGCCGGACTGGCTCACCAGCTTCACGTGGACGCGGGCGGCCGGGTTGGCGCGCTTCACGTCGAAGATCAGCTGCTTGAGGTCCTCGATCGAGTAGATGTCGTGGTGCGGCGGCGGCGAGATGAGGCCGACGCCGGCGGTGGCGTGCCGGGTGCGGGCGACCCACGGGTACACCTTCTGCGGGGGCAGCTGGCCGCCCTCGCCGGGCTTCGCACCCTGCGCCATCTTCAGCTGGATGTCGGTGGCGTGGGTGAGGTACATGCTCGTCACGCCGAACCGCCCGGAGGCGACCTGCTTGATCGCGCTGCGGCGCTCGGGGTCGAGCAGCCGGTCGACGTCCTCGCCGCCCTCGCCCGTGTTCGAGCGGCCACCGAGGCGGTTCATCGCGATCGCGAGCGTCTCGTGGGCTTCCTTCGAGATGGAGCCGTACGACATCGCGCCCGTGTTGAAGCGCTTGACGATCGACTCGATCGACTCGACCTCGTCGAGCGCGACGGGCTTACGGACCCCGTGCTTGAAGCGGAACAGCCCACGGAGCGTCATGAGCTCCTCGGACTGGTCGTCCACGGCGCTCGAGTACTCACGGAAGATGTCGTACCGGCGGGCACGGGTGGCGTGCTGCAGCCGGAAGACGGTGTCCGGGTTGAACAGGTGCGGGGGGCCTTCGCGACGCCACTGGTACTCGCCGCCGGTCTGCAGCCGCTCGTGCGACAGGACCGCGCCGTCCTGCGGGTACGCCTGGGCGTGCCGCTCGGCGTTCTCCTTCGCGATGACGTCGATGTCGACCCCGCCGAGGATCGACGACGTGCCGGTGAAGTACTTGTCGACGAACTCCTGGCTGAGCCCCACGGCTTCGAACGCCTGGGCGCCGGCGTAGCTCGACACCGTCGAGATGCCCATCTTCGACATGATCTTCAGGACGCCCTTGCCGAGCGCCTTGATCACGTTCTTGACGGCCTGTTCCGGGGTGATCCCGGTGATCATGCCGGCACGGACCAGGTTCTCGCAGGTCTCCATCGCGAGGTACGGGTTGATCGCCGACGCGCCGTACCCGATGAGGGACGCCACGTGGTGGACCTCGCGCACGTCGCCGGCCTCGACGATCAGGCCGACCTTCATGCGCTGCTCGGTGCGGATCAGGTGGTGGTGCACGGCGGCGAGCAGCAACAGGCTCGGCACGGGCGCCTGCTCGGCGTTGCCGTCGCGGTCCGACAGCACGATGAACTGCTTGCCCGACTCGATCGCGGCGTCGACCTCGTCGCACACGGCGGCGATGCGCTTCTGCATCGCCTTCTTGCCGGCGTCGACGCGGTACAGGCCCTTGATCGTGACCGTCAGGTGCCGCCCCGACTCCGTCTCGAAGTGCTGCACCTTGGCGAGCTGGTCGTTGTCGATCACCGGGAAGTCGAGCGTGATCTGCTTCGCGTGCTCGGGACCGGCCGACAGCAGGTTCCGCTCCGGACCGAGGCCCATGCCCATCGAGGTGATGACCTGCTCGCGGATCGAGTCGAGCGGCGGGTTCGTCACCTGGGCGAACTGCTGGGTGAAGTAGTCGAACAGCAGCCGTGGTCGCTGCGAGAGCACCGCGATCGGGGTGTCGGACCCCATCGCACCGAGTGGCTCCGCGCCCACCTGCGCCATCGGGCGGAGCAGGATGCGGACTTCTTCCTCGGTGTAGCCGAACGCACGCTGGCGGCGGGTGACCGACGCCGGGGTGTGCACGATGTGCTCGCGGTCGGGCAGGTCGTTCAGGTTGATGCGACCCTCGTCGAGCCATTCGCCCCACGGGCCGGAGGACGCCAGGCCCTGCTTGACCTCGTCGTCCTCGATGATGCGGCCAGCCTCGGTGTCCACCAGGAACATCCGGCCGGGGCGCAGACGGCCCTTGCGGACGACCTTCGCGGCGGGCACGTCGATGACACCGGTCTCGGACCCCATGACGATGAGCCCGTCGTCGGTGACGAGGAAGCGCCCGGGACGCAGCCCGTTGCGGTCGAGGGTCGCGCCGACGAGCGAGCCGTCGGTGAAGGTGATGGCGGCCGGACCGTCCCACGGCTCCATGAGCATCGAGTGGTACTCGTAGAACGCCCGCAGCTCCGGGTCCATCCCGACCTGGTTCTCCCAGGCTTCCGGCACCATCATCGACACCGCGTGCGGCAGCGTCCGGCCGGTCAGGGTCAGGAGCTCGAGGACCTCGTCGAACGACGACGAGTCGCTCGCACCGGGGCTGACGATCGGCAGCAGCGGCGCGACGTCGCCGAGCAGTTCGCTCTCGAGCTGCGACTGGCGTGCGCGCATCCAGTTGCGGTTGCCGCGCACCGTGTTGATCTCACCGTTGTGCGCGATCGTCCGGAAGGGCTGCGCGAGCGGCCACGACGGGAACGTGTTGGTCGAGTAACGCGAGTGCACGATCGCGAGCTTGGACGCGAAGCGCTCGTCGCTGAGGTCCGGGTAGAACGGCTCGAGCTGCAGCGTCGTGACCATGCCCTTGTAGACCATGGTGCGGCTCGACAGCGACATGAAGTACAGGTCGTTCGCGTGCTCGGCGCGCTTGCGCAGCCGGTAGGTCTGGCGGTCCAGGGCGATGCCGCTCCAGGAGGCGCCGTGCACGTCGTGGCGCACCGAGGCGACGAACAGCTGCTCGAACGCCGGCATCGCCGCACGTGCCAGGGTGCCGAGCACCTCGGGGCGCACCGGGACCTCGCGCCAGCCGAGGACCTTCAGGCCCTCTTCGCGCGCCAGTCGTTCGACGGCGCCCTTGACGGCGTGCCGGTCGCCCTCGTCGGTCGGCAGGTAGGCCGTGCCGACCGCGTACTCCCCCGCCGCCGGCAGGTCGAACGGCACCACGGCGCGCAGGAACTCGTCCGGCACCTGGCACAGGATGCCCGCGCCGTCGCCCGTACCGGCGTCCGAACCGACGGCACCGCGGTGCTCGAGGTTGCGGAGGGCGCCGAGTGCAGCGTCGACGATGTCGTGGCCGGGCGTCCCGCGCAGCGTCGCGACCATCGCGAGACCGCAGGCGTCCTTCTCGTTCGCCGGGTCGTACATGCCGGTGGCGTCGGGGACCGCCGAGAACCGACGGTGCGGCGGCACGAGGGACTTCGGTGCCGAGGGCTGGAGTGGCTGGAGCGCCATGGGGGAACCGTCCTCACGAGGAAGTGGAACAGGGACAGCGGTGGCCCGGTGGTGCGTTCCGCCCAGACGGGCGGGACTGGTGCCCGTGCCCCGCTTGTGGCGGGGAGGAGTGCTCCTAGGCGCGGTCAGTGGGAGTCGTGACCGCTCCGGAGCCCTGGGCGACGAGGCGTTCGTCGTCGTCCTCGTGCTCCGAGAAGGTGTCGTCGGAGTCTACATCGGACTTCGGACGCGGCTCGCGACCGGGCAGGTACGGGCTCGGTTCCTTGCCGGTGTGCCGACGGGTCTGCACGATGAAGATGACGATCCCGAGCAGGATGGCCGCGAACGACATCCAGACGTTGGTGCGGATGCCCGCGAAGGTCTCGCTGGTGTCGACGCGGATCGACTCGAGGAAGGACCGGCCGACGCCGTACCAGATCAGGTACAGGGCGAGGACCTTGCCCCACTGGAGCGTGAACTTGCGGTCGAGCAGCAGGATGACGACGACGCCCAGGACGTTCCAGATGATCTCGTAGAGGAACGTCGGGTGGAACAGCGTGCCCTCGGGCAGGCCCTTCGGGAACGCCGCGTTCGTCGACTCGATCTGCAGGCCCCACGGCAGGCTGGTCGGCATGCCGAAGAGCTCGTGGTTGAAGTAGTTGCCGAGCCGACCGAATGCCTGCGCGAGCAGCACCCCGGGCACGACGGCGTCGATGAACGACGTGAACCGCAGGCCGACCTGGCGGCAGCCGATCCAGGCACCGACGGACCCGAGGATCAGGGCGCCGAAGATGGCGAGCCCGCCCTCCCAGATGTACAGGAAGGACAGCGGGTCGATGCCGGGGCCGAAGTAGTCCGACACGTGCGTGAACACGTGGAAGAGCCGCCCGCCGATGATGCCGGCAGGCACCGCCCAGATCGCGATGTCGATGATGATCCAGCGCTCGACGCCGCGCGCGTTGAGGCGGCGGTTCGCGAGCAGGACCGCGGCGACGATCCCGAGCAGGATGCAGATCGCGTACGCGTGGATGCGGAAGTCGAGCGGCAGCGACCAACCGAACACGTCGCGCAGCCAGGCGGTCAGGTCGAAGTACTGCCAGGCGGTGCTCGGGCTCGGGATGCTCAGGAGGGGCATGGAGGAACGGTCGCCTTTCGGAACTGACGGGGCGCGGTGTCGACGTGTCGTCGGCCCCGCTCACTGTAGCGCGGGTCGTGGGCCCGCCAGGAACTGGACTAGGAGCGGCGGGCGCCGGTGGTGAGGTCGGCCGCGCGGTCGGCGACCCCCTGCACCCCGAGGTCGGCCAGTGCGCGGACGAACGCCGAGCCGACGATCGCGCCGTCGGCGTACTCCAGGACCTCGGCGACCTGCTCGGCCGTCGAGATGCCGAGGCCCACGCAGGTGCGCGCGACGCCGGCGTCACGGAGCCGCGACACCACGGTGCGTGCAGCGACGTCGACGCCGGCCCGTGCTCCGGTGACGCCCATCGTCGAGACGGCGTAGACGAACCCGCGGCTCGCCTGCACCGCCTGCTGCATCCGGGAGTCGGACGAGGACGGTGCCGCGAGGAACACGCGGTCCAGGCCGGTCCGCTCCGACGAGGCCATCCACTCGGCGGCTTCGTCCGGGATCAGGTCGGGCGTGATGAGCCCGGCGGCACCGGCGGCGACGAGGTCGTCGGCGAAGCGGTCCACGCCGTAGCGGAGGACCGGGTTCCAGTACGTCATCACGAGCACCGGCACGTCGGCGCGCTCGGTGATCTGGTGCACGGCGTCGAAGACCTGCGCGACCCGGAAGCCGTTCGCCAGGCTCTCCTCGGCCGCACGCTGGATGACCGGGCCGTCCATGACGGGGTCGGAGTACGGCAGGCCGAGCTCGATGACGTCCACGCCGTTCTCGGCGAGGGCGACGGCAGCGTCGACGCTGGTCTGCACGTCGGGGTACCCGGCGGGCAGGTAGCCGACGACGGCCCCGGCACGCTCCGCGTTGGCGGTGTCGATAGTCGTGGCGACGGTCTGGTTCGTGGTCACAGCTGCACCGCGTTCTCGTCGAGGATGCCGAAGTAGCGACTGGCGGACGCCACGTCCTTGTCGCCACGGCCGGACAGGTTCACGAGCACGACGCCCTCGGGGCCGAGCTCCTTGCCGAGCTTCATCGCACCCGCGAGCGCGTGCGCCGACTCGATCGCCGGGATGATGCCCTCGGTCTGGCTGAGCAGCCGGAACGCCTCCATCGCCTCGGTGTCGGTGATCGGCGCGTACTGTGCGCGACCGATCGACGCCAGGTAGGCGTGCTCCGGACCGACGCTCGGGTAGTCGAGCCCGGCGGAGATGCTGTGGCTCTCGATGGTCTGGCCGTCCTCGTCCTGCATGAGGTAGGACTTCGCGCCCTGCAGGACGCCTTCGCGACCGAGCGTGATGCTCGCGGCGTGCCGACCGGTCTCGACGCCGTCGCCACCGGCTTCGAAACCGTGCAGCGCGACGGACTCGTCGTCGAGGAACGCCTCGAAGATGCCCATCGCGTTCGAGCCACCACCGACGCACGCGGCGACGGCGTCGGGGAGACGCCCGACGCGGTCGAGGACCTGCTGGCGGGCCTCTTCGCCGATCACCTTGTGGAACTCGCGCACCATCTCGGGGAACGGGTGCGGGCCGGCGACCGTGCCGAGCAGGTAGTGGGTCGAGTCCACGTTCGCCACCCAGTCGCGGAGTGCCTCGTTGATGGCGTCCTTCAGCGTGCGCGACCCGGTCTCGACCGGGATCACCTCGGCGCCGAGCAGGCGCATCCGGGCGACGTTGAGCGCCTGCCGCTCGGTGTCGACGGCACCCATGTACACGACGCAGTCCATGCCGAACAGCGCCGCAGCGGTCGCCGTGGCCACACCGTGCTGGCCGGCACCGGTCTCCGCGATGAGGCGGGTCTTCCCGAGCCGACGGGCCACGAGCGCCTGACCGAGCACGTTGTTGATCTTGTGCGACCCGGTGTGGTTCAGGTCCTCGCGCTTCAGGATCACGCGGGCACCGCCGGCGTGCTTCGCGAACCGCGGCACCTCGGTGATGATCGACGGACGACCGGTGTAGTCGCGCTGGAGCTCGTCGAGCTCGGCACGGAAGGCCGGGTCAGCCCAGGCCGTGCGGAAGGCTGCCTCGAGCTCGTCGAGCGCCAGGACGAGCGACTCGGGGACGAAGCGTCCGCCGAAGTCACCGAAGTACGGGCCGTGCAGGTCGCGGAGTGAGGTCACGATGGGTCTTCCCGGGACGTGTCCGACGCGACCGGCGGTGCCGGTGGTCGGACGGGTGGAACGTTCAGCCGCGGTCGGCGGCCTCGATGAACGACGCGAGGGTGGTGGCGGGGTCGGCACCCGTGACGAGGGCTTCCCCGACCAGGACGACGTCGGCACCCGCTGCGCGGTAGTGGGCGACGTCGGCGGGACCGGCGACGGCGGACTCGGCGACGCGCACGACCCCGTCGGGGATGCGGTCGGCGAGCGACCCGAAGAGGTCGCGGTCGAGCGAGAAGTCGGTGAGGTCGCGCGCGTTGACGCCGAGGATCCGCGCACCGGCGTCGAGGCCACGGGAGACCTCGTCGGCGGAGTGCGCCTCGACCAGCACGCGCATGCCGAGCTCTTCGGCCAGCGTGTGGAGCTCGACCAGCTGCTGCTGCTCGAGCGCGGCCACGATGAGCAGCACGACGTCGGCTCCGGCGGCCCGGGCCTCGACGACCTGGTACGGGTCGGCGATGAAGTCCTTGCGCAGCACGGGGATGCCCACGCGGGCCTTGACGGCTTCGAGGTCGGCGAGACTGCCGAGGAACTTGCGTCCCTCGGTCAGGACACTGATCGTCGACGCGCCACCGCGCTCGTAGTCGGCTGCGAGTGCGGCCGGGTCCTCGATGGGGGCCATCGAGCCACGGGACGGGCTGGCGCGCTTGACCTCGGCGAGGATCTTCACCCGGTCGCCCGGGGCGAGGAACGCGAGGGCGTCGAGCGGCGACGCCACCCGGTCGAGGTCGCGTTCGACGTCCGAGTACGGGCGGTCGACGCGACGGGCGGCGGCGTCCTCGAGCGCGCCCGCGACGAGGGTCTCGAGCACGTTCGGCATGCGAGTCCTACTCGGCGTGGTGCTTGGCGACGTACTTCGGGCCGTTCACGCCGTAGCCGGCCTTGGCCATGACCGCGCCGATTACCAGACCGATGACGACGACGGCAGCGGAGACCCAGACGCCCCACGGCTGGTCGAACCAGAAGAACAGCGTGCCTGCCGCGAATCCGATCAGCATGATCACGACGGCGGTCCAGGCGGCCGGCGAGTGGCCTTCGCCGAGTTCTGCGGGCTCAGTGTTGCTCACGGTGCTCCTCGTTCTGCTCCGGCGTCGTCGGTCGACCGACGCCCATCCGATCCTACCGTGCCGTCGGTCGGGTCGACCCCAGCACTGAGGTCGTCCCAGTCCACGACGGCGTCGCGCACGACCGGGGCTGCGGCGCGGGCGTCGGCGGCGGCTCCCGCGGTCGCCGCGCCGTACTTCCGGCTCGGACCGGGCCACGCACGCTGCACCACGATGACGACGACACCGAGCAGGACGGCCAGGACCCCACCGGCGATGCCGACGGCCGGCCAGAGCGACACGTCGACGCCGGACACGACGCGGCGCACGGCGGTCAGGTCGCTGACCCCGGCCACCGCGCCGACGGCACCCTTCGCCGCGGCGACCGGGTCACCGAGTGCGGTGATGCCGCTGACCACGACGCCGAGTCCGAGCAGGATCTCGACGCACGCGAGCACGATGCGCAGCACCCGGCCGGCGATGGTCATCGCGAGGAACAGGGCCAGGCTCGCGATCGCCAGGGCGGTGTACTGCGGCACGACCGCGGCCCCGTCGGCGTCGACCGTCGAGGTGACTGCCGCACCGGCGTGCAGGTCCACCGTGAACCAGGTCTGCGTCCACGCGAGCATGATGATGCCGGCGACGAGCAGTCCGGCGACGACGACGATCGGGCGCGAGCGCTTCACGAGCGCACCTCGCGCATCCGGTTCGCCGTGGCCACGGCCCGCAGGGGTGCCGCCGCCTTGTTGATGGTCTCCTCGTGCTCGGTGGCCGGGTCGGAGTCCGCCACCAGGCCGGCACCGGCCTGCACCCGTGCCACGCCGTCCTTGATCAGGGCGGTGCGGATCGCGATCGCGATGTCCGCGTCACCGGCGAAGTCGAAGTAGCCGACGACACCGGCGTAGGCACCGCGCTTCGCCGGCTCGAGCTCGTCGATGATCTCCAGCGCGCGGGGCTTCGGCGCACCGGACAGGGTGCCGGCCGGGAACGTCGCCCGGAACACGTCGATGGCGGACATCCCCGGACGCACCGCACCCTCGACGCTCGACACCAGGTGCATGATGTGACTGAAGCGCTCGACCGTCATGAACTCGGTGACCGCGACGGTACCGGGCTCGCAGACCTTCTGCAGGTCGTTGCGGGCCAGGTCGACGAGCATCAGGTGCTCGGCGCGTTCCTTCGGGTCGTCGAGCAGGTCGTCGCCGAAGCGGACGTCCTCTTCCGGGGTCGCACCACGTGGACGCGACCCGGCGATCGGGTGCGTGATGGCGCGGCCGGACTGCACCTTCACCAGGGCCTCCGGCGAGGCGCCGACGATCCAGTACCGCTCGTCGGCGGTGTCCGCCAGGGCCAGGAAGTACATGTACGGACTCGGGTTCAACGTCCGGAGGACCCGGTACACGTCGAGCGGGTCGGCGGTCACCTCGTGGTCGAAGCGCTGCGAGATCACGACCTGGAACACGTCGCCGTCGCGGATGAACTCCTTCGAGCGCTCCACCGCGGCCATGTACTCGTCCGGCGTGGAACGGTGCGTCGGCGTCGGCTCGGCGATCTCGAACGCCTCGGCGACGGTCGCGACGCTCGGCTGGACGAGGTCGGCCTGCAGGCGGTCCAGGCGGCGCTGCGCGTCGGACCAGAGCGTGTCGGCGTCGTCGGTACCGTCGTTCAGCACGCTCGCGACGAGCAGGACGAGCCCTGTGCGGTGGTCGAGCGCGACCAGCTCGGAGACGAAGGACAGCGCCTGTCCGGGCACGTCGAAGTCGGCCGGCGGCACGTTCGGCAGGTGCTCGAGCTGGCGCACGGCCTCCCACCCGATGAACCCGACCGTCCCGCCGACGAGCGGCGGGGAGCCGGGCACCCGCGGGGTGGCCCAGCGCTCGTGCAGGCGCGCCAGGACCTCGAGCGGTTCGCCGTCGAGCGAGCCGACCGCACGTTCGGCGTCGATGCCGGTGTCGATCCAGGCGGCGCGGTCGCCCTCCTGCGTGAGGACGCCGAAGCTGCGCACACCGACGAACGACCAGCGCGACCAGAGGCCGCCCTGGCCCGCGGACTCCAGCAGGAACGACCCGGGCCGGCCGTCGGCGAGCTTCCGGTAGACACCCACCGGCGTCTCGCTGTCGGCGTAGAGCGCGCGCACCACCGGCACGACGCGGTGGTCGCGCAGCAGGGCGTCGAACTCCGGCCGGGAGGTCGTGTGCGGCGCATCGGAGATCGTCGCGGTCGTCATCGGGTCGCCTCCACTGCCGTGTCGGCCGGGGCAGACATGGTCGCGTCCGTCGGCGCCGACGCCGCTGTGCCGGTCGGGGCTGACGCCGTCGTGGGCGCGAGCGGATCGACGTCGAAGCAGCGGTGCGCCCCGGTGTGGCACGCGGCCCCGACCTGCTGCACGGTGACGAGCAGGGTGTCGGCGTCGCAGTCGAACGCCGCGTCGCGCACGTACTGCGCGTGCCCCGACGTGTCGCCCTTCCGCCAGTACTCGTTCCGCGACCGCGACCAGAAGGTCACGCGCCCCTCGGTGAGGGTGCGGCGGAGCGCTTCCCGGTCCATGTACCCGAGCATGAGGACGTCCTTCGACGACTCCTCTTGCACGATGGCGGGGAGCAGCCCGTCCGCACCGAAACGTGCGCGGTCGAGGACCGCGTCGGTGTCGGTGCTGGTGCTGTCGGTCATGAGACTCCTAGCCTACGGCGGCGGATCAGCGGGCGGCGGCGGTTCAGCGGACGGCGTGGCCGGTCGCGCGCAGCGCGGCCTTGACGTCGCCCACCGTCATCTCGCCACGGTGGAAGACGGACGCGGCGAGGAGGGCATCCGCACCCGCGTCGACGGCGGGGGCGAAGTGGTCGACCCGACCCGCGCCTCCCGAAGCGATGACCGGGACCCGCGCGACCGACCGCACCGCGGCGACGAGCTCGAGGTCGAACCCGTTCTTCGTGCCGTCCGCGTCGATGGAGTTGACGAGCAGCTCCCCCGCACCCCGCTCGACGGCGTCGCGCGCCCAGGCGATCGCGTCGATGTCGGTCTCGGTGCGGCCGCCGTGCGTGGTGACCACGAAGCCGGACGCAGTCCGGTCGGAGCGCTTGACGTCGAGCGACAGCACGACGGCCTGCGCACCGAACCGGTCGGCGATCTCGCCGACGAGGTCGGGCCGGGCGATCGCTGCGCTGTTCACGCCGATCTTGTCCGCGCCGCACTGCTGCAGGCGGGACACGTCGTCGACGGAACGGACGCCGCCACCGACCGTGAGCGGGATGAACACCTGCTCGGCGGTGCGGGTGACCGTGTCGTACATCGTGGCGCGGTTCTCGACCGTGGCACCGACGTCGAGGAAGGTCAGCTCGTCGGCGCCCTGCTCGTAGTAGCGCGCGGCGAGCTCGACCGGGTCACCGGCGTCCTGCAGATCGAGGAAGTTCACGCCCTTGACGACCCGGCCGCCCTTGACGTCGAGGCACGGGATGACGCGGACGGCCACGCCGCCCGGCGCCGTGGCTGCCGCGGTCACAGCCGGGCCGCGTGGATCGGGCTGACGAGGATGGCGCGGGCACCGAGGTCGTACAGGGCGTCCATGATGAGGTTCGCGTCGTCGCGCGGGATCATCACGCGCACCGCGGACCAGTCGCGGCCGTGCAGCGGCGAGACCGTCGGCGACTCGATGCCGGACGCGACGGCCGTCGCCTGCTCGAGCAGCGCGGTGGGGATGTCGTAGTCGAGCATGACGTAGCCGCGGGCGACGAGCACGCCCTGCAGCCGACGGCGGAGCACGTCGATGCCCGGGATCGTCTCGTCGGTCGACACCAGTAGCGCGGTCGACTCGAGGATGACCGGACCGAAGATCTCGAGGCCGGCCTGCCGCAGCGTGCTGCCCGTCGACACCACGTCGGCCACGGCGTCGGCGACACCGAGACGCACCGCGCTCTCGACGGCCCCGTCGAGCTTGACGAGCGTCGCCGTCACCCCGTGGCGGGCGAGGAAGTCGCCGACCAGGCCCGGGTAGCTCGTGGCGACGCGGACGCCGTCGAGGTCCTGCAGGGTGCTGTACCGGCCCGGCGTGCCGGCGAACCGGAAGGTGGAGTCGGCGAAGCCGAGCGCGTCGACCTCGTGCGCCTCGGAACCGGAGTCGAGCAGCAGGTCACGGCCGGTGATGCCGACGTCGAGTGCGCCGGAGCCGACGTAGGTCGCGATGTCCCGCGGGCGGAGGAAGAAGAACTCGACGCCGTTGCGCTCGTCGAGCAGGTGCAGCGCCTTCGGGTCGCGGCGACCGGCGTACCCGGCCTCGCGCAGCATGTCGGACGCGGTCTCGGACAGGGAGCCCTTGTTGGGCACGGCGATGCGGAGCATCAGGGGGTCTGCTTTCTGGTCGGGGTCGTGGCGGATCGAGGTCGGTGCGCGGGCGGTGCCCGAGCGCGTCCTACAGATGTCGCCAGATGTCCGCCGGGGACAGCCCCTTCGCGACCATGAGGACCTGCAGGTGGTACACGAGCTGCGAGATCTCCTCCGAGGTGCGCTCGTCGCCCTCGTACTCGGCCGCCATCCAGACCTCGGCCGCTTCTTCCACGATCTTCTTGCCGATCTGGTGCACGCCGGCGTCCAGTTCGGCGACGGTGCCGGAGCCCTCGGGGCGCGTGCGCGCCTTCTCGGTGAGCTCCTGGAACAGGTCGTCGAACGTCTTCACGCGGTCCAGGCTACCGGTCTCCACCGACGCTGCCGACGTACCGTCCGGACGGGTCGCGCTCATGCCCGCGCCCGCGCGGCCGCTTCGCGCAGGTCCGTGATCCGCGCGGCGGGCTCACCGCCGTACACGGCCGACCCGGCGACGAGCGTGTCGGCGCCGCTGCGCACGGCCTCGGGGACGGTGTCCACCGAGATGCCGCCGTCGACCTCGAGCCACACGTCGAGCCCCGAGGCGTCGACCGCCGCACGGGCGTCGGCGAGCTTCGGCATCACGGACGGCATGAACGACTGCCCGCCGAAGCCGGGCTCGACGGTCATCAGCAGGATCATGTCGTAGGCGTCGAGGTGGTGCAGCACCTGCGTGATCGAGGTGCCGGGCTTCACCGCGACGGCGGCACGGGCCCCGTTCGAGCGGATCGCAGCGGCCGTGGCCACGGGGTCGTCCGCGGCCTCGAAGTGGAACGTCACGCTCGACGCACCGGTCTCGGCGTACTTCGGTGCGTTGACGTCGGCGTCGGTGATCATGAGGTGGACGTCGAGCGGCACCGGGGACACCTGCTGCAGGCGCTCGACGATCGGCAGCCCGAGCGTCAGGTTCGGCACGAAGTGGTTGTCCATCACGTCGACGTGCACCAGGTCGGCGCTCTCGATGCGGTGGAGTTCACGCTCGAGGTTCGCGAAGTCGGCGGACAGGATGCTCGGCGAGATGCGGATCGTCACCGGGCAAGCCTACCGGCGCGTGCGCGACGCCCCACTCGACGGCCTCAGCCGACGCGACGGAACAACGCGATGAACATCGCGTCCGTGCCGACCCGGTGCGGCCAGAGCTGCGCCGTGTTGCCGTCCGCGATCTCCGGGTCGCGCGCGGCGACCCCGCGCACGATCGTCGCGGTGTCGAGCTGCTCGAGGACTCCCCCGTGCCGCCCCATCAGCGCGTCGACCTGCCCGCGCGTCTCGGCCAGGTGCGGCGAACACGTGACGTACGCGAGCGTCCCACCCGGTGCGAGCACCCGGACCGCGGCGTCGAGCAGCTCGGTCTGCAGGGCCGCGAGCTCCTGGACGTCCTCGGGGGTCTTCCGCCAGCGTGCTTCCGGACGCCGACGCAGGGCGCCGAGGCCGGTGCACGGCGCGTCGAGCAGGATGCGGTCGAAGGTCATCCCGGTGCCGTCGCGGCCGTAGCGCCTGGCGTCGCCCTCGACGACGCGGACGTGGTCGCCGAACACCCCGAGGGCGTTCCGCACGAGTCCGGCACGTGCCGGCACGAGCTCGTTCGCGACGAGGGTCGCGCCACCCTGCTGCGCCTCGGCGGCGAGCAGCGCGGCCTTGCCACCGGGGCCGGCGCACATGTCGAGCCAGCGCTCGCCCGCGCGGACCGCGGACGACCGGCTCAGCGCGAGGGCGGCGAGCTGCGAGCCCTCGTCCTGCACGCGCAGGCGCCCGGCAGCGACGCCCGGCACGCGCGCGGGGTCACCGGAGATGCCGCGGATCCCGACGGGCGAGACCGGCAGGGCGTCGGCGGCCGGCACGGGGTCGGCGGTCCGGACGGGAGGCACGGTGCCGGTCGCGCCGTCGGCCTCCGGTTCGTCGTCGGCGGGCACCAGGGTCGCCGGCACGTCCGCCGCGCCGGTCGCGTCGGCGAACGCGGCATCGGCGTCTGCGTCTTCGTCGAGCACCGTGCGCGTGGTCGCGGTGGCGATGTCCTCGTCGGTGGCGAGCCCGGGCAGCGCCGCGAGCTGCACCCGGGGCGCGGCGTTGTCGGCGGCGAGCAGGGCGGCGAGCTCGTCGCGGGAGCGTTCGGCGGCGAGGGCGTCGCGCAGTGCCGAGACGACCCAGACCGGGTGCGACCACCGCGTGGCGAGCAGGGCGTCGCCACCACGGCCCTCGGTGATCTGCGCGTCCCACTCGTCGTCGGTGCGCGCGGCGATCTTGCGCATCACGGCGTTCACGAAGCCGGTGGCACGGCGGGCACCGACCTCGCGGGCGAGCTCGACCGTGGCGTCGACCGCGGCGTGCGTCGGGGTGCGCATGGCGAGCAGCTGGTGGGCGCCGAGCCGCATCACGTCGAGGACGTCGGCCTCGATGTTCTCCGGCCGACGACCCGACGCCAGCGCGATGATGACGTCGTAGCGACCGAGCATCCGGATCGAGCCGTAGGTGAGCTCGGTGGCGAACGCGGCGTCGCGCGCGGTGAGGCCGGCACGACGGATGCGTGTCGGCAGCAGCAGGTTCGCGTACGCGTCGTCGACCTGCACGGCGCGGAGCACGTCGAACGCGACACGACGGGCGTTCGCGGGACGGGGACCGCGGCGGGCGCCCCGGGTGTTCGTCGGCTGGCTCATGCGAGGACCTTCCCGTCCAGTTCGCCCAGGCCACGGGCCCAGGCTGCGGCGTCCATCGCCTTCTTGCCGGCCGGCTGCACCTCGAGCAGTGCCAGCGGAGTGTCACCGGTCCCGACCAGCAGCCGACCGCCGTGGAGTGCCAGCGCACCGGGCGCGAGCTGCGGGGCGGGGTCCGCGGGGCCTCCTGTCAGGCGGTTGCTGCGGAGCAGCTTCACGCGGGTCTCGCCGAGGTGGGCGTACGCGCCGGGCTCGGGGGTGACCCCGCGCAGACGGGCGTGCACGACCGCCGCCGGAGCACCGAAGTCGATGCGCCCGTCGTCGATGGTCGTCTTCGGCGC
Source organism: Curtobacterium sp. PhB191 (assembly GCF_004346515.1). NCBI lineage: Bacteria > Bacillati > Actinomycetota > Actinomycetes > Micrococcales > Microbacteriaceae > Curtobacterium > Curtobacterium sp. PhB191. The sequence goes on from NZ_SMBV01000005.1 coordinate 32,583, forward strand.
GAGCGTCGGCTCGCCGGTCTGCTCGGTCGCGACGGCCGTGCCGGCGGCGATGGCGTCGACCACCCGGGCGACGGTCTCGGCGCCGGACTCCGCCATGGCGGCGAGGACCTCGCCGGCGGTGGCCTCCGGGTCGATCTCGAACGGGTCAGCTGCGAACACCGGGCCGGCGTCGAGCGCCTCGACGAGCTGGAAGACCGACGCGGCGGTGCGGGTGTCCCCCGCCATCACGGCCCGCTGGACCGGCGCCGCGCCGCGGTACGCCGGCAGGTCGGAGAAGTGCAGGTTCACCCAGCCGAGGCGCGGGGCGTCGAGCGCGGGACGGCGGAGCAACGCGCCGTAGGCGACGATGACACCGAGGTCGACGTCGAGGTCGGCGATGCGCGCGGTGACGTCGTCGTCGACGCGGCTGGCCTCGATGACGGGCAGCCCGAGCTCCGCGGCGACCTGCGCGACCGGTGTCGGCGTCAGGACGCGCTTCCGGCCCTGCGGTGTCGGCGGACGCGTGAGGACCGCGGCGATCTCGTGGTCGGACGCCGCCAGGCGGCGGAGGGTGGGGACGGCCGCAGCGGGGCTGCCGGCGACGACGAGACGCATGGGTTCGATCCTCCCACGCGCGCGCTCGGTGGACTGACCCGAACCGGGCCCGCGCCGGGTGGGTACGGTCTGCGGGACAGCACGAGAGGGGTTCCCATGTCCGACGTCACCACGTCCACCGACCGCTTCGCAGGGTCCAGCATCCAGAAGGTCGCGCTGCTCGTCGGCGTCGTGTTCCTGCTCGTCGGCATCGCCGGGTTCGTACCCGGGCTGACGTCCGGCTCGCTCGCGGGTGCCGGCCACGGGTCGATGGCGATGCTGCTCGGGGTCTTCCAGGTGTCGGTGCTGCACAACGTCGTGCACCTGCTGTTCGGGGTCGTCGGGGTCCTCGCGGCGGGGTACGCCACCGGGTCGCGGATGTACCTGGTGCTCGGCGGGGTCGTCTACTTCGTGCTCTGGGTCTACGGGCTGTTCACCGCCGGGCACTCGTTCGGCGCGAACTTCGTGCCGCTGAACTGGGCGGACAACTGGCTGCACCTCGTGCTCGCGGTCGGGATGGTCGCGCTCGGCGTGGTGTTCCCGCGCGTCGGTGGGCGGGCCGTGCGCGCCTGACGCTGCTGCGCCGCGGACTCGTTTCGCGACGAACCACTCGTTGATCGACGCGTGGATCGTCGGAAGGTGCACACGCATCGGGTGCGTGCGCATCGGCCGACAGAACACGAGGTGATCGACGCGTGGAACGTCGCAAGGTGCGAACGCACACGGCCCGGGAGGCGCGGCGCAACTCCGCCACGGAGGCCCCGCCCCGACGGCCGGTGCGGCTCAGACCTCGCTGAAGGGTTCCGCGTCGTCGAGCCGGACCCGCAGCGTCGGTGCCGCCCGACGCCGGTTGCCGCCCTTCAGCACCCGCCGGGTCGACGACCGCCGGATGACCTCGGCCTTCAGGGTCGCCGCGACCTCGGCACCGTGGGCGTACGGGAACCGCACGATCGCTCGGACCGTGCCCGGCAGGGCGTCGTCCTCGACGGGGACCGGGCCGAGCACCGGGCCCGCGGTCGCCCCCTCGAGGGCCTCGACCGCAGCGGTCACGGCCTCGTCGGTGCCGGTCATCGTCGCCACGCGGACCGCCGGCGGGAAGTGCAGCTCACGCCGGTCGGTGAGTTCGTCGTGCGCGGGACCGTCGAGCCGCCAGAGCGCCATCGCCGTCGCGAGCTTGCCGCCGATGCCGACCAGGTACGCCTCGGCCCCGGGAGCACCCTTCGCCGCGGCGTTCGTCCAGAAGCGGAGCACGTCCTCCTGCACGCGCAGTCCTTCGCGCGCGAGCATCTTCTCGCCGTCGAGCAACAGCACGCACGCGTAGCCTCCGGGCACGCTCGGCTCGGCGCCACGGGTCGCGACGACGACGGAGGGCCTCGCGGGCACCTCGTCGAGCGGGCGTGAGCCGTCGGCCACCACGATCCGGGTGCCGGGGAACGCCCGCCCGAGTTCGTCGGCGGTGCGTTGAGCGCCCTGTCCCACGGGCTTCACGGTGCCGTTGCCGCACGTCGGGCAGCGGAACCCCACGGCGAGGGCACCGCAGAACCGGCACTGCGGCGTGGCACCGCGGTGCGGACTGCCGAGCGGACCGCCGCAGATCCGGCAGTGCGCCCGCTCACCGCACTCCGCGCAGACGAGCCCGGTGCCGAACCCGGGGCTCGCGACCTGCACGAGCACCGGGCCGTGCTGGCTGGCCTCGCGCGCGGCACGCCAGGCGGAGCTCGGGATGCGCGCCTGTGCGGCGTACCCCTCGGCCGAGGTCTGCTGCACGGTGGGGATGACCTTCGGGGTCTTCACCCGGAACGGCGTGACGTCCTGCAGCCAGTGCAGTTCGACGAGCCGCTGCACGTCGGTGCTGCGGGCGTGCGAGACGAACAGCAGTGCGGCACCCGACTGCGCAGCCCGCACGAGGGCGACGTCACGCGTGTGCACGTACGGCGCGCGCTGCTCGATGAACGAGGCGTCGCCGTCGTCCCACATCGCGATGAGCCCGAGGTCGGTCGCCGGTGCGTACACCGCCGTGCGGTTGCCGATCGCGACGACGGGGTGCGTCCGCGCCTGCAGCAGTGCCTTGGCCCGCTGCCCGTTCGTCTGCTTGGCGTCGAAGCGCACGACCCGTTCCGGCGGCAGCACCGCGAGCAGGGCGCGCTCGAGGTCGATGACGTCGCGGAAGTCGGGGACGGCGATGACGGCGGACTGCTCGCTCGCCAGCGTGTGGGCGGCGGCCTGGGCGAGGGTTGCCGCCCAGCCGGGCACCCAGATCGGATCGGAGTCGCCCTCGTTGCTGGTGGGCCCGGCCAGCGCCACGGGGTGGGGAACGGCGGCGACCGCAGCGCGATCGTGCTCGGCGATCACGCCTTCGAGCATGCCCGGGGTGTAGCCGGTCACCGGCGGTGCGGACACCGGGGGCGGGGACCACGAGGTGTCCCGCGCGAGCCAGGCCTTCTCGGCGCGGACCTGGCGGGTCGGCACGGCCAGGCGGAGGACGTCGGACGCCACACCGGCGGCACGGTCGGCCACGGCGCGGGCGAGCTTCCAGATCTCCGGCGCCAGGACCGGGACGGGTGACACCAGGGTCTCGATCGCGCTGAGCTCACCCGGGTAGTCGCCCTCGTCGACGATCTCGACGACGTAGCCGTCGGACATCCGGGCCCCGGTGCGGAGCGGGACCTTCACGCGGACGCCCGGCACGCAGTCGTCCTCGAGCTCGGCCGGCACCCGGTAGTCGAACAGACGGTCCAACTGCGGGAGCGGCGAGTCGAGGACGACGCGCGCGACGGTGGTCACGCGGTGCCTCAGACGGCGGCGGTGACGAGCCCTGCGGCGGCGCGGAGTTCCTCGACGCGGTCGAGCTGCTCCCAGGTGAACCCGGGGAGCTCGCGGCCGAAGTGTCCGTACGTCGCGGTCTGCGCGTAGATCGGACGGAGCAGGTCGAGGTCGCGGATGATCGCGGCCGGACGCAGGTCGAACACCTGGCGGATCGCGGCTTCGATCGTGGCGTCGTCGACGTGTCCGGTGCCGAAGGTCTCGACGTAGAGCCCGACGGGCTTCGCACGGCCGATCGCGTAGGCGACCTGCACCTCGAGCCGGTCGGCGAGGCCCGCGGCGACCGCGTTCTTCGCGACCCAGCGCAGCGCGTACGCCGCCGAGCGGTCGACCTTCGACGGGTCCTTGCCGCTGAACGCGCCGCCGCCGTGACGGGAGGCCCCGCCGTAGGTGTCGACGATGACCTTGCGGCCGGTGAGCCCGGCGTCGCCCTGGGGGCCACCGATCTCGAAGCGACCCGTCGGGTTGACGATGACGTCGACGTGCGAGGAGTCGAGGTCGACGAGGTCGAGCACCGGACGGATCACGTGCTCGGTGATCTCGGCGGTGAGCTGCTCCAGCGTGACGCTCGGCGAGTGCTGCGTCGACAGGACGACGGTCTCGACGGTCTTCGGCACGACGCCGTCGTAGCCGACGGTGACTTGCGTCTTGCCGTCCGGGCGCAGGAACGCCAGCTCGCCGGACTTGCGCACGGCGGCCAGACGCTCGGCCAGGCGGTGCGCCAGCCAGATCGCGACCGGCATGTACTCGGGGGTCTCGTTCGTCGCGAAGCCGAACATGATGCCCTGGTCGCCGGCACCCTGGCGGTCGAGCGGGTCGACCGCGCCCGTGCGGGAGTCGAGCGACTCGTCGACGCCCTGCGCGATGTCCGGCGACTGCGCACCGATCGACACCTCGACGCCGCACGTGGCGCCGTCGAAGGAGACGTCCGACGAGTTGTAGCCGATGCCCGTGATGACGTCACGGACGAGCTTGGGGATCTCGACGTAGCCCGAGGTCGTGACCTCACCGGCGACGTGCACGAGGCCGGTCGTCACCATCGTCTCGACGGCGACCCGAGCGTGCGGGTCCACCGTGAGCAGTGCGTCGAGGATGCTGTCCGAGATCTGGTCGCAGATCTTGTCGGGGTGCCCCTCGGTCACCGACTCGGACGTGAAGAGGCGCAGAGCAGCTGCAGTCACCGGGATCAGTCGGAGGGCTGCTGCTGCTTGGTGACGGTGAGCTTGTCCTCGTTGATCTCGTGGAGAGCCACGGACAGCGGCTTGTCGTCGATCGTCGAGTCGACGAGCGGGCCGACGTTGTCGAAGAGCGAGCCCTCGTGCAGGTCGGCGTAGTAGTCGTTGATCTGACGCGCGCGCTTGGAAGCGAAGATGACGAGCGCGTACTTCGACTCGACCTTGCTGAGCAGGTCGTCGATGGGCGGGTCGATGATGCCCTGGGGGTTGGCCATGGAGTCTCCTCGTCGTCGGTGCACCCGTCAGGGCGCAGAGAACAAGTCTACGACCTGTCGTGCCGCGGTGCCGACATCGGAGTTCACGATGCGGACGTCGAACTCGTCCTGGGCGGCCAGTTCGACCTTCGCGGTGTCGAGTCGACGCGCCTGTTCCTCGGGCGACTCGGTGCCGCGGCCGATGAGTCGACGCACCAGTTCTTCCCACGTCGGGGGCAGCAGGAACACGAGCACGGCCTCGGGCATGGCGTCACGGACCTGGCGAGCACCCTGCAGGTCGATCTCGAGCATGACCCGCTCGCCGGCGTCGAGCGCTCGGTCGATCGGCGGCCGCGGGGTGCCGTACCGGTACGAGTTGTGCACCGTGGCCCACTCGAGCAGTTCGCGCTCGCGGATCATCCGGTCGAACTCGGCGTCGTCGACGAAGTAGTAGTGCACGCCGTCGGCCTCGCCCGGGCGGGGCTTCCGGGTCGTGGCGGAGACGCTGAGGTTCACGTCCGGGTACTGCTCGCGGATGTACGCGCTCACCGTTCCCTTGCCGACGGCGGTCGGCCCGGCGAGGACGACGAGCTTCGAGGCACCGCGCTTGCGACCGCGCGCGGCGAGCCAGTCGGCCAGGGCCGTGCGCTGCCGGGTGCCGAGGCCCCCGAGGCGCTTCGACGGCGCGATGCGCAGCGTGCCCATGATCGACTCGGCACGCGCCGGACCGATGCCGGACAGGCTGACGAGCAGGTCGCGCACCCGGAGCGAGCGCTCCGCCGAGGTCGTGTCGACGAGGGCGTCGTCCCATGCCGATCGAGCGACCTCGAGTGCCGAGCGCTCCCCCGACGCGACCTGGGACTTCACCGCGGCCCGGGCGCGTCGCGCGGCGACCGCTGCCTGGGCCGCCGCGACGCGGTCGACCTCCGGTGGCGTGCGGTGGGCCGGCAGTTCGGTGCCGTCGGTGCGGTCGCCGTCGGTGCGGTCACCGTCGGTGCGGTCACCGTCGGCGGTCATGCTGCGGCCCCGAGTGCCGCGCGGATCCGGTCGGCGCGGTCGGACACGAGTGCCGCGACCCCGTCCGGACCGTCGGTCAGCAGACCGCGCGACTCGCTCACGAGCACCTGCTCGGCGCGCGCACCGTACAGCGCACGGAGGTCCTCGATCCGGGCGCCCTGGGCACCGAAGCCCGGGGCGAGCACCGGCGCGGTGCCGATCGCGTCCGCGTCGATGCCGAAGTCGTCGAGGTGAAGGGTCGCGCCGAGCACGAGCCCGACGTCGCCGAGGGCCTGGTCACCCGCGGCCCGGTTGTCGTCTGCCACGTCCAAGACGATACCGGCAGCCACGGACCGCCCGGCACGCGGGCCCTCCGCCAGGACCGCGGTCTGCAGCACCCGCGCCTCCGGGTTGCTCGTCGCGGCGAGCACGAAGACCCCGGCACCGTTCCGCCGAGCGACGTCGACCGTCCCGCTGAGCGAGCCGTAGCCCAGGTACGGCGACACCGTCATCGCGTCGGCCGCGAACGGCCCGTCACGGTCGAGCCACGCGAGTGCGTAGTCGTCACCGGTCGACCCGATGTCGCCCCGCTTCACGTCGGCGACGACCAGGAGGCCCACATCACGTGCACGACGGATCGTCGCGTCGAGCGCGCGGTAGCCCGCCACGCCCGCCGCCTCGAAGAAGGCGATCTGCGGCTTCACGATCGCCGCGCGGCCGGCGGCCGCGTGGACCAGGGCCGCGCCGAAGGCCGTCAGGCCCTGCTCGTCGCGGCCGAGCCCCCACGCCGCCAGGGTGGTGGCGTGGGGGTCGATGCCGACGCAGAGCGGTGAACGCTCGCGCATCGCGGACGCGAGCCGATCGCCGAAGGAGGCCGGGCCTCCCGTCTGCCCCTCGCTCACCAGGTGGCGCGCTCCCGCGCGTAGTCCTGCAGGCTCCGGACGTTGAGCGGCGTGCCGATCGTCTCGATCGCCGCGACCGCCGCACCGATCTGCGCGATCGTCGTGAACAGCGGCTTGTCCGCTGCGACCGTGGCCGCACGGATCTCGTACCCGTCCGCACGACCGGCGGCACCCGACGGCGTGTTGATGACGATGTCGACCTCGTTGCGCGTCAGCAGGTCGACGACGCTCTCGCCGCCCTGGCTGTACTTGCCAACGATGCCGACCTCGATGCCGTTGCGGCGGAGGATCTCCGCCGTGCCCTCGGTCGCGATGATCGTGAAGCCCAGCTGCTGCAGGCGGTGCACCGGCAGCACGATGGCGCGCTTGTCGGTATCCGCGACGCTCACGAAGACCGTGCCGCTGGTCGGCAGGCCGCCGTACGCGGCGTCCTGCGACTTGAGGAACGCCCGTGGGAAGTCGCGGTCGATGCCCATGACCTCGCCGGTGGAGCGCATCTCGGGGCTGAGCACCGAGTCGACGACCTGGCCCTCGCGGGTGCGGAAGCGGCGGAAGGGCAGGACGGCCTCCTTGACGGCGACCGGGGCCTCCATCGGGACGAACGCCCCGTCGCGGGCCGGCAGCATGCCCTCGGCGACGAGCTCGTCGACGCTCGTGCCGGTCATGATGCGCGACGCGGCCTTGGCCAGCGCGATGCCGAGCGCCTTCGAGACGAACGGGACCGTGCGGCTGGCGCGCGGGTTCGCCTCGAGGACGTAGAGCACGCCGGCGCCGATGGCGAACTGGACGTTGAGCAGACCCTGCACGCCGATGCCGCGGGCGATCTTCTCGGTCGCGTCGACGACGCCCTGGATCTCGGCGCGGCCGAGGCCGACCGGGGGCAGGGTGCACGCGGAGTCACCGGAGTGGATGCCGGCCTCTTCCAGGTGCTCCATGATGCCGCCGATGTAGAGCCGCTCACCGTCGAAGAGCGCGTCGACGTCGATCTCCACCGCGTCGTCCAGGAACCGGTCGACGAGCAGCGGGAGCTCCGGGCCGATGATCGCCTGGTCGGCCATCCGGTCGAAGTAGTCGGCGAGCGACGGGGAGTCGTACAGGATCTCCATGCCGCGGCCGCCGAGCACGAAGGACGGGCGGACGAGCACCGGGTAGCCGATCTCCTCGGCCACGGCGGTCGCGCTTGCCAGGTCGTGGGCGGTGCCGTTGCGCGGCGCGAGCAGCCCCGCGGCGTCGAGGATGGCGGAGAACTGGCCGCGCTCCTCGGCGGAGTCGATCGCCGTCGGGCTGGTGCCGAGGATCGGGATACCCGCCGCCTCGAGCGGCTTCGCCAGGCCCAGGGCGGTCTGCCCGCCGAGCTGCACGACGACGCCGACGAGCTCGCCCGACGCCGCCTCGGCCTCGATGACCTCGAGGACGTCCTCGGCCGTGAGCGGCTCGAAGTACAGACGGTCCGAGGTGTCGTAGTCGGTGGAGACCGTCTCGGGGTTGCAGTTGATCATGATCGTCTCGAACCCGGCGTCGCTCAGCGCGAAGGACGCGTGCACGCAGGAGTAGTCGAACTCGACGCCCTGGCCGATGCGATTCGGGCCGGAGCCCAGGATGACGACCTTCTTGCGGTCGCTCGCGACCACCTCGGTCTCGGCGTCGTACGACGAGTAGTGGTACGGCGTCAGGGCCGGGAACTCGCCGGCGCAGGTGTCGACGGTCTTGAAGACGGGGCGGATGCCGAGGGCGTGCCGGTCGTCGCGGACCTGCTGCTCGCTGACCGGGTGCTCCGGGGTGCTGCGCAGCGCCGCGATCTGGGTGTCGCTGAAGCCGTGCTCCTTGGCCCAGCGGATGGTGTCCGCGTCGAGCTCGTCGGCGGCCGCGACCTCGGCGGCGACCTCGTTGATGAGCACGATCTGGTCGATGAACCAGGGGTCGATCTTCGTGGCTTCGAAGACCTCGTCGGCGGTGGCGCCGGCGACCAGGGCCTGCTGCACCGTGACGATCCGGCCGTCGGTGGGGACGGACGACTTCGCGAGCAGGGCGTCCTTGTCGAGCTCCGCCGCCGGGGTGTCCCAGTGGAAGCTCGAGCCGCGCTTCTCGAGCGAGCGCAGCGACTTCTGCAGCGCCGTCGCGTAGTTGCGGCCGATGGCCATCGCCTCGCCGACGCTCTTCATCGTCGTGGTGAGCGTGGCGTCCGCCGCGGGGAACTTCTCGAACGCGAAGCGCGGGGTCTTCACGACCACGTAGTCGAGCGTCGGCTCGAAGCTGGCCGGGGTCACCTTCGTGATGTCGTTCTGGATCTCGTCCAAGCGGTACCCGATGGCGAGCTTCGCGGCGATCTTCGCGATCGGGAAGCCCGTGGCCTTCGAGGCCAGCGCCGACGAGCGGGAGACGCGCGGGTTCATCTCGATGACGATCAGACGGCCGTTCGACGGGTCGACGGCGAACTGGATGTTGCAACCACCGGTGTCGACACCGACGCGACGGATGATGTCGATGCCGATGTTGCGCATGTTCTGGTACTCGCGGTCGGTGAGCGTGAGCGCCGGGGCGACGGTGATCGAGTCGCCGGTGTGCACGCCGACCGGGTCGACGTTCTCGATGGAGCAGATGACGACGGTGTTGTCGTAGTTGTCGCGCATCAGCTCGAGCTCGTACTCCTTCCAGCCGAGGATCGATTCCTCGAGCAGGACCTCGGTCGTCGGGCTGGACTGCAGCCCGTCGCCGACGAAGCGGACGAGCTCGGCTTCGTCGTACGCGAAGCCCGAACCGAGACCGCCCATGGTGAAGGACGGGCGGACGACGAGCGGGTAGCCGAGGTCCTTCGCGAACTCCTTCGCCTCGTCCAGCGTGTGGGCGATGTGGCTCCGGGCCACGTCGGCGCCGGACTCGAGCACGAGCTCCTTGAAGAGCTGGCGGTCCTCACCGCGCTGGATGGCGTCCACCTTGGCACCGATGAGCTCGACGCCGTGCTTCTCGAGGATGCCGGCCTCGTCGAGCGCGATCGCCGCGTTCAGGGCGGTCTGGCCGCCCAGCGTCGGCAGGACCGCGTCCGGCTTCTCGATGCGGATGATCTCCTCGAGGCACGCGTTCGTGATCGGCTCGATGTAGGTCGCGTCGGCGAAGTCGGGGTCGGTCATGATCGTCGCCGGGTTCGGGTTGACGAGGATGACCCGGACGCCCTCGGCACGGAGGACACGGCACGCCTGGGTGCCGGAGTAGTCGAACTCGGCGGCCTGACCGATGACGATCGGGCCGGAACCGATGACGAGGACGGAGTTGATGTCTGCGCGCTTGGGCATCAGTTCGCTTCCTTGGTGATGTCTGCTGCGGGAGTGGTCGCGTCGGCGGTGGCCGCGTCGAGCGGCTCCCCGTCACGTCGCGCGCGCACCAGGTCCGCGAACCGGTCGAAGAGGTACATGCTGTCGTGCGGACCAGCGGCGGCCTCGGGGTGGTACTGCACGCTGAACGCGGGCACGTCGAGCGCCCGCAGGCCCTCGACCACGTTGTCGTTCAGCGAGTAGTGCGAGACCTCGACCCGACCGAAGCCGGCCGGGGACTCGAGGACCTCACCGAGGGGTGCATCGACCGCGAAGCCGTGGTTCTGGCTCGTGATCTCGACCTTGCCCGTGGTGGTGTCGAGCACCGGCTGGTTGATGCCGCGGTGACCGAAGGGCAGCTTGTAGGTGCCGAAGCCGAGCGCGCGGCCGAGCAGCTGGTTGCCGAAGCAGATGCCGAAGAACGGACGCCCGGTCCGCAGGCTGCCCTGCAGCAGTTCGACCTGGGCGTCCGACGCGGCGGGGTCGCCGGGGCCGTTCGAGTAGAACAGGGCGTCCGGTGCGAGCTCCTCGAGCGCCGCAGCGGAGATGTCCTGCGGCACGACGTGCACCTCGAACCCGCGCTGGGCGAGGTAGCGGGTGGTCGATGCCTTCACACCCAGGTCGAGCACGGCCAGTCGACCGATCTGCTCGCCCTCGGCCGGCACGACGTAGGTCTCCGGGGTGGACACGATCGCCGAGAAGCTCGCGCCGGCCATCGTGGCCTGCGACCGGACGGCGTCCAGCTGCTCCGACTCCGACAGCTGCGCGTCGGCGCCGCTGAACACGCCGCCCTTCATGGCGCCGGCGTCGCGGATCCGGCGCGTGAGGGCGCGGGTGTCGAGGCCGGAGATCCCGACGATGCCGTCGCGCACCAGGTGGTCGTCGAGCGACGCGTTCGCGCGGTGGTTCGAGACCACGCGGCTGGGGTCGCGCACCACGTACCCGGCGACCCAGATGCGACGGGACTCGGGGTCCTCGTCGTTGACCCCGGTGTTGCCGATGTGCGGTGCGGTCTGCACCACGATCTGGCCGGCGTAGGACGGATCGGTCAGCGTCTCCTGGTAGCCGGTCATGCCGGTCGCGAAGACCACCTCGCCGAGCGTGCGCCCGCGGGCGCCGTAGGCCCAGCCGTCGTACCGGGTGCCGTCTTCGAGGACCAGGACGGCCCGTTCGCGTGTCATGCTTTCTTCCCTTCGCCCGCGGTTCGCGGGGCATCGGCCGCAGTCGCCTGCGGCCCGGTCTCGGTCAGTCCCTGCAGGGCGAGCAGCGCGGCTGCGTCGCCCTCCGGGAACCGGAAGTACGTGTCGAGGTCCGTCGCACCTGCGGCGCCGGTCGCCGTCCATCGCAGACGGACCAGTCCCCCGGGCTCGACCACCCGGTCGATCGCCCACGTCGAGCGGTCGGCCCCGCGGACCGCAGCACGTGCGATCCAGCGGTCGTCCGCGCCGGCGAGTCGCAGGACCACACCGGTCGCGTGGACGCGCACGCCGCCGCGACCTCGGAACCCGAGTCCGCCGGCGGTGATGCGTTCCAGCGGCTGGTCGGCGCGGGTCGTCGCGACGGAGAAACCGTCCCAGGACCCGACTTCCGGTCCGATCGTGGTCGGGACGGGGACGGGAGGCACGGATTCCGACTGCTTCCTGGTCCGCGTCCGCCAGGTGCGCGCCATGGCGACGAACAGCGCGGCCACCGCGAGCAGGATCACCCCGCCGAGCAACCAGCGCGCGGCGTCGCCGCTCATGCGCGCGCCCCCGTCCGGAGCGCCGCGGCGTGCGCGGCGACGGTGTCGGCGTCGACGAGGCGGCCGTCGAGCACCGTCGGCGCGCCCAGGTGGAACGTGGCGACGACCCGGCCGGGCAGCGTCATGCCGAGGTACGGCGAGTTCTGCGACTGTCCGGCGAGGTCGGCGACCGCGAACTCGCGGTTGGCCGTCGGGTCGTAGAGCGTGATCTCGGCGGGCGCACCCTCGGCGATGCGCTGACCGTGGCCCTCGACCTGGCCGATGCGCGCGGGCGCCTCGGACAGGACCCGGGCGACGTCGGCCCAGTCGAGCTGGCCCGACGCGACGACGGCGGACTGCACGACGCTCAGCGCCGACTCGAGGCCGACCATGCCGTTCGCCGCCGCGGGCCACTCGCAGCACTTCGCCTCGGCGGTGTGGGGTGCGTGGTCGGTCGCGACGATGTCGATGGTGCCGTCGGCCAGGGCGGCACGCAGGGCGTCGACGTCCTCGCGGGCCCGGAGCGGCGGGTTCACCTTGTAGCGCGCGTCGTACCCGGGTGCGCCGTCGTGCCCGGCGATGAGGTCCTCGGTGAGCACGAGGTGGTGCGGGGTGACCTCGGCGGTGACGTCGATGCCGCGGGACTTGGCCCAGCGGATCACCTCGACGCTGCCGGCGGTCGACACGTGGCAGACGTGCAGCCGCGCGCCCACGTGGTCGGCGAGCAGGACGTCGCGGGCGATGATCGCCTCTTCCGCCACGGCCGGCCAGCCCGCCAGCCCGAGCTCCGACGACAGGCGGCCCTCGTTCATCTGCGCGCCGATGGTGAGTCGGGGTTCCTGCGCGTGCTGCGCGAGCACCCCACCGAAGCCCTTGATGTACTCGAGTGCGCGACGCATGAGGAGCGGGTCGGACACGCACGAGCCGTCGTCCGAGAAGACCCGGACCTTCGCCCTGCTCGTCGCCATGGCACCGATCTCGGACAGGTGCGTGCCCTGCAGCCCCTGCGACACCGCGCCGATCGGGCGGACCGTGACGTAGCCGGCGTCGTCGCCGAGTGCCTGCACCTGCTCGACGACCCCGGCGGTGTCGGCGACCGGGCTCGAGTTCGCCATCGCGTTGACGGCGGTGAAGCCTCCGGCCGCCGCGGCACGGGAACCGGTGAGGACCGTCTCAGATTCTTCGTGACCGGGCTCGCGCAGGTGGGTGTGCAGGTCGACGAGACCCGGCAGGGCGATGAGCCCGTCGGCGTCGACGACCGTGGCGCCGCCCGCGTCCACACCGGACCCGATCGCCGTGATGCGGCCGTCCTGCAGTCGGATGTCGGCGCGCGAGCCGTCGACCAGCTGCGCGCCGCGGATCAGGTGAGCGGTCATGCTGCGGACTCCTTCGGTTCGGTGCCGGTCAGGGCCAGGTAGAGGACCGCCATGCGGACCGAGACGCCGTTCTCGACCTGCTCGACCACGGTGGAACGGGGGTCGTCGGCTGCGACGCCGGCGATCTCCAGCCCGCGGTTCATCGGACCGGGGTGCATGATCAGTGTGCGCTCGGACAGCCGCGCGAACCGCGCTGCCGTCAGGCCCCAGTGCCGCGTGTACTCGCGCGGGTTCGGGAAGAACGCGTCGTCCATCCGCTCCTGCTGGATCCGGAGCGTCATGACGACGTCCGGGTCCTCGGCCAGGGCGGCGTCGAGGTCGTGGTGCACCGCGGCTCCGAACGGCGTCGTCGTCGCGGGCAGGAGCGTCGGCGGTGCGGCGAAGGTCACGCTCGCGCCGAGGGTCCGGAGCAGCCACGCGTTCGACCGGGCGACGCGGCTGTGCAGCACGTCGCCGACGATGAGGACCCGGACCCCGTCGAGGCCCTGTCCACGCGACCCGGCACCGTGCAGGCGACGGCGCATGGTGAAGGCGTCGAGCAGTGCCTGCGTCGGGTGCTCGTGCGTGCCGTCGCCGGCGTTCACCACGGGGACGTCGATCCAGTCGGCGTCGGCGAGCACGCGCGGCGCACCGGACGCGCCGTGCCGCATCACGATGCCGTCGATGCCCATCGCGCCGAGGGTCTGCACGGTGTCCTTGAGGGACTCACCCTTGGAGACGCTCGAGCCCTTGGCCGCGAAGTTGATGACGTCGGCCGACAGGCGCTTCGCCGCGGCCTCGAACGAGATGCGCGTGCGGGTCGAGTCCTCGAAGAACAGGTTCACGACGGTCTTGCCGCGCAGGGCCGGGAGCTTCCGGACCTCGCGCGTGTTGACCTCGGCCATCTCCTCGGCGACGTCGAGGATGTGCACGGCCTGGTCGCGCGACAGGTCGGCGGTGGAGAGCAGGTGCCGCATCACGCCACCCCCTGCTCGATGAACACGGTGTCGTCGCCGTCGGTCTCGGACAGGTGCAGGGTGACCCGCTCGTCCGAGGCGGTCGGCAGGTTCTTGCCCACGTGGTCCGCGCGGATCGGCAGCTCGCGGTGGCCGCGGTCGACGAGCACGGCGAGCCGGACGGCGCGCGGCCGGCCGATCCCCTGCAGGGCGTCGAGCGCTGCACGGACCGTGCGACCGGAGTACAGGACGTCGTCGACGAGCACGACGACCTTGCCGTCGATGCCACCGGCGGGGATCACCGTGCGGTGCGGGGCACGACCGATGCCGTGCCCGAGGTCGTCCCGGTGCATGGTCACGTCGAGCGTGCCGACCCGTTCGGATCCGATGCCCGCCCGCGCGGACTGCCACTCGGGCTCGATGTCCGCCAGGACGCGGCCCAGCCGTTCGGCGAGCACGGCGCCCCGGGTCGGGATGCCCAGGAGGACGAGGTCCGAGCCGCCGTGGTTGGCCTCGAGGATCTCGTGTGCGATGCGCGTCAGAGCGCGCGTGATGTCGGGTTGCTGCAGGACCGTTTTGGTACCCACGTCGACCCCCTTCCCCGCCTCACTGGACGGCATTAAAGGATGCTGACGTGCACAAGCCTAGCGGGACTCCTGGTCCCCTGCGACCGTCCGACCGGACGGTGCACGACCGCCGGCGACGGCTCCGAGGACACCGTTCACGAAGCCCGCGGAGTCCTCGGTCGAGAGCGACTGTGCGAGCTCGACGGCCTCGGCGATCGCGACGGCGTCCGGCACCTCCGGGTTGAACCGGAGCTCCCAGACGGCCATCCGCAGGATGCAGCGGTCGAGGACCGGCATCCGGGCGATCGACCACCCCTGGGCGTGGTCGATGATGACGGAGTCGATCTCGTGACGGGCGTCGTCGACGCCCGTCACGATCTGCCGTGCGTAGTCCCAGCTCGAGGCACGCTCGGGCTGGTCCAGGTGACGGACGGTCTCGGTCGCCAGGACGTCCGTGATCGGGAGCTCACGCACCTCGGCCACGTACAGCATGTCGAGGGCGCGCTTGCGGGCCTTCGAACGAGCACTCATACGGACGCCTAGGAGTTGACGCGGCCGAGGAAGCTGCCGTCGCGCGTGTCGATCTTCACCGTGGTGCCGCTCTCGAGGTACAGCGGGACCTGGATGCGGTGGCCGGTCGCGATGATGGTCGCGTCCTTGGTGCCACCGGAGGAGCGGTCGCCCTGCAGGCCCGGCTCGGTCTCGACCTCGGTCACGATCGACGTCGGGAGCTCGACGTAGAGCGGGTTGCCCTCATTCATCGCGATGGTGACCATCGCGGACTCGAGCAGGTAGTTCTTCGCGTCGCCGACGACCGTCGCCGAGACCGGGATCTGGTCGTAGGTGTCGGTGTCCATGAACACGTACGAGTCGCCGTCCTCGTAGAGGAACTGGTAGTCGCGGCGGTCGACCACGGCGGTGTCGATCTTCGCACCGGCGTTGAAGGTGCGGTCGACGACCTTGCCGGAGACGACGTTCTTCAGCTTGGTGCGGACGAACGCGCCACCCTTGCCGGGCTTGACGTGCTGGAACTCCACGACCGACCACAGCTGGCCGTCGATGATGAGAACGGCGCCGTTCTTGATGTCAGTGGTACTGGCCATGAGTCTTCGGTGTCCCGTTCGGTCGTGTTGTGAAAGGTCTTCGGGCCGCGCTGGCCCCGGACGAGTGTAGCGGACGCCCGACCGTCGCCATCAGCGCCGTCGCCGGGCGCGCCAGGAGTCGATCGCGGCCCAGCCGAGCAACACCACGGCCGCTCCCCCGAGCAGTGCCCCGGCCACCGCGGTCGAGATCGCCGCGTCCGGTCGGGCGGGCAGTGCCAGGTAGACGATCGCCAGGATGCCGGCACCGGCGCCGAGCAGCACGAGCAGGATGCGCCGGATCATGCCGGACACGAGTTCGCGGTCGCGGCGGTCCGCGAAGAGCCGGATGTTGACGGTGAACTTGCCCGTCTCGATCGCCTCGCCGATCCGGTCGACCCGGCGCGGCAGTCGTCGGGCCGCGGAGACGACGCCGATCAGCTCCTTCGCCGCCAGGTCGCGCAGCTTGCCGGGGCGGAGCTGGTCGGTGATCTGCTCACGGGCGAGCCCGCGGGACTCCTCGAGCAGGTCGAACGAGGGCGCGAGCGTCCGGAGGGTGCCCTCGAAGATCGCCAGCGCCCGCGCGGCCGCGACGAAGTCCGGCGGCGCCTTGAGCCGGTACCGCCCGAACACCTCGACGGCGTCGTCGACGGTCTCGACGCCGATGCGCGCGCCCGGTCCGAGCTCGTCCGCGACGAAGCGCGCGATGTCCCGACGGAAGTCGGGCTCGTCGTGCGCGTCGCGCACCGGTGCCATCCGCAGGACCGCATCGGCGATCCGCGAGGTGTCGTCCTGCAGGTAGGCGACCAGCAGGTCCTGGACCGTGTCCCGGAGGGTCGGGTCGAGCCTCCCGACCGATCCGAAGTCGATCAACGCGGGCCGCCCGTCGGGCAGCACCAGGACGTTCCCGGGGTGCAGGTCGGCGTGGTACAGGCCGTCGAAGACGACCTGTCGCAGGAACGCCCGCAGGATCGCGCGCATCGGGCCGTCGAGGTCGCGGTCCGCGCGCTCGGCGCGGATCGCGCTGAGCGTGTCGCCCTCCAGGAACTCCATCACGAGCACGCGGCGCCCGGACAGGTCCGGGTACGGGTCCGGGAAACGGACCTCGTCCGGACGGGCACTGCGGGCCTGTGCGGCACGCAGGGCGGTGAGGTTCCGCAGCTCGGAGACGAAGTCGACCTGGCGGACCAGGTCGTCGGCGTACTGCGCGGCCACGTCCTGCACGCCGACCTGCCGGGCCTCGGTCGACCATCGCGCCATGAATCGGACGACACGGAGCGCGATGTCGACGTCGCGGCGGACGGCGGCGTCGATGCCGGGACGCTGCACCTTGACCGCGACCGCGGTGCCGTCGGGCAGGCGGGCGCGGTGGACCTGGGCGATCGAGGCCGCGGCGACGGGCACCGGGTCGAAGGACGCGAAGACCTGGTCGACCGGTGCGCCGAGTTCCTGTTCGAGCAGGGCGAGCACCTGGTCGGCGGGGGCGGCGGTGACGTTGCGCTGCAGGTGGGCGAGTCCCTCGGTCCACTCCTCCGGTAGCAGGTCGTCGCGGGTGGAGAGCAGCTGGCCCATCTTCACGAACCCGCCGCCCGCCTCTTCCAGCGCACGGCGCAGGTGCTCGGCCTGGCTGCGGCGCAGGTCGGCGGTGGCCGGGTCGTGCGAGAAGTCGAGGCGACGGAACGGGACGAGGCGGTGGCGTCGCGCGATCGACAGCAGTTCGGTGAACCGGCGGCCGCGGGACCGGAGGGTGCCGGTGTCGGCCTCCTGCGAGCCGGACAGGTCGCTCAGTCGGGGTGGGTTGGGCACGTCGTCAGTCTGCTCCCCGCTGCTGGGTCCGCCGGGTGCGCCCGTTGTCCTGCACAGGCCGGGAGGCGCGGTCCGGCATCCACAGGTCGGCTCACGTGTCGCGTCGGGTCGCGTCCACTGCCGCAGGCTTGCCCCATGGAGACAGCACTGGTCGCGGCGTGCATCGCCGCCGGCGCGGCGATCGTGGCGGCGGTCGTCAGCTGGTTCGGGGCGTTCCAGAGCCGGCGGACGACCGATCGAGAACACGCCTGGAAGCGGTTCACCTGGTCGCTCGCCCAGCCACGAGGCGGCGGTGCATACGACATTTCGAGAACTGTGCTCCGGGAACTCGAGACCGTACGGTGGTGGTCGAAGGCGGACCGACGGCTCGCCACTCGTGCACTCCGGAGGCGAACCGCCGCCGATCACGTCCACCCTGAGGAAGAGGAGTCCACCTGATGCCGATCTTGCGACCCTTGCCGGATGCGCCCGACGTGGACGCGGACGACGACGTGCTCTTCGCGTGGGACAACGGAGCCACCGTCGCGGAGTTCCGGGAATGGCAGCGGACCGGCGTCCTCACCGTGTCGATGCAGGTCAAGTGGTGGTGGCGACGGACGCGGCGGGTGTTGCGCTGACGCCGGGTCAGGCACCGCTGCCGTTGTAACGCGCGGTGGCGCCGGACTCGACCAGGTCGCGGTAGCGCTCGAGCGCCGTCTCGGCACCGGTGCCGTGCTCCTGGTGCACGTCGATCCCCCGAGCAACGAGCTGCTCGCGCCAGTCCCCCGGCACCGGGCCCTCGTCGAAGCCCGTGATCCGCTCGACCGTGGCTCCGTCGGCGGCGAACTCCAGCGCGGAGACCCCCGACCACAGCAGGGCCCCGAGGCACATCACGCACGGTTGGGCGTTCACCACGAGCACACGCCGGTGGCCGACGTCACGGCCGAGGTTCCAGGCCCCCATCCGAGCCTGTGCGAGTCCGAGGGTGACGACCTCGGCGTGCATCGACGAAAGATTGGTGTGCAGTACCAGGTTCACCCCGAGGGCGACGACCGCGCCCGTGTCCTCGTCGACGACGGCCGCCGCGAACGGACCGCCGGTGCCCTCCTCGACGTTCCGTTCGGCGAGGGCGTTCACGAGCGCGAACCGCTCCGCACGGGTGCCGAGGTGTTCCGGAGCAGCGGCCTGCGCGTCGCGGAGCCAGTCGGGGACGCCGACACGGAGCTCGGTCGGGAACGGGGCGAGGGCTGCTGCAGACATGCGGCGACGCTAACGGCGCATCGTTTCGACGGTGTTTCCCGATCGAAACGATGCCGAAACACCACGCCCGTAGCGTCGTCCACCACCGGCTCGAGCCGGTGGGAGAACGCGACACGAGCACGGGCGACAGGGGGGCGACGATGACGGCACACCACGCGACCGCCGCGTCCCGCTGCTGGCCCCGCGGCGCCATCGCGCACGGACACTGACGTCCGTCCGTCCGTCCGACCGACCGACCGACCGTCCGTCTGACCGCCGCGCGCCGATCCGCTGGGCGGTCCACGTGCTCTGGAGCGCGCCGTCTCGCCGAGCCGCGCCGATCCGCGCACCCTGCTCCGTGCCTCCTGGCCGTCCGCCGGAGGCACCCACCCACCTGCTGCACCGTCCCACCTGCTGCACCGTCCCCTCCGAGAGGACCCCCGTGACCACGATCCACCTCGCAATGTTCCTGTTCCCCGGCTACCACCTCGGCGCCTGGCGCCTGCCGGACGCCGTCCCCGAGCTCGACCTCGGCATCGACCACTACGTCCGCGCCGCCGAACTCGCCGAGGCAGCGAAGCTCGACGCCCTGTTCTTCGAGGACCAAGCGGCAGTCCGGCGCAGCAACGACATCCTGGCCGGCGACACCTACGGTGCCGCGAACCCCCGCTCGATCCACTTCGACCCGACGATGCTCCTGCCCGCCCTGGCGATGCGGACCACGCACCTGGGTCTCGCGGCGACGTCGACCACGACCTTCAACGACCCCTACAACCTCGCGCGGCGCTTCTCGACCCTCGACCACATCAGCAAGGGCCGCGCGGGGTGGAACCTCGTGACGTCCTTCAACGAGGACGAAGCCCAGAGCTTCGGACTCGACGCCCACGTGCAGCACGCCGCGCGGTACGAGCGGGCGAGCGAGTTCGTCGACGTCGTCACCGGGCTCTGGGACTCGTGGGACCCGGACGCGATCGTGCGCGACAAGGAGTCCGGCACCTACTTCGACATCGAGAAGATGCGGTTCCTGCAGCACGACGGCGAGCACTTCCGCGTGCGAGGACCGCTGACGACGGGTCGGAGTCCGCAGGGACGGCCCGTCGTGTTCCAGGCGGGTGCGTCGGAGCCGGGCCGCGCACTCGCGGCGCGCACCGCCGACGTCGTGTTCACCCTGCAGTCCGACCCGGACGAGAGCCGTGCGTTCCGCGACGACATCCGAGCGCGCGCCGAACGGTTCGGCCGCGACCCCGACCACGTCAAGGTGCTCGTCGGGATGACCCCGATCGTCGGCGACACCGACCAGGACGCACGCGACCTCGCCGACCGGATGATGGCGTTGATCCCCGACGACCTGGCACTGAGCAACCTGAAGCCCCTCGCCGGTGGCGTCGACTTCCGGCAGTTCGACCTCGACGCGCCCGTGCCGGAGCTGCCCGAGTCGAACGCCGGCAAGTCGCACCGGGCAGCGATCATGGCGGTGTCACGGCAACAGGGGCTGTCCGTCGTCGAGACCGCCCGGTACTTCGCCGAGGGCAGCTACCGGAAGATGATCGGGTCGCCGTCGACGATCGCCGACACGATGCAGGCGTGGTCGGAGGCCGGGGCGTGCGACGGGTTCCTGGCGGTGCCGACGCACTTCCCGGCCGGGGTCGAGGACTTCACCCAGAAGGTCGTGCCGGAGCTGCAGCGCCGCGGACTGCACCGGACCGAGTACACCGGACCGCACCTGCGCGACCACCTGGGCGTGCAGAAGTACTAGACGCCGACCTCTTGGTAGGCGGTGAACAGCAGGTGGTCCTCGGGGCCCTCGAGGATCACCGGCTTGCCGACACCGTCGAGGATGATGAAGCGGAGCATGCCGGCACGGGCCTTCTTGTCGCGACGCATCGCGGCGAGGAGGCCCTGCCACCGTCCGAGACCGTACGACGTCGGCAGGTCCAGGGAGTCCAGGATCGTCCGGTGCCGGTCCACGGTCGCGTCGTCGAGGTGGCCCGTCAGGCGTGCGAGCTCGGCGGCGAACACCATGCCGACCGACACCGCAGCACCGTGCCGCCACTGGTACCGCTCCGCGTGCTCGATGGCGTGCCCGAGCGTGTGACCGTAGTTCAGGATCTCGCGTCGTCCCTGCTCGGTGAAGTCGTCGGACACGACCTCGGCCTTCAGGGCGATGGCGAGTTCGACCACGCGGCGGAACTCCGGCGACGTCGGGTCGGTGACGCGGGCGACGTCGGCCTCGATGATGTCCAGGATCTCCGGCACGGCGATGAACCCGGCCTTCACGATCTCGGCGAAGCCGGTGAGGATCTCGTTGCGCGGCAGGGTGCGGACGAGGTCGAGGTCCGCGACCACCGCGCGGGGGGCGGAGAAGGAACCGACGAGGTTCTTGCCCTCGTTCGTGTTGATGCCGGTCTTCCCGCCCACGCTGGCGTCCACCATGCCGAGCACGCTCGTCGGCACCGACACGTACGGCACCCCGCGCAGCCACGTCGCCGCGACGAAGCCCGCCAGGTCGGTGACGGCACCACCGCCGAGGCCGATGACGGCGTCGGTGCGGGTGAAGTCGGACTGGCCCATGATCTGCCAGCAGAACGACGCGACCTCGATGCGCTTGGCGGCCTCGGCGTCGGGCACCTCGGCGATGAGGGCTTCGAGGCCGGCGTCGACGAGCAGGTCGCGCAGGTCGTTCGCCCGCGCACCGAGGGTCGGGGCGTGCACGATGAGGACCTTGGCGACACGGGGGCCGAGGATCGCGGGCAGCGAGCCGAGCAGGCCCGAACCGACCGCCACCACGTAGCCGTCGTCACCGCCGACGCGGATCTCGGTGGTGCCTGCGGGCAGGATCGGGTCGGTCACGGTGCTCCTTCGGTGGTGGTGCTGGTGTCGTCGCGTCGGCTGGCGCTGCTGTCGCTGCTGTCGCTCCGCAGCCAGGTGACGACCTCGTCGACCACCCGGGACATCGGACGGCGCGAGGTGTCGACGACGACGTGCGCGAGCTCGGCGTAGGTCGCTGCACGCTCGTCCATGATCGTCTGCCAGGCGTCGATGCCGCCGTTCGCGAGCAGGGGCCGGTCCGAGCCGGCGATCCGCTCGGCGACGGCCTCGGGCGAGACGGTGAGCAGGACGATGCGGGCACCGGACAGTGCCTCGCGGGTGGCGGCGTGCGTCACCGCTCCGCCGCCGACGGCGATCACACCCCCGGTGCCGAGCGCGGTCCGGACGGCGTCGGCTTCGAGGGCACGGAAGGCCGGCTCACCACGGTCGGCGAAGATGCCGGGGATCGGTCCGTGCTCGCGGACGATGACCCGGTCGGTGTCGGTGAACGGCACGCCCAGCGCCTTCGCGACGCGCTTGCCGACGCTGGACTTGCCGGCGCCCATCGGGCCGATCACGACGACGGGCGCAGCCAGACCTCGCGCGGCACCGCCGGACGGGACGTCGCCGGGCGCGGCGCCGCCGCCGTTCGTGCTCACGACGCGTCGGCCGGTGCCGCCGGCTCCGTCCGACGGGTACGGAGCGTCTCCGGGATCGACGCGAGGTAGGCGTCGAGGTTGCGCTTGGTCTCGACGACGTTGTCGCCACCGAACTTCTCGAGCACGGCGTCGGCGAGCACGAGCGCCACCATCGCCTCGGCCACGACCCCGGCGGCCGGGACCGCGCAGACGTCGGACCGCTGGTGGTGCGCCGAGGCGTCCTCGCCCGAGACGACGTCGACGGTGTGCAGCGCGTGCGGCACGGTCGCGATCGGCTTCATGCCGGCACGGACGCGCAGGACGGTGCCCGTGGACATGCCGCCCTCGGTGCCACCGGCACGGTCGCTCGTGCGGTAGATCTCGCCGTCCTCACGGTAGAGCTCGTCGTGGGCCGCGGAGCCGCGACGGCCAGCGGTCGCGAAGCCGTCGCCGACCTCGACGCCCTTGATCGCCTGGATGCCCATGATCGCCGCGGCCAGACGGGCGTCGAGCCGACGGTCCCACTGGACGTGCGAGCCGAGCCCCGGCGGAACACCGTAGAACAGCACCTCGACGACGCCACCAAGGGTGTCGCCGTCCTTCTTCGCGGCCTCGACCTCGGTCACCATGCGCGCCGAGGTGTCGGCGTCGAAGCAGCGCAGCTGGTCGTCGTCGAGACGGTCGACGTCGTCGGGGAGCGGCAGGTCGGTGCCGTCCGGCACGCGGACCGTGCCGACCTGCAGCGTGTGCGCGACCGACCGCATGCCGAGTTCGGCGAGGAAGGACTTCGCGACGGCGCCGAGCGCGACGCGGGCCGCGGTCTCACGGGCGCTCGCGCGCTCGAGGATCGGGCGGGCCTCGTCGAAGCCGTACTTCTGCATGCCGACCAGGTCGGCGTGGCCCGGACGCGGGCGGGTCAACGGGGCGCTGCGGCCACGCGACATCTCGGTGGACTCGACCGGCTCGGGGTTCATGACCTCGACCCACTTCGGCCACTCGGTGTTGCCGATCCGGATCGCGATCGGGCTGCCGAGCGAGAACCCGTGCCGGACACCGCCGGACACGTGCAGCTCGTCCTGTTCGAACTTCATGCGCGAGCCGCGACCGTAGCCGAGCTTGCGGCGCGCGAGATCGGTACGGATGGACTCGAACGACACCGGGACACCCGCGGGCAGGCCCTCGAGCATCGCGATCAGTTCGGGTCCGTGGGACTCACCAGCAGTCAACCAACGAAGCATGCTGCAATCCTCCCACAGCGCACCGCCGTGCGACGTCGCCGCCCTACTGGTAGTCGGGGTGTGCCCGGAGCCACGCCTGGAACTGCTTCACGGCGACGAGGTGCTCGTCGTAGGTGTTCGAGAACACCGTCTCGCCGGTCTCCAGGTTCACCGTCACGAAGTACAGCCACTTGCCCGGGGCCTCGTTCGTCACGGCCTTGATGGCGATGTCCCCGGGGTTCGAGATCGGTGCCGGCGGCAGCCCCTCGTGCACGTACGTGTTGTACGCGTTCGACTCGTCGGCGCGTTCTGCGTCGGTCGTCGTGACGGTGTGGGTGTTGCCGGTGCCGTAGGCGACGGTGGCGTCGGACTGCAGGCGCATGCCCTGGTCGAGCCGGTTCTGGAACACCCGCGCGACCTTCGGGTAGTCGGCGGCGAGGCCGGCTTCCTTCTGCACGAGCGATGCGAACACGATGACGTGCTCCTGGTCGGCCTCCTTGACGCCGGCGGCGGCCAGGTGCTCCTTCATCGTGTCGACCATCGACCCGAAGTACTGCTCCGCGGTCCACCCCGGGTTGATCGGGTACGTCGCGGGGAACAGCCAGCCCTCGAGCGTGGTGACGCCGGACGGCAGGTCGTACGCGGACACGTCCTTCGCGGCCTTGGCGACCTCGGTCTTGGTGAGCCCGGCCTTCGAGACCATGCCGGCCTCGATGTCCGCCAGCGCGGTGCCCTCGGGGATCACGATCGAGGCCTGCACGCGGTTCTTCTCGTCCTGCAGCGCGGCCAGGGCCGACTTCGAGCTCATCTGCTTCTTCAGCGAGTACGAACCCGGCTGGAACTGCACGTCGGGCGACGCCAGCAGCAGCTTGTAGAAGACCTTCGAGTCCTTCACGACCCCGCTGCGCTGCAACGTCGCGGCGACGTTCTCGCCGATGTCGCCCTGCTTGATCGTGATGGTGACCTTGGCCTTGCCGGAGCCGGTGTAGTCGTCCGGTTCGGTCGAGCCGCTGACCGCGGCGACGATCTGCTGGATCTTCGGGGCGGCGAACGCGTACGCGCTCACCCCGCCGGCCACGACCACGGCGACGATCACGATGCCGGCGATGAGCGGCCCGCGTCGGCGCTTCGGGCGCGGTTCACGCGGCGGCCTGGAGGCTCCCCCGCGTCCGCCACGGCCACCCCGTCCGCCGCCTCCCGCGGCTCCACCGCCACCGGTGCGCCCGGCGTCGTCGGTACCGTCGGGCCCGTCGGACCCGGCTCCGCCGGCGGCGGGCGCCGAGGGCACCTCGCCGGTCAGCAGCGCGGCGACCTCGGGATGGAGTTCGAGGGCCGCCTGCTGCGGTCGCACGGGCTCCGGTGCCGGCTGCTCGCGCGGAGCGGTCGAGTCGGGGTCCACGCGGTCGGCAGCGGCGGCGGGCTCCCCGGGTGCCGGCTCGGAGTCGGGCCCGGGGGCGGCGTCGCGACGAGCGCGCTCCGCTTCGAGCGCCCGAGCCTCGCGGCGGGACATCGGACGGTCCGGCTGCGGGGTCACCCGCGAGGCGTCGTCACGGTCATCGGTACCTGCTGCGCGGTCGGAAGTGGTCTTCCGCCGCTCGGCTTCGTTGCCGGGCGCGATGATCGCGTTCCAGTCCAGATCGTCTGCCAACGGTTCTCGGTCTCTCGGTCGGGAACTCCGCCTGGGCACCGTCGTCCTCGGGTGACGGAAGGGCAGCCGGGTCGCGGTGGGTTGCCCTGTCAGGGAAGCGTGGTGCCCGGAGGGGCACCGGCACTGCGTTCGTGGTCGAGCGCGTGTTGCAGAATGATAACAGCGGCCGCTTGGTCGATCACGGACCGCGACTTCTTCGTGTTCTTGCCGGCCTGGTGGAGTCCGCGTTGCGCGGTCACCGTGGACAGTCGTTCGTCGACCAGCCGGACCGGGCGGCGCTCGGCGATCCGGGCAGCGAACGCCCGCGCGTCGTCCGTCGACGGGGTGTCGCCGCCGGACATCGACAGGGGCAGTCCGACGACGAGCTCGAGCACGTCGTACTCGTCCGCGATCTCGAGGATCCGACGCAGGTCGGTCGAGTCGTCGCGACGCACGGTCTCGACCGGCGTCGCCAGCAACCCGTCGCGGTCGCACACGGCGATCCCGATCCGGGCGCGGCCTACGTCCACGCCGAGCCGCCGCCCGGACCGGATCGCCACGATCAGCCCGCGATCCGAGCGGTCACGGCGCGGAGCGCAGCCGGGAGCGCAGCCGGGTCGGTGCCGCCGCCCTGGGCCAGGTCCGGCTTGCCGCCGCCGCCGCCACCGAGCACACCGGCGGCCTCCTTGGCGAGCGGACCCGCCTGGACGCCCGCGGAACGCGCCGCGTCGTTCGTCGCGACGATCACGATCGGCTTCCCGCTCACCACGGCACCGAGCACGACGACGGCAGCGCCGTCACCGAGCTGCGCGCGCACCCCGGTCGCCAGCGAGCGCAGGTCGTCGCCGGACTGCAGGCCGTCGACGGTCTCGGCCACGACGGTGGTCGTGCCGACGGTCGTCGCGGTCCGGGCGATCGACGGGACCCGCTGCTGCAGGTTCGCCGACTCGAACTCGGCGATCCGCTTCTGCGCGGTGCGGAGGTCCTCCATGAGCGACTGCACACGCGTGGGCAGGTCGGCACGCGGGGCCTTCAGCGCGCTGGAGAGCTGCGAGACGATGGTCCGCTCGACCGCGAGGTCACGGAAGCCCTCGAGCCCGACGAGCGCTTCGACACGACGGTTCGTCGACCCGACGCTCGACTCCCCCACCAGGTTGACGAGTCCGATCTGGGCACTCGACGCGACGTGCGTCCCACCGCAGAGCTCGCGCGACCACGGACCACCGATGTCGACCATGCGGACCTCGGCGCCGTACTTCTCACCGAAGAGCGCCTGCGCACCGAGCGCCTTGGCCTCGTCGATGGGCATGATGCGGGTCGAGACCTCGAGGTCGGTGCGGATCGCGGTGTTGACGACCTCCTCGATCTCGGAACGGGTCGCGAGCGAGATCGGCTGCGACCACGAGAAGTCCAGGCGCATGTAGCCGGACTTGTTGTACGAACCCGCCTGCAGCGCCTCGGGGCCGAGGATGTCGCGGAGCGCGGCGTTCACCAGGTGCGTCGCGGAGTGCGCCTGCGTGGCGCCGCGACGGTACTCGGCGTCGACCACGGTGCTCGCCGCGTCGCCCACGCCGACCTCGCCCGAACGGACCTGGACGGTGTGGCTCCAGAGGCCGGCGACGGGACGCTGGACGTCGAGGACCTCGAGGTCGAAGCCGTTGCCGACGATCGATCCCTGGTCGGCGTCCTGGCCACCCGACTCGGCGTACAGCGACGTCTCGCCGAGGACGACCTCGGCGATGTCGCCCGCCACGGCCCGGTCGACGCTGACGCCGCCGACGATGATGCCGAGCACGTTCGTCTCGGCCTCGAGCGCGTCGTAGCCGAGGAAGACCGTCTCGCCCTTCGCCCGGAACGCGCTGTACACGCTCAGGTCGGCGATCGCGGTCTTCTTGCTCTTCGCGTCGGCCTTCGCCCGGGCACGCTGCTCGGACATCAGGGTCTCGAACGCGGTCCGGTCGACGTGGACCCCGGCCTCTTCGGCCATCTCCATCGTCAGGTCGATCGGGAACCCGAAGGTGTCGTGCAGCAGGAACGCGGTGTCCCCGCCGATGGACGGAGCACCGTCCTGCTTCGCGCGCTCGACGGCGACGTCGAGGATCGTCGTGCCCTGCGCGAGCGTGCGGAGGAACGTCTCCTCTTCCGCGTAGGCGATCCGCGCGATGCGGTCGTAGTCGGACGCGACCTCGGGGTAGGCGTCGCGCATCGCGTCGCGGGACGCCGGGAACAGCTCCGGGAACGTCGCGGTCTCGACCCCGAGCAGGCGCATCGCACGGACCGTGCGGCGCAGCAGACGACGCAGGATGTACCCGCGGCCCTCGTTCGACGGGCTCACGCCGTCGGCGATGAGCATGAGCGCGGAGCGCACGTGGTCCGCGATGACCCGCATGCGGACGTCGTCCTCGTGCACGGCGCCGTAGCGGCGGCCGGAGATCTCGGACGCGCGGTCGAGGACCGGGCGGACCTGGTCGATCTCGTACATGTTGTCGACGCCCTGCTTGATGAAGGCGACGCGCTCGAGCCCCATGCCGGTGTCGATGTTCTTGTTCGGCAGCTCGCCGGTGATCTCGAAGTCGTACTTCGAGCGGACGTCCGCGATCTGGTACTGCATGAACACGAGGTTCCAGATCTCGACGTACCGGTCGTCGTCGGTGGCCGGGCCGCCGTCGATGCCGTACTCGGGCCCGCGGTCGAAGAAGATCTCGGAGCAGGGACCGGCGGGTCCGGGCTGGCCGGTGGACCAGTAGTTCGTGTCCTTGCCGAGTCGCTGGATGCGCTCCTCGGGCAGGGAGGAGTGCTGCTTCCAGAACGCGATCGCCTCGTCGTCGTCCTCGTAGACCGTCACCCAGAGGTCGTCGGGCGAGAAGCCGAGCCCGCCGTCGGACTCCGGGTTCGTCAGGAACTCCCAGGCGAACTGGATCGCCTGCTCCTTGAAGTAGTCGCCGAACGAGAAGTTGCCGTTCATCTGGAAGAACGTGCCGTGGCGAGGGGTCTTGCCGACCTCTTCGATGTCGTTCGTGCGGATGCACTTCTGCACGCTCGTGGCACGGGGGTACGGCGCGGGGACGAGCCCGGTCAGGTACGGGATGAACGGCACCATGCCCGCGACCGTGAAGAGGAGCGACGGGTCGTCGGAGACGAGGGACGCGGACGGGACGACGGTGTGGCCGCGGTCACCGAAGTACTGGAGCCAACGGCGGCGGATCTCTGCGGTCTGCATGGTGCTTCCTGGGTTCAGGTCGGGGGTGGGAGGTGGAGGCGGGACGACGGTGCGGCCGGACCGCGGTGGAGCTCGACGACTCAGACGTCGGTGCGGAGCTCGGCCCCGCGGGACCGGTACCCGTCGGCGACCGCGCCCGTGAAGGCCTTCGTGCTCGCGTCGACGACGGCGAAGAGCCGTGCGCCTCCGGGGGTCCTGGCGACCTGGTGCGCCACGGCGAACCCGATGACGACGCCGACCGCGACGAAGAACAGCTGCTTCACGGTGCCTCTCCCTCTGTGCACCCTGGCGGTGCATGCCCGGACAAGCTTAGCCGCCGGGCACTTCGGGGCCGGAACGCCGAACGGCGGGCCGTCCTCGAGAGGACGACCCGCCGTTCGGGTGTGATCAGTGGATCAGCGAGCTGCGTAGTACTCGACGACGAGCTGCACTTCACAGGTCACGGGGACCTCGGCGCGCTTCGGGCGACGCACGAGGCGGGCCTGGAGCTTGTCGATCTCGACCTCGAGGTAACCCGGGACCTTCGGCAGGACTTCCTGGTGGCCACCGGCAGCGGCGACCTGGAAGGGCTCCATCGACTCGGACTTCGGCTTGACGTGGATCAGCTGGCCCTCCTTGACGCGGAAGGAGGGGCGGTCCACGAGCTTGCCGTCGACCAGCAGGTGACGGTGCACGATCAGCTGACGGGCCTGCGCGGTGGTGCGGGCGAAGCCGGCACGGACCACGAGGGCGTCGAGGCGCTGCTCGAGGAGCTCGACCAGGTTCTCACCGGTCAGGCCCTTCGTCTTGCGGGCCTCTTCGAAGACGATGCGGAGCTGCTTCTCGCGGATGCCGTACTGGGCGCGCAGACGCTGCTTCTCACGGAGGCGGACGGCGTAGTCGCTGTCCGCACGACGGCGCGTACGGCCGTGCTCACCGGGGCCGTAGGGGCGCTTCTCGAGGTAACGGGCCGCCTTCGGCGTCAGCGGGATGCCGAGTGCGCGCGACAGGCGGGTCTTGCTGCGGGTACGTGACTTGGTAGACACAGGGTCCTTTTCTCTGTTCGAACTGAATACTCACCGGAGGCCGGGCACGCGAGTGCCCGTGGCCCCGACGACGGGATCCAGAGGGATGAGCCTGTGGGATCGGACGGCTACAGTCCGAACCTCTGCCCCCGTACCACCGGAGTGGCACTCTGTCCTCAACGCAGCCGTGCTCGAGGACCAGGACGTAGGCCCGGCAATGCTAGCAGGAAGTCGACGTGCCGTCCTACTGCCCGCGGGTGATCTTCCGGAGTCGTTCGAGCCGCGGACCGACCTCGCGCTCGTAGCCGTTCGCCGTCGGGGTGTAGTACTCGGTGCCCTCGAGCGCATCGGGCAGGTACTGCTGCTCGGCGACCCCGTGCTCGGCATCGTGCGAGTAGACGTAGCCCTTGCCGTGGCCGAGTCGCTTCGCCCCGGCGTAGTGCGCGTCGCGCAGGTGCATCGGCACGGTGCCCATCCGGCCGGCCTTGACGTCCGCCATCGCCGCGTTCACACCGTTGTAGGCGGCGTTCGACTTCGGCGCGGTCGCCAGGTACACGACGGCCTCGGCCAGGGGGATGCGGCCCTCGGGCATGCCGATGAGCTGCACGGCCTGGGCCGCCGCGACGGCGATGGGCAGCGCCTGCGGGTCCGCCATGCCGATGTCCTCGGACGCCGAGATGATGATCCGGCGCGCGATGAACCGGGAGTCCTCGCCCGCTTCGATCATCCGCGCGAGGTAGTGCAGCGCGGCGTCGACGTCGCTCCCCCGCACCGACTTGATGAACGCGCTGATGACGTCGTAGTGCTCGTCGCCCTGCCGGTCGTACCGCAGGAGTGCACGGTCGACGGCCGCGGCGACGGTGTCCGCGTCGACCACCGGCACGGTGTCGTCGTCGTCGTCCTGGGCCGCGGTGGCCGAGGCCGCAGCGGCCTCGAGCGCCGTGAGGGCGCGTCGGGCGTCACCCGAGGCCAACCGGACGATGGCCCCGCGTGCCTCGTCACCGAGGACGACCGCGCCACCGAGGCCGCGGGGGTCCTCCACCGCACGGTCGACGAGCATGCCGAGGTCGGCGTCGGTGAGCGGCTTGAGCGTCAGGAGCAGGGACCGGGACAGCAGCGGGGAGATGACCGAGAACGACGGGTTCTCGGTGGTGGCCGCGATGAGGATCACCCACCCGTTCTCGACCCCGGGCAGCAGGGCGTCCTGCTGGGCCTTGCTGAACCGGTGGATCTCGTCGAGGAACAGCACGGTCGTGGACCCGTAGAGGTCGCGGTGGGTGAGGGCCTTCTCCATGACCTCGCGCACGTCCTTGACGCCGGCGGTGACCGCGGAGAGCTCGACGAACTCGCGCCCGGACTGCCGCGCGATGGCCTGTGCCAACGTGGTCTTGCCGGTGCCGGGAGGACCCCAGAGGATGACCGACACACCGCCCGGGTTGTCGCGGGTACCGGTGGCGAGCTGCACGAGCGGCGACCCGCGGCCGAGCAGGTGCTGCTGGCCGGCGACCTCGTCGAGGCTGGTCGGGCGCATCCGGACCGCGAGCGGGACGGAACCCTGCGCGAGACCGGCGCGACCGCCCGTCGTGGGCGCACGCATGCTCGAACGGTCCGCTGCCATGCACCAATCGTAGGCCGACCCACTGACAGCCCCGCGCCTCCCAGGCCGTTGATGGTGACGACTCGGATACGCTCGTTCCACACTGCGACGAGAGGGCAGAACAGCACCGTGGCACCGAAGAACCCAGCGCGCGACAACCGCGAGGCGCGCGAGCGTCTCCGTCTCTACCAGGCCCGCCAGGGACTCCACGACCGGCAGCGCCGCCGGCGGGTGCGCGACAACCTGGTCGGCGCCGGTGTCCTCGTGCTGGTCGCCGCCCTGGCCACCGGGTCACAGCTCGCCTTCGCGGGCTCGCAGGGCAACGGGTCGGCGGACGCCAGCGCGAGCGCCACCGCCACACCGACGCCCTCGGCGAGTGCCACGGCGGCGAACACGGGCGACGTGCCGAGCAAGGAGATCGCGAAGGGCGCGACCTGGACGGGCTCGCTGACGCTCAACAAGTCGATCGACCTCGGCATCGAACTGGACGGCGCGAAGGCTCCGCAGGCCGCGAGCGTCGAGATCTCGTTGATCAAGGAGCAGTTCTACAACGGCACCACCTGCCACCGGCTGGCCGACAGCGACGGGTTGAAGTTCCTGCAGTGCGGTTCGGCGAACGGCGACGGCACGGGCGACGCCGGGTTCGAGTACGGCCCGCTCGAGAACGTCCCGAGCGACGGCGTCTACGACGAGGGCACCATCGCGATCGCGCGGTCGACGTCGCCGTACTCGCAGTCGACCCAGTTCTTCATCGTCTACGGCGACACCACGCTCGACGGCTCCACGGGTGGCTACACGGTCGTCGGGAAGGTCACGAGCGGCCTGTCCGAACTCGAGTCGAAGATCGCCGCGAAGGGCATCTCGTCGCCCGGCCAGGACGGCACCGGTGAGCCGAAGGTGGCGACGACGATCACCTCCGCGACCATCGCCCAGGAGAAGTAGTCCACAAGCCGTTGCGTCCGGCGGGCCGCGGAGCCCGTCCGTGCAATAGGCTGACGACCTGACCGTGCCGACGGTGACGTCGGCGATGCACGACCACGATCGAGGCGAGACCTGTGGGATCTGACGAAGCAACGACCTGGGGGCGGGTCGACGAGAACGGGACCGTGTACGTCCGGTACGAAGAGACCGAACGTGCTGTCGGTGAGTACCCGGACGCCACCCCCGAAGAAGCCCTCGCCTACTTCGCGCGGAAGTACGCCGACCTCGAGGGGCAGGTGAAGATCGCCGAGCAGCGCGTCCAGCGTGGTGCGTCGGCGAACGACGTCGCCCGGACGGTCGAGCACCTGACGACCCTGGTGGCCGAAGCCCGCGTGGTCGGTGACATCAAGTCGCTCGAGACCCGCGTGGGTGCGCTCACCGAGCAGCTCGGCTCGCTCACCAAGGAGCAGGCGGAGCAGGCGCAGCAGGCCCTGAACGACGCCCTGGCGCACCGTGCGGCCCTGGTCGAAGAGGCCGAGGCACTCGCGGCGGTCGACCCGGCACGCGCGCAGTGGAAGCAGATCACCGCGCAGCTCGACGACGTGTTCGCCCGCTGGCAGCAGCACCAGCACGACGGCCCGCGCATCCCCAAGAACGAGGCCAACGAACTCTGGAAGCGGTTCCGCGCAGCGCGGTCCACCGTCGACCAGCACCGTCGCGCGTTCTACTCCGAGCTCGACGCGCAGCACCGCGACGCCCGCACCCGCAAGCAGGAACTCGTCACCCAGGCCGAGGCACTCGCCTCGCGCGGGTCCGACGCGATCCCGGACTACCGCCAGCTGCTCGACGACTGGAAGAACGCCGGGCGCGCCGGCAAGCGCCACGACGATGCCCTCTGGGCACGGTTCAAGGCCGCCGGTGACGTGCTGTTCGAGCAGCGCCACGCCGAGAGTGCAGCAGAGGACGAGGAGTTCTCGGGCAATCTCGAGGCCAAGCAAGCACTCCTGACCGAGGCCGAGCCGCTGCTCAAAGCGACCGATCGGGTGGCGGCGCGCAAGACCCTGACCGGCATCCAGCGCCGCTGGGACGAGGTCGGCAAGGTCCCCCGCGCGGACGTCCGCCGCATCGAGGACCGCCTGCGTGCGATCGAGGACCACGTGCGCGGGCTCGAGGACGCGCACTGGAAGGAGTCCAACCCGGAGCGCAAGGCCCGGCAGACCGGACTCGCCAGCCAGCTCGAGGACGCCATCGGCAAGCTCGAGTCCGAGCTCGCCGACGCGCAGGCCTCCGGCGACGCCCGCAAGATCAAGGACGCCCAGGAAGCGCTCGACGCCCGCAAGATCTGGCTCGACGCCCTCGGCAGCTAGTCACCGCACACGACGACGCCCCCGTGACCGATCGGTCGCGGGGGCGTCGTCGTGTGGTGCCGTGTGGGCACTGTCTGCTGGCGTCCGGTGTGGCGCCGCCGTTCAGACCGGCGTGGGCAGGCCCAGCAGCAACCGGATGTCGAGGTCGTCCTGCCGCATCTGCGTGGCGAGCTCGTCCATCGAGTCGAACTTCACCATGCCGCGGACGTACGAGACGAACAGCACCGAGATGCGGTCGCCGTACAGGTCGAGGTCGACGTCGAGCAGGTGCGCCTCGATCTGCTTGGCGGGCACGCCCTCGAACGTCGGGTTGTTGCCGACCGAGACGGCCGCCGGGTACACCGTGCCGTCGTGCAGCACCCGCGCGGCGTAGACGCCGTCGGCCGGTGCGAACCCCTCGAACGCCGGGTCGAGGTTCGCCGTCGGGTACCCCATGGCGCGCCCGCGCTGGTTGCCGTGCACGACCGTGCTGCGGACCGCGTGCTCCCGCCCGAGCAGCCGAGCGGCCTCGGCCACCCGCCCGTCGCCGAGGAGTTCACGGATCCAGGTCGACGAGACGCGTCGCTCGCCGTCGGGGCGGACGTCGTCCACCAGGTCGACGTCGTCGATGAGCTCGACCGTGAAGCCGTGCTGCTCCCCCAGGGTGCGGAGCAGGGCGACGTCGCCGGCACCCTTCGCCCCGAAGCGGAAGTCGCTGCCGACGAAGACGAGCCGGGCGTGCAGGGTGTCGACGAGGATCTCGGACACGAACGCCTCGGGCGACTTCGACTGCAGTTCCTCGTCGAAGCGGAGCAGCAGGGTGGCGTCGACCCCGGCGTCGTCGAGGAGCTCGCGCCGCTGCGCCGTGCTCGTGAGGGCCGGCGGGACGTGCTGCGGGTCGATGACGTTGAGGGGGTGCCGGTCGAACGTCACCACGGTGGCGACCAGGCCCTGCTCGTGGGCGGCACGCTCCAGGTGCGCGATCACCGCGCGGTGTCCGACGTGCACACCGTCGAACTTGCCGATCGTGACGGCGCTCGGACCGAAGCCCTCGGCCACGTCGGCGATGTCGTCGTAGAACTGCACGGCTGCTCCTACTCGCCCACGGGGGCGGTGGTCGATGCGGGCACCGGTTCGACCGTCGCGGTGCGGTGGTGCTTGCGGAGCCACCAGAGTCCAGCGATCGGCAGCACCAGCGGCGCGAAGGCGTACCCCATGCCGTAGTACGACCAGATCGTGTCGTCGGGGAAGAGCTGCCGGTCGAACAGCGAGAGCGTGCCGATGACGAGCACACCGGTCATCTCGAACACGATCGTGACGCACGCGACGCGGTACCAGAAGCGTCCGGGCACGATCAGGGCGATCATCGCCACGATGTACACGACGGCGGCGATGGCGCTCACCGTGTACGCGAACGGCGCGAAGGAGAACTTCTCGATGATCTGCACGACGCTCCGGCCCGTCGCCGCCAGGGCGAGGATGCCGTACACGGCGATGAGGACGCGGCCGATGCCGGTCGCGAGTGAGGATCTGGTCGCCATTGCACCGATTCTACCGACGTGCGCGGACCACCATGACGCTCGGCGTCAGTTCAGGGCGAACCAGATCTGGTACATCCGGTAGATCATGACCGCGACGGTGAAGGCGCCGGCGCCGAGGACGACGGTGCTCCACTTCGTGCGGTCCACGAGCGCCCAGACGATGGTCGCCGGCGGCACCAGGAGCACCGACACGGCGTAGACCCCGAACTCGAGGGCGTTGCCGTCCGGTGGGCTGCCCGTCGCGGGCAGCACGATGGAGATGACGCCCTGCACCAGGAGCAGGACCTCGATGAGCGCGAGGGACCCCACGGTGTAGTCGTTCGGCTTCCAGCCGATGAAACCGACCACGACGGCGAACAGCCCGGCCAGGACCGCGACGACGAGCTGGACCCACATGAACCACTCGATCACGCGTGCGCCCCGTTCTGCGACGCCGGAGCAGCCGGCGCCGGGAAGTTCGTGATGACCCGGAGCAGTCCGCGCCGGACCGAGACCAGTCCGACGAGGCGATCGTCGTCGACGGCCACCGCGGCCACCGGCTCGTCCGAGTCGGGGTGGTCGGCTGCGACGCGCTTGCCGTCGGTCAGGTCCTTCGCCGCGGCCGCGTCGAGCGACACCGACGAGAACAACCGGCGTGCCACGTCGGCCGGACGGGCGAGCGCCGCGCGGACGTCGACGGCGTCGTCCTCGAGGTCGATCGCGTCGGCCACGTCGAACGGACCGACCTGGGTGCGGCGGAGCGCGGTGAGGTGCGCGCCGGTGCCGAGGGTGGCGCCGACGTCGCGTGCGAGAGCCCGGACGTACGTGCCGGACGAGCAGGTCACGACGACGTCGAGGTCGACGACCGCCACCTCGGCACCGTCGACCGTGACGGTGCGGTCGTTCCGGCCGGTGACGTCGAACCGCGAGACGGTGACCGTGCGGGACTTCAGCTCGACGGTCTCGCCCTTGCGCGCCAGGTCGTACGCGCGGCGCCCGTCGACCTTGATCGCGCTGACGGTGGACGGGACCTGGTCGATCGTGCCGCGCTGCAGGGCGACGGCACGTTCGACGGACTCGTCCGAGACGTCCGCTGCGGCGACGCCGGTCGCGGCGGACGGGGTGCCGTCGGCGTCGTCGGAGTCCGTGGACACGCCGAGCCGGATGGTGGCGGTGTAGGTCTTGCCGAGGCCCACCAGGTGGGTGAGCAACCGGGTGGAGTGCCCGATCCCCAGGAGCAGCAGCCCGGTCGCCATCGGGTCGAGGGTCCCCGCGTGGCCGACCTTCTTCAGACCGAGGCGGCGGCGGGCGATCGACACGACGCGGTGGCTGGAGATCCCCTGCGGTTTGTCGACGAGGAGGATGCCGTCCGGCACGGTTTCGAGCACCAGAGGAGATTACCAGCGCCGGTCAGCAGGCGTCGTTCCACTCGCGACGAGGGTGCTCGGGATCGGTGACGTCGAGGACGGCGGAGGCGGCGATCTTGACGTCCGCCCGACGTTCGAGCCGGCCGACTTCCTGCTCGACCCACAGCGACCAGCGCCAGAGCCCGCGGACCCCCGGGGCCAGCAGCCCGTGCCCGTGCACGACCAACACGCCGTCACCGGCGCCGGTGGTGCGGAACGGGGCGACCACTTCGTCGCGCAGCGTGTCGGGATCGGTGGACGGCGACGTCGCGGCCATCGCGGACACCCCGTGCTGCTCGAAGCCGGCCACCAGCGTGGCGGCGACGTGTTCGAGATCGGTGCCGTCCTGCCCGTCGATGCCGATCACGGTCCGGTTCGTGCCGACCTGCGCGATCACCTCAGCAGCGATCGCGGCCATCGTGTCGGTCTCTTCGGGTGCCCAGCGTGCCATGCGTCCACCGTAGGCTGTCGTGGTGAACGCGAGCAGTGCCTCCCAGCCGGATGTGGAGAACGCGAGCGTCCCCGACATCGCGACCCCGTTGACCACCTGGTTCCGACAGGAGGCCCGCGACCTGCCGTGGCGTCGCCCCGGCTTCCCCGCGTGGGGCACCCTGGTCAGCGAGATCATGCTGCAGCAGACGCAGGTCTCGCGCGTGATCCCCCGACTGGAGGCGTGGCTCACCCGGTGGCCGACGCCTGCGGACCTGGCGGCGTCGCCCCCGGCGGACGCGGTGCGTGCCTGGGACCGGCTCGGCTACCCGAGACGCGCGCTCGCGCTGCACGCGGCGGCCACGGTGATCGCCACCGAGCACGGCAACGTCGTCCCACGGGACGTCGAGGCGCTGCTCGCGCTGCCGGGGATCGGCGACTACACGGCACGGGCCGTCGCCGTGTTCGCGTACGGCGACCGGCACCCGGTCGTCGACGTCAACGTGCGGCGGGTCCTGAAGCGCGCGCTCCTCGGCCAGGGCGAGCCCGGGCCGGCGAAGGCCAAGGACGACCTGCCCCTGATGGAGTCCGTGCTGCCGGCCGACCGCGACGACGCCGCTGCGACGAACGCGGCGGTGATGGAACTCGGAGCGCTCGTGTGCGTCGCCCGCTCCCCCGCGTGCGATGCGTGCCCGATCGCGGACCGCTGCGCCTGGCGTGCGGCCGGGTACCCCGAACACGACGGGCCACGCGCCCCGAAGCAGGCGAAGTTCGCCGGCAGCGACCGGCAGGTGCGCGGGCTGATCATGGCCGAGCTGCGTGCGAGCGACGTGCCGGTCGCCCGCTCGGAGATCGAACCGGTCTGGCCGGACGCCGAGCAGCGGGACCGAGCGCTCGCGTCGCTGCTGCGCGACGGGCTCGCCGTCGGCGACGACACCACCGGGTACCGGCTGCCGGACGCCTGACGTCTCCGCCATGCACGACGCACGAGCGCCCCGCCGCACACGGTGCAGCGGGGCGCTCGGACGCTCGTCGGGCTACGCCCGCGCCACGTCCTGCTCGTCGTCGGACTCGTCGTCCTCGTCCTCGTCGTGCTTGTACGGGTCGGCGTCGCCGGCGAACATCGCACCGACCGACGCAGCTCGCACCTGCTCGTCACGCACCTGGGCCTGCACGAGCAGGTCCTCCATGTGCGCCGAGGTCTCCGGCAGTGCGTCGGCGATGAACTCGAGCGACGGGGTGAGCCGCGCCGTGATGTTCTTGCCGACCTCGGAGCGGAGCATGCCGGTCGCGGCCTTGAGTGCCGCGGCGGAGTCGGCGCGCTCCTCGTCGGTGCCGTACACGGTGTAGAAGACCGATGCGTGCTGCAGGTCTCCGGTCACGCGGACGTCGGTGATCGTCACGAACCCGAGACGCGGGTCGCGCAGACCCTTGTCGAGACGGCGTGCGACGACTTCCTTGATGCGGTCCGCCATCTTGCGTGCGCGCTGCGGATCGGCCATGGGTGCCTCCTGAGGCAGTGGCGGGACGTTCCCGCCGGTGGTTCTGCGTGGAAAGGGGTCGGGCCCCGACCTCCCGCGAAGGGAGGCCGGGGCCCAGGGTAGTCACACGATCAGTCGCGCGGCTTCTCGACGAGCTCGGTGGTCTCGATCTCGTCACCGATCTGGAGATCGTTGAACTTGCCGAGACCGATACCGGCCTCGAAGTCCGTACGGACCTCGGTGACGTCGTCCTTGAAGCGACGGAGCGACTCGATCGCCAGTCCGTCGGCCAGGACCACACCGTCACGGATGACGCGCGCCTTGGCGTTGCGCGTGATCGTGCCGGAGCGGACGATGACACCCGCGATGTTGCCGAACTTCGAGGAGCTGAAGACCTCGCGGATCTCGGCGACACCGGACTGGACCTCTTCGTACTCGGGCTTGAGCATGCCCTTGAGGGACTGCTCGATGTCGTCGAGTGCGTTGTAGATGACCGAGTAGAAGCGCACGTCGATGCCTTCGCGCGCCGCACGCTCGCGGGCCTTGACGTCCGGACGGACGTTGAAGCCGACCACGATGGCGTTGTCGATCGTGGCGAGGTCGATGTCCGACTCCGTGATCGCACCGACACCGCGGTGGAGGATGCGGAGCTGGACGCTGTCGTCGACCTCGATGTCCAGGAGCGACTGCTCGAGTGCCTCGACGGCACCGGAGACGTCACCCTTGATGATGAGGTTGAGCGAGTCGACCTTGCCCTCTTCGAGTGCACGGGTGAAGTCCTCGAGCGAGATGCGCTTGCGGGCCTTGGCCAGCTGGGCGTTGCGCTCGGCGGCTTCACGCTTCTCGGCGATCTGACGTGCCGTGCGGTCCTCTTCGGTGACGAGGAACGTGTCACCGGCGCGGGGCACCGAGGACAGACCCTGCACCTGGACCGGGCGGCTCGGCGTGGCGGCCTTGACCGCGACACCGTTCTCGTCGGTCATCGCACGGACGCGGCCGTAGGCCGTGCCCGCCACGATGGCGTCGCCGACGTGCAGCGTCCCGGACTGGATGAGGACGGTCGCCACCGCACCACGGCCCTTGTCGAGCCGTGCTTCGATCGCGACGCCGCGGGCGTCCTTGTCGGGGTTCGCACGCAGGTCGAGCCCGGCGTCAGCGGTGAGCAGCACGGCGTCCAGGAGGTCCTGGATGCCGATGTTCTGCCGAGCCGAGACGTCGACGAACATGACGTCTCCGCCGTACTCCTCCGCCACCAGGTTGTACTCGGTGAGCTGCTGGCGGACCTTGGCCGGGTTCGCGCCTTCCTTGTCGATCTTGTTCACCGCGACCACGATCGGCACGTTGGCCGACTGCGCGTGGTTCAGCGCCTCGATCGTCTGGGGCATGATGCCGTCGTCCGCCGCGACCACGAGGATCGCGATGTCGGTGACCTGCGCACCACGAGCACGCATGGCCGTGAAGGCCTCGTGACCCGGGGTGTCGATGAACGTGATCGGACGCTCGATGCCCTCGTGCTCGGTGACGATCTGGTACGCACCGATGTGCTGGGTGATGCCACCGGCTTCACCCTCGACGACCTTCGAGTTCCGGATCGCGTCGAGCAGTCGCGTCTTACCGTGGTCGACGTGACCCATGACGGTCACGACGGGGGGACGGACCTGCAGGACGGAGTCGTCCTCGTCGGCGTACTCGGCATCGATGTCGATGTCGAAGCCCTCGAGGAGCTCCTTGTCCTCGTCCTCGGGCGAGACGATCTGGATCTTGTAGCCCAGCTCGTCACCGAGGACCTCGAACGTGGCCTCGTCCAGCGACTCGGTCGCGGTCGCCATCTCACCGAGGTGGAACAGCACCGTGACCAGGTTGCCGGGCATGGCGTCGATCTTGTCCGCGAAGTCCGAGATGCTCGCACCGCGACGGAGTCGGACGACCGTGTTGCCGTCGCCACGAGGGACCTGCACACCGCCGAGCGACGGGGCCTGACGCATCTCGTACTCGGCGCGCTTCGTCCGCTTCGACTTGCGGGCACGGCTCTTGCCGCCACCACGACCGAACGCACCGGCGGTACCACCACCGGGGCCACGACCACGGCCACCGCCACCGGCGGGACGCGGGCCGCTGAAGGCCGGACGCGGGAAGCCGCCACCGGCACCGCCGCCGGCACCCGGACGGGCGCCACCGGGGCCGCCACGACCGCCACCCTGGCCCGGGCGCTGCCCGAAGCCGTTGGGACGGTTCGCCTGACCGGGTCCACCCGGACGCGGTGCACCCGGACGCGGGACGCCGGGACGCGGGGGCTGCGGACGCGGGATGCCCGCTCCACCGGCACCAGCGGCGGGGCGCTGGCCCATGCCCTGGTTCGAAGCGAAGGGGTTGTTGCCGGGGCGCGGCGGGCGCGAGCCCATGCCCTGGTTCGACGCGTAGGGGTTGTTGCCCGGACGTGCGCCGGGCTTCGGGCCACCGGGCTTCGGGCCGGCAGCGGCGGGCTTGGCACTCGAGCCAGGCTTCACCGCGTCGGTCTTCGGCTCGTCACCGGTCGAGTCGGCCGGCTGCGTGGCAGCCTGCTGCTCGGCGGCGGCCTTCTCGGCACGGGCCTTCTGTGCGGCCTCGGCCTCAGCCTGTCGCTGGGCGACGGACTTCGGTGCGGCCGGGGCCGGGACGTCCTCGGCAGCAGGTGCTGCCTGGACCTCGGGCTCCGGTGCGGGTGCCGGACGGACCGGGCCGGGGCGCGGGCCACCGGGCTTCGGCGCGCCGGACGCAGGCGTGCTGCTCTTGGCCGGCGTGCTCGGCGCGGGGGCCGAGGCTGCGGGCTTGGATGCCGGGACACCGTCCGCCTGCAGGGCGGCACGGAGCTTCCGGGCTACGGGGGGCTCGATGCTCGAGCTGGCACCCCGGACGAACTCGCCGAGCTCCTTGAGCTTTTCGAGTGCGGTCTTGCTGTCGACGCCGAGTTCGCTTGCGATCTCGTGTACGCGTGGTTTAGCCACTGTTCTCCTTCACGGGTCCCACCCCGTAAAGGGCAGGACTCAATGGATGACGGGTCTCATTTCGAGCCGCTCATCAGTTGTCCATAAGCCGTTCAGCCTGTTCTGTCATGTCCGGGCGCTCGGTCGACGCTCGTGAGAGGCCGACGATGTGGTCGAGCACCGCGGACGTGTCGGGATCGCGATCCAACCGGAGCGCACGGCGGAAAGCCCTGCGCTTGACGGCCAGATCGTAGGCATCGACGGTCGGTGTGAGCCATGCTCCCCGGCCCGGCATGACTGCCTTCGGATCCGCCACGACGCGGCCATCGCTCAGGGCGACGACTCGGAGGAGTGAGGATCGGGAAGCGCGACGACGACTGCCGATGCACGTTCTGACGGGAACCACTCTACTCCTTGCCTCGGACGTCCGCGATCCGGCGCGCCCTTCTGGGCACGCCGGCGGCGAAATCGCCTAGTCGTCGCCGTCCAGGATGGAGTCCGGCTGGATGTCGATCCGGGCCCCGGTGAGCTTGGCGGCCAGGCGGGCGTTCTGCCCTTCCTTGCCGATCGCGAGCGACAGCTGGTAGTCCGGCACGAGTGCGCGGACGGCCTTGGTCGACGCGTCGAGCACGAAGGCGCTGGTCACCTTGGCCGGCGACAGGGCACTCGCGACGAACGCCGACAGGTCCGGGGACCAGTCCACGATGTCGACCTTCTCGGCACCGAGCTCGTTGGTGACGGCACGGACGCGCGCGCCCAGCTCGCCGATGCAGGCACCCTTCGCGTTGACGCCGGGCTCGTTCGCCTTGACCGCGATCTTCGTGCGGTGACCGGCTTCGCGCGCGAGCGACGTGATCTCCACGACGCCCGAGGCGATCTCCGGCACCTCGAGGGCGAAGAGCTTCCGGACCAGGCCCGGGTGGGTGCGCGACACCGTGATCTGCGGGCCCTTGTTGCCGCGGGCGACGCTCGTCACGTACACGCGGATGCGCGAACCGTGCGCGTAGGACTCGCCCGGCACCTGCTCTTCGGGCGGCAGGATCGCCTCGACCGTGCCGAGGTCGACCATCACCATGCGCGGGTTCGGGCCCTGCTGGACCACACCGGCGACGATGTCGCCTTCCTTGCCGCGGAACTCGCCGAGGATCTTGTCATCACCGATGTCGCGCAGGCGCTGGTTGATGACCTGCTTCGCCGCGAAGGCCGCGATGCGACCGAAGTCGCTCGGCTGGTCGACGGCTTCACCGATGACGGTGCCCTCGTCGTCGAGCTCGGGGACGTAGACACTGACCTCGCCGGACTTGCGGTCGAGCTCGACACGCGACTGCGCGTGGGCCGGCTCGCCGTTCTCTTCGGCGTGCTTCTGGTAGGCGGTCAGGATGGCAGATTCGATGATCTGGACCAGTTCGTCGAACGGGATCTCCCGCTCGCGCTCCATGAGTCGCAGGACTGCGAGATCGATCTTCACCGAGGTGCCTCCGTATTCAGATGAGTCGCTCCTGCGGATGGAACCGTCGCAGAAGTCGGCCACAAGCGTACCGCACTGCGGCTCGCGGACCCGAGTCGAGACGGACGGGAGGCCCGTGGCGGCGTCGCCACGGGCCTCCCGTCCGTTGGGTGGTCGCGTCCAGGACGCGACCCGCTAGATCGCGCGGACCGCGTCGAGCAGCTCGGCGACCGGCACGTCGCGGCGTTCGCCGCTGGCACGGTTCCACAGCTCGACGACGCCGTCGGCGGCGCCGCGGCCGGCGACGACCACGATCGGCATGCCGAGCAGCTCGGCGTCGCGGAGCTTGACGCCGGGCGACACCTTCGGACGGTCGTCGTAGAGCACGTCGAACCGCTCACCCTCGAGCTCGGCGACGATCGACGTCGCCAGCTCGTAGGCGACCTGGTCACGGCCGGTGGCGACGATGTGCACGTCGAACGGTGCGACGTTCTTCGGCCAGGCCAGGCCCTTGTCGTCGTTGTGCGCCTCGGCCAGGATCGCCAGGATGCGCGTCACGCCGATGCCGTACGAGCCCATCGTGACGGTCGCGAGCTTGCCGTTCTCGTCCTGCACCTTGAGGCCCAGGGCCTCGGCGTACTTGCGGCCGAGCTGGAAGACGTGCCCGATCTCCATGCCGCGGGCGGTCTCGAGCGGACCCGAGCCGTCGGGCGACGGGTCCCCCGCGCGGACGTCCGAGACCTCGGCGACACCGTCGGCCACGAAGTCACGGCCGGCGACCAGGCCGGAGACGTGCACGCCGCGCTCGTTGGCGCCGGTGACCCAGGCGGTGCCGTCGACCACGCGCGGGTCGACGAAGTACCGGATGCCCGTGGCGCTCTCTGCGCCGAGGACCTGCGGACCGATGTAGCCCTTGACCAGGCCCTTGTGCTTCTTGAAGTCGTCGTCGCCTGCGGCTTCGACCTCGGCCGGGGCGAACGCCACCTCGGCGCGCTTCAGGTCGACGTCGCGGTCA
This sequence comes from Curtobacterium sp. PhB191, assembly GCF_004346515.1. Lineage (NCBI taxonomy): Bacteria > Bacillati > Actinomycetota > Actinomycetes > Micrococcales > Microbacteriaceae > Curtobacterium > Curtobacterium sp. PhB191. The sequence goes on from NZ_SMBV01000005.1 coordinate 75,953, forward strand.
CCGGGGAGCCCGACGACCACGACCTCGCGCGTGCCGTCCAGGTGCGTGAGGGCGAGGACGACGTTCTTCAGCGTGTCCGCGGCGGTCCACGGCGCGCCGTCGCGCGGGGCGACCTCGTTCGCGTGGGCGACGAGCGTGTCGATCGTCGGGGTGTCCGACGACGGCAGGAGCACCGCGTCGGGCTGCCCCTCGATCGGCAGCGACGCGGGCACGGGCGTGACGTAGGCCTCGACGTTCGCCGCGTAGCCGTTGGCGCTGCGGACGAAGGTGTCCTCGCCCACGGCGATCGGGTGCAGGAACTCCTCCGACTTGGAGCCGCCCATCGCGCCGGCGTCCGCCTTGACGATGACGTACTCGAGGCCGAGGCGGGCGAAGATCTTCTCGTACGCGTCGCGCATGACCTGGTAGCTGCGCTCGAGGCCCTCGTCGGTGAGGTCGAACGAGTAGGCGTCCTTCATGGTGAACTCGCGACCGCGCAGCAGACCCGCGCGCGGGCGTGCTTCGTCGCGGTACTTGTCCTGGATCTGGAACAGCGTGACGGGGAGGTCCTTGTACGACGAGTACAGGTCCTTCACCAGCAGCGCGAACATCTCTTCGTGCGTGGGGGCGAGCAGGTAGTCGGAGCCCTTGCGGTCCTGCAGGCGGAACATGCCGTCGCCGTACTCGGTCCAGCGGTTCGTCGCCTCGTACGGCTCGCGCGGCAGCAGCGCCGGCAGCAGCACTTCCTGCGCACCGGCAGCGACCATCTCGTCGCGGATGATCCCCTCGATCTTGGCGCGCACCCGGAGACCGAGCGGCAGCCAGGCGAAGATCCCCGGGGACTGGCGACGGACGTACCCGGCGCGGACGAGCAGCTTGTGGCTCGTCACCTCGGCGTCGGAGGGGTCGTCGCGGAGCGTACGGAGGAACAGATGCGAAAGCCGTGTGACCACGGGGCCAGCCTAGCGGCGTGCGCCGACGGCGCGGCACGGGAGGGGGCGCACCGTGCGAGGTTCGCCGCACGGTGCGAGGTCCGGGCGGGCGCGCACCGTGCGCGGTTCGCCGCACGGTGCGGCGCAAGCCGCATCGTGCGGTGTCACAAGCGCGCACCGGACTGCTTTCCCGTCACGGGTTCGCGAAGTCCGCACGGTGCGGACGGGACGCCCGGTGCCAGGCCGCCACGGGCCTCCCGTCCGGCACGCCGCGACGCTCGTCGTGCGCGGACGCGCACCGTGCGAGGTTCGCCGACCGGTGCGGCCTCAGCCGCACCGTGCCGCCCGCTGACCCCGCACCGAGCCGTCAACCCGGCACACAGTGGCGGAATCCGCACCGTGCCGGAGCGCGCGCTACGGGGTGGTGATGACCTCGGGGCTGCCGAGCGCGGCCTCCGGCCCCATCTCGTCGGCGATGCGGTTCGCCTCGGCGATGAGGGTCTGCACGATCTCGTGCTCCGGCACCGTCTTGACGACCTTGCCCTTGACGAAGATCTGGCCCTTGCCGTTGCCCGATGCGACGCCGAGATCGGCCTCGCGCGCCTCGCCCGGGCCGTTCACGACGCAGCCCATGACGGCGACCCGCAGGGGGACGGACATGCCCTCGAGGCCCTTGGTGACGTCGTTCGCCAGCTGGTAGACGTCGACCTGGGCCCGGCCGCAGCTCGGGCACGAGACGATCTCGAGCTTGCGTTCGCGCAGGTTGAGCGACTGCAGGATCTGCAGGCCGACCTTCACCTCTTGCGCGGGCGGCGCGGACAGGGACACGCGGATGGTGTCGCCGATCCCCTCGGCCAGCAGGATGCCGAACGCGGTGGCGCTCTTGATGGTGCCCTGGAACTCGGGGCCGGCCTCGGTCACACCGAGGTGCAACGGCCAGTCGCCGGCGGCGGCGAGCTGGCGGTAGGCCTTGACCATGACGATCGGGTCGTTGTGCTTGACCGAGATCTTGAAGTCGTGGAAGTCGTGCTCCTCGAACAGGCTGGCTTCCCACACGGCGGACTCGACGAGCGCCTCGGGCGTGGCCTTGCCGTACTTCTGCAGCAGGCTCGGTTCGAGCGACCCGGCGTTGACGCCGATGCGGAGCGACACGCCTGCGGCCTTCGCCGCGGCGGCGATGGCACCGACCTGGTCGTCGAACTTGCGGATGTTGCCCGGGTTGACGCGGACCGCGGCGCAGCCGGCGTCGATCGCCTGGAACACGTATTTCGGCTGGAAGTGGATGTCGGCGATGACCGGGATCTGCGACTTCTTCGCGATGATCGGCAGCGCGTCGGCGTCTTCCTGCGTCGGCACGGCGACCCGGACGATGTCGCAGCCCGAGGCCGTGAGCTCGGCGATCTGCTGCAGCGTCGCGTTGATGTTCGTCGTCGGGGTCGTGGTCATCGACTGGACGGACACCGGAGCATCGCCGCCCACGAGCACCTTGCCGACCCGGATCTGGCGCGACTTGCGTCGGGGGGCGAGGGTTTCGGGCGACTTGGGCATACCGAGGTTCACAGCGGGCACGTGAGCACTCTACGCGCTCGCTCCGACCGTCCCGGCCCGGTCACACCGGACGTTCAGAGCCGAGCGGCGCTGTCCACCACGGTGATGAGCGGCGCGTACAGCCGCATCGCGTCGAGCGCCCGCTCGTGGTCCGCGTCGCTCGCCCCGGCGCAGGCGTCCGCGACGACCGTCACGGTCGCTCCGGCGTCCGCCGCCGCCAGGGCGGTCGACAGCACGCAGCAGTCGGTCGACACCCCCGTGAGCACCAGGTGCGGGTGGTCACCGACGACTGCCTGGAGGCCCGTCCCCCACTTGCCGAACGTCGGCTCGGTCACGACGGGGTCGTTCCGGTCCCCTGCCGCACTCGCGAAGGGCTCGGTCAGCGCGTACAGCGGGGCGGCGTCCGGCACGAGGGCGAAGGGCCACTCGCGGTAGTACGGCACCCAGGCGCCCTGCGGGCGCTGGGGCGCGACGAACCGGGTGAACACCGTGCGTCCGGTGAACCGGGGCAGCAGACGCTCGATGCCGACTCCGGCGTGGTCGTACCGCGGCGCCGCCCACGGGGACTCCCCCGTGAAGACCTGCTGCATGTCGATGACGACGAGCCAGGCGTCGTCGGGGACGCCCGTGCTCCCCGACGTGCTCACCGCTGTGCTTCCTGGCGCCGGACGGAGCCCCGGGCGAACAGCAGGGTGCCGAGGAACCCGACGACGAGCGCGACGAGCACACCGAGGTTCGCGTAGGCCCAGGCGCCGTCGCGTCCGCCGAGGCCGAACGGCCCGAGCAGGTAGCCCTGCCACGACAGCCACGCCGGTGACGCCAGCGTGACGAGACCCCACCCGAGTGCCGTGCCGACCGCGACCAGGGCGATCGCGCCCCACCGGACGTCGCCGTAGCGGCCGCGACGGTCGTCGAGCTCGCCTTCGGCGTAGGCCGTGCGCCGCAGCAGGACGTCGGCGACGAAGATGCCGGCCCAGGCGGCGATCGGGACGCCGAGGGTGATGAGGAACGCCTGGAACGGGCCGACGAAGTCCGTCGCGAAGAACGCGATGTAGATCGCACCCGCCACCATGAACACGCCGTCCACCCCGGCGGCGACCGGCCGTGGGATCTTCACGCCGACGCTCAGCAGCGCGAGGCCCGACGAGTAGATGTCGAGCACCGCGCCGCCGACGAGCCCGAGGATCGCGACGAGGGCGAACGGGATGAGGAACCACACCGGCAGGATCGTGGTGAGCGCGCCGATCGGGTCGGCACCGATCGCCGCGCTCAGGTCCGGCGATGACCCGGCGAGTAGGACACCGAAGACCACGAGGATCGCCGGTGCGAGGGCACCGCCGAAGGTCGTCCACCCGACGACTCCCCCGGTCGACGCCGAGCGCGGCAGGTACCGCGAGTAGTCGGCAGCGGCGTTCACCCAGCCCAGCCCGAAGCCGGTCATCACGAGCACGAGCGCACCGATGAACTGCTGGGCACTGCCCGTCGGCATCGCGGCGATCGCGGCGAAGTCTATGGACGGCACCGCGAGCACGACGTAGACGACCGTGAGCACAGCGGTGATGACCGTGATCCAGGTCTGCAGGCGCATGATCACGTCGAAGCCCGCGACGCCGGCCCCGACCACGAGCGCGGCGACCACGACGAGGGCGACGACCTTCGTCAGCACCCCGCCGTCCCAGCCGAGCTCGGTGAACACCGTCGAGGTCGCGAGGACCGCCAGTGCGGCGAGGGCGGTCTCCCACCCGACGGTGAGGATCCAGCTGAGGAACGAGGGCACCCGGTTGCCGCGGACCCCGAAGGCCGCACGGCTCAGCACCATCGTCGGCGCCGACCCGCGTTTGCCGGCGATCGCGACGATGCCGCACAGCAGGAACGAGAACACCACCCCGATGACCGAGACGACGGTGGCCTGCCAGAACGAGATGCCGAACCCGACCACGAACGACCCGTAGGCGATGCCGAGGACGGAGATGTTCGCCGCGAACCACGGCCAGAAGAGTCCCCGCGGGGTGCCCTTGCGGTCGGACTCGGCGATGACGTCGAGGCCCTGCCGTTCAACGGTGCGGACCTCGGGCGCGGCGGTGGTGAGCCCGGAGTTCGTGGGCGCTGTGCTCATCCGCTGAGCGTAGCGCCGCAGCGACTACCCGAACAGGTTCACGGGCCGCACGATGTCGGCGTAGATCAGCAGCGCGCTCATCCCCGCCAGCAGCACCACGACGACCATGGTGAGCGGCATCGTCTTCGCCAGGTCGATGGGGCCCGGGTCCGCCTTGCCGACGAGCTTGAAGGACCGTCGCTTGATCGCTTCCCACAGGGCGCCGGCGATGTGCCCGCCGTCGAGCGGCAGCAGCGGCACCATGTTCAGCACGAACAGGCCGATGTTCAGCGAGGCCAGCAGCCCGAGGATCGTGTACGCCTTGTCGACCACCGGCACGCCGCTCATCGACGAGACCTCGCCGATCGCGCGGCCGACGCCGACGACCGACACGGGGCTGTCCTGCGACCGCTCCTGCGCGCCGAACGCCGCGTTCCAGACGGCGACCAGGCGCTGCGGCAGGTCGATGATGAGGTGCGCCGACGCGGCGATCTGCGCACCCGTCGCGGGCAGGACCTCGGCCGGCGACTGCCGCACGAGCGACTGCCCGATGCTGACGCCGACGACACCGACCCGCTGGGTCTTCGTCGTGCCGTCGTCGTTCGTGACGACCTTGCCCTCGGCGTCGTAGACGTCGCGGGTGGCGGTCGTCGGGGTGATCTCGAGCGTCTTCCGGGCACCGTCACGCTCGACGACGACCGTCACCTGCTCGCCGGCCGACTTCTGGAAGACCTCGGAGACGCGCGCGATGGTCGGGTCCTGCTCACCGTTCACCGAGAGCACGACGTCGCCCGACGCGATGCCGGCCTGCTTCGCCGGCGACTCCGCGTCGCCCGAGGTGCACTCGGTCGTCTGGCTGGTCGGCAGGACACAGTCGACGCTCGAGGTGAACGTCGTGGTCGGCGACCCGAAGCCGCACAGCAGCACGCCGAACAGCACGATCCCGATCACCAGGTTCATCGCGGGGCCGGCGACCATCACGATGATGCGCTTCCACGGGGTGAGTCGGTAGAAGGCGCGGGAGTCGTCGCCGCCGGAGTCCGCGATCTGCTCCGCGCTGGCCTGGCGGGCGTCCTGCACGAACGCGCCGTACATGCCGGTGTTCGTGATCGCACTCGGGCGGCCGGAGGCACGCGGCTTGAGCATGCCGACCATCGAGATGTATCCGCCGAGCAGGATCGGGCGGATACCGTACTCGGTCTCACCCCGCTTGAACGACCACATGGCCTTGCCGAAGCCCAGCGAGTACTGCGTCACCTTGACGTTGAACAGCTTCGCGAAGGACAGGTGCCCCAGCTCGTGGAGTCCGATCGAGACCAGCAGGCCGATGATGAAGACGACCACGCCGAGGACGAAGAGCAGGACGGTTTCGACGGTCACCGGGAAAGGGTACGGGACGCTTGCCATGACGGAGCCGAGCGCCGTCTGAGAGGTGATCTGAGCCTCTCCCCACCGGCACGGCCGTCCCGCCGCTGGCGCGTCGCGCCGGAACCGGCGGTGTGGGCCCAGTCCGTCACGTGGTGACCATGCGACCGACGGGAGGCGCGGATCGCGTCAGCGGGTCAGCGCGCGGTCCGCGGCGGCGCGGGCCCAGTGCTCCGCAGCGAGCACGCCGTCGAGTGACGGCTCCCCCGCGGTGTGCTCCTCGACGACGCGCTCGACCGTGTCGACGATGTCGAGGAAGCCGATGGCGCCCGCGTGGAACGCGGCCACGGCCTGCTCGTTCGCCGCGTTGAACACGGCCGGGAAGGTCCCGCCGAGTTCACCGACACGCTTCGCGAGGGCGACGGCGCCGAACGCGTCGGCGTCGAGCGGCTCGAAGGTCCAGGTGCTCGCCGTCGTCCAGTCGAGCGGCACACCGACCCCGGGCACGCGGTCCGGCCACGCCAGGCCGAGCGCGATCGGCAGACGCATGTCCGGCGGCGAGGCCTGCGCGATGGTGGAGCCGTCGACGAACTCGACCATCGAGTGCACGATCGACTGCGCGTGCACCGTGACCTCGATGCGGTCGTACGGCACGCCGAAGAGCAGGTGGGCCTCGATGACCTCGAGCCCCTTGTTGACGAGCGTGGCGGAGTTCGTCGTGACGACGAGTCCCATGTCCCACGTGGGGTGCGCCAGCGCCTGCGTCGGGGTGACGTCGCGGAGCTGCTCGCGGGTGCGGCCGCGGAACGGACCGCCGCTCGCTGTCAGGACGAGCCGCTGCACCTCGGTGTCGGCACCGGAGCGGAGCGCCTGCGCGATCGCCGAGTGCTCACTGTCCACGGGGACGATCTGGCCCGGCGCTGCAGCCTGCTGCACCAGGGAACCGCCCACGATGAGGCTCTCCTTGTTGGCGAGCGCCAGGGTCGCACCGGTCTCGAGCACCGCGAGCGTCGGCCCGAGGCCGACCGACCCCGTGATGCCGTTCAGGACGACGTCGGCCTCGACGCTGCGGACGAGCCGCTCGGAGTCCTCCGCCCCGAACGCCGTGTCGCGCACGCCGAACCGCTCGGCCTGCTCGGCGACCAGGGTGCGGTTGCTGCCGGCGGTCAGACCGACGACCTCGAACCGGTCGGGGTTGCGGGCGACGACGTCGAGCGCCTGCGTGCCGATCGAGCCGGTGCTGCCGAGGACGACGATGCGACGCCGGGCCACGGTCAGCCCTTCGCGAGGATGTCGACCACGAAGACGAGGGTGGCGTTCTTCGGGATGCCCGAGCCCTCCTGCGGGTTCGCGCCGTAGGCGTCCTCCGGCGTGGCGACGATCAGCACCTGCGAGCCGACCTTCTGCCCGACGAGGCCCGTGACGAAGCCCTTGATGAGTGCGCTCTCGGAGACCGTGAAGGTCGTCGGGGCGCCCTTCGACCACGAGGAGTCGAACTCCTTGCCGGTGCTGTAGACGACGCCCTTGTACTGCACGAGGGCGGTGTCGCCGTCGGCGATGGACGCGCCGTCGCCCTGCTTGAGGACTTCGACGGTTGTCTTGGTCGGGGCCTTCACGCCGTCGGGGATCGTGATCTCCGGCTCGCCGGATGCCTTGTCCTCGACCGTCGGCAGGCCGGGGTCCTGGTCCTGCGGGGTGCCGCTCGCCTTGGTGGGGGTCTGCGCGACGACGTCCGCGACCACGACGATCTCGCCGCCGGTGTTGAAGCCGAGTGCCGCGGACTGACCGACCGCTGCCACCCGGTCGCCGACCTTCGAGCAGGCGAGGAGGGCACCGAAGCCCGAGCCGCCGACGGACAGGACCTGCGGGTTGCCCTCGTCGAAACCGACCGTGCCGAGCTTCTTGGCGTCCTTCGCCTCGTAGACCGTGTACGACACCTGGGCGTAGTCGCCCTCGTCCAACGACGCACCCTTGCCCGTCACGAGCTTGGTGGCCTGCGGGGTCTTGGCCGACAGGCCCGCCGCGAACTTGACGGTCGGGGCCTTCGCGCCCCCGAACGAGCCGGTCGCCCGGATTGAGTCAGAGGCCTTGCCGGGGTCCGGGCAGGACGTGATCGCCGAGGCGGTCGCACTGGCGGTCGGGGTCGGCGAGGCCGTGGACCCGTCCGAACCGGAGCCGGAGCATGCGGCGAGTCCCAGCACGACGGCGGGGACGAGGGCGATCGGGAGCAGGCGCAGACGCTTCACGGGAACCTAGTCTGCCCCACCTGCTGAAGAGTCCCCTGCCAATGTCGCAGTACGGACGACGGTCTGGGCCTCGTGGTGCACCGGGAACGACACCGACCGGGCGATGAAGCAGAGCTGGTTCGCCGTGGCGTGCGCGGCTTCGGCATCGGCCACCCGGTCTGCCTCGAGGATCGTCACGACCGGGTGCAGCGTCGCACCGGTGAGCTCGCCCGAGCCGTCGCGGTTCAGGTTCAGCGACGCAGTGGCCGTGTCGCGGTAGTCGACGACGGTGAAGCCCTGGGTCACCGCGACGTGCAGGTAGCTGAGCATGTGGCACTGGGCCAACGCGGCGACGACGAGTTCCTCCGGGTTCCAGCGGTCGCGGTCACCGCGGAACGTGGGGTCGGCCGAGCCGGCCACGTCGGGCTTGCCGACCGCCGAGACGACGTGGTCGCGCCCGTAGTCGCGGTAGCCGGACGTGCCGGTGCCGCGGTCTCCCGTCCAGCTGACGGAGACCTCGTAAGTGTGGTCCTGCACGGGTGCTGCCCTTCGTCGGCGTCACTGGCGGTCGTCCGCCCTGGCTAGCATGGCGGCATGACGGTGAGCCACGAAGTCCGCACTGATCGCCATCCTCTCACCGCCGACGGGTCGGTCGAACTCGCGGTCCTCGACCGGTCGGGGTTCGACGAGAGCCGGCACATCGGCGCCGGGGTCGTGGTCGACTCCGCGGGCGCCGTGGTCGACTCGGTCGGCGACGTCGCAGCCAGCATCTACCCGCGCTCGACGATGAAGCCGTTCCAGGCCCTCGCCGTCCGCGGCGCCGGTGCCCGGTTCTCCGATGAGGAACTCGTCCTCACCACCGCGAGCCACGCCGGTACCGTCGCACACCAGGCCCTCGCGCTGCACATGCTCGAGTCGTTCGACCACGTCGAGACCGACCTCGGGTGCCCGCCGGACATGCCCTTCGACCGAGCGACCGGCCGGACGATGGACGGCCCCCGGCGCCTGGCGATGAACTGCTCGGGCAAACACGCCGGCATGCTCGCCGCCTGCCGCGTCAACGGGTGGGACGAGGCGACGTACCTGGACATCGAGCACCCGATGCAGCAGCGGGTCCGCTCGGTGGTCGAGGAGTACACGCACGAGACGGTCGACCTGGTCGGCACCGACGGCTGCGGCGCCCCCGTCTTCCCGCTCACGCTGACCGGACTGGCACGCGGGTTCGCCGGCGTCGTCGCCCGGGCCGACGACGACTCCACGGCGCTGACCGACGCCGTCCTGGCGCACCCGTGGGCGATCGACGGGGTCGGTCGGGCCAACACCGTCACGATCGAGCGGCTGCAGGTCCTGGCGAAGCTCGGGGCCGAGGGCGTCATGGTGATGGGGCTGCCCGGTGGGGCCGCGGTCGCGGTGAAGGTGCTGGACGGGTCACAGCGCGCGGGCACCCTCGCAGCGCTCACCCTGCTGCAGCGGAACGGGCTGGTGGGCGCCGACGGCGTGGCCGATGTCCTGGCGGCGACGGGTGAACAGGTGCTCGGCGGTGGTGTGCCGGTCGGCGCGGTCCGGGTCGGCTCCGGCCTGCGCTGAGGCCGTCACCCGACGAGCTCCGGCAGTACCGGGAGCACCGGTCTGAGCGTGACACCACGTCGGTCGGGTGGGCGACGGACGGTGCAGCCGTAGCGGGTGACCTCCACCGCGGCGTCCCACAGCCCTGGCATCGCTCCGAGTCCCGGGACGAGCACGACCGTGCCGCTCGGGCGTCCGGAGCGGTCGAGGCGAGCGAGCACCGCCGTGCCGTCGGGCAGCGTCGTACCGTCGGGCAGCGCCGGGTCGTCGCCAGTTTGGGTTCCGATTCTGCCGGCTGCGCGGAGGTCGTCCCACGGATCGGCGGTGGCGCGGAGCTGTTCGGCGATCGCCCGGAACACCGCGGCGGCGAGTGCCCCGGTGCCGACGACCACGACGTGACCGGTCGTGTCGGTCTCCCACGGCACACCGTCCGAGCCGTGGCCGAGCAGGAGCCGTCCTGGTGCGCTCGGACAGTGGAACTCGATCGCCGCTGCGGAGTAGTCGCCGGACAGCGACTCCGGTTCGCGGCGTCCGCCTGCGCCGGACCGGTGCAGCAGGACGTCGAGCACCGCGCAGCACCCGGCGGCTGCGAACACCACCGCACGGGAAGCGCCGTCGAGGGGCGCGAACACCCCGGCGAGGACGAGCACGACGGCGGTCCCGACCAGGACGCACCGAGCAGCGAACGGGGTCATGCCTCCATCGCAGCAGGACGGCGGCGTCTCCGGGGCGCCGACGACCGATCTGTGGAGAAGTCCGGCAGCGCTACTGCACGAGGAAGAACTGCTCGCCGATGTCCACCCGAGCCCCGCGCTCCACGCGGTACCGACGGCCGGGCTCGCAGCGACGGATCGAACCGTCGATGTGGCGGACGACGGTGCCGTTGCCGGAGAACCGGTCGGACACCCACAGGTCGTCACCGTCGCGGCCGAGCTCGAGGTGGGTCTTCGACACCGACTTGCCCGGGTCGTGCACGGTCAGCAGGTCGTCGTAGCGCTCCCCCGGCTGCGGACGAGGCAGACGACCGAGCAGGCCGGTGCCGTGCACCCCGAACCGCTCGCCCGTGCTGAAGTGCAGCAGGACCGGCGCGCGCGTCGGGGTCTTCGAGACGATGCGGGTCTCGTCGACGTCCTCGTCGAGCTCGTCGGCGTCCGCACTGGCCTCGGGACGGTCCGACGGCGGGAGCGGGAGCTCGGGTGCCGTCGCCCCGGGGACAGGAGGCAGCGGCGCGGCGAGCGGGGCCTGCGCCGGCGGGGCCCAGGACCGTTCGGAGTCCTGCGGTTCTCCGTACGGTGCCGCGTCCCCGGGCTCGGTCGGCTCGGTCACCGGCGCCGCGTGTGCGCCGCGGGGACGCCCACCCGGGCGCGAGGCCTCGCTGTCCGGCAGGGCCGACTCGTCGTCGGCGGTGGTCTCGCCGGCCACGTCCTCGACGGACCCGTTCTCGTCGGACCCGGTCTCGCCGGACCCGGTCTCGTCGCTCGAGGTCTGATCGTCCGCAGGCGCATCGACCGGGATCTCGTCGTCCGGCACGTCGGTCGACGACGACCCGCCGGCTCCGGCCGACTCCACGCCGGAGTGTTCGGTCGCCCAGTCCGGACGCGCCATCGGCAGCGGTACGACCGGTCCGGTGAACGCGGCGGTCACCGCGGGGCGGACTGCTCCGCACTCCCCGCAGAAGATGTCGTCGGGCTCGAGGCGGTTGCCGCAGACGTGGCAGATGGTCGTGGCGTGCATGCCCGGTGTCACGAGCGGCGCGGGCCGCGGCGGTCGGCGGTCGATCAGCGGCTCGACGACGGCGGTGTCCCCCGGCTGCGGCGGCGAGACGACGGGCACGGCTGCGGTCGGTTGTCCGAGCGCACCGTCCTGCACGGGCTCGACGGAGCGGGTGGACGTCGTGTCGTCAGCACCGTCGGTCTCTGCGTGCGCGGCTGCGTCGTCCGTCGCGTGCGGGGACGCCGCGGTGTCGTCGGGCGTGTCGTGGGACGTGTCACGGGGCGTGTCGTCAGCGGCGGCCGGTGCACTCGGGACCGGCGGCACGACGGGAGCCGGATCAGCTCCGGCATCGGTGGTGGCGCCGCGACCGACCCACCAGGACGGGCCGGCCGGCGCCGCGGACGGAGCCGGAGCGACCGGCGGCGCCCACACGGGAGCCGGAGCCTCGTCAGCGGCCGGCGGGGTCACGGGACGGTCCTCGACGGGAGCCAACCGGGTCCGCTCGGGGTCGTCGGCGAGGGCGTCGGCGGGCTCGGAGCGGTAGGCGTCCGGGTCCAGTGGCGGTTCGTCCTGGGCGGGGACGGCGTCGGGCTGCGCGGCCGCGTTCGACCAGTCGCCGAGGCCGGAGCCCGCTCCGTGCACGTGCGACGGTGCCTCGCGCGGGGCGAGGTCGTCGGGGCGTTGGACGGGCACCGCGGTCGGGGGTTCGGTGGTGCGGCGGTCGGCACCGGTCAGCCAGGCGCGGGTGGCGGGGTCGAGGGTCGACTCGGGCAACCACGCGTCGGCCGCAGGGTCGGAGCGACGTCCGTGGGAGTCGGGCTGCTGCAGGGGCGGTGGCGGCGCCTGCTCGACGGGGGTCGGAGCGACCGGCCGGCGGCTCGCTCCGGCGGTCACCGCGCGTCCGCACTCACCGCAGAAGATCGCCCCCTCCGGGAGCATCGATCCACAGTGTTCGCATCTGATCACGGTCTGCCTCTGTCCTCACTCGGCCGTCCACGACGCTCGTCAGGCCTCCGGCCATCGTAGTCACCGCGTCTCGCCGAGCCCTGACCGGTGGTGGCGCGCGGCCGTCCGGGTCCACGCAGGGACCGGAGCGACACGGCGGTGCGGAACCGATCACGGCGCGTCCGACCGGCGCGCAGGGTCCCCACCGCATCGTCCGTCGCCGACCACATCCGGTCGGCGGCGGCCTGGTCGACGTCGCTCGGTCCGAACACCGCCCGGTCGGCGAGGGCGGCCAGTCCGGTCCCGCCCTCACCCGGAGCACCGGCCACGGTCTCGCGTCGTGTGGCCGATCCGGCCACGTCGTGGCCACGGTCGAGGAGCGCGTCGCGGTACTCGTCCCAGGCCCCGACGATGCGACCGCGCGGCGTCGGAGCACGACGGCGCCGTCGGCGGCGGACCCGCTTCAGCAGGACGATCACCCCGAACGGCAGGAGCACGAGGGCGATCAGCCCCAGTGCACCGACCACCCACGGCAGCGCTGCGAGCAGGATCTGCAACCACAGCGGCTGCACGGGCGGCGTGTTCCGGTCGCTCTGCGGCGGCGCCTGCTGGTCCTGGTCCTGCTGGTCGACGGGAGGCGGCGGCACGACGGTCTCGGGACGGGTCACCGGCTGCGGCGTCTGCTGCTGCTCGTTCGGGATCTCGCGGACACTCGGGTTGGGGTTGAGCATCACCCACCCCCACTGCGCGGTGTCGACCTCGATGCGCGCGGTGACGTCCGAGCCGCGGAACGTCGTGGTGCCGCCGCTCGCCGACGCCCCGCCGGACCCCGAGTCGCCGCCTGCGGTGAAGCCCATGACCACCCGTGCCGGGAACCCGAGCTCGTCGGCCATCAGCGCTGCTGCGGCGGCGTACTGCTCCTGGTCGCCGATCATCAGCGGCGACGTCAGGAGCTCCTGGATGCGGTCGGCGCCGTGCCCCGAACGGCTCATCCGGTCGTCACCGACGCCGTGGCTGACGTACCCGTTGCGCTTGAGCGCCTGGATCACCGCGACGAGCTTCGCACCAGAAGTCGCATCGGCGTCGGTCGTCGCCTCGACCGTCTCGCGGACGGCGTCCGGCACGTCGCGCGCCGTCGGGACCGCGGCACTGCCAGGGCGGGCGGCCGCGAGCTGCTCGTCCGTCGGCTGGTCGGGGACCACGGCGGTCAGGTCGTAGGAAGTGCCTTCGCGGACACCGCCGACCACGGCGCCCGTCTGCGTCGAGCCGTTGTAGAAGAAGGAACCGCGCTCGTCGTCGGCGTCGGTCCCGGTGAAGTCGACGCGCTCCAGGTCCCCCACCGTCGGCAGCCAGACCCCGCTGTAGCCGTCGACGGTCACCCCGACGCGCACCGTGGTGCCGTCCACGCCACGGACGTCGACCGACGTCGGCACGCGCTCGAACGTGCCCGACGACGAGGAGCCGTCCGCCCCGCCGACGCGGTAGACCACGCCGTCGTAGGTGTCGAGCGTCGCGATGCGCACGAACCCGTTCTCCGGCAGTCCGGTGACCCGGAGCTGTGCGGTGTCCGCCGCGCTCTGTTCCTCGTACGCGCGGAAGCCGCTCAGCGGGCTGACGTAGTCACGCGGGTCGAACGGCTTGACGACGTCCGTGCGGGCGACGGTGCGCTCGTTGGACGGCGGCGCGACCAGCCCGAGACCCGTGGCGACGACGGCTGCCGCGACGATCGTCCCCGTGCCGACGAGCGCCGGTCGCACGACCGACCGGGCGATCGGTACCGACGACCCGATCGTGGTCGCCACGGCGACCGCGCGACGTGCGTGCCGCACCGTCAGCGCCCACACGAGCGCGACGGCGACGAGCACGACGGCCGTCACGATCGACGTGTCCAGCCGGCTCGGTCCGACAACCACCCCGATCGCGAACAGCACCAGTGCCGGGATGCTCGCGAGTTCCTGCCTGGAGGCCCGGGTCGCCACGCTCACGGCCGTCACCGTGGCGACGAGGAGCGTCACGAAGTACGGCACGAGGAGCGCCTCGTACGAGCCGACCGGCAGGCTGATGGTCACCAGCTGCTTCCACCCCAGCGCGACGCCGGCGAACAGCGCGAGCAGGCCCGGGCCCGTCGGCAGGACCCCGTTGGCCTGACCGGGCACGGCGGCGGGTACACCGGCGAGCGTGAACGCCGCCACCGTCGCGATCGCCACCACGACCAGCGGCAGCCGCAGGACCGCGCCGACGAGGGCGACGAGGGTGCCGAACGCGATCGCGGTCACCGCCGCGACGATCATCGAGTCGTCGCGGTAGACCGGCCACCACGACACACTCGCGATCGCGAGCAGGAGCCACACGACGAGGGTCCCGCCGGCCAGACGGAACGGCACGAGCCGCCGGGCATCGCGTCGATCGGAACGCCGGGTCGACCGACGGGCACGCTCCGCGGGCGGCGTCGGCGTGGCCACCGGAGGGGCGCTCACGCGGCGGCCGATCGGTGCAGGGCGTGCCGGAGGTCGTCCAGGTAGCCGATGGTCATCACGGTCAGGCCCGCGACCCGCAGGAACCGTGGCTGCGCTTCGGGCTCGCAGATCACCGCGACGACCTCGACCCCGACGGGGAAGCGCGTCGCCGCGAGCCGGAGCGCCGGCAGCCCGATCGTCGAACCGACGACCAGGAACGCCACCGAGATGCCCTCGGTGTCGCTGCCGACGATCCGGGAGACCTCGGCGATGGGCAGGCAGGCATCGGCGAGTCCGACCGAGGCGAAGTCGTCGAGCAGTCGCGTCGGGGTGACCGTCGGCAGGGTCCGCACCGCGTAGACGGCACGCTTCGCGAACTCCGGGGTGCGTTCCGACACCACGACCGAGACCTCTCGGCCGTCGCGGATCGCACGGGCACCGAGCGAGGCCGCAGCGCTCACCGCGAGCTCGAACTCCTCGTCGTCCCCGAACTCCGACCGGGCGATGCCGAGCGCCACGACCAGGTGCGAGCGGCGCGTGTCCTCGAACTGGCGCACCATCAGCGCGCCCGACTTCGCCGTCGACTTCCAGTGGATGGTGCGGGGGTCGTCACCCGGCATGTACTCGCGGATGGCGTGGAACGCGATGTCGGCCGGCGACAGGTCGGTGGTCGCCTGCCCCTCGAGGTCGCGCACCAGCCCGGTGCTCGTCGACGGGATCGCGATCGTGCGCGGGTGCACGATGACCTGTTCGCGTGCGGTCCAGACGACCTCGCGACGGACGAGACCGACGGGGTCGGCGCGGACACCGGTGACCGGCCCCACGTCGAGCACGCCGCGGCGAACGGTCGGCACGGGCACCAGCTGCTCGAACGTGCCGTGCGCGCCGATCGCCGGGATCGCGACGTCGACGAGACCCGGGCCGACCGGCACCTCGACCGTCGTCGGCACCGAGGGCAGACGCGTCGGGTTCTCCGCCGTGACCACCACACCGGCCTCGTCGCCGACCGCCACACGGTGCTGCGGCAGGCGCATCCGGATCACCAGCCGCGTGCGGCCGATGAGCGCGATCGCGGCGACGACGACGAGCACCGCTCCCGCGAACCCGACGACGACGATCTCGCGCAGGCCGAACCGGTAGCCGGCCACGAACGCGACGAGCGTGAGGGCCGCGACCGTCCACCCGAGCCCGGTGACGACGGACGAGACCTCGCCCCAGGAACGCTTGACGAGCCTCCAGGCCGTTGCCCAGACCCGGACGATCCCGACGACCGCATCAGCGGCGACGCCTTCGCGGTCACCGACGATCCGTGAGCGGACGTTGGTCAGGCCGGCGACCGTCCCCGTGCGCTCGTACGCCGTCGTCCCGCGACGCGACCGCGTCGAGGACGGACGGCGTGAGCGCGTGGAGACGGGCCGGCGGTCCGTCACGTCGTGACTCGGTCGGCCGGCGGCGGCGTCTCCACCAGCAGCTGCGCGATGACGCTCGGCGCGCTGACACCGTCGAACTCCGCCTCGGCGTCGAGCACCAGGCGGTGCGCGAGCACCGGGACAGCGAGGGCCTTGACGTCGTCCGGCGTGACGTAGTGGCGGCCGCTCAGCGCCGCGAGCACGCGTGCCGAACGGATGAGGCCCATCGCGCCGCGGACGCTGACGCCCAGGCGGACCTCACTGGCCGAACGCGTCGCGTCGACCAACCGTGCGACGTAGTCGGCGATGACGGCGTCGACGTGCACCGTGCGGGCCAGCGCGGCCATCTCGGTGATCGTCGCCGCGGGCACGACGCTCGCGAGCGGAACCGATGCCGACGGAGCCGACGAGGTCTCGAGGATCTTCACGGTGGCGGCGTGGTCGGGGTAGCCGATCGAGGTCTTCATGAGGAACCGGTCGAGCTGCGCTTCGGGCAGACGGTACGTGCCGGCCTGCTCGATGGGGTTCTGCGTCGCGATGACCATGAACGGAGCCGCCAGACGGTGGTTCACGCCGTCGACCGTGATCGCCGACTCCTCCATCGCCTCGAGCAGGGCCGACTGCGTCTTCGGGCTCGCACGGTTGATCTCGTCGGCGAGCACGATGTTCGCGAAGACCGGGCCGCGGTGGAAGTCGAACTCCTGCGTGCGCTGATCGTAGACACTGATGCCGGTGATGTCGCCGGGCAGCAGGTCGGGGGTGAACTGGATGCGGTTCGTCGTTCCCTGCACGCTCTGCGCCATCGCCCGCGCCAGGCTCGTCTTGCCCGTGCCGGGGACGTCCTCGAGGAGCAGGTGGCCCTCGCTGAGCATCGCCGTCACCGCGAGGCGGATCACGAACGTCTTCCCGAGGAGCACCTGCTCGACGTTGGTCACGATGCGGCCTGCGACGTCGGCGAACCAGGTGGCCTGCTCCGGGGTCATGCTCATGCGTGGTCGTTCCTCGTTCTCGGGGATGGCGGTGTGTGCAGCGTACGGTCAGCGGGCGGCGGAACCGGGTCAGCCGGGCGCGGGTTCCGGATCGGGCTCACCCGGAACGGGCTGCTCCGGCTCGGGGTCGGGCGCCGGCGCTGCTGCGATCCGTGCGCTCGGCGGGTTCGGGTCCTCGTGCCCGTCGACGATGGCCGCGACGACCACGTAGTTCGCGAGGAGCGAGTCCTCGACCGTCGGCAAGGCGTTCGGCGCGTAGACCTGACCGCCGCCGCAGGGCCGGTCGACCAGGCAGAACGACACGCGGTAGCCCGAGGGCTGGTACCCGCTGTTGCTCGGCGCCGCGTTCACGGTGACCTGGGTGCCGGCGGTCATCGAATCCGGCAGCGTCGCTCGGGTCTGGACCGGTCGGAGCCCATCGACCGTGGTCCCGTTCCCACAGAAGTTCGACGTACTGTCCGCACACGCCACGACGGTGACGCTCACCGCGGAACCGAAGGCGACACCGTCGACCCATGAACCGTTCGCGCCGAACGACACGAGCCCGCCGCCGTTCACCGCGTACGCGTAGTGATCCACGGATCCGTTGGCGCTGGGCTGCGCTCGCGGGTTTCGGATGCGGATGGCGTACGTGCCCGCATCGTCGCTGAACTTCTCGACCGCGATGTCCGCCGACGCAGTTCCCGGTGCCGCGTACCCCTGCACGGACGCGGCACGGCTCGGCGTGCAGAACAGGCCGTTGTCGGCCAGTGCGACGTACTGGAAGTTCCCGTTCGAGCTCAACGTGTCCGTCGCGCTGCTGCCGTCCCACTTCTTGTCCGAGCCCGTCGTCGTGCAGCCGCCGGGGATGTCGACGCCGGGCGGGTAGCGGACGATCGTGAGCGTCCGACCGCTGCCGGCCCAGTCGCTCTCCGTCGCGCTCAGCGAGACCGTGGTCTTCCCCGGGGACTGGTCACGCGTCGCGTTCAGCGTCGGGACCGAGGGCGTCCCGACGGCCGTACCCGTGGCCGATGCCGAGTTCCACTGCACGACGGTGCCGTTGCGGTCCGCGTCGTTCCGGGCCGAGATCGTCACCTTGTACTGCGCGGCGCTCTGCGCTCCGGTGAACGAGGTGCTCGTCGCCGTGCCGGTGTGCCGGGTGCCGGACAGCCCCGGTCCCTCGATGGTGACGATGTAGTCGTCGACCGCGCTGCCACGGTTCGGAGCGGGAACGGCCTTCCACGCGATGTCGAGCTGGTTCGGCGTCGACCCGTTCGGCGTGACGGTGATGCCCTTCGGCGGCGCGGGCACGTAGTCGGCGCTGATCGGCGCCGAGCTGCCCGACGGCTTCGAGTCGCCGATCGCGTTGGTGGCGATGACCTGGAAGCGGTACGACGCCTTCGGGTCGAGGCCGGTCAGGGTGCAGACCGTGGCGGTGCCGCAGTTCTTCGCGACGCCGTTCGTGCCGGTGACGCGGTACCCGGTGATCGGCGAGTTGTTGCCCTGCGGGGTCGACCAGGTCAGCGTGGCCTGGCCACCGTCGTAGGACCCGGTCCGGGTGGGCGTACCGGGGGCGTCGGGGACGTCCTGCACCGAGATCGTCACGTCGCCCCAGACGTAGCGGTCCGGGTCGTTCGTGGCGTCGGCGACCTGGTACTGCAGGTGGGCGTCCACCGGCTTGGCGCTGTCGGAGACGCGGACCTGCAGACGGGTGCGGTCGCCGCTCGGGGTCACGGAGACGCCGCTCGGCAGCCCGCCGGACAGACCACGGATGTTCACGACGCGCAGCCGCTGTCCGGGGAACGGGTTCGTCGGCTGGTCGTTCGTCAGGACGTCGATGGTGGTCGTCGCACCGCGCTTGGTGATCGACCGGTCGGCGCCGGGTTGCACGAGCGGACGCGTCGAGGCCACGACCCCGACGGTCACGGTGCCGGCACGACCGGCGTTCGCGTCGTCCTGCACCCCGATGCCGATCGACGCCGTGGTGTTCTTCTTCGCGGTGTCGGCGACCGTGATGGTCAGCTGCTGCTTGGAGATCGTGGCGGTGGTGCCGGCCGCCGGACGACCGACGACGGAGTAGCGCAGCTCCGGCAGGTCCTTCGGGTACGGGTAGTCGGTGAGCTTCGTCAGGTCGACGGTGCGCGTCTCGCCCGGCTGCATCTCGACCGCCGAGCCGGTGAACGCCGGCGGCTGGTTCGACCGCGGCGTCACGGTGACCGGGAGCACGAGCGTCGCGACCCGGCCCTTCCCGCCGTTGGCCGCGGAGCCGTCCGTGACCTCGAACGAGATGGACGCGTTGCCGTAGTACAGCTTCGACGAGGTGAACTGCAGGGTCGACGAGTCCACGACCAGGCTCTGGCCGTTCGCGTGCGTCGCCTTCACCGTGCCGCGGTCCGTGATCTTCGCCGTCTGGCCGTTCGCGGTCACGACGTAGTCCTCGAGCGGGATCCGGACCGTCGCCTCGCTCTTCACGGTGACGGCACCGGCCGAGCGGTTGATCTGCGGCAGGGCGTCGTCGAACCCGGGGACGTTGATGAAGCCGTAGGACACGATGTCGGGGTGGTCGACCCGTGCGACCGAGAACGGGATGACCTGGGACTCGTCGGTGAGCCGGACCGTGATCCGTCCGTCGTCGGTGAGCCGTGCGGTGTCGCCGTAGCCGTCGACGATCCCGACCTGCAGGTCGGCAGCGGTGCCCTCGGCGAAGAAGACGTTCTCGAGCACGTCGACGGTCACGCTCTCGCGCCGCAGGATGTCCTGCAGGTCCAGGGTGGTGTCGTCGACCTCGGGGCGGAGGGGCTGCGCGTCCGGGTCGACCGTGACGGTGAGGAACGCGGTGCTCGATCCCCCGCTGGCGTTCGCCACCGTGTAGAGCACGGCGTAGTCGCCCGACTTCGCGGTCTTCGGGGGTGTGACCCGGATCTGCTGCTTCCGCAGGATCTTCGCCGACACGTCGTCGGCGGTGGGCTCGGCCGCCGACACGGTGAGCTGGCCGCCCTCGGGGTCGGAGTCGTTCTGCAGCACACGCACGGTCACCGACCCGCCGGGGCGGATGGTCACGTGGTCGGCCTCGGCGACGGGGTTCGACGCCTGTTCGGCCCGGGGGGCGATGCCCACGCGGACGGTACCGGTGGCACGTGCGCCGAGGGCGTCGACCACCGTGTAGGTGAACTCGTCGGTGCCGGCCGAGTAGTCCCCCGCCTCGTAGGTCAGCGCGTCGGACGCGACGTCGGTGACGGAGCCCTTGTCCGGGTTCGACCCGACGCCGACGAGCTGCACCGAGTCGCCGTCCGGGTCGATCCCGTTCAGCGGCACCGAGATCCGCACCGACGAACCCGCCACGACCCGCGCGGTCACGGTCTGCGGGACCGGCGGGTTGTTCGTCGCCGCGTCCCGTTCGCGCACCGAGATCGAGACGGCGGCGTCGGCGTACTGGCCGTCCGGACCGGCGACCCGGTAGACGGCGGTGTAGTTGCCGGGGGTCTTCGGCGCGAGGTAGCGCAGGTGGTCGCCCGAGGCGAACAGCAGACCGCCGTCGCCGGGCACGTTCTGCACGAGCTCGGGCTCGAGGGTCAGGGGCTCGCCCTCGGGCTGGGTGTCGTTGTCGAGCACGTCGATGTTCGCGACGTCGCCGACCCGGACGGTCGCGCTGTCGGGCTGGGCAACGGGCGGCTGGATCCGGTCGGGCTTGGGGATCTCGACGACGGTGATCGTGCCGGTGGACGACGCCAGGCCGTTCGTCTCGGTGTAGCCGAACGACACCGGCCCGTCGAGCGGTGCGGTCAGCGTGACGCGCACGGTGTGCTGGTCGAGGATGCTCGCCTGGACCCCGCTGCCCCGCACCGGTCCGTCGAGGGCGGTGACGAGCAGCACCCCGCCCGCCGGGTCGATGTCGGTCGCGGTGACGTCGGTGTCCTTGCTCGACAGCGTGTTGACGAAGACCGTCTTCGGGGTCGTGATGGGCGCGGTCGAGGCGTCCGGCGGCGCGAGGATCGTGACCCGGACGATGCCGCTCGACGTCTTCACACCGTCGGTCACGGTGTACTCGAGCTGGTGGTCGCCGGCACTCGCACCCTGCACCCGGAACGTGCCCGCGTCGTAGCTCGGGGTGACCGTCAGCCCCGCCGACGACGACACACTCGTGAGGGTCACGGTGCCGTTGCCGCCGCGGACGTGGTCGAGCGGCTCCACCGTGAAGGCCTTGCCGGCGTAGCCCTGCACCGGGAACGGGTCGGCACGCAGCGGCACACTCCCCTGCTTCGCCACGCGCACCGTCACCGAGCCACGGCCGTCCGCGCGTCCGTC
Source organism: Curtobacterium sp. PhB191 (assembly GCF_004346515.1). Classification (NCBI taxonomy): domain Bacteria; kingdom Bacillati; phylum Actinomycetota; class Actinomycetes; order Micrococcales; family Microbacteriaceae; genus Curtobacterium; species Curtobacterium sp. PhB191. Next base: position 97,459 of record NZ_SMBV01000005.1, read on the forward strand.
GCTCACGACGAGCTGCACGGCACGGTCGCCCGTCCGGCCGCTGTCCGCACGGAAGTCGAGCAGGCCGTCCGGGGTGGTCGACACCCGGTCGCCGTCCGAGGCGGTCGCGGACTTCAGGTACACCGGGTCGCCGTCGGGGTCGACCCAGTCGCCGAGCACGCTGCTGACGACGTGTCCGTTCTGCACCACGTCCGCCGAGGTGTCACGCACCTGTCGCGGGGCCTCGTTCTGCGACTCCGGCCGCACCGTGACGCGGACGGTCGCAGTGTCCGACCCGCCGTTGCCGTCGGTGATCGTGTACGGGAAGGTCACGGTGCCGGTCGCGCGCGACGACAGCGTGACCTGCAGCCGTTGGCCGTCGGCGACGATGGCGACGCGGCCGGCGGACTCCGAGATGGACCCGACCTCGCTCACGATGATCGGGTCACCGTTCGGGTCGTAGTCGTTGAGCAGGACCGGGAGGCTCGTGGTGCGTCCCGGACGAGCGCCCAGGTCGTCGTCCACCGCCACCGGCGGCTTCTGGTCCTTGTCGACCTCGGGGTCGTCGTCGGAGACCTGCTCCTGCTGCTGCTCGTCGTCCTGCTTGATGAGGTCGGCCCAGTTGTCGATGAGCTGGCCACTACGGTCGATCGCCCAGGAACGACCGCTCGACGGGTCGTTGGCGACGACGGTCTGCCCGTTGTGCAGGATCTGCATCGTGCTGGTCCCGCCGGTGCTCGCGAGCCGCTGGAGGGCGTTGCCGTCGCAGGTGTCGATCGCCTGGCCACCGGCCCACGCCGCGTAGGTGCAGGACCCGTCGACGTAGGGGCGCGCCGCACGCCCGGACACCTGGAGCGCGGTGGCGTCGACGGCCCCCGAGGCGCTGACCCGGACGAGTCCGGCGGTGCCCGCGACGGTGACGTCGGACGAGGTGTCCGACGATCGCTGGAGCGCGGGTGACGCGCCGACCCGGTCGCCGAGCTCCACGGTGCGGCCGTCGATCGACAGGGCGCCGCTGGTGCGGTCGAGCACCGCCAGGTGGCCGTCGAAGGTCGCGACCTGGAAGTCGTCGGTGCGGTCCATGTCGACCTTCCACCGCTGGTCGACGGACAATGTCGACCCGACGTCGACGAGCGATGCCGTGCCGGTCTTCGCCGAGTACACCGCGACGTGTCCGTCCGAGGCGTCGAAGACGGTGTCCGCCCCGAGCGTCAGGTCGGCCTTGGTCGAGGCGTCGAACTCGGCGAGGTCGGCCGCGGGCGTCGCCCACAGCTCGCCGGTGTCCTGGTTGCCGATCACCGCGGTGTCCCCCGCGAAGAAGACCTGGGGTGTCCCCGCGGGCAGGGTCACGGCGTCGCCGACGGTGGCGTCGGCGACGTCGACCTTGGCCACGGTCCCCTTGGTCTGGTCGACGCTGTAGACCATGGACCCGCGCTGCAGCACCGCCAGGTCGTCGCTCGCGGTCTCGACGGCGGTGTTCAGCTGGAGGACCCCGGTGTTGGCCCGGCCGACCGCTCCGTACTCGGCGGAGGGCACCCAGACGGTGCCGTCCCCGAGGTCGACTCGTTGCGTGTGGTACCCGGTCGAGACGATCGCGGTCGTCGCGACGACCGCGGCGACGAGGACTGAGACCCCGGTGGTGACGGCGGCGGATCGGTGCTTCGCGAGGAGCGCGCGGATCACCCGGTGCTCCCGACGGTCGCGCACTTCTGCGCGCTCGCTGCACCGGTCTTGCCGTCGCGGTTGACGGCGACCGCGATGCACTCCTCGTCGCCGCGCTGCCCGGAGACGACGAACGTGGTGCCGGTCTGCTGGCTGGACGCGCCGTTCGACGAGATGACGTAGGTGTCGCCGCTCTTGAGACCCGGGTCCGCCCACGAGAACGACACCGACTGCGCCGACGGCTGTGCGCGGACGTCGGCCACCACGGGGATCGCCCCGGCGCCGAGCCGCCCGACGACGACCACGGTCGCGATGGCGAGGGCGGCGACCACGACGACGGCGAGGGACGTCGCCCAGACGAGTGTCGACCGGGTGCGTCGACGAGCACGTGTGACCGATCCGGTGCGGTGGACGGTGCCGACGCTCTGCGAACCGCCGGCGACGACGCCGCCCTGGACCGCGCGACGGGTGCGGCGACGGGCGCCGACCCGGGACGGCGGCTGGAGCTCGCGGATCATGGTCCGGTCGCCCTCCGGGGTCGGGGTCGCGATTGCCCACGCCTCGACCGCGACGTCGGCAGCGGTCTGCGGGATCCCGAGCTCGGCCTCGACCTGCTGGAACCCGCGCACGAGTTCGAGCACGGTCGTCGGGCGCGACGGCACCTTGCGGGACAGCGCGGTGGCGAGCAGGCGCTCGAGCGACGGTGGGACGTCGGTCCGACCGGTGGGCTTGACGCCCCCCTTGTCGATCCGGCTCATGAGGTCGCTCGCACCGTTCTTGCCGCCCCGGACCTCGAACGGGCTGCGACCGGCGAGCAGGGAGTACACGGTGGCGGCGAGCGAGTACACCTCGGACTGGATCGTGCCCCGGGACTCGTCGATCAGGACCTCGGGCGCCGACCACGGGATCGACATGCCGATGGGCTCGTCCGGGTCGGTCCCGCCGATGGTGGCCGCGATGCCGAAGTCGGACAGCACGGGGTTGCCGTACGCCGTGAGCAGGATGTTCGACGGCTTGATGTCCCGGTGGAGCACGCCTTCGCGGTGCGCGGTCTCGAGGGCGGACCCGATCCGGACACCGATCGAGAGCACCTCGGACACCGGGATCGGCTCACGCCGGTACCGCTCGCTGAGCGACGAGGAGCACAGCTCCATCACGAGGTACGGACGTCCATCGGCCGCGACGCTCGCCTGGAACACCGTCAGGATCGACGGGTGGGTGCTGAGCCGCGCCATCAGGTTGGCCTCGGCCTGGAACATCTGCCGTACGCGGTCGTCGACGACCTCGTCGAGCAGGACCTTCACCGCAACCTGACGACGCGGCATGTCTTGTTCGTAGAGGAAGACGTCGGCGAAGCCACCGGAACCGAGGACGTGCACGGGGTTGAAGCCGCCGATCACGGGCGGGTTGGACGGCAGGCGACGCGCCATCGACATCTCCTCCCCGGCCGAGCGGCCAACTCTCTCGTCGTGGCACAGTCATTGTACGAAGCGCCGGTGACCGTCGATCCGCACACCGACCACCTGTGGACGGGCGCACTCCCCCAGTTCGGGGGGTCATGTGCCGACGGTCAGTGCCGCGGCAGGGTGTCCTCGAGGTCGCCGTCGTCCGGGGCGGCGTCGACCTGGAGCACCACGACGGTGACGTTGTCGCGGCCCCCGGCGACGACCGCGTCGCCGACGAGCCGTTCGGCGAGTCCCTGCGCACCGGCTTCCCGCGCCGCGATGCGGGCGATGCCGGCGTCACCGAGCTCCTTCGTCAGGCCGTCGGAGCAGACGATGTACCGGTCGCCCGCGCGGAGCGGCAGGGTCCACCAGTCGGGCGCCGGCGGTTCGCCGAACCCGACCGCGCGGGTGATGACGTTGCTGTCCGGGTGCTGTTCGGCGTCCTCGGCCCGCAGCAGCCCGGCGTCGACCATCTCCTGCACCACGGAGTGGTCCACGGTGACGCGGCGAAGAACGCCGTCCTCGATCCGGTAGGTCCGCGAGTCGCCGACGTTGAACACGAGGGCCGCCGGCTGCCCGAGCGACGCGACCAGGGCGATGCCGGTCACGGTCGTGCCCGCTCCGATCGCGTTGCCGCCGGCTGCGCGCTCGATGTCGGCCGTGGCGAGGAGCAGCGCGCGCTGGATGCCCTGCCGCGTGGTGAAGGGCTCCTGCGTCACCTGCTCGAGTCGACGCACGACGGCGTCGCTCGCGCGGTCGCCGGCGAGGTGTCCGCCCATGCCGTCGGCGACGACGAAGAACGGCGCCCCGACGATGTAGCTGTCCTCGTTGTGGTCACGGCGACGACCGACGTCGGTCGCGGCTCCCCACGAGAGCGTCAGGGTGGCGCCGTCGGCACCGGGGACGTCGATGGCGTGCGCAGTCGCTGCTCGGCCGAGTTCGGTCACGTTTCAGGATCGCTCTCTGGGGGTTCGGGGCGTGCCGTGTGCTGTCTGGTCGGTGGGCCACGGGGGAACCGGTGGGAACCCGTCCGCCGTCGGTGCGACCCGGAGGTACGGCGAGAGGACCTCGATGGCGTTGCCGTCACCGACCTCGACTACCGTACCCGTCAGCGCGACGATCGACGCACCCGATGCCATGCGGTACACCGGCGCGCCCGCCGGTCGGACGACGGTTCCGTTCGTGGACCGCAGGTCCTGCACCACGACGGCTTCGCCCTCGGCGTGGATGCGGACGTGCGAGGACGACACCTGCCCGTTGGCGGACCGCACCGTCACGAGCTCCGGTTCGGGGCCACTGGTGATCCGCGGCAGCGACGGACGCCGTCCGATGACGACCGGGTGGTCCAGTCGGAAGGTGCGGTCGCCGATGCGGATCGACGGCACGCGCGCCGCGGGCGCGGCAGGGACGGACGGGAGGCCCGTGGCGGCTCCGGCGGGCACGCTCGGTCCGGCGACGGTCCGGACACGGGCGCGGACGACCGTGTCCTCCGGGTCGGCTCCGTCGTCGGCAGGGTCGTCGGCTCCGTCGTCGGCAGGGTCGTCGGCTCCGTCGTCGGCACGGTCACCGACCGGTTCGGACGGCTCCGTGCGCGGCCGGATGACGGTGTCACCGAGCACGTCGTCGAAGCGATCGCCGCCCCCGGCACCGCGGGGTCGCCGGATGACGGTGTCCTCGATGTCGTCGTCGCGCAACCGGAGCCCTTCGGATGTGGTGTCCTCCACCGTAGACGATCCGGTCGACCCGTCGCACCGCACCGACGGCCGCCCACGCCGGTCACGATCGGTGCCGGTCGCGACGGGGCCCGGCCCACGTCGGCGCGCTGCCGGCCAGGACCGACCGCAGGACCAGCCCGGCGAGCGGGTCGTCGGCACGGGTCTCGAGGGCGTAGCGCGCCCGTGTCTCGGCGCGGGCCGACGACCCGAGCGCCCACGCGCACCAGGCCCCGAGTGCGAGCGCACCGGCAGCTCCGGCCGTACAGTCCACCTGACCACCCTCGGCGCGCCAGACCCGCCAGGCCTCGGCGCACCGGTCGCCGGCCGTGCGCAGACGAGCGCGGTCCGGTTCCGGTCCGAGGCCGTGCAACGCCGGCGGCGTCGGGTCGTCGAACGGGTCGAACCCCCGGATGGCCCGCGGATCCGGCTGGTCTCGGGCGGCCAGGAACGGGATGAGCGCCATGCGGGTCGACAGCGCACCGCAGGCGGTGACGATCGCGATCGCGCCGACGCGGGAGCCAGCGCCGACGCCCGACGTGACCAGCGCTGCCGCCGCTGCCGGGAGGGTGACCGCCGCCGCGATCTCGCGAGGGAACCGGACTGCGGTGTGGTCGGGGGTGTGTGCCGTCAAGGGGATCATGCACGCCATCGAAGCGTGATCCGGGCCTCCAGTCAGGCACGAACCGACCACCTGTGGACAGCAGCGCCCCGGCCCGACCTGTGGAGGACGGACCGGGGCGATGATCAGACGGTGACGGGTTCCAGGCTCTCGGCGACCAGGTCCCAGCCGGAGTCGCTGCGTTCGACCACGGCGCCGTTCGCGGCGGCCCAGTCGACCAGGTCGTCCATGGTCGCGACGACCGCTCCGGTGCGCGCGAGCAGCGCGACGAGTCGGCCCTTCGCCGTCTTGTTCCAGTGGTTCAACGCCCGCCGCCGACCGGAGCCGTCGATGCTCACGACGCGCGGGGCGACCGCCTCCGGGACGGGACCGAGCTGGCGGTAGCCCTCGGACCGGAGGTCGAGCACCAGGCCGTCCGCCCGCTCGGCCAGGACCCGGGACGAGGCCGCGGGCCAGTGCGACGCCAATCGGATCGTCCCGAGCCGGGAGTCGTGCGACAGGCGGTACGCCGGGATCGGGTCACCAGCACCGATCGGTCCGAACATGGCCGACTGCACGACCACGTGGTCGTGCCACCACGCCCGCGTCGACGCGTCGGCGGTCTGCGCGCCGAGGGGGTCGTAGAGCACCCCCGTGTAGCGCTCGATCGCCGGCATCGTGCCCGACGTGTCGAGTTCGAGGTTGCGGAACCGTTCGGCGATCGACTTCGGGCCGAGCTTCAGAGCCGTCCTGGCCGAGGACTCCTCGGAACTGACAGAGCGGGCCGCGGTGATCACCGCGGCCCGCTCTTCGGCCAGTTCCGGGAACGAGAGTGCACGCAGATCGAGCGTGCGGCTCGTGTCCCCACCCTCCCGCTTCGTCTCCGAAGGCGGGAGGAGGACGGTCAGTCCGGTCAGGACGCCAGCGCGGCCTGCCGCGCGACGATCGTCACCGTGTCGTGCTCCACCGACAGGAAGCCGTCTTCGGCGTCGACCGCGACGGTCGACCCATCGGCCCGCGTGATGCGGACCTGACCCTGCGCGAGGATCGCGAGCATCGGCTCGTGTCCCGCGAGGATGCCGATCTGGCCCTCTGTCGTGCGTGCGACGACCATGGTGGTGTCGCCCGACCAGACCTCACGGTCGGCCGAGACGACGCTCACGTTGAGACCCGCCATGTCAGCGGTTCTCCTTCTGGATCTGTGCCCACTTCTCTTCCACGTCGTTGATGCCACCGACGTTGAAGAACGCCTGCGTCGCAACGTGGTCGAACTCGCCGTCGGCGATGGCGCGGAAGGACTCGATGGTGTCCTTGAGCGGCACCGTGGAGCCCTCGACGCCCGTGAACTTCTTCGCCATGTACGTGTTCTGCGAGAGGAACTGCTGGATACGACGAGCGCGCTCGACCGTGATCTTGTCCTCTTCGGAGAGCTCGTCGACACCGAGGATGGCGATGATCTCCTGCAGTTCCTTGTTCTTCTGGAGGATCTGCTTGACGCGCGTGGCCGTCTCGTAGTGGTCGGCGCCCAGGTACCGCGGGTCCATGATCCGCGACGTCGAGGTCAGCGGGTCGATCGCGGGGTACAGACCCTGCGACGCGATCTCACGCGAGAGCTCGGTGGTCGCGTCGAGGTGCGCGAACGTGGTGGCCGGAGCCGGGTCGGTGTAGTCGTCAGCCGGCACGTAGATCGCCTGCAGCGAGGTGATCGAGTGACCACGCGTCGAGGTGATGCGCTCCTGGAGCACACCCATCTCGTCGGCGAGGTTGGGCTGGTAGCCCACGGCGGACGGCATGCGACCGAGCAGCGTCGAGACCTCGGAGCCGGCCTGCGTGAAGCGGAAGATGTTGTCGATGAAGAGGAGCACGTCCTGCTTCTGGACATCGCGGAAGTACTCCGCCATCGTCAGCGCCGACAGGGCCACGCGGAGACGCGTTCCCGGCGGCTCGTCCATCTGGCCGAACACGAGGGCCGTCTTGTCGAAGACCCCCGCCTCTTCCATCTCACCGATGAGGTCGTTGCCCTCACGGGTGCGCTCACCGACACCGGCGAACACCGACACACCGCCGTGGTCCTGCGCAACGCGCTGGATCATCTCCTGGATGAGGACCGTCTTGCCGACGCCCGCACCACCGAAGAGGCCGATCTTGCCACCCTGCACGTACGGGGTGAGGAGGTCGATGGACTTGATGCCGGTCTCGAACATCGAGGTCTTCGACTCGAGCTGGTCGAAGGCCGGGGCCTTGCGGTGGATCGGCCAGCGCTCGGTGATCTCGAGCTTCTCGTCCGTGTTGAGCACGTTCCCGAGGACGTCGAAGACCTTGCCCTTGGTGACGTCGCCGACGGGGACCGAGATCGGAGCGCCCGAGTCACGGACCTCCTGGCCACGGACCAGGCCGTCGGTCGGCTTCAGGGAGATGGCACGGACCAGGTCGTCGCCCAGGTGCTGGGCGACCTCGAGGCCGATCTCCTGCGACGAGTCACCGATGGTGATGGTCGTGAACAGGAGGTTGTACATCTCCGGGATTGCGTCGTGGGGGAACTCGATGTCGACGACGGGACCCGTGACACGGGCGATCCGGCCGACACCGGGCGCCGACGACGTCTCGACCGCGGTGGTTGCGGTGTCGGTCATGGCTGGTGCCTTCCTGAGGGTGGGTATCTGTCCGCGAACGACGCGGACTACTTCTTCTTCGACGAGAGGGCGTCGGCGCCGCCGACGATCTCGGAGATCTGCTGCGTGATCTCCGCCTGACGCGCGTTGTTCGCGAGTCGGGTGAAGTCACGGATCAGCGAGTCCGCGTTGTCGCTGGCCGCCTTCATCGCCTTCTGACGCGCGGCGTGCTCGGAAGCAGCCGACTGCAGCATGGCGTTGAAGATGCGGCTCTCGATGTAGACCGGGAGCAGCGAGTCGAGCACCGCATCGGCGTCCGGCTCGAACTCGTAGAGCGGCAGGGGCTCGTTGCCCTCGGGCTCCTCGACCCCTTCGACGACCTCGAGGGGCAGCAAGCGAACGACCTGCGGCTCCTGCGTCGCCATGCTGAGGAACCGGTTGAACACGATGTGGATCTCGTCCACGCCGCCCTCTGCGGTGTCCTGGAGGAACTTCGCCACGACGGCGTCGCCGATCTCCTTGGCCGTCGAGAACTCGGGCTGGTCGGTGTTGCCGACCCACTGCTGCTCCGACGCGCGCTCACGGAACGCGAAGTACCCGACGGACTTGCGGCCGACCAGGTAGTAGACGACGTCCTTGCCCTCGCTGCGGAGCAGGGAGGCGAGCTCCTCGCCCTGCTTGAGGACGTTCGTGCTGAACGCGCCGTTCAGGCCGCGGTCCGAGGTGAAGAGCACCACGGCCGCACGGGTCGAGGACTCCGGCTCGGTGGTCAGCACGTGGTCGACGTTCGAGAACGTCGCCACGGCCGACACCGCACGCGTCACGGCTCGCGAGTACGGGCCGGACGCAGCCATTCGGGCCTGCGCCTTCTGGATCCGCGACGCCGAGATCAGTTCCATCGCGCGAGTGACCTTCTTCGTGGTCTTCGCGGACTTGATTCGCTGTCGGTAGACCCGGACCTGCGCTGCCATCTAGCGACGACCCTTGACGATCTGCTCCTGGTCGACGTCCTCGGAGTCTGCCGCGTCGAACTGCTCGGAGCCGAGGGTCTTGCCGTCGCTCGTCTGGAAGCTCTTCGTGAACTCGTCGATCTGCTTCGACATCTCGGCGACGGTCTCGTCGCTGAGCTGGTTCGTCTCGCGCAGGGTCGTGAGGACCTCGGAGTTGCGACGCAGGTGGTCGAGCAGTTCGGACTCGAAGCGCAGCACGTCCGGCACCGGGACGGTGTCGAGCTTGCCGTTGGTGCCGGCCCAGATCGAGACGACCTGCTCCTCGACCGGGTACGGCGAGTACTGCGGCTGCTTGAGGAGCTCGGTCAGACGGGCACCACGGTCCAGCTGACGACGCGACGCCTGGTCGAGGTCGGACGCGAACATCGCGAACGCCTCGAGGGAGCGGTACTGCGCCAGCTCCAGCTTCAGCGTGCCGGAGACCTTCTTGATCGACTTCACCTGGGCGTCACCACCGACGCGGGACACCGAGATGCCCACGTCGACGGCCGGACGCTGGTTCGCGTTGAAGAGGTCCGACTGCAGGAAGATCTGGCCGTCGGTGATGGAGATGACGTTGGTCGGGATGTACGCCGAGACGTCGTTCGCCTTGGTCTCGATGATCGGGAGACCCGTCATCGAACCGGCGCCGAGCTCGTCGGACAGCTTCGCGCAACGCTCCAGCAGACGGGAGTGCAGGTAGAAGACGTCACCCGGGTACGCCTCGCGCCCCGGCGGACGACGCAGGAGGAGCGACACGGCGCGGTAGGCCTCAGCCTGCTTCGACAGGTCGTCGAAGATGATGAGGACGTGCTTGCCGGAGTACATCCAGTGCTGGCCGATGGCCGAGCCGGTGTACGGGGCGAGGTACTTGAAGCCGGCCGGGTCGGACGCGGGGGCGGCGACGATGGTGGTGTACTCCATCGCGCCGGCGTCCTCGAGCGCACCCTTGACGGAGGCGATCGTGGAACCCTTCTGACCGATGGCGACGTAGATGCAGCGGACCTGCTTGTCCTCGTCGCCGGACTCCCAGTTGGCCTTCTGGTTGATGATCGTGTCGATCGCGATGGCCGTCTTGCCGGTCTGGCGGTCGCCGATGATCAGCTGACGCTGACCACGGCCGACGGGGATCATCGCGTCGATGGCCTTGATGCCGGTCTGCAGCGGCTGGTGGACCGACTTGCGGGCCATGACGCCGGGAGCCTGGAGCTCGAGGGCGCGACGGCCCTCGGCAGCGATCTCGCCGAGACCGTCGATCGGGGCGCCGAGCGGGTCGACGACGCGACCGAGGAAGGCGTCGCCGACGGGGGCGGAGAGGACCTCACCCGTGCGGGTGACCTCCATGCCCTCTTCGATGCCGGCGAACTCGCCGAGCACGATGGCGCCGATCGAGTCTTCGTCGAGGTTCTGCGCGAGGCCGAGCGTGCCGTCCGCGAAGCGGATGAGCTCGTTGGCCATGACGCCGGGGAGGCCCTCGACGTGCGCGATGCCGTCGCCGGCGTCGGTGACGTGCCCGACCTCGGCCGTGGAGGCCTTCGTCGGCTCGTAGTTCGAGACGAAGTCCTTCAGGGCATCACGGATCTCATCGGGGCTGATGGTGATGTCTGCCATGGGATTTTCCTTGTGGTTTTCCGGGGCCCTTCGGCTCCGAGAGGGTGACGCTGCCGGACTCGGCAGTTCCCGTTGTGGACTTGGGAGGAGCGGCTTCGACCGTACGCCTAGCCGGCGAGCTGGAGCCGGAGCTCCGAGAGCCGCGTGGACACGGTGCCGTCGATGACGTCGCCGCCGATCTGCACCCGGACCCCGCCGACGACCGTGGGGTCGACGACCTGGTTGATGCTGATGTCCTTGCCGTAGCGCTCGGCCAGCCCGCGTGCGACGCGTGCCGACTGGGCGGTCGTGAGTGCCGTGGCGGTGACCACGGTCGCGACGAGCTTGCCGTCCTGCTCGGCCACGATGCGCGAGGCATCGCGGACGAGTTCACCGATGCGGCGGCCGCGAGGCTGCTGCACGAGCGCGGAGACGATGGTCACGGTCTGCTGCGACGCCTTTGGGCCGAGGAGCCGCTCGACGAGCGCGCCCTTCTGCGCCGGGCTGCCGAGCTTCGTGCCGAGTGCCAGCTCGAGCCCGGCGTCCGAACGGACAGCGGTCTCGAAGGCGAACAGCTCGGACTCGATCGGCGAGTCGGTACCCGCGGTGGCGGCGACGGCGCGGATGCCCGCGTCCTCGATGCCGGCGAGCAGGTCCTGGTGCGAGGACCAGCGCGAGCCGGCCACCGCGGTCAGGACAGCACGAGTCGCGTGCGACTGACCGGCGAAGACGCGGTCGATGAGGACCTTCTTGCCGGCCGGGTCGGCCGTCGGGTCGGACAGCAGCCCGAGCAGCTGCGGCGCACCGGCGATCGCACGCCCGGAGGCGAGGATCTCGGCACCCACGGCCAGGTCGGCGCTCGAACCGAGGTCCGAGAGCACCGCCCTGGTGGACGCGAGTGCTTCTCTGGTAGCGCTGCGCATGCTCAGTGCTCCCCCGTCTTCGTGGCCTGCGAGGCCTCGAGGTCGGCGAGGAAGCGGTCGACGACTGCCGACGACTTGGCGTCGTCCTTGAGCGATTCGCCGATCACACCGGACGCGAGGTCGAGGGCAAGGGTGCCCACCTCGGACCGGAGCGACTGGACGGCGCTCTGACGCTCGGCTTCGATCTGCGCCTGGGCGTTGGCCGTGATGCGTGCTGCATCGGCCGCTGCCTGCTCGCGGACCTCGTTACCGATCGCCGTGGCGTCGGCGCGGGCCTGCTCACGGATGCGGGACGCCTCGGAGCGGGCGTCGGCGAGCTGCTTGTTGTACTCGTCGAGCGCAGCAGCGGCCTGCTCCTGAGCAGCCTCTGCCTTCTTGATGCCACCCTCGATGGCCTCAGTGCGCTCATCGAGCATCTTCGTGATGCGCGGCGTGACGACACGCCACATCACCACGAGGATGATGAGGAAGGCCACCGCGGACCACACGATGTCGTACACCGGCGGAATGAGGGGGTTGTGCGTTTCCTCCGCCGCGATGATGAGTGCGTTGTGCATCGAGGAACCTTAGTTGGTGAAGATGAAGTACGTGGCGATGCCGATGAAGGCCAGGGCCTCGGTGAAGGCGATACCGATGTACATGAGGGTCGTCAGGCGGCCCTGGAGCTCGGGCTGGCGGGCGACGGACTCGATCGTCTTGCCGACGACGATGCCGACACCGATGGCCGGGCCGATCGCAGCGAGGCCGTAGCCAACCGTCGCGATGTTGCCGTTGATCTCCGCGAGAACGGTCGTTGCGTCCACGTGTTTTCCTTTCGAGGTGCGGGTCCGACGGTTGCCGGTCCCGTAGGGGGTCAGTGAGGAATCAGTGCTCGTCAGCCAGCGCCAGCTGGATGTAGACGGCGGTGAGGAGCATGAAGACGTAGGCCTGCAGCAGCGCGACGAGGATCTCGAAGAAGCTGAACGCGATGCCGAACGCGAGGGTCCCGACACCGAAGGCCTTGAAGCCGAGCGAAGCGTCGAAGAAGAAGAACTGCGTCGCCGAGAAGAACAGGACGAGCAGCAGGTGCCCGACGACCATGTTCATCAGGAGTCGCAGGGTGAGCGTCACCGGACGGAGCACGAAGGTCGAGACGAGCTCGATCGGCGTCACGATGATGTAGAGGAACCACGGCACCCCGGGCGGGAAGAGCGAGTTCCGGAGGAACGTGCCCGGGTGCTTGCGGAGGCCGGCGTAGATGAACGCGACGTAGGCGACGATCGCGAGGATCATCGGCATCGCGATGCGACTGGTGCCGGCGAGGTTCATGCCCGGGATCAGACCGGTCAGGTTCATGAACAGCACGCCGAAGAAGATCGTCGCCAGGAGCGGCAGGAATCGCTTGCCGTCCTTCTCTCCGAGGTTGTCGAAGGTGTTGCGACGAACGACGTCGAACGCGTACTCGATGAACGCCTGACCGCGGTTCGGGACGAGCTTCAGCGCGCGGGTTCCCACGAAGGCGAACACCAGGAGCACGGCGACGGCGAAGAAGCGGATGAGGACGACCCGATCGATCTCGAACGGCGTCCCTGCGAAGAAGATCGCATCCGGGAAGAACTCGTTGATCGACGGACCATGGAACTCGGCGGCCTTGCTGCTCCCCGCCGCAACGGTGTCAACCGCAGCAGAGAGGGACAGGGGAAGAGCGTGGGATAGCAGCGCTGTCTCCTGTGTCGGCGCGCGCACATCATGGCACGCGATGGTGGACGTTGTGGAGGCTTGCCCGCTCCGAGCGAAAGGCTCCGGTGGCGGACTCCGAGAAGCCTATCAGGTGCGAGAGGCTTCCCGGCTTCTCAGTTGCGGGGGGTCGGGTTCTCAGCGTCCGCGGAGCCACCCGACCCGTCACCGGGCAGCTGCACGCCGATCGGGATGCGGGCCTTCGCCACCGCGACGACGTCGATGACCAGGGACCCGACGACCCCCGCGATGATCACGATCGCGAGCACCGGGAAGTCCACCCAGGTACGGTCCTTCAGTGCCACCAGCAGCACGATGAACACGATGAACTTGAGCAGCCAGGTGCCCATCACGATGCCGAAGAAGGCACCCGAGATCATCTGCCCCTTGGACACCCGTAGCGCGACAAGGACACTGACCGCGGTGAGGCCGAGGAACACCACGCTGAGCACGGCTCCGAGCAGGCCGCCGACGAGCCCGGGAGTGTCGGCGACGAGCAGCCCCACGACTCCCCCGACGATCGCCAGGGCGACCGCGAGCACCGCGCCCCACGTGATGATGCGGCGGAACACCGGCCGGACGTGGTCGAGCGCGTTCGGTGCGGTCACGTGATGTCTCCTGGGATCGTGCGGTCGTTGGCGGCCCGGTCGAGCGGGTCGAGGCTGGCGTCCACCACGGCGGCGGAACGGTTGGCGGTCTGGGCGGCGATCTCGGTGCGCTTCCGGCCGAGCGGCGCGAACGTGGCGACGGCGCACACGGTGAAGCCGACCGCGACGAAGGCGACCACCCAGTACCAGTCCACGAACAGGAACAGCAGGCACCCGACCGCGACGGTGGCGGTCCACGCGTAGAAGATCAGGACGGCGTGGAAGTGCGAGTGCCCCATGTCGAGCAGACGGTGGTGCAGGTGCTTGCGGTCGGCCGAGAACGGTGACTTGCCAGCGCTGAGCCGCCGGGTGACGGCGAGGCCGAAGTCCAGGATCGGCACGATCAGGATCGCGAAGGGCAGCAGGATCGGGATGAAAGCCGGCAGCAGCGCCTGGCGTGTCTGCACCGCTGCGGGATCGATGTTGCCCGTGACCGACACGGCGCTGGTGGCCATCAGGAAGCCGACGAGCAGCGCTCCGGCGTCGCCCATGAACAGCTTCGCCGGGTGCCAGTTGAGGATGAGGAACCCGAAGCAGGAGCCGACGAGCACCGCGGTCAGCAGTGACGGCAGGTTGAAGAAGAACTCGGTCTGCACGACCACGCGGTTGATGAAGAACGTGTAGAGGAAGAACACCCCGCCGGCGATGATCGCGACCCCGGCGACCAGGCCGTCGAGTCCGTCGATGAAGTTCACCGCGTTCATCACGAGCACCACCGCCAGCACCGTGAAGATCAGGCTCATGTACGACGAGCCCACGCCCAGGGTGTTGCCGATCGGCAGCGACACGATCGCGACGCCCTGCCAGGCGAGGATGCCCGCAGCGATGATCTGCCCGGCGAGCTTCGTCATCCAGTCGAGGTCCCAGATGTCGTCCGCGACGCCGAGCACCACGATGATCGTCGCGCCCCCGAGCACCGCCAGCACGCGGCCCGGCTCGGAGAACACCAGCCGGAAGTAGTCGGTCCCCGCGATCGACGGGAACAGGAACCACGCCGCCAACAGCGACACGATGACGCCGATGTACATCGCGATCCCGCCGAGGCGCGGAGTCGGCGTGCGGTGCACGTCGCGCTCGCGGACCTGGGGGTACCACTTGTACTTCAGCCCGAGTTTCCACACCAGCACGCTGACCAGGAAGCTCACGACCGCGGCGATCGCCCCCGCCAGCAGGTAGTACTTCATCCGACGAGGTCGGCTCCGACGACCCGGATGATCTCGTCGTCGGAGATCACCCCGTGTCGGACGATGCGGAGCTTCCCGCCGTCCGACAGCCCCGTCGCGTCGACGATCGTCGAGCCGGTGGAGGCTTCGAAGCCCTCGTGCTCCCCGATCGCGCCGCCGTCCAGGTACACGGCGACGCTGTCGCCGAGCATCCGCTCAGCGGCATCGACGTCCATCGCGGCCGGGTCGCCGGTCGAGTTCGCGGACGAGACCGCGAGCGGACCGACCTCTTGCAGGAGCTCGAGCGCGATCCGCGAGTCCGGCATCCGCAGGGCGACCGTGCCCCGCGTCTCGCCGAGGTCCCAGTCGAGCGACGGCTGCGCGCGCAGGATCACGGTCAGGCCGCCGGGCCAGAACTCGGCGACGAGGTCGCGCACCTGCTGCGGCACGTCGCTCGCGAGCGCGTCGAGCGTCGGCGGGCCGGGGATCAACACCGGCGGCGGCGACTGCCGCGTCCGGCCCTTCGCGTCGAGCAACCGCTGGACGGCGGCCGCGTTGAAGGCGTCCGCGGCGAGGCCGTAGACGGTGTCGGTGGGGACGACGACGAGGTCTCCGCGCCCGAGGGCGGCACGTGCGAGCCGCATCCCGGTCAGGAGCCCGTCGGAGTCGGTGCAGTCGTATCGGGATGCCATGACTCGACGATGATAGTGCGACACAATGGAGGACATCGTGAACGAGACCCCTGCGCCCCACCTCCTGTTCCTCTTCGACATGGACGACGTCCTCGTCCGGTACGACTGGCAGGTGCGGATGG
Organism: Curtobacterium sp. PhB191; assembly: GCF_004346515.1. Taxonomy (NCBI): domain Bacteria; kingdom Bacillati; phylum Actinomycetota; class Actinomycetes; order Micrococcales; family Microbacteriaceae; genus Curtobacterium; species Curtobacterium sp. PhB191. Next base: position 113,312 of record NZ_SMBV01000005.1, read on the forward strand.
CCGCACTCTCCGAGTTCACCGGACACGAGTTCGAGGAGCTCCGACGCCGCTGGTGGGACTGCGGCCACGAGATGCGTGCCGAGGCCGGCGACTTCGCCGACGGCGACGAGTACCTCGCCGCGTTCGAGCGGGCGATGGAGTGCGACGTCCCCGAGGCCGAGTGGGCGCGCATCCGCGGGTCCGCGATGACCGAGCTGCCGGAGCGCATCGAGGCCGTCCGGATCGCGAGCGAGCACGGGCGTGTCGGCCTGCTCACCAACAACGGGCCGCTCGCGGGTCGGTGGATCCACCAGTGGGCACCGTCACTGCCGGGGCTGTTCGGCGAGCACCTGGACACGTCGAGCAACTTCGGCGCCCGCAAGCCCGAGCCCGAGGTCTTCCTCCGCGCGATGGAGCACCACGGCGTGCCCGCCGAACGCACGTTCTTCGCCGACGACATGCCGGAGAACATCGCGGGTGCCCGGAGCGTCGGCATCCATGCGGTCCTGGTCGAGCGCGACACCGACCTGCGCGAGCACGTCCGCGCCTTCGTCGCGCAGCAGCGCGAGGCCTCCCCCGTCGCCTGACCCTTCCCATCACGTTCGAGATGGCAACAAGCAACGGGCGTACCTGGTCGTTCTGAACGGCCAGGTACGCCCGTTTCCGCTCGGTACGGCACGGCATACCGACCGGGAGGCCCGGGGTGCGTCCGCCTACCGGGTCGCGGTGGTCGTGCGGTCGCGACCCGTCAGGTCGACGTGCGTCTCCGGGGTCCGGAACCCCCGGCGCGCCAGGACCTCGCGGACGCCGGCGCCCTGCGGCTCGGCGTGCTCGATGACGAGCACCCCGCCGGGCACGAGCAACCGCCACGCCGTCTCGGCCAGGGCGCGCACGGCGTCGAGGCCGTCCGGCCCGCCGTACAGCGCCATCGCGGGGTCGTGGTCGCGGACCTCGGGGTCGATCGGGATCGCGTCGTCCGGCACGTACGGCGGGTTCGACACCACCACCGAGACCGTGCCGTCGAGTTCGGGCAGCGCGTCGGCGAGGTCGCCCTCGACGAGTCGCACCGTGCCGCCGTGGGCGTCGGTGTTCCGGCGGGTCCAGAACAGGGCCTCGGGCGATCGTTCGACGGCGTACACGACGGCGTTCGGCACCTCGGTGTCCATGGCGATCGCGATGGCACCGCTCCCGGAGCCGAGGTCGACCGCGATCGGCGCCGGCACCGCGACCGCCCGGAGCGCGTCGATGCCGAACTGCACGACGCCCTCGGTCTCGGGACGGGGCACGAACACGCCGGGTCCGACCGCCAGGGTCAGTGCTCGGAAGTACGCCTGCCCGGTGATGTGCTGCAGCGGCTCGCGGGTGCTCCGTCGGGCGATCGCGTGCCGGAAGCGCTCGACGTGCTCCGGAGCGATCGCGCCGCCGGTCATCGCGCGGGCCTGTACCGCACCGCGCGAGGTGTCGGTCGCCCACGCGAGCAGCAGCTCGGCGTCGACCTGGGGCGTCGGGACGCCGGACGCGACGAGCGCCGCGGCCGCCTGCTCGAGCAGGCGATCCGCGGCGTACGTGAGGGGCGTGTCGGCGGTGATCCGGGCCTCCAGGCTGGGTGTGCGGTTACGCGTCCTGGTCGCCGATGGCGGCCAGACGTGCCTCTTCGTCCGCCTGGATGGCGGACTGGACGACGGGCTCGAGCGCACCGTTCATGACGCGGTCCAGGTCGTACGCCTTGTAGCCGGTGCGGTGGTCCGCGATCCGGTTCTCCGGGAAGTTGTACGTCCGGATGCGCTCCGAACGGTCCATCCCACGGATCTGCGACTTGCGCGCATCCGAGGCGATCGCGTCGAGCTCCTCCTGCTGCCGCGCGAGGATGCGTGCACGGAGCACGCGCATGCCGGCCTCACGGTTCTGGAGCTGCGACTTCTCGTTCTGCATCGCCACCGTGATGCCCGTGGGCAGGTGCGTGATGCGGACCGCGGAGTCCGTCGTGTTGACGGACTGCCCGCCGGGACCGGAGGACCGGTACACGTCGATCTTCAGGTCGTTCTGGTTGATCGCGACCTCTTCGGGCTCGTCGACCTCGGGGAACACCAGCACGCCGGTCGTCGAGGTGTGGATGCGCCCCTGCGACTCGGTCTGCGGCACGCGCTGCACACGGTGCACGCCGCCCTCGTACTTCAGGTGCGCCCAGACACCCTGCGACGGGTCGGTCGTGTTCGACTTGATCGCGACCTGGACGTCCTTGTAGCCACCCAGGTCGGACTCGGTGCGCTCGAGGAGCTCGACCTTCCAGCCCTTGGTCTCGGCGTAGTGCGAGTACATGCGCAGGAGGTCGGCCGCGAACAGCGCCGATTCCTCGCCGCCCTCGCCGCCCTTGATCTCCATGATCACGTCGCGCCCGTCGTCGGGGTCGCGCGGGATGAGCAGCCGGCGGAGACGCTCCTGGCGCTCCGCCAACTGCTCCTCGAGCTCGGGGACCTCGTCCGCGAACGCCGAGTCCTCACGCGCGAGCTCCTGGGCGGCGGCGAGGTCGTCCCCCGCCGCCTGCCAGGACTCGTACGCGGACTTGATCTGGTTGAGCTCGGCGTAGCGCCGGTTCACCTTCTTCGCCCGGGCCGCATCGGCGTGGAGCGCGGGGTCCGACAGCTGCTGCGTCAGGTCCTCGTGTTCCGCCAGCAGCCCTGCCACCGACTCGAACACGCGTTACTCCTGGTGACCGTTGTGGTGAGCGCCGCCGGTCGTCGGGACCGACTTCTGCACCTGCACCAGGAACTCGACGTTCGACTGCGTCTCCTTGAGGTTCCGCAGCACGATCTCGAGGGCCTGCTGCGGGTCGAGCCCGGCGAGGGCTCGGCGCAGACGCCAGGTGATCTTGACCTCGTCGGCGGAGAGCAGCTGCTCCTCGCGACGGGTGCCGGAGGCGTTGACGTCGACGGCCGGGAAGATCCGCTTGTCGGCCAGGTGACGGTTCAGGCGGAGCTCCATGTTGCCGGTGCCCTTGAACTCCTCGAAGATGACCTCGTCCATCTTGGAACCGGTCTCGACGAGCGCGGTGGCGAGGATGGTCAGCGAGCCGCCGTCCTCGATGTTGCGCGCGGCACCGAAGAAGCGCTTCGGCGGGTAGAGCGCCGCCGAGTCGACGCCACCGGAGAGCACGCGGCCCGACGCCGGGGTCGACAGGTTGTAGGCACGGCCCAGACGGGTGATCGAGTCGAGCAGCAGCACGACGTCGTGGCCCAGCTCCACCAAGCGCTTCGCACGCTCGATGGCGAGCTCGGCGACCGTGGTGTGGTCCTCGGCCGGACGGTCGAAGGTCGAGGCGATGACCTCGCCCTTCACCGTGCGCTGCATGTCGGTGACCTCTTCGGGCCGCTCGTCGACGAGGACGACCATGAGGTGCGCCTCGGGGTTGTTCTTCGCGACGGCGTTGGCGATGGCCTGCAGCACGACGGTCTTGCCGGCCTTGGGCGGCGAGACGATGAGGCCGCGCTGGCCCTTGCCGATCGGCGACACGAGGTCGATGATGCGGGTGCTCAGCTTGCCCGGCTCCGTCTCGAGGCGCAGGCGCTCGTTCGGGTACAGCGGGGTGAGGTCCGAGAAGTCGACACGGGCCGCTGCTTCTTCGGCGGTCTGGCCGTTGACCGAGTCGACGGTCACGAGCGCGTTGTACTTCTGACGGCTCTGCTGCTCGTTGTCACGGGGCTGCTTGATCGAACCGACGACGGCGTCGCCCTTGCGCAGGTGGTACTTCTTCACCTGGCCGAGGGAGACGTAGACGTCGTTCGGTCCGGGCAGGTAGCCGGTGGTGCGGACGAACGCGTAGTTGTCGAGGACGTCGAGGATGCCCGCGATCGGGATCAGGACGTCGTCCTCGGTGACCTCGGGCTCGAAGTCGTCGTTCTGGCCGCCACGGCCGCGCTTGCGGTCACGCTGGCGACGGCTGCGGCCGCCCTCGGTGTCGTCGGCGTTCTGCTGGGCCTGCTGGCCCTGCTTCTGCTGACCGTTCTGCTTCTGCTGGTTGGCCGCCTGCTGCTTCTGCTCGGCGCGGTCGTCCTGCTTCGCGTCGCGCTGCTTGGAGTCGCCCTGCTTCGCGTCGGCCTGCTTGGCGTCGGCCTGCTTCTGCTGGTCGCCGCCGTTCTGCTTCTGCTGGCCGCCCTGCTGGTGCTGCTGGCCGTCCTGCTGCTCGCCGTTCTGCTCGCCGTTCTCGGCGTTCTGCCCACGCCCACGACCACGACCACGGCTGCGACGGCCGCGACGCGAACCACCCTCACCGTTCTGGTCGTTCTGGTCGTGCTGCTCGCCGAAGTCGGCGGCACCGGACTGGTCCTGCGACTCGCCGTCGGTGCTCTGCTGCTCGGTCCGCGCCTGCTGTTCGGTCCGCGCCTGCTGCTCGGTGCGGGCCTGCTGGTCGGTCTGAGCGGGTGCCGAGGTCGGCGTCTGCTGGTCGGCCGACTCGTTCGGCTGCTGGGCCTGCTGGTCGGCACCGCGCTGGCCGCGGCCGCGACGCTGCCCACCGGTCTGCGTCTGGGCGGCTTCCTGGGCGTCCTTCTCGGCACGCACCTGGTCGAGGCCCGCGAGCAGGTCCTCGGTGCCGGTGTGGCCGGCGTTGGTGTGCTCGGCGGCCGAGGTCGGGCCGGCGTTCACGGTGCCACCGGACGACGCGCGGCGCGAACGGCGGGCACGCGACGGCGCGGCCGGCTCGGACTCGACGGCGGGTGCCTCGGGGTCGGCGACCGGAGCGATCGGTGCCTCGGCTCCGGGCTCCGGCAGCGTCGGCTGCTCGGTCACCGGCGCCGCGGCGGGGGTCGTGGCGGGCGCTGCCGCAGCGGGGACGTCGTCCGTGACGGGGCGCTTGTCCTCGATGGAGGCGATGAGGTCGCCCTTGCGGAGCTTGGAGAGCCCGGTGATGCCGAGCGAGGAGGCGATGCGCTGGAGTTCCGGCAGGCGGAGGGCGCGCAGGTCGCTGGGGATCTCCACCGGGGCGGAGTTGTTGTCGGTCAAGGTCGGTGTTTCCTTTCGAACCGCAGAACGCGGAGAGTTTCCACCGTCCCGGATGCACGGGTATGCATCGACCGCCGTTCAGACGACGGACCGGGATTCGGTGATCAGAAAGAGATGCACACCCGCGCGCCGGACCCTGCGACGTCGCAGGCGCTGTCCTTGAGGACGGGCATACCGTGCGGTTACGCGGGTTCGGCTTCGAGCGCCGAGTGCGCCACCACTGTAGCACCACCGAGATCGACGGCCAGCATGAGCGCGCGCCAGTCGGATTCCCCGTGTCGGGCGACGAGATCCGCGGCCGTGAGCCGTTGTGCCGGGTCGCTGCCGAGCACGAGCAGGCTCGGTCCCGCCCCGGACACGACGGCCGCGAGGCCGTGCTGCCGGAGCAGGCCGATCAGTGCGTCGGTCTCCGGCATCGCGCTCGCCCGGTACGCCTGGTGCAGGCGGTCCTCGGTCGCGGCGAGCAGGAGCTCGGGGCTCTGGATGAGCGCGGCGACGAGCAGCGCGGAACGGGAGACGTTGAACGCGGCGTCGGCGTGCGGGACGTTCTCGGGCTGCAGGGAGCGGGCGAGCTTCGTCGACAGCGTGGACGTCGGCACGAACACGACCGGTGCGACGCCGCGGTGCACCAGGAGGCGCTTGTACGCGGGTCCCTCGGCCGTCATCCACGCGATGGTGAGCCCACCGAAGAGTGCGGGGGCGACGTTGTCCGGGTGCCCCTCCATCTCGGTGGCCAGGCTGAGCAGGGTCGAGGCGTCCAGGTCGACGATGCCCTCGAGCAGCCCGCGGGCCGCCATCAGGCCGGCGACGATCGCGGCCGCCGAGGAACCGAGCCCGCGGCCGTGCGGGATCGCGTTCGTGGCGTGCAGCTCGAGGCCGGGCTGGTCGACGCCGGCGTGCTCGAGGCCGCGGCGGACGGCGCGCACGACCAGGTTCGTGTCGTCGGTGGCGACCTCGCCGGCACCGACGCCCTGCACCGTGACGGTGGCGCCGGCTTCCGGTCGGACCCGGACGACGACCTCGTCGTACAGCGAGAGCGCAAGACCGAGCGAGTCGAACCCCGGGCCGAGGTTCGCGGACGTCGCCGGCACGCGGACGCGCACGGCCCGTCCGGCGGGCAACACGTGGGCCGCCCGCCCGGCGGGCACAGCGTGGACCGCCCGTCCGGCCGGTACAGCACTGTGGGCGGTGACGCCCTCCCCCGGTCCGGACGAGCGGTCGGGGCTCACTGCGCCGCGACCAGTCCGAGCACGTCCGCGATCGACTTGGTGTCGACCGGCACGCTCGTCGGGGTGACCTCGCTGCCGTCCTCGGTGCGCAGGGCCCACTGCGGGTCCTTCAGGCCGTGGCCGGTGACGGTGATGACGACCTTCGCGCCCTTCGGCACGACGCCGGCGTCGGCGCGCTCGAGCAGCCCGGCGACACCGATGGCCGACGCGGGCTCGACGAAGACGCCGACCTCGGCCGACAGGATGTGGTGCGCGGCGAGGATCGCCTCGTCCGAGATCGCGCCGAAGTAGCCGTCGGTCTCGTCGCGGGCCTCGAGGGCGAACTGCCACGAGGCCGGGTTGCCGATGCGGATCGCGGAGGCGATGGTGTCGGGGTTCTTGACGACCTCGCCACGGACGATCGGTGCGGAACCGGCGGCCTGGAACCCGAACATGCGCGGGAGCTTCGTCGTGCGACCGGCGGCCACGTCCTCGCGGTAGCCACGGGAGTACGCGGTGTAGTTGCCCGCGTTGCCGACCGGCAGGAAGTGGAAGTCCGGGGCGTCGCCGAGGACGTCGACGACCTCGAACGCAGCGGTCTTCTGACCCTCGATGCGGTCGTTGTTGACCGAGTTGACGAGGTGCACCGGGTAGTTCGCCGCCAGGTCGCGGGCGATGTCGAGGCAGTCGTCGAAGTTGCCCTGGACCTGCAGCAGCTGGGCGTCGTGGGCGACGGCCTGGCTGAGCTTGCCCATGGCGATCTTGCCCTCGGGCACGAGCACCGCGGCGGTGATGCCGGCGTGCGTGGCGTACGCGGCGGCCGAGGCGCTGGTGTTGCCGGTCGAGGCGCAGATGACGGCCTTCGCGCCGTGCTCGACGGCCTTCGAGATCGCCATCGTCATGCCGCGGTCCTTGAAGGACCCGGTCGGGTTCATGCCCTCGAACTTGACGTAGACCTCGGCGCCGGTGCGCTCGGAGAGCCGACGAGCCGGGATGAGGGGCGTGCCGCCCTCGCCGAGCGTGACGATCGGCGTCGCCTCGGTCACGTCGAGTCGGTCGGCGTACTCGCGCAGGACTCCCTGCCACTGGTGGGCCATCAGGCTTCTCTCTCTGTCCGGTGGGTCGGTCTGGTGGTGGTTCGCGGTCGGCCTGGAGGCCCGTGGTGCGTCAGGCGCCGACGAAGCGCAGGACGCTGGTCACGTCCAGGACCACGTCTTCGCCGCGGAGCGTGCGGACGGTGTCCGCCAGGTCGGCTTCGCGCGCCAGGTGCGTGCCGATGACGAGCGCTGCCGTCCCCTCGGAGGCACCCGTGGTGGTCTGCTCGACGGTCTCGACGCTCACGCCGTGCTTCGCGAGCACGCCGGCGACCGTCGACAGCACGCCGGGAGCGTCCGTGACGTGCAGGGTGATCTGGTAGCGCGTGCGCACGGTGCCGATCGGGAAGACGGGCAGGTCCGACTGGGTCGACTCCGCGACACCCGGGCCGCCGATGACGTGCCGACGTGCGGCGGACACCAGGTCGCCGAGGACGGCGGACGCGGTCTCGACACCACCGGCACCGGCGCCGTAGAACATGAGGTCGCCCGCGGCCTCGGCCTCGACGAACACGGCGTTCTTCGCGCCGTGCACGCTCGCCAGGGGGTGCGACTCCGGCACGAGGGCCGGGTAGACGCGGGCGCTGACGCCCTCGCGGCCGTCCTCGTCGGTCAGTCGCTCGGCGGTCGCCAGGATCTTCACGACGTAGCCGGCCTTGCGCGCGGCGCGGACCTGCTCGATGGTCACCGAGGTGATGCCCTCGCGGTGCACGGCAGCGAGCGGCACCGAGGTGTGGAACGCCAGCGAGGCCAGGATCGCGGCCTTCTGCGCGGCGTCGTAGCCCTCGATGTCGGCGGTCGGGTCGGCCTCGGCGTACCCGAGCTCGGTCGCGGTCGCCAGGGCGTCCTCGAACGTCGCGCCCTCGCGGTCCATCAGGTCGAGGATGAAGTTCGTGGTGCCGTTGACGATGCCCATGATCCGCTCGATGCGGTCCCCGGCGAGCGAGTCGTGCAGCGGTCGGATGATCGGGATCGCTCCGGCGACGGCGGCCTCGTAGTACAGCTGCGCACCGACCTGCTCGGCCACCGCGAAGAGCTCCGGACCGTGGGTCGCGAGGAGCGCCTTGTTGCCGGTCACGACGTCCGCGCCGGACTGCAGCGCCTGCAGCACGAGCGTGCGCGCGGGCTCGATGCCACCGATCAGCTCGACGACGATGTCGGCACCGAGGATGAGCGACTCGGCGTCGGTCGTGTAGAGGTCCTTCGGCAGGTCGACGTCGCGCGGGGCGTCGACGTCGCGCACGGCGATCCCGACGAGTTCGAGGCCGGCACCGGCGCGCGAGGCGAGTTCGTCGGCGTGCTCGAGCAGGAGCCGCGCGACCTGGGACCCGACCGAGCCGGCCCCGAGCAGCGCGACGCGGACGTTGCGGTATTCGATCATCTGGAGTTGGTTCCTGTTCGTCGGGTCAGCGACCGGTGCCGGCGTGGGGCACGGGGCGGACCCCGGTGTCGCGGGCGAGGAGGTCGTCGATCGACTCGCCCCGCACGAGGATACGGGTTGTGCCGTCCGCCACGGCGACGACCGGCGGGCGGCCCACGTGGTTGTAGTTGCTCGACAGCGCCCAGCAGTACGCCCCGGTGGCTGCGACGGCGAGCAGGTCCCCCCGCTGGACGTCACCCGGCAGGTACTCGTCGCCCACCACGATGTCCCCGCTCTCGCAGTGCTTCCCGACGACGCGGGTGAGGACGGCCGGCGCCTCGGACGTCCGGGCGAGGCGAGCGGTGTAGTCGGCGCCGTACAGGGCAGGACGGGCGTTGTCGCTCATGCCGCCGTCGACGGACACGTAGGTGCGGGTGGCGTGGCCGGTGTCCGCGTCGCCGGTCTCGAGGGTGACGGGCTTGATCGTGCCGACGCGGTAGAGCGTGATGCCCGCCGGCCCGACGATGTAGCGACCGGGCTCGACGGCGACCTCGGGCACCGGGATGTCCCGCTCGGCGCAGGCCTCGGCGATGATCGCGGCGAGGGCGTCGGCGACGTCCTCGGGAGCGAAGGCGGAGTCGGCCTCGGTGTAGTCGATGCCCCAGCCGCCGCCGAGGTTCAGCTCGGGCACCGGACCGGTCTCGACGAGGGTGGCGTGCACGTCCATCAGGCGTCGAGCGGCTTCGCGGAACCCGGACTCGTCGAAGATCTGCGACCCGATGTGCGAGTGCAGCCCGACGAACACGAGCGACGACTCGGCGCGCACCGCCTCGGCCGCGGCGACGGCCTCGGTGAGCGGGATGCCGAACTTCTGGTCCTCGCGCGCGGTCGCCAGGTACTCGTGAGTGGACGCGTGGACGCCGCTGTTGATGCGGATCCGGACGCGCTGCACGACCCCGGCGTCGGCAGCGGCACGGGCGACGCGCTGGACCTCCTCGTGGCTGTCGAGCACGATCGTGCCCACGCCGACCTCGACCGCGCGGGCGATCTCGGCGTCGGACTTGTCGTTGCCGTGGAAGCCGAGCATCGCCGGGTCGATGCCCGCAGCCAGGGCGACCGCGAGCTCCCCGCCGGTGCAGACGTCCACACGCAGGTCGGCCTCGGCCATCCACGCCACGACCTGCGTCGTCAGGAACGCCTTGCCGGCGTAGTAGACGTGCGCCCGGGTGCCGATGCCCTCGAAGGCCTCGGTGAACGCGTTCCGCACCCGGACCGCACGCGACTGCACGTCACGCTCGTCGACGACGTACAGCGGAGTGCCGTACTGCCGGACGAGGTCCGTCGCGGTGACACCGCCGACCGCCAGGTCGCCGTCGTCGGTCCGCGTCGCGGACGCGGGCCAGATCCGGTCCACCAGCTCGGAGGCGTCCGTCGGGAACCGCAGTCGCGGCGGTGCAAGGGGGTTCTCGCTCACGGGACCCGATCCTACCGACGCGGGGCGGGCCTCCCGTCCGTGTGACGCAGCCACGGGATCAGCCGCAGCTGCCGACCGTCTGCAGGCCCTGCTCGTTGAGCGGTAGCGCGTCCGCGGTGACGCGGACCGTCGCGTCGGCCTTCGAGACGTCGAGCGAGCGCACGCGGAGCGCCTCGGGCAGGAACTGCGCCGTGCAGACCTGCACCGGCACGTTCGTGACGCCGGGGATCGAGTCCACCTTGAGGCCGAGGTCGGAGTTCGTGATCCGCACGCTCTTCGGGGTGATCGTGATGCCGCGGCCGTCGTCCTGCGCGACCACGTCGCCCTTCGCCGCGTAGGTGATGTCGTAGCCGAGCACCGCCGTGGAACCGGACAGCTCGACGCCGCCGTCCACCAGGGACAACCGGTCGAACAGCGGGCTGTACTTCGACAGGTCCTTCACGCTCGACGACGCCAACGTGACCGTGCCGTCGACGTCGTGCACGTCGCCCTTGCCGTCCACGGGGACGTCCTTCGCGGTGACGTCGGCGGCGAGCGGGATGCCGTCGACGGTGAGCTTCTCGGACGTGATCTCGACCTGGTCGAGGGTGCCACCGATCAGCTGCGGGATGACGATGCCGTCGGCGTGCGCCTCGACCTGGCCCGTCGTGCCGTCGGGCAGCGACTGCTCGACCTGCTGGGCGATGATGCGGTCGACGACCCCGCGGAGCACGAACTCGGCGATCACGACGAGGGCGGCGAGCAGGACGACGACCACGAGCAGGACGACGGGCCAGCGGCGGCGCTTGCGGGGGCGTTCGGTGGCGGCGGACATGCGTCCCACCCTGCCAGGTGGTCCCGTCAGCCTGCCTGGAGGCGCGGGGGGCGTCCGGTGGGCGGGTGCGGCGGGGCGATGGGTTCCTTCCACACCGTGGAACGGACACAGCACCGCGGGATTCCGCGGTGCTGTGTCCGGAACCTGGTTCCGGGGGGGGGGGCGGGCGCTCCGCTACATGCGGGACGGAGCGCTCACGCCGAGCAGGCCGAGGCCGTTGCGGACGACCTGGCCGGTGGCGTCGTTCAGCCACAGGCGCGTGCGGTGCAGGTCGGTGACCGGCTCGTCGCCGAGCGGGGTCACGCGGCAGGCGTCGTACCAGCGGTGGTACAGGCCGGCGAGCTGCTCGATGTAGCGGGCGATGCGGTGCGGCTCGCGGAGCTCCGCGGCGTGGCGCACCACGCGCGGGTACTCGGCGAGGGCGCCGAGCAGCGCACCCTCGGAGTCGTGCGTCAACAGCGAGGCGTCGAACACGGAGCGGTCGACCCCCGCGGCCTCGGCGTTGCGGGCCACCGACTGGGTGCGCGCGTGGGCGTACTGCACGTAGAAGACGGGGTTGTCGTTGGTCCGCTTCGTGAGCAGGTCGAGGTCGATGTCGATCGCGGTGTCGCTGGCGAACCGGACGAGCGAGTACCGGCCGGCGTCGACGCCCACCGCGTCGACGAGGTCCTCCATCGTGACGATCGTGCCGTTGCGCTTGGACATGCGCATCGGCTCGCCGTCCTTGAGCAGGTTGACCATCTGCCCGATCAGGATCTCGAGGTTCGTGCCCGGCTCGTCGCCGAACGCGGCGCACATCGCCATCATCCGGCCGACGTAGCCGTGGTGGTCCGCACCGAGCATGATCAGGTTGCGATCGAAGCCGCGCTCGCGCTTGTCGAGGTAGTACGCCAGGTCGCCGGCGATGTACGCGGGCTCGCCGTCGGACTTGATGACCACACGGTCGCGGTCGTCGCCGAAGTCGGTCGTGCGGAGCCACTCGGCGCCCTCGGCCTCGTACATCACGCCCGCCGAACGCAGCCGGGCGATGGCGCGCTCGACGGCCTTCGACTCGTGCAGGGCGTTCTCGTGGAAGTAGACGTCGAAGTCCACGCCGAAGTCGTGCAGCGACGACTTGATGTCCGCGAACATGAAGTCGACGCCCTCACGCCGGAAGAGTTCCTGCGCCTCGTCGCGCGGCAGGTCCTTCACGTCGACCGAGGGGTCGAGCGTCGCGATGACGCGGGCCGCGATCTCGGCGATGTACGCACCGCCGTAGCCGTCCTCCGGCGTGGGCTCACCGAGCGCCGACGCGACGAGCGAGCGGGCGAAGCGGTCGATCTGCGCGCCGTGGTCGTTGAAGTAGTACTCGCGGGTGACGAGGCCGCCCTGCGCCTGGAACACGCGAGCCAGGCTGTCGCCGACCGCCGCCCAGCGCACGCCACCCATGTGGATCGGGCCGGTCGGGTTCGCCGACACGAACTCCAGGTTGATCCGGACGCCGTCGTACAGGTCGCCGTGCCCGAAGGCGTCGCCGCCCTCGACGATCGTGCGGGCGATCTCACCGGCCGCTGCGGCCTCGAGCGTGATGTTGATGAACCCCGGGCCGGCGACGTCGACCGAGGCCACGCCGTCGAGCTCGGTCAGCTCGCCGGCGATCTCCGTCGCGAGCTCGCGCGGGTTCGTGCCGATGCGCTTCGCGAGCTGCATGGCGGCGTTCGAGGCCCAGTCGCCGTGCGCACGGTTCTTCGGACGCTCGAGCACCACGTGGGAGTCCCCGATCGTCACGGTCTCGGACGCGCCTCGTCGCTCGACGATCCCGGTCAGGATCGACAGGTACGCGGCGGAGAGTTCGGCAGGAGTCACGGCGGACGAGTCTACCGGGACACCCAGGTGCACGCCGGACGATGGGCCATCATGTCGGGATGACCACCCGAAGCCGTGCCCGGGCGTGCTCCGTCGCCGTCGTCACCGCCGCAGCAGCACTCGCGTTGTCGGCCTGCTCGGGCGGCGGGGACAGCCACCCGACGCCCAGCCCGACCCCGGTCGGCAAGACGGTGTCGCAGACCTGCGCCGAGCTCCTGCCGACCGAGGCCCTGTCGGTGTACGGGACGACCTTCGCGCTCGACGGCTCCTTCACCCCCGCGAAGGGCTCCCCCGCCGCCACGATCGCGAAGCAGCGGGGCCGCGTCTGCCAGTTCGTCGCCACCGACGACGACACCGAGACGATCACCCTGGCTGTCGCCGACCTGCCTGAGAAGTCGCTCACGAACCTGAAGGACGCCCTGTACGACCGGGGCGGATCGGTCCCCACCTACCGCGTCGAGGGCTACTTCGCGCTGAACGACGGCATCGGCCGCGCGGATGTCTTCGCCGACCCGTACTGGATCACCACGCAGTCGACGCTGTTCACGGAGCCCGGCGGCGCACAGCCCGTCGTCGACGCGGTGCGCGCAGCGCTGCAGCCGTCGGCGACGGCGACGGCGACACCCGCGGGCTGAGGCGACCGCGCCGGCACGGTGCGGGGTCCGCCGCCCGGTGCGAGGTTGCACGCTTGGTGCGCGCTTGCAGCGCCGCACGGAGCGCGCAAGCCCGCACGGGCCCGAAACGCGCGCACGGTGCGGACGGGAGGCCCGTGGCGGGCCCGCACCGCGCCTCCCGTCCGACGGCCACCACGCACAGTGCCGGGCCCGCCGCCCGGTGCGAGGTTGCACACTTGGTGCGCGCTTGCAGCGCCGCACGGAGCGCGCAACCTCGCACGGGCCCGAGACGCACGCACGGTGCGGACGGGAGGCCCGTGGCGGGCCCGCACCGCGCCTCCCGTCCGCCCTGCAGCCGCGTCTCGTGCGCGACACGCGCTGTCCAGGAGGGCACGCCGGACCTGCTACGGTTGTTGCACCCCTTGGCCCCCATAGCTCAGGGGATAGAGCACTGCCCTCCGGAGGCAGGGGCGGAGGTTCGAATCCTCCTGGGGGCACCGTGACATTCCCGCGCAAGCAGTTGTCTTCGCTGCGCTCAGTCAGTTGCGCGCGATGTCGCCTGCGGCGACCTTCCCCCGTTGAGACTCTCCGGGATGGGTTGCGCACGTCGTGGCGGATGTTGGCGTTCGCGCGGATGATGAGCAGGAATGGTCGGGTCGGGGGAATCGACTCGACAGTTTCTGCTCACGAAGCGCCCGCGCGCACCGCGCTACCCCGTGTTTCCCCGCGCGTCACGCGCACCCCCTAGGATCACGGGCCGGTCGTCCTGCACGCGACCGGGAAGAGGGAACCGATGACCACCGGCACCGGGAACGCGCAGCTCGAACTCGCACGCGGCGGGCACGCCCCCGCACCACGGACCCTGTTCGACGTCCTCGCGGCGACCGCGGCCACCCACCCGACCGCCACCGCGCTCGAGGACCCCGCGGGCACCGTCGACTACGCCGCCCTGCTCGACCTGGTGCGCGCGCAGGCCGACGACCTCGCCCGTCGCGGCGTCCGCCGGGGTGACCGGGTCGGGGTGCGGATCCCCTCCGGCGGGCGTGCCCTGTACCTGTCGATCCTCGCGGTCCTCGCCGCCGGAGCCGCCTACGTGCCCGTCGACGCCGACGACCCCGAGGAACGCGCGACCCTCGTGTTCGGCGAGGCCGGCGTCGTCGGCGTCATCGGGGCCAGCGGCGTCCTGCGCGACCGCGACGGCGGCGAGCTGCCCGTGACGGACCCCACGGCGAGCGCCGCACGCCCCCACGAGGACGACGACGCGTGGATCATCTTCACCTCGGGGTCGACCGGGGTGCCGAAGGGCGTGGCGGTCACCCACCGCAGTGCTGCGGCGTTCGTGGACGCCGAGGCGCGGATGTTCCTGCAGGCGGCGCCGATCGGTCCCGGTGACCGCGTGCTGGCGGGGCTGAGTGTGGCGTTCGATGCGTCGTGCGAGGAGATGTGGCTGGCATGGGGGCACGGTGCCGCGTTGGTGCCGGCGCCGCGGTCGCTGGTGCGGACGGGGGTGGACCTCGGGCCGTGGTTGATCGCGCACACGATCACGGTGGTGTCGACGGTGCCGACGCTGGCCGCGCTGTGGCCGGACGACGCGTTGGAGCAGGTGCGGCTGGTCATCTTCGGTGGTGAGGCGTGCCCGCCGGAGCTGGCGGCGCGGATCGCGAGCCGGGATCGTGAGGTGTGGAACACGTACGGTCCGACGGAGGCGACGGTGGTGGCGTGCGGGTCGCTGCTCGACGGGAGCCAGCCGATCCGGATCGGGCTGCCGCTGGACGGGTGGGACCTGGCGGTCGTGGACGGTGCCGGGCAGCGGGTGGAGCCGGGCGGGGTCGGTGAGCTCGTGATCGGCGGTGTCGGGCTGGGTCGGTACCTGGACCCGGCGAAGGACGCGGAGAAGTACGCCCCGTTCCCGGAGCTCGGGTGGGAGCGGGCGTACCGGAGTGGTGACCTGGTGCGGTACGACCCCGAGGGGCTCGTGTTCCAGGGGCGTGCGGACGACCAGGTGAAGCTCGGTGGTCGGCGCATCGAGCTCGGGGAGATCGACGCGGCGCTGCAGGCGCTCGACGACGTGGCCGGTGGTGCGGCCGTGGTGCAGCGGACCCCGGCGGGCAACCAGGTGCTGGTGGGGTACGTGGCACCGGTGGCGGGTGCCACGGTGGACGTCGCGGCTGCGAACGCCCGGTTGCGGCGGGAGCTGCCCGCTGCGCTCGTCCCGCTCGTCGCCGTGGTGGACTCGTTGCCGACGCGGACGTCGGGCAAGGTCGACCGTGCGGCGCTGCCGTGGCCGTTGCCCGGGGCGACGGACGCCGCGATGCTGCCGGACACGGTGGCGTGGATCGCGGAGCGCTGGGCGGCGATCCTCGGGGTGCCGGTGTCGAGCGTCGACGACGACTTCTTCGCGCACGGTGGCGGGTCGCTGACGGCGGCGCAGCTGGTGTCCGCGATCCGCGAGCGGTTCCCGACGACGACCGTCGCCGACGTCTACGACCACCCGCGCATCGGCGCGCTGGCGGCCGCGTTGGACGAGTCCGGTCCGGTGGCGGCCGCATCGCGCGACGTGACGCCGGTCCCGCCGACGACGGGCCTCGCGATGACGCTGCTGGGCTTGCCGGTGCAGGTGCTGCGCGGGTTGCGGGTCCTGACGTGGACGGCGCTGGTCGCGGCGGTGCTGCACGCGACGACGCTGCCGTTCCTGCCGGTGCTCCCCTGGCCGGCGCTCGTGGTCGCGCTGCTGGTGTTCGTGACGCCGATCGGCAAGATGGCGCTCACGGTCGTGCTGGCCCGGCTGCTGCTCGTCGGGGTCCGGCCGGGCGACCACCCGCGGGGCGGTTCGGTGCACCTGCGGGTCTGGCTGGCGGAGCGGATCGCCGAGGCGGTCGACGGTCCCTCGACCGCCGGGGCACCGTGGATCAGCTACTACGCCCGTGCGCTCGGGGCGCGGATCGGCACGGACGTCGACCTGCACACGCTCCCGCCGGTGACCGGGATGCTCACGATCGGCAAGCGTGCGTCGATCGAGCCCGAGGTGGACCTCGCGGGGCACTGGGTGGACGGTGACGTGTTCCGGCTCGGCCGGGTCCGTGTCGACGACGACGCCGTCGTGCACAGCCGCACCACGCTGCTGCCCGGTGCGCACGTGGGCGCGGGTGCCGAGGTCGAGGCCGGCTCGGCCGTCGCCGGCCGGGTGCCCGCCGGTCAGCGCTGGGCGGGTTCCCCCGCCGAACGCGTCGGGTCGGCCAGGCACGGCCGGGAGGCCCGTCCCCCGTCGCGTCGACGCTGGCTGCTGGCGTACGGGGCCGGCTCCGTGGCCGTGGCCGGGTTGCCGGTGATCGGGGTCGCGGTCGGGCTGCTGGTCGCCGTCGCCCTGGTCGGGCGTGCGTCGACGCTCGGTGACGCGGTGCTGCGCGCCCTCGCGACCGTGCCGCTCGCGACCGTCGTCGCCGGGGCCGTGTACGCGCTGCTCGTGGTGGGGTCGGTGCGGTTGCTCGGCATCGGGCTGCACGAGGGGCGTCACCCCGTGCGTTCGCGGATCGGGTGGCAGGCGTGGTCGACGGAGCGGGTGCTGGACGCGGCGCGGACGCTGCTGTTCCCGCTGTACGCCTCGCTCGTGACGCCCGTGTGGTTGCGGCTGCTCGGGGCGAAGGTCGGCCGGAACACGGAGATCTCGACGGTCCTGCTAATCCCCGCGCTGACGCAGATCGCGTCCGGCGCCTTCCTGGCCGACGACACCATGGTCGCCACGTACGAGCTCGGTGGTGGCCGGGTGCGGATCGGCCGGTCGAAGGTCGGGCGGCGGGCGTTCCTCGGCAACAGCGGGATGACGGGCGCCGGACGCTCGGTCCCGCGCGAGGCGCTGGTGGCGGTGCTGTCCGCCGTGCCGAAGAAGGCCAAGCGCGGGTCGTCGTGGCTCGGCTCACCCCCGGTGCGGCTGCGCCGTGCGGCGACGCAGTTCGACGAGGAGCGCACCTTCCGTCCGCCCGTCCGACTCAAGGTCGCCCGCGGCTGCTGGGAGCTGCTGCGGCTCGTCGCCCCGATGGTGTCCGCCGCGATCGCCCTCGGGGTGGCGGGCACCCTGCTCGCCCTGTGGTCGGCGGTCGGCGTCGGGTGGACGGTGCTGCTCGCCGGACCGGTGCTCATCGTCGCCGGGGCCGTCGCCGCGGTGGTGTCGACGATCGCGAAGTGGGCGTTCGTCGGCCGGATCACCGCCCGGGAGCACCCGCTGTGGTCGTCGTTCGTGTGGCGCAACGAGGTGCAGGACACCTTCGTCGAGACGGTCGCCCGACCCTGGTTCGCCGAGCAGGCCACCGGCACCCCGGCCCTGGCGGCGTGGCTGCGGAGCCTCGGCGCGACGATCGGCCGCGGCACCTGGCTCGAGACCTACTGGCTGCCCGAGGCCGACCTCGTCACGATCGGGGCCGGCGCATCGGTGGCGCGCGGGACCGTCGTGCAGACCCACCTGTTCCACGACCGGGTGATGCAGCTCGACACCGTGCACCTCGACGCCGGCGCGACCCTCGGGCCGCACAGCGTCGTCCTGCCCGCAGCCGGCATCGGCACGGGCGCCACGGTGGGTCCGGCCTCGCTCGTGATGCGCGGCGAGCAGGTGCCCACCGGGTCCCGCTGGTCCGGCAACCCCATCGCTCCGTGGACAGCCGAACCGGCCACCGTGGCGGACTGACCGGCGCCATGGGGTTGACTGGGACCGTGCCGAACACCCCCACTGCCGACCCGTACACCCCGCACAGCGGCGACCGACGCTGGAGCGCCGAGCACTACGACCTCCGCCTCGACTACCGCGTGGCCACGAACCGTCTCGACGGCACGGCGACGATCACCGCCCGAGCCCACGAACCCCTCGACCGGATCGTCATCGACCTGCACGGCCTGAGCGTCGAGCGTGCCGACGTCGACGGCACCCGCGCGAAGAAGGTGTCGAAGGCGGTGCACAAGGTCACCGTGACCCCGGCGTCGCCGATCGCGGCCGACACCACGTTCACCGTGCACCTGCGGTACCGCGGCAACCCGCGCCCCGTCCGCAGCGCCTGGGGCCAGGTCGGGTGGGAGGAACTCACCGACGGCGTCATCGTCGCAGCCCAGCCGACGGGGGCACCCTCGTGGTTCCCGTGCAACGACCGACCGGACGACAAGGCGACCTACCGGTTCGAGATCGCCGCCGAGGCTGCGTACGACGTCCTGGCGAACGGTGAACTGCTCGGCAAGGAACGCGACCGCATCGGCACCCGCTGGACCTACGCCACCACCGAGCCGATGGCGACGTACCTGGCGACGGTGCAGATCGGGCGGTACCGCACGACGAGGCTCCGCGGCGCCGTCGTCCCCGTGACCCTGCACCACCCCGCCGACCTGGCGGCCGCCGCGAAGACCGACTTCGGGCAGGTACCGGAGATGCTCGCGCTGTTCTCGGACCGCTTCGGCCCGTACCCGTTCGCGGCGTACGGCGTCGTGGTCACCGACGACGAGCTCGAGATCCCCCTCGAGGCCCACGGGCTCGCGGTGTTCGGCCGGAACCACGTCGACGGCGAGCACGGCACCGACCGGCTCATCGCGCACGAGCTCGCGCACCAGTGGTTCGGCAACTCGGTGACGGTCACCCGCTGGCAGGACATCTGGCTGCACGAGGGGTTCGCCTGCTACGCCGAGTGGTTGTGGTCCGAGCACCACGGCGGCGACACCGCCGACGTGCTCGCTGCGCAGTACCGGCAGGGGCTCCTCGACCAGCCAGAGGACCTCGTCGTCGGCGACCCCGGCGCGAAGGACATGTTCGACGACCGGGTCTACAAGCGCGGCGCCCTCGCACTGCATGCCGTCCGCCACGCGTTCGGCGACGACGCGTTCACCGCCGGGCTCCGCAGCATCACCGAACGGCACCGGCACGGTTCGGTGACGGTGCCCGACGTGCTCAGTGCGTTCGCCGACGCCGCCGGCCGTTCCGTCGCGGACGTCCGGGCGGTGACCGGGCCCTGGATCGACGAGGCGTCGGTACCGGCGCTGCCCGCGCCGCGCGTCGACTAGCCAGCCAGCTCGCCGTCGGCCGGGTCGCAGCTGACCTCGGACCAGACCGCGTCGAGCGACAGCCCGACCACGCCGGCGACGGACGCGATGGTCGAGAACGCCGGGGTCGCGATCCGCCCGGTCTCGATCTTGCGGAGCGTCTCGGGCGAGATCCCGGCGGCGAGGGCGGTGTCGACGATCGACCGTGGGCCACGTGCGCGGCGGAGCAGGGCACCGAGACGGCGGCCGCGCGCGACCTCGTCGGGGCGGAGCGGGAGACGGACCATCCCCACATAGTAATACCGGTATGATCATCCGCGTGATCGAGATCCTGACACCCGCCGAGGTCGAGAAGGCCCGTGCCACCGGAGCCCTCGTCGGCACCATCCTGCAGACCCTGCGCGAACGGACCCGCGTGGGCACCAACCTGCTCGAGATCGACCGGTGGGCGAAGCAGATGATCGAGGACGCCGGCGCGGACTCCTGCTACGTCGACTACGCACCGTCGTTCGGCCGCGGTCCGTTCGGCCACCACATCTGCACCGCCGTGAACGACGCCGTGCTGCACGGGCTGCCGCACGACCGGGTCCTGGCGGACGGCGACCTGCTCACCCTTGACCTCGCGGTGTCGCTGGACGGCATCGCCGCCGACGCCGCCGTGAGCTTCGTCGTCGGCACCCCGCGCGACGAGGACCTCGCCCTCATCGACGCGACCGAGCGCGCCCTGGCCGCCGGGATCGCCGCCGCCGGCCCCGGGGCCCGCATCGGCGATCTGTCGCACGCCATCGGGACCGTGCTCGAGGGTGCGGGCTACCCGGTCAACGTCGAGTTCGGCGGCCACGGCATCGGCTCGACCATGCACCAGGACCCGCACGTGTCGAACACGGGCCGCGCGGGCCGCGGTTACACGCTCCGGCCCGGCCTCCTGCTCGCGCTCGAACCGTGGGTGATGGCGGACACCGACGTGCTCGTCACCGATGCCGACGGCTGGACGCTCCGCAGTGCCACGGGAGCCCGGACGGCCCACACCGAGCACACCATCGCGATCACCGAGGACGGCGCCGAGGTGCTCACACTCCCCCGCTGAGCGTCCCCTCGACCACGACGGGCAGCCCGCCGGCCGCGACGACGAGCACCAGGTCGGGTGCCGGCCGGTGGATCGTCACCGGGTGGTCTCGCCCCTCGAACCGCGCGGTGCCGGCAGCGACGTCCACGTCGACCGACAGCGGATCGACGCGCAGGCCCCGACCGTCGCGCTTCAGCACGGCCTCCTTCGCCGCCCAGCAGGCCGCGAGCAAGCCGGCATCACCGGCCGAGCGCTCGCGTTCGCCGGGCGTGAAGACGTCGAGGGGCGCTGCGCCGACGCGGGACACCCGCTCGAGGTCGACGCCGACCGGGCCCGGCGCGACCGCGAGCGCGAGCACGCCGGTCGTGCGCGACAGACTGACGCCGACCGCGGTGCCGTGCACCGTGGCCCAGGGACGACCGTGATCGGTCCCGGCACAGTGTGGGCAGACGCGCCCCGCGCGCACGGCCGCCGTCTCGACGCCCGCAGCCGCCGCGACGGCGGCGACCAGGGCCTCCCGGTCGGCGGCACGGTCCGGACCCGGCGCGCACAAGGTCACCACGACCGCCTGGAGGCCCGACTCACCCACGCACGCAGCCTACGGTGCGCGGACGGCCGGCCCAGGGCCGTGGTCGCTACGCGTGCGTGAGTGCGATCAGTGCGACGTTCATCGTGCTGTAGAGACCCTCGGATCGGGTCGCCTGGCGGACGCGTCCGCGCAGCACTTCGTAGCGGCCGTCGTGCTCGCGCACGAAGCCGATCACGCCGGTCGCCGGCGTCGAGACGCGGTGGTAGCCGTCCTCGAGCGGGACGACCTCGGTACTCGTGGTTCGCTCCATTGCTGTTCCCTTCCGTTCGTCGTCGAACAGTGGCGCCAGCATACCCCGGTCCGGGGGACAAGACACCCATGGATCGGCTTGTCCACAGGGTTCGCCGAGAGTCCGTCCGTCGCTTGCGCGCCGTGGATAGACTCCGGGCGACGGCGCTCTCAGAGCGCCGTTCGGGACGGCGTCGACGGCGCCGACCGGTGACGGACGGAGGACGGATGCGAACGGTCCAGCGTGGATCGGGCACAGGCGGGTCGAGGACGGAACGGGGGACAGCGCGGCTCTGGGGTCGCGTCACGGCAGCAGTCGTGGCGATGCTGATCGTCCTGGCTCCGGCGGCGACCGCGCAGGCCACGGCACCGGTCGACCTGGGTGGGGCGTACGTCCTCGACGAAGCCGACGCCCTCAGCTCCTCGCAGCAGGCGCAGGTCGAACAGGCGGTGCAGGACCTGTACGCCGAGACCCAGACGCAGCTGTACGTCGTGTTCGTGCCGACGTTCACCGATCCGACGGACCACACCGCGTGGGGCTCCGCGGTCATGGAGCAGAACCAGATCGACACCGACGGCATCCTGCTGTCGGTCGCCGTCGACGACCGCAACTACGACGTGCAGCAGACGAACGAGACCGCCATCTCCGAGTCCGACGTGCAGAGCGCCGTGAACGACTCGCTGCTCCCCGCGCTGAAGCAGGGCGACTGGTCCGGCGCGGCCGTGGCGTTCGCGAACGGGCTGACGGACACCCAGGCGCCGCCGAACCTGACCTGGCTCTGGATCCTGTTGCTCGTCGTCGTCGTCGGCCTGATCGTCGTCGTGCTCGTCATCCGCACCCGCAACAAGCGGAAGACCGCCGCGGCCACCCAGGCACAGCAGGAGTCCCTCGCCGACCTCGAGCGCACCGCCGGCGGCGCACTCGTGACGATCGACGACGAGCTCCGCACCGCCGAGCAAGAGGTCGGGTTCGCCACGGCCCAGTTCGGTCCCGACGCCGCGAAGCCCTTCGCCGACGCCGTCGCCGCTGCGCAGCAGGCCGTGCGCAAGGCCTTCACGTTCCGGCAGCAGCTCGACGACGAGATCCCGGACTCCCCCCAGCAGCGTGCCGACTGGGCGAACCAGATCATCGCGATCTGCCAGCAGGCGCACGCCTCGATCGAGGAACAGACCGAGTCGTTCGACAAGCTCCGGTCGCTCGAGGACGGCGTCGAGGAAGCAGCCGCCGCACTGGCCCAGGCCGTCGCGGAAGCGCCGGCGTCGGTCGGCGCAGCAGCAGCCGCGCTCGACCGCGTCCGAGCCAACTACACCGGACGCACCCTCGCGACCGTCGCCGACAACGTCGACCAGGCACACCAGGTGCTCGCCTACGCCACCGAGCGCTCGAACGCGGCCACCGCGGCGATCGCGGCCGGCGACAAGGGCGAAGCGGTGGTCGCCGTGCGCGACGCCCAGCACGCCCTGGCCCAGGTGCAGCAACTCACGAACAGCGCGGTCGCGGCCGAGGGCACCTTCACCGAGGCCACCGCACGCGCCGAGGCGATGCGCATCGACATCGAGGGCGACGTCGCCGCGGCCCGGACCCTCACCGTGGGCGGGCCCGACCTCGCCGCGGCCGTGACCCGGGCGCAGACCGTGCTGCGGCAGGGGTTCGACCCGAAGGACCCGATCACCGCGGTCGACGCCCTCACGAAGGCGAACACCGAGATCGACCAGGCCATCGCGGCCGCCCGGGGTGCCGAAGAGCAGCAGCGCCGGGCGTCCCGCGCCCTCGACGACGCCCTGCGCGACGCCCGGAACCGGATCAGCCAGGCGCGCGAGTACATCTCGCTGCACCGTGGCGGCATCGGACCGACCGCCCGCACCCGCCTGTCCGAGGCCGAACGCGCCCTCGACGACGCCGTGCAGCTCGCCACCACCGACCCCGGACAGGCACTGCAGGCAGCACGGGCGGCCGAGCAGTACGCCGCCGCGGCGATGGACTCGGCGAACGACGACATGGGCGGCTGGGGCGGCGGCGGCGGCGGCTTCGGTGGTGGCGGCGGCAACGGCGCCCAGCTCGGCGGCCTCGTCACCGGCATCGTGCTCGGCGGCCTGCTCGGCGGTCGCGGTGGCAGCTTCGGCGGCGGCTCCTTCGGGGGCGGCGGGGGCGGCGGCTTCGGCGGCGGGGGCGGTTTCGGCGGTGGCGGAGGCGGCGGCGGAGGCGGGTTCTCCGGCGGCGGCCGCTTCTGACCCCGACCCACCCGACGACCAGACCACACACCCGACAGACCAGACACACGACGTCAGACCTTCCAGGAAAGGGAACAGCAATGGCAAAGCAGACGATCTTCGGCCGCATCTCCACCCTCGTGCGGGCGAACATCAACCAGCTCATCGACAACGCCGAGGACCCGCAGAAGATGCTGGACCAGCTCGTGCGTGACTACACGAACAACATCGCCGACGCGAAGACGGCGATCGCGCAGACGATCGGCAACGTGCGGCTGCTCGAGCAGGACCACGAAGAGGACAAGCGCGCCTCGTCCGAGTGGGGCCAGAAGGCCGCCAACGCCTCCACCGCCGCGGACAAGTACCGCGCCGAGGGCAAGACGGCCGAGGCGGACAAGTTCGACAACCTCGCCAAGATCGCGATCGGCAAGCAGATCGCGGCCGAGCAGGAGGTCAAGGACGCCGAGCCGAACCTCGCCTCGCAGAACGAAGCGGTCGAGAAGCTCAAGACCGGGCTCGCCGGCATGGAGCAGAAGCTCGAGGAGCTCCGTGCGAAGCGCGACAACCTCGTCGCCCGCTCGAAGACGGCCGAGGCGCAGTCCAAGGTCAACGACGCCCTCGGCAACATCGACGTACTCGACCCGACGAGCGACCTCGGTCGCTTCGAGGAGAAGGTCCGTCGTGAAGAGGCCAAGGTCCTCGGGCAGCAGGAACTGCAGTCGTCGAGCCTCGACGCCCAGTTCGAGAGCCTCGAGGACGTCGGCAAGGACGCCGAGGTCGAGGCACGTCTCGCCGCGCTGAAGTCGGGCGGCTCGTCGAGCCTCTGACGTTCCCGGACGACCTTCCCGGACGACGCCGGACCCCAGCTGACAGACTGAGACGATGCAGTTCCTCGTGGTCGGTCAGTGGCAGGGTTCGGCGTCGTCGCGCGCGATGCGCCTCGGGGACGGAGCGACCGCGATCGCGGCCGACCTCCCCCGTGCGTCCACCACCGTGGTCGACGTCCCCGCCGGCGCGGGCGACCGGCTCGAGACGGCCGTCGCCCGCTACACTTCCGTGCTCGCCGTCGCCGACCGTGTGGCCGAGGAGACCGGCGTCGCGAGCGAACCGGTCCTCGTCGTCGGTGGGGACGGTGCGAGCGTCCTCGGTGCCACCGTCGGCCTCGGCCCGGACACCGCGTTCGTCCGCATCGCCGGGTCCAGCGGGTACCGCGCACTCAACCGCGCCCAGCCCGTCGCCGCTGAGACCGCAGCCCTCCGGATCCTGGTCGACCGCGCCGACGACCTGTTCCCCGGGCTGCCGGTGCTACCCGCTTCGTCGGTCGTGGTCGCGGGCGTCCGCGGGCTCGACGACGCCGAGGACGCCGCACTCGACCGTGCCGGGATCACCCGACTCGACGTCGACGCCGCGACCCCGGACGCCCTCGCCGCCGCCGTCGACGCCACCGGAGCGACCTCGGTGTTCGTGCACGTCGACCTCGACGTCCTCGACCCGTCCGAGGTCGACGGCCTGCTCGAGCCGGTGCCGTTCGGACTCGACGGCGCGGGACTGGTCGAGCGGATCCAGGCCGCGACCCGCGGCCGCCGCCTGGCCGGCGCCGCGCTCACCGGATTCGCTCCCGTCGACCCGGAGCGTGCAGTGGACGACCTCGGCGTGATCCTGCGCGTCGTCGGGGCGTTGACCAGCGCCTCCCGGGTGGCCTGAGAACCGACCCGGCGCGCCGGGCGCACCCCATGCCGGTCCGCGTACGCTCGGCCTCATGACGGACTACGACCTCATCGTGATCGGCGCCGGCGCAGTCGGCGAGAACGTGGCGGACTACGCCCACAAGCGCGGCCTGGCGGTCGCGATCGTGGAGTCCGAACTGGTCGGCGGCGAGTGCTCCTACTGGGCGTGCATGCCGTCGAAGGCACTGTTGCGCAGCGGCCACGCCCTGGCAGCGGCGAAGCGGCTCGACGGCGCGAAGCAGGCCGTCACCGGCGAACTCGACGCCGCCCACGTGCTCGCGCGCCGCAACTCGTTCACCTCGGACTGGAAGGACGACGGCCAGGTGTCCTGGCTCGAGTCCGCCGACATCGCCCTGATCCGCGGCCACGCCCGCATCACCGGCGAGAAGACGATCGAGGTCGGCGGCGAGACGCACACCGCCCGTGCCGCCGTCGCCGTCGTGACCGGTTCGCTGCACGCGCTGCCGGACGTGCCGGGACTCGCCGAGGCGAAGCCGTGGGGCACCCGCGAGGGCACCAGCGCCCAGCAGGTGCCGGAGAGCCTGCTCGTGATCGGCGGCGGTGTCGCCGGCTCCGAGCTCGCCACCGCCTGGGCATCGCTCGGCGCGAAGGTCACCCTCGTCGCCCGGCACGGACTGCTCGGTGGCATGGAACCGTTCGCCGGCGAACTCGTCACCGATGCCCTCCGCGAGCTCGGCGTCGACGTCCGCACCGGCGTGAGCCCCGTGCGGGTCGACCGCGACGAGCACGGGCTCGTCACCACCACGCTCGACGACGACACCACCGTCATCACGAGCGAGGTGCTGGCCGCCACCGGCCGCACCCCGCACACCGCCGACCTCGGGCTCGAGTCCGTCGGGCTCACCGCCGGCGACTGGCTCGAGGTCGACGACACGACGCTCGTGCACGGCACCGACTGGCTGTACGCCGTCGGCGACGCCAACCACCGCGCCCTCCTCACCCACCAGGGCAAGTACCAGGCCCGCGCGGCCGGC
Source organism: Curtobacterium sp. PhB191 (assembly GCF_004346515.1). Taxonomy (NCBI): domain Bacteria; kingdom Bacillati; phylum Actinomycetota; class Actinomycetes; order Micrococcales; family Microbacteriaceae; genus Curtobacterium; species Curtobacterium sp. PhB191. Next base: position 139,526 of record NZ_SMBV01000005.1, read on the forward strand.
GAGGCGATCGCCGCCCGGCACCAGGGCACGCCGCTGCACACCGAACCGTGGGGCGCACACGTCGCGACCGCCGACCACGCCGCGGTCCCCCAGGTCACGTTCACCGACCCCGAGGTCGCGAGCGTCGGCCTGACCGAGAAGGCCGCGCGCCAGCAGGGGCTGAACGTCCGTGCCGTGGAGTACGACCTCGGCGGCGTCGCGGGTTCCGCGCTGCAGGCCGACGGCTACACCGGCCGCGCCAAGATGGTCGTCGACGAGGACCGCGGGGTCGTCGTGGGCGTCACCTTCGTCGGCCAGGACGTCGCCGAGATGCTGCACGCGGCGACGATCGCCGTCGTCGGCGAGGTACCGGTCGACCGCCTCTGGCACGCGGTGCCGGCCTACCCGACGATGAACGAGATCTGGCTCCGTCTGCTCGAGACCTACGGTCGCCCGGCCTGAGCATGCGCGGACTGGCACGCCGGACGCTGCTCGACTCCCCCGTGTCGCGGGTGGGCTGGCTGTTCGCCACGGCGGTGGGTCTGGCGATCGGCGTGCCGCTGTCGACCGGTCGCGTCCGCGTGGTCGACGGGCTCGTCGTCTGCTCGGGGCTGCCGCGGTGGGTGTTCCGTCGCGGCGGCACCTGCGTGGGTTCGGTGTACCTGACCCGGGACAACGACGGGCCCCGGGTGCTGCGGCACGAGCGGGTGCACGTCGAGCAGTGGCGGCGGTACGGCATGCTCATGCCCGTGCTGTACGCCGTCGCCGGCCGAGACCCGCTCCGCAACCACTTCGAGGTCGAGGCGGGGCTGGAGGACGGCGGCTACCGCTGACGGGTGTCCGTGCGCGGCTCCCTCTGTGCTGCGCCGCCGTGTGCCGATCGGTCACGACACCCCGTCGGGCCGGCGCCGAGTGGTCGCAGACCGTCGGCGGCTCCGGCCGCATCCGACGGTCTGCGACCGCTCGGCGCGGCACGCTCGGCGCGGCGTGACCTCCGGTGAGGGCCGGCGGGCGACGAGACGTGACCGAACGGCGGACGGGAGGCACGGATCACGGCCGCCACGGGCCTCCCGTCCGCCGTGGCCCGGCCTACCTGCCCGGCTGAGGAGCGCTGATCGGTCGCGACACCCCGCCGGGGCGGCGCCGAGCGGTCGCTGACCGTCGGTCGCACCGGCCGTGGCCGACGGCACGCGGCCGGTCCGCGACGCGCGCGCGTCGCGCCGCGTCTCGTCGCGGTCGGTCAGACGCCCTGAACTCCTGGCGCCGAGGTTCCACGACATGCCGCGTGCGTTGCGCCGAGGTTCCACGGGCAGCCCGGATGCGGCGCGAGATGCCGAGATTTCGGAACCTCGGGGAGTCGCCTCGGCGGCACGTGGAGCGCACTCGCGACTGGACGGGTGGGTGGGGAGCGATGCGTCTCCGTCGCCGCGAGGTTCCACGACATGCCGCGTGCGTCGCGCCGAGGTTCCACGGACGGCCCGGATGCGGCGCGAGATGCCGAGATTTCGGAACCTCGGGGTGCGGGCGGGCGGGCGAGTGCGGCGCGGGGCGCGGGGCGCGGGCGCGGGTCAGGCGGCGGGACGACGGGGGACGATGAGGGGCGTGCCGGTCTCGGGGTCGGGGACGACCACGCACGGCAGGCCGAAGACGTCCTCGACGAGGTCGGCCGTCAGCACCGCGGCCGGGGGCCCGGCAGCGACGATCGACCCGCTGCGCATCGCGATGACGTGGGTGGCGTACCGCGCCGCCTGGTTCAGGTCGTGCAACACCGCGACGACCGTCCGACCCGCGGCGTGCAGGGCCGAGGCCAGCTCGAGCACGTCGTACTGGTGCGCGATGTCGAGGAACGTCGTCGGCTCGTCGAGCAGCACGATGTCGGTCTCCTGCGCCAGGACCATCGCGATCCACACCCGCTGCCGCTGCCCGCCGGAGAGCTCGTCGACGCTCCGGTCCGCCAGCTCCACCGTCGACGTCTGCTCCAGGGCGGCCTGCACGGCACGCCGGTCGGACCCGGACGACGGGTGCAGCAGGTCCTGGTGCGGGAACCGCCCGCGGGACACGAGGTCGCGCACGGTGATGCCGTCCGGTGCGATCGGCGTCTGCGGCAGCATGCCGACCCGCCGGGCCACGGCCTTCGGGCGGTAGGAGTCGATCGGCGCCCCGTCGAGGTACACCGTGCCGGCTCGGGGCTTGAGGGTGCGCGCGAACGACTTCAGCAGCGTCGACTTGCCGCACGCGTTCGGGCCGACGATGACGGTCAGTTCACCGTCGGGGACGTCCACGTCGAGCCCGTCCACCACGATGCGGTCGTCGTACGCGAGCGTCAGCCCACGCACGCCGAGCGCGGTCGTCGGGACTCCGACCACGCTGGTCGTCAGTCCGGCTGCGGCGTTCAGTTCTCGGCCTTGCCGTGCCGCCAGTACCCCATGAACGCGACCTGCTTGCGGTCGATGCCGACCCCGCGCACCAGGTGCCGTCGGAGCTCCTTGACGCAGCCGGCCTCGCCCGCGATCCAGGCGTAGACGGGGCGCGACTCCTCGGTGGCCGGCACGTCCCAGAGGACCTGCTCGTCGACGTCGACGTCCGCCAGCTCGACGGCGTCCCCACAGGCGGGACCCGCGGCGACAGGTGCAGCACCGGCGACGACCGTCGACGCCCACGCGTGCACCTGGTCGGTCATGCGGACGCCGTGGGTCGCACCGTTCCGGGCGATCCAGCGGACCTCGACCCCGGCGGGCGCGCTCACGGGCAGCCGGTCGGCGTCGGTCGGCACCTCGATGAAGACGTGTCCGACGGTCGAGACGTCGAGCGCCTCGAGGATGGCGCAGATGGCCGGGGCGGCGGTCTCGTCCCCGGCGAGCAGGATGCGGTTCGCGTGCCCGGGTGCGAACTCGGCGGCACCGGTCGGCAGGTCCTCGGGCGACTCCGGCACGCGGGGTCCGACGATCCGGAGTTCGTCGCCGACCCGGCAGGACGACACCCACCGGGATGCGGGTCCGGCGTCGCCGTGTGCGACGAAGTCGATGTCGAGCTCACGGGCGTCGGGCCGGAACGAGCGGACCGTGTAGGTGCGCAGCGGGTTGCGTTCCGCGTCCGGCAGCGCACGCCAGGCGGCGTACCAGTCCTCGTCCTCGGGCAGTTCGGAGAACCCCACACCGTCGAGCGGCAGGACGACCTTGATCCGCTGGTCGAGCCCGACCGAGGAGAAGTCCGCCAGGGCATCGCCCGTCAGCGTCACCCGGACGAAGTGCGGGGTGAGCGACGTGACCGCTGCCACACGGACGGAGAAGACGCGGTACCGGGTTGCCACGGATCCGAGTATGGCATGCCTTACCTAACGTCTCCAGACCCCGCAGACGGTGCGAAGATCGGTTCCGTGCCCGATGCCCCCGACGACGAATTCGCAGACCTGGCCGCCCTCGCCCGCGCGAGCGGCGTGACGGAGCCGCTCCGCGCCTCCAGGCAGGTGGTCCGCACCGATGACGGGCAGGAGACGTCCGCCATCCGGTGGGGCGACCGGGAGGCCCGGATCACCTACCTGCACGGGCTCGGCATCGACGCCCACAGCTTCGACCAGACCGCGCTCGCCGTCGGCGAGCCGGCGGTCGCCCTCGACCTGCCCGGCCACGGGCGGTCGTCGTGGCGGGACGACGCCGACTACGGGGCGTCCGTGACGGCGCCGACCGTGCTCGCGGCGCTCGACGCCCTGGAGGTCCCGCCGGGGATCGTCGTCGGGCACTCGCTCGGCGCGATCCTGTCGGCACGACTCGCGGCCACGGCACCGGAGCGGGTGACCGGGCTCGTCCTCGTCGACATGTCGCCGGACTTCGCGCAGCGGGCGGTCGACCGGATCGCCCGCGCGCTCGAGGCCGAGGAGCCGTTCGCCACCCTGGACCAGGTCGTCGACCGGGCGATCGAGGCACGCGTCGGCGACGACCGGCACGTGCTGCTGCGTGAGGCGCGCCACACCACGCGGCTCGGTGACGACGGAGCGCTCGTGCGGCGCCACCACTTCCCGCACCTGCCCGCCGGCCGCACGTCGTCGGTGGGGCGCTTCGCCGACGCCTGGCCCGACCTCGAGGCCCTGCGCGTGCCGACCCTGCTCGTCCGCGGCGACCGCGGGTACGTCTCGCCGAAGCTGCACGCCGCGTTCGCCGAGCGGCTGCCGGAGGCCGAGATCGTGACGGTCACCGCACGGCACGCAGTGCAGAACCAGGCGCCCCTCGAACTCGCTTCGGCGATCCGGGCATGGGCCGCACGTCACGGATTGTTGCACCGGATCGATGAACCGTCGCGGGACCGTACCGGCCCCCGGTAACCTCGTGCGAGCGCGAGCTGTGACCATCGCCCTCGCGTCCGGAAGGAACCCACACCCCATGAGTCCGCTCCTGTCCCGCCGTACCGCCCGGGCTGCGCGCACCACGCGCCTCGGACGTGCTGCCCTCGCCGCCACCGCGGTCGCCGTCGTCTCCGCCCTCGCGCTGACCGGCTGCTCCGGCTCGTCGAACGAGGACGGCGGCGCCGACGCCACCGTCCGCGTCGGCCTGGTGCTCGAACCGACCAGCCTCGACATCCGCACGCAGTCTGGTGCAGCGCTCGACCAGGTGCTCATCGACAACGTGTACCAGGGGCTCGTCGGCCGGACCGCCGACGGCGACATCCGCGACGTGCTGGCCTCCGAGCACGAGGTCTCCGACGACGGGCTGACGTACACGTTCACGCTGCGCGACGGCATCACCTTCCAGGACGGCAAGGACGTCACCGCGGCCGACGTCGTGTGGTCGCTCGAGCAGGTCAAGTCGAACGAGACCTACGTCGACTCCGCCAAGCTCGCCGGCGTCACCTCGATCACGTCACCGTCGACCGGTGTGGTCGAGCTCAAGCTGGCGAAGCCCGACTCGGACCTGCTCTGGAACCTGACCGGCCGCTCCGGCCTGGTGCTCGAGAAGGCCGCGACGAACGACCTGTCGGACACCGCGAACGGCACCGGCCCGTACGAGGTCGCGAGCTGGAAGCAGGGCGACTCGCTCACCTTCGACCGCAACGACGACTACTGGGGCACGAAGGCGAAGGTCGCGAAGATCGTCTTCCGGTACATCACCGATCCGTCGACGGCCGTCAACGCCATGGCGAACGGCGACCTCGACGTCCTCAACCCGGTCGACGGCACACTGAAGAGCCAGCTCGACGGCAACTCGGACATCGCGCTGCACTCCGGCAAGACGACCGACAAGTACACGCTCGCGTTCAACGACCAGAAGGCGCCGTTCACCGACAAGAAGGTGCGCCAGGCGATCCGGCAGGCGATCGACCCGAAGGCCCTCATCAAGGCCATCGGCGGCACGGGCGTCGAGCAGGGCGGCCCGATCCCGGAGCTCGACCCCGGGTACGAGGACCTGACCGACATCGACGCATACGACCCCGACAACGCGAAGCAGCTCCTCGCCGCCGCCGGTCAGGAGAACCTGAAGCTCACGCTGACGTACGCGAACATCTACCCGGCGACCATCGGCGACGTGCTCAAGTCGCAGCTCGCCGACGTCGGGATCACCCTGACCGTCAAGCGCGTCGACTTCGCCACCTGGCTGTCGACGGTGTTCCAGGCGCCGAAGTCGGGTGAGCGCGACTTCGACCTGTCAATGGTGGACCACGTCGAGGCCCGCGACTTCGGCAACTGGGCGAACCCCGACTACTACTTCGGGTACGACAACGCCGAGGTGCAGTCGCTGTACGCCGAGTCGATCGCGGCCACCGACGAGGACGCCAAGGTCGACGCCCTGCGGAAGGCCGCGAAGATCGTGAGCGAGGACGCCGCCGGCGAGTGGCTCTACACGGCCACCGAGATCACCGCGGTGCGCTCCGGCGTGACGGGCTTCCCGGTCGACGGCGGCAACTCGCGACTCGACCTGTCGAAGCTCGCCGTCAAGTGAGACGACCCGCGCCCGGAGCTCCGAGCACGTGACCCGGTTCCTGGTCGGCAGGATGCTGCTGTTCGTCGTCGGGCTGCTCGTCGCGAGCGTCATCATCTTCGCGACCCTGCGGGTGCTGCCCGGCGACGTCGCACAGGTCGTCGCCGGCACCCAGTCGACCCCGGCGCAGGTCGAGCAGCTCCGGCAGCAGCTCGGCCTCGACCGGCCCGTCGTGGTGCAGTACCTCGACTGGATCGGCGGGGTGTTCCGCGGCGACCTCGGCCGGTCCCTGGTGACCAACGGGCAGGTCGCGCCGGAGATCGCGCAGAAGCTGGCGATCACGCTGCCGCTCGCGGGCATGTCACTCTTCACCGCACTCGTGATCGGCGTCCCCCTCGGGGTCGTCGCCGCGGTGCTCCGCCGTCGACCGGGCGGCGCCGTCATCGGGTTCGTGGCGCAGGCCGTCGCCGCGATCCCGGTCGTCTGGGCCGGCATGCTGCTCGTCGCGCTGTTCGCCGTCACGCTGCACTGGCTGCCGACCCAGGGCTTCCCGCTCGACGGCTGGTCCGAGCCGGGGCGTGCGTTCGCGTCGCTCGTGCTGCCCGCCCTGACCATCGGCGCGGTCGAGGGTGCCGTCATCCTGCGCTTCACCCGCTCCGCGACGCTGTCGGTGCTCGACGCCGACCACGTCCGCACCGCGGCCGCGATCGGGCTGACGCGCACGCAGGCGTTGCTCCGGCACGGGCTGCCCTCGGTCGCCCTCACCGTGCTCGCCGTGCTCGGGGTGCAGATCGCCGGGCTGCTGGTCGGGGCCGTCGTCGTCGAGCAGCTGTTCTCGCTGCCCGGGGTCGGGCGCATGCTCGTGACCGACGTCGGTCGCCGCGACGTCACCAAGGTGCAGTCCGAGCTGCTCGTGCTCACCGGGCTCGTGCTGCTGGTCGGCTTCGCCGTCGACGTCGTGCACCGCGCCCTCGACCCACGCCAACGCGAGGTGTCCGGATGATCCGCCGCCTGCTCTCCCGCCCCACCGGGGTCTTCGCCGTCGTCGTGCTCGGCCTGCTCGTGGTGCTCGCCGCGGTGTCGCTCGTGTGGACGCCGCAGGACCCGTTCCGCGCCGATCCGTTCCAGCAGTGGGAGGGCCCGAGCGCCGCGCACTGGTTCGGCACCGACGCCGCCGGCCGGGACATCGCGAGCTACCTGCTCGCCGGCACCCGCACCACCGTGCTCGTCGCCGTCGGAGCCGGGGTGATCGCGAGCGTCGTCGGCATCGTCCTGACCGCGATCGGGTCCCTCACCGCCCGCTGGGTGCGCGAGGGCACGGCCGTCCTGCTCGACATCCTGGTGGCGTTCCCGACCCTGCTGACCGCGATGCTGCTGACCGCGGTGTTCGGCGGCTCGCTCGGGGTCGTCATCGTGAGCGTCGGCCTGTCCTTCGGCGTCACGATCGCCCGGGTCGCCCGCGGCGAGATCCGGCGTATCGCCCGCAGCGACTACGTCACCGCCGCCCGGGCCTCCGGTGTCGGTGGTGTCGGGGTGCTGTTCCGCCACCTGGTGCCGAACGCCGCGCCGCTGTTCACCGTGCAGCTCTCGCTCGCGATGGCCACCGCGGTCCTCGCCGAGGCCGGTCTGTCGTACCTGGGCTACGGCGCCGGGTCGGACACGGCGTCGTGGGGCAACCTGCTCTCCGACCTGCAGACCTACATCGGCGTGCACCCGTGGAGCGCCACCTGGCCGGGAGCCGCGATCGCGCTGGTCGTCGCCGCGCTCTCCCTGCTCGGTGACGCGATCCGCGACGCGACCGACCCACGGCTGACGACGAACGACCGCGCAGCGGGCGGCGACCGCCGCGCCGACCCGGCCACGACCACCCCGGGGGTGACCGCATGACCGACCGCAGCCACAGCGACACCGGCAGCCGCAGCGACACCGGCCCCGGCGGGCTCGCGGTGGTGGGGCTCTCCGTCCGCATCGCGGGGCGGACGATCCTCGACGACGTGACGTTCACCGTGCCTCCCGGCGAACGCGTGGGCGTGATCGGCGCATCCGGATCCGGCAAGTCCATGACCTCGCTCGCCCTGATGGGCCTGGAGCCCGCCGGCGCGACCGTCACCGGCAGCATCCGCCTGGACGGCACCGAACTCGTCGGCCTGCCCGATCGGGAGCGTGCGAAGCACCGCGGATCCGGCATCGGCATGGTGTTCCAGGAGCCCGGCACCGCCCTCGACCCGCTGCGCCGCGTCGGCGCGCAGATCGCGGAGCCGCTGCGCCTGCACCGCGGACTCGACCGGCGGGCGGCACGCGTCGCGGCGACCACCCTGGCGGCGGACGTCGGACTGCCGGACCCGGAGTCGCTGCTGCGGCAGTACCCGCACCAGCTGTCCGGCGGGCAGCGACAGCGGATCTGCATCGCGATGGCGATGGCCGGGCAGCCCGCGTACCTCGTGGCCGACGAGCCGACCACGGCGCTCGACGTCACGACCGAGGCGCGGATCCTCGACCTCTTCGAAGGGCTGCCGGCCGGCATGGTCTTCGTCACGCACGACCTCGCCGTGCTCGCGCGGATCGCCGACACCGCCGTCGTGCTCGACGGCGGACGGGTCGTCGAGCAGGGCTCGGTCGCGTCGCTGCTCGCCGCGCCGCAGCACCCCGCGACCGTCGCGCTCGTCGACGCCGCGCGCGCCACCGCCCGTCGTGCCCGTCCGTCCGGAGGCTCCGCATGACCGCCATCCTCGACGGGGTCGGGCTGCACCGCACCTACCGGCTCCCCCGCCGCGGGCCCTTCGAACCGGGCCCCGTCCGCACCGCCGTCGACGGCGTCGACCTGACGGTCGCCCCCGGCCAGCGGCTCGGGATAGTCGGCGAATCGGGGTCCGGCAAGTCCACCCTGGTCCGGCTGCTCGCCGGCCTGGAGGCACCTTCCGCGGGTTCCGTGACCGCCTCCGGTCGTCCGGTGGTGGCGTCCGGGTCCGCGGCCGCGATGCGCTGGTTCCGTCGCGAGACCGGGGTGGTGTTCCAGGACCCGTACGCGTCCCTCGACCCGCGGATGCGCGTCGGCGCGATCGTCGGCGAACCGCTGCGGGCACTGCGGATCGACGGGGATCACCGGACGCTGGTGCGCGACGTGCTGGAGCGGGTCGACCTGCCGGCAGACGTGGTCGACCGGTACCCGCACGAGTTCTCCGGTGGGCAGCGGCAGCGCATCGCGATCGCCCGGGCCGTGGTGCACGGGCCGCGGATCCTGTTCGGCGACGAGCCGATGAGCGCCCTCGACGTGGTGGTGCGGGCACGGGTCATCGAGCTGTTCCGCTCGCTCGCCGACGACCTCGGGCTGACCATGGTCCTGGTGTCGCACGACATCGGTGTGGTCCAGCGGCTGTGCGACACCGTCGCGGTGATGTCGGCGGGGCGCATCGTGGAGCACGGGCCGGTGTCGTTGCTCGATGCGCCGGCGCACCCGGTGACGCGGGCGCTGGTGGACGCTGCGCCGACGCTGCCGTAGCCGTAGGGGCGGGCGGCGGGGCGGCACGCGATTCGCGACATCCCACGAGTCGATCGAAGCGTGGCCTGTCGGAACATGCACACGCACCGCATGCACGTGCATGGTGCGACGATCCACGAGGTGATCGACGCGTGGCCTGTCGGAACATGCACACGCACCCGCCTCGCTCCCCATCGCGTCGCGAGGGGTGTGCGACTCCTGTTCGACTGGGCGGGACTCCTTGCCCACTGAGCGGGACGCCGAGACGATCGACCTGCACCGATCGTTTCTCGAAGGGGAGAACGCATGAGCAAGTCGCACGACATCACCAGGCGCACGGCACTCGGACTCGGCATCGTCGCCACCGCATCGGCAGCGAGCGGGGTGCTCGGCAGCACACCGGCGAGCGCCCACGGCCGCGCCGGCCCCGGCCCCGGCCACCCCGGTCGCCCGCACCTCGCCGCCGCGGTCGAGCGGGAGTTCGCCGCCGACACCACCACGGTCCTGCGGAACCCGCTCAACGGCTGGGCGCTGTACGGCTCGTCGGCACCGCCCGCGAACTACTGGACGCAGTACGACGACGTCCCGCTGCCCGACGGCACCACGGTCACGGTGTCCGACCACGCCTCGGTCATGTACATGCGGGTCTCGTGGACGATCCTCGAGCCGTCCGAGGGCGTGTACGGCTGGGACACGAACGCGGCGTTCGCGGGCATCCTCGCCGAGGCCCGTCGCCGTGGGCTGCGGCTGGCCTTCCGCGTCGTGGTGGACAGTCGCGACAAGTCGTCGGACTTCACGCCCGCGTGGGTGCGTGCCGCCGGGGCCGCCGGGTACGAGACGCAGACCGGCAGCAAGACCGTGTGGAGTCCGTACCCGGACGACCCGGTGTTCCAGGCGAAGTACGCCGCGTTCGTCGCGGCCTTCGGCAAGCAGTACGACGACCCGGCCACGACGGACTTCATCGACGGGTACGGGCTCGGCAAGTGGGGTGAGGGCCACTCGATGCTCTACCAGGACGCCGCGAACCGCGAGCCGGTGTTCGACTGGATCATCGACCTGTACCAGGAGCACTTCACCCGGGTACCGCTGGCGTTGAACTACCACCGGATGATCGGGGGCCCGAAGGACTGGGGCACCCCGGACCCCGAGAGCGAGCGGATGCTCGACGGTGCGTACGAGAAGGGCTACGTCCTGCGCCATGACGCCTTCGGCATGACCACGTACTACGCGGACTGGGAGAAGTCGATGGCCGCGAAGTGGCGGTACCGGCGGCCGATCATCATGGAGGGCGGGTGGGTCACCGCCCAGCACGACGTCACGCAGGACCCGCGCGGGTACGTGACGACCGCCGACGTCCGTCAGGGCGAGTTCGACGACTCGGTCGAGGCGCACGTGAACATGATGGACCTGCGGAACGGCGAGGCCCTGTCGTGGTTCGCGGCGCAGACCTTCCCGTTGACGCAGCGGTTCGACGCCGAGGGCGGCTACCGCCTGCACCCGTCGCGCGTGGTCGTGCCCGGTTCGGCGTCCGCCGGCGCGACGGTCGAGGTCACGCACGAGTGGACGAACACCGGTTGGGGCTACCTGCCCGACAACCTGCCGGTGTGGAACGGCAAGTACAAGGCGGCCGTCGCGTTGCTCCGTGCGGACGGCAGCGTCGCGAAGACGTTCGTGGACAGCGCGTCCGACCCGTCGACGTGGTTGAAGGGCTCGCCGACGTCGTACGCGTTCCGTCCGTCGCTGGCCGGCGTCGCGGCTGGCGCGTACCGGTGGGGCATCGCGATCGTCGACACCACCGCGGGCAACGCCCCCGGCATCGAGCTCGGTGCGCAGGGCACGCAGCAGGCGGGCTGGCTGGTCGTCGGCGACGTCACCATCGCCTGAGACGCGCCTGCCTGGAGGCCCGGTGCCGGTCCACGAGACCGGCACCGGGCCTCCAGGCGGTCGCCCCCACCCCGTCAGCGCAAGTGGAACGTCAGCGCAGGAGGAACGCGAGGGCGCGCGTCAGGAACGCGCGGTGCTCCGGCGACGCGAACGACGCGGCGGAGTGGCCGAGCGCGTCGTAGACGGTGGTGCCGCCGCCGGGTCGTTCGTGCACCCAGGCGAGCGGGTGCCGCTCCCCCTCGTGCTCGTGGTCGAGCAGGACCCGCACCGATGGCGAGACCCGCAGGTGCGTGTAGCGCTCGTCCTCCAGGGTGAAGTCCGGCAGGCCGGCGGTGATCGGGTGCGCCGCGTCGACCACCCGGACGGCCGCGGGCCCGAACGGCGGGTGCATCGTCGTGCCGCGCTCCCACACCCCGCCGAGGGCACGCTCCCAGTGCGGGTCGTCGGCGAACGACGTCGCGGCGACGTGCAGCACGAGCAGGGGCACGTCGCTCGCGAGCAGGCGGTGGAAGCCGGCCCGGGCGTCGGTGAGCGGGACGGGGCGGTCGTCCCGGGGCAGCCCGACGTCGACGACGACGAGCGACGGCAGGGGTCCGGTCGCGCAGGCGGCCAGGGCGGTGTCGACGTCCTCCGGTTGCTCGAGCTCGACGCCTGCCGACGCAGCGAGCGCCGTGACCGCCGCGTTCGTCTCGGCGAAGGGGTGCCACGGGTCGGTCCAGCGTCCGGAGCCGCCGAGCAGGACCGCGCTCACGGTGTCGCCCGGGTCACGGTGAGCGCGTGCTCGCCGTCGGTGGACGCGTGCCGCGCGACGAGCCGCACACGGTGCACCGCCGGGCCCCAGACCCGCTCGAGCTTCGCGTCGTCGACGTCCCGCCGCTCGACGTGCACCGCGAACCGATCGATGTCGACGGACAGGTGGGCGGGGCCGACGCGCAGCCCGCCGTCGACGGGCACGGGTTCGTCGCGGGTCATGAGCACCAGGGTCATCGTGCCGGGCTCCGCGAACGTCCAGGTGTCGCGGACGACCACGCGTTCGGCGGCGCGGTCACGGGACACCGCCCGGTCGAGCGTCGCGGTGCGGTGGAGCGATCGCAGTCCGCCGGTCGCCGGGTACGCGGCGGTCAGGTCGGCGGACCACGACGCGACGTCGCCGTCGTCCTCGAACACGGTGCCGGTCGCGCGGAACGCGGCACCCTCGTGTTGTTCGACGCCGTTCGGCAGCGGGACGGTGTGCCAGGCACTCCGCATCGTCCAGATGCCGTAGCGGTGCTCCGGCATGAACGTCTCGCGGCGGTACACGCCCACCCCGACGTCGATGAGCACCGGTTCGCCGTCGAGCGAGACGATCACCCCGCCGGCGTCGTTGTGGTTGTGGCTGACGTCGTTGTGCCCGCCCTTCACCGCGAGGACGAACCCGTCGGTCGCGCCGTCGTGAGCACGGGCGACGGCGACCTCGGTGCCGGGCAGCCACAGCGACGCGGGCATCCCGGGCTCGGCCGGCCCGTCGGTCCACGAGGGGTCCCGCAGTTCGGCGAGCGTCCGACGGAACAGCGCGGCGAGCTGCCCGTCGAACCGCAACGCGTGCTGCCGGCCCATCCACCGGGCGTGCCGCACGACCCGGTCGTCGTCGACGCGCTCCCCGAAACGGGCGAGCAGGTTCCAGTTCGCGTTCTCGGCCAGCGCCGGGGAGCCGTCGGAGTGGTTGACCTGCGTCGCGGCGCCGATCTGCATGCCCATCGGGAACCGGGACATGGCGGCGACCGGCTCGACCGAGAAGCCGTCGAACGCGCCGCCGGTGAGCTCCTCGACCAGGTCCAGGGCCTCGAACAGGGTCGCGCCGGCCCACCACCAGTACGTGGCACCCTCGTCGCAGCTGCCGTCGGCGTCGTAGCCGGCGCGGAACCGGTCGAGGATCACGAGCGCACGGTCGATCGTCGCGGCGAGGCGATCGCGGTCGGGCTCGACCACGGCGGCGCACACGAGCACGTTCGACACGATCCACGGCGCCCAGTTGTTCGGCGGCCCGTCGACCCCGTGCCAGAAGTACACCTCCTGCTCCCACGGGTCGAGCACGCGGCGGCGGATCTCGTGGTGGACGTGCGCGCGGATGCCGGGGCGGTCCTGCTCGAGGCGCTCCCCCGCGATCGCGTCGATCGCCGCGAGCATGCCGCCGACGTAGGCATCCGACAGGTCGAGCACGTCCCGACCGGGCACGGGCAGGAACGGCCGGCTGCCGTCCTCGGGGAGCGCGTAGTGCGACGGCAGGCACCAGGCGCGCAGCTCCAGGATCCGCCAGACCTGGTCGCCGAGCACGTCCGCCCACTCGGCGTCGCCGGTAACGCCGAGTGCCAGGGCCGCGGTCGCGGCGGACTCGAGCAGGTTCCGCTGTGCCCGCTCGTACGGCTGGCGGTTCCCGTCGCGACTGTACGTCGCCCACAGGGCGAGGGTCGGGAAGGTGACCGCCGCGGCGGCGCGACGGTCGTGCGCGACCGCGAGCAGGGCCTCCCGGTCGGCGTCCGCGACGTGCGCCCACGCCGGGCGGTCGCTGACGGGAGGCGCGGGTCGCCACGAGCGCGGACGGAGCGCCGCGCGCGCTGCCGGGGTGAACCGGTCGGTGAAGGACGGGGCGTCGACGGTGACGGTCATGGGGTGGGTCTCCGGGTGGTGACGGTGGTGGACGGGTGGCGGCGGCTGGGGGGTGGCAGCTGGTGGCGGCGGCTGGTGGCGGGCCTCAGGCCTGGACGGCGAAGCCGTCGGGGACGATGGGGTCGGTGAACGCGCCGGTGGCCGCGAACGCGATGGTCTCGCGCACCGCGTTGTCGGCGAGCCGACGCAGCTCGTTGCCCAGGGACCCGGCGATGTGCGGCGTGATGAAGGTGTTCGGCGTCGACCGCAGTCGGGCGTCCGGTGGCAGGCGTTCCGGCTCGGTGACGTCGAGGACGGCGGCCAGGTCGCCGCGGTCCAGGCGGTCGGCGAGGGCGTCCTGGTCGACGATCGCCCCGCGCGCGGTGTTCACGAGCGTGGTACCCGGCCGCATCCGACCGATCACGGCACGGTCGACGAGCCCCCGCGTCGACGGCAGCAGCGGCGCGTGCAGGGTGACGACGTCGCTCGAGGCGGCGAGGGTGCCGAGGTCGACGGCGGTGACGCCGAGCAGCGCGGCCTCGGCGTCGTCCAGGTACGGGTCGCTCACGAGCACGCGGACGTCGTAGTCGCGGAGCCGTTCGATGACGGCCCGCCCGACACGCGAGGCGCCGACGACACCGACGGTCACGCCGTGCATGCCGACGACCGGCCACGAGCCCTCGACGTCGACCGGGGTCTCGTCCGAACGCAGCGCGGCGGCGCTGGCGAAGGCCCGCTTCGCGGCGAGCACGATCACCGCGACCGTGAACTCGGCGACCGGGACGGCGTTCGCGGCGGCGCTCGACGCCACGGCGATCCGTCGCTCCCACACGTCGGTGTCGACGACGGGCTTGACCGACCCGGCGGAGTGCACGACGGCGCGGAGCCGCGGCATCCGGTCCAGACGGTCCGCGGACAGCACGGGGCTGCCCCACCCGGTGACGAGCAGCTCGGCGTCGGCGAGCAGCGGGAGGTCGCACGGGTCGTCCGGGTCGAGCGGACGGTCGGCGACCAGCCGGACGGCGTCGGAGGCGTGCAGGGCGGCGAGGTCGCCGGGGTCGAACACCCGGGTGAAGGTCGCCTCGGGCATCACGAAGGCGACGGGGACGGGCGAGCGGTGCGCGTGGCCGCGTGGGGCGGGGGGCACGGGCACCGCCGGGGGCGCGGGCTGCGCTCGGGGCGCGGGTTGCGCTCGGGGCGTGACGGGGCGTGACGTCATCGTCGGACGGTTCCTCTCCGGGGGTACGGCGTCCCCATGCCAGCGTTCGGCGGTGTGCGGAGTCAAGCCGCGGGGCGCAAACGCTCACGAAGCGAACACGACGGGCGCGTGGATCGCGCGCCGGCCGTTCACGGACCGGGGACGACAGCCGCGGTCGACGCCCGCACGCTCAACGTCGGCGCCAGGGTCATGTGCCGACGGGCGAAGCCGACCTGCGCCGTCGCCGAGATGCGCTCGAAGCACATCGTCGCCGCGAACCGGCCGACGTCGTTCTTCGGGGGCGCGACCGCGGTGAGCGGCACCCCGGCGAGCGCCGCGACCTCGTCGTCGTAGGCGACCACGGACAGGTCGTCCGGGATCGAGAGGCCCATCTCGGTGACGGTCTCGACGAACTCGACGGCGTACTGGTCGGAGTGCACGAAGACGGCGGTGGTGCCGGTGGCGAGGCAGCGTTCGATGAAGGCCCTGGTCGCGGCACCCACACCCTGGTCGTCCGGGATGACCTGGACCGGGGCGTCGGGGTCGAGGCCGAGTTGCCGGACGGCGCGGTCGTACCCGGTGCGGAGCTGCGGGGTGGTCGGGGTGTCGAACACGGCCATGCCGATGCGGCGGTGCCCGAGTTCGGCGAGGTGGCGGACCGCGATGCCGGCGCCGGACTCGTGGTCGCTGCGGACGGACTCGAGCGCGGAGCCGACCGGGGCCTCGACCACGGAGCGTTCGACCACGACGACGGGCATCGGTGCGTGGTCGAGGAGCTCGAGGGTCGTGAAGGCGTCGGCGACGGTGGTGGTGACGAGCAGCCCGTCGACGCCGGCGGCGATGAGGCGTTCGACCTGCTGGCGTTCGCGGGCGGGTTCGTAGCGGGAGACGCCGAGCACGACGCGGCCGCCCAGGGCCTCGGTCCGTTCGGCGACGCCGGCGACGATCTTCGGGAAGTAGTAGCCGGGGTCGGGGACCACGAGCCCGAGGGTGAAGAGCGCGCCGCTGCCGTCGGTGGTGTCCCGGTCGGGGCGGGGTGCGGGTCGGTGCGGTGCGCCCGCGGTGGGCAGGGTCTCGACGGAGACGGCGCCGCCGTGCACGCGCCGGAGCACGCCGCGGTCGGCGAGTTCGGACAGGTCGCGGCGGACCGTCATGGCCGAGATCCCCTCGCGCTCGGCGAAGTCCGAGGCGGACAGGGTCCCGTGCACACGGAGCTCGGCGAGGATCCGTTCGTGGCGTCTGGTCGGGTGCATCGTCGCTCCCAGTGTTCGATTCGTGTGCGGGTGAATACCGCGGCTTGACCGTCATCATACGGACGCCACAGGATGACGAAACCCCCAGCCACGTGAGCAAAGGAGCCACATGAGCGCGACGCTGGTCGATCCGACCACCGAGCCCCGGACCACCCGGTCCGGCGGCGCCCCGGCCCCGCGGAAGGTCCCGTTCCTCGCTCGGCTGCGGCGCGACTACCCGCTGCTGCTCATGGTGGCGCCGGCGGTGGTCCTGCTGCTGCTGTTCGTGTACGTGCCGATGATCGGCAACGTCATCGCGTTCATGGACTACCAGCCGTACATCCCGATCGCCCAGAGCCCGTGGGTCGGGTTCACGAACTTCCAGCTGATGTTCGCCGACCCGGAGTTCTGGCGGGCGACGGTGAACACGCTGGAGATCACGTTCCTGCAGCTCATCCTGTTCTTCCCGGTGCCGATCGCGCTGGCCATCCTCATCCACTCGCTGGTGTGGCCGTGGCTCCGCGCGACCGTGCAGTCGGTGCTCTACCTGCCGCACTTCCTGTCGTGGGTGATCGTCGTGGGGTTCTTCCAGCAGTCGCTCGGGTCCGGCGGTGTGGTCAACCACACGCTGCGGCAGCTCGACATGGGGACCATCGGGATCATGAGCGACCCGGAGACGTTCAAGCTGCTGCTGACGTCACAAGTGATCTGGAAGGACGCCGGCTGGGGCACGATCATCTTCCTGGCAGCGCTCGCGGCGATCGACGACAACCTGTACGAGGCGGCGGCGATCGACGGGTCGGGAGCGTGGAGCCGGTTCTGGCACGTCACGCTGCCGGGCATCCGTCCCATCATCGTGCTCCTGCTGATCCTGCGGCTCGGCGAGGCCCTGTCCGTCGGGTTCGAGCAGATCATCCTGCAACGGAACGCCGTGGGGGCCGATGCCGCCGAGGTCCTCGACACCTACGTCTACTACCACGGCGTCGTCGACGGGAACTGGTCCACGGGCATCGCGGTCGGTCTGGTCAAGGGCCTGGTCGGGTTCGTCCTCATCATGGCGGCGAACAAGGCCGCCCACATGCTCGGTGAGCAGGGAGTGTATTCACGGTCATGAGCACCATCGCCCGTCCGGTCTGGGCCGGAAAACCCACACCCGTCGTCCTCGCACTCAAGGCCGTCGCGATCGTCCTGATCCTCGCCGTCGTGCTGTTCCCGTTCCTCATCGTCTTCTCGACGAGCGTGTCGAGCCAGGCGGACGTCACCGCTGCCGGTGGCTACGTCGTGTGGCCGCGGTCGTTCGACCTGTCCGCGTACGTGCAGATCCTGTCCGGCGGGGTCGTCACCCGCGCCGTGGTGGTCACGTTGCTCGTCACGGTCGTGGGCACCGTCATCAGCCTGGCGTCGACGGTGCTCGCCGCGTGGGCGCTCAGCCGACAGGGCTCGCTGTTCCAGCGGCCGCTGCTGACCTTCGTGCTCATCACGTTCCTGTTCGCGCCGGGGATGATCCCGCTGTACCTGATGGTGAAGCAGCTCGGACTCCTCGACAACTACTGGGCGCTGATCCTGCCGAGCGCGTTCAGCGTGTTCAACATGGTGGTCGTCCGCGGCTTCATGATGAGCATCCCGCAGGAGCTCATCGACAGCGCGAAGATCGACGGCGCCGGCGAGTTCCGCATCCTGTGGCAGCTCGTCCTGCCGCTGTCCCGCGCGGTCATCGCCGTCGTCGGCCTGTTCTACGCCGTCGGCTACTGGAACGCGTTCTTCAACGCGCTGCTCTACCTGTCGGACTCGACGAAGTGGACGCTGCAGCTGGTGCTGCGCACCTACGTCCTGCAGGGCTCCAGCCTGGTGTCCGGTGCCGGGTCCGACGCCTCGATGCAGCCGCCGGCGGAGTCGATCCAGATGGCCGTCGTGATGATCGCGATCATCCCGATCCTCGCCGCCTACCCCCTGGTGCAGCGCCACCTCACCAAGGGCGTCCTGACGGGCGCCGTCAAGGGCTGACACGGCCCCACCACCCCACTGCCACCCGACGCTTCAAGGGAGAAGCCATGACCGACACCACGACCGGCGGCCTCAGCCGCCGGACCCTCATCTCCGGCGCCGCCTTCGGCCTCGTCGCCCTCGGCGCTGCCGGCAGCCTGACCGGGTGCTCCACCGGCGGCAACGCCGCGACCATCTCGGACCAGGTGGCCGCGCTGCCGACCTACGTCCCCATCACCAAGGGGCCGAAGCCCGACCTGCCCGGCAACGGCGTCGTCCAGCCCGTGTACTACTCGTACCCGCAGGACAGCGAGCTCTTCACCTCGGTCACCGGCAAGGTCGGCGACGGCGAGAAGACCACCGGGTTCGTCGTGACCTACGCGGCGCCGCCGCCGGCGCAGAACTCGTTCCTCGAGTACGTCGGGGGCCTGACGGACACCGAGTACGACCTGACGTTCGTGCCCGGCGACTCGTTCGCCGCGAAGTTCGCGACGATGACCGCCGGCAACGACATCCCGGGCATCGTCGAGTTCCTGACGTTCGCGATGCCGCCCCGGTTCCCGCAGCTGCTCGACGCGAAGTTCGCGGACCTGTCGGAGCACCTCTCCGGCGACGCCGTCAAGGACTACCCGAACTTGGCGAACATCCCCACCGCGTCGTGGCGGAGCGCCCGCATCAACGGGAAGATCTACGGCGTCCCCGAGCACCGGCCGCCGTTCGGGTCGGTGATGATCTGCCGCCCCGACCTCATCGAGCAGCTGACGGGCGCAGCACCGGCCCCGAAGGACAAGGACGAGTTCACCGAGCTGTGCACGGCCGTCACCGACGCCAAGGCCGGCCGGTACGCGATCGCCGGCCAGGGCGGGGCGAGCGGCGTCGACTGGGCGTACGACTTCATCGGCGCCACCTTCGGCGTGCCGAACCAGTGGGCGATGTCGAAGGGCGGCGAACTCACCCACAAGAACGAGACCGACGCGTGGCTCGAGACCCTCGGCTACGTCAAGAAGCTCTGGAACCTCGGCGTCTTCCACCCGGACACCCCGAGCCTCGAGAGCGCGAAGGCGAAGACGTACATCAACAACGGCACCGTGCTCATGCACCTCGACGGCATCTCCGCACTGCTCGACGTGTCCATGCCGAAGGGGATCGTCACGGGCGGCATCGTGCCCTTCGGAGCGACGGGCGGCCCCGGTGCGAACTACCAGGGCACGTCGAGCTTCTCGTTCGCCGCCCTGAAGAAGACGACGCCCGAACGCATCAGGGCCCAGCTCCGGCTCATCGACTACCTCTCCGCACCGTTCGGGTCGAAGGAGGCGTTCACGCTGACCCACGGCGAGAAGGGCGTCCACCACACCGGCAGCGGCCCGGACGCGACGCTGACGAAGGCCGGCGAGCAGACCATCAACGCCAGCGCGTTGTACCGCCTCGGCGCCGGCCCGCAGGTGCTGAACACCGCGGTCCGCATCGACGAGCAGCTGCGGCAGTCGCACCAGTACCAGACCAAGACGCAGGACATGCTCGTGAAGAACCCGGTGGACGGCTTCTACTCCCCCTCGGCCGCGGCGACGGCGTCGGCGAGCACCGCGTTCAACAGCGTGTGCAACGACTACGTGCTCGGGCGGACGAACCTGGCGAAGGTGAAGGCCGCGCGGGCGACGTGGGTGTCGGCCGCCGGGGACAAGATGCGCCGCGAGTACTCCGAGGCGATCGAGAAGCAGAGCTAGCCCGGGCGGCGGCTCGCACGCGTTCTGCGACGTTCCACCAGTCGATCACCGGGTGCTTCGTCGCACCATGCACACGCATCCGATGCACGTGCATGGTGCGACGTTCCACGAGTCGATCGACGCGTGGATCGTCGGAACCTGCACACGCGTCGACCCCCGCGCAGGCGGTCAGGCGGTCCAGGCAGCCGGGTGCCGCCGCTGCCAGCGCAGCCGCCGCTCGAGCTGGGCCCCGATCGCGAGCAGCACCCGCTCGCCCCCGGGACGCCCGATCAACTGGACGCCCATCGGCAGGCCGCCGCCGTCCGGGTGGTCGTCGGCGGTGACCCCGACGGGCAGGGTGATCGCGGGCAGCCCGGCCACGTTCGCCATCGAGGTCCACGGCGAGTACGCGCACTGGCGGCGGAAGTCCTCGTCCGGGTCGTCGCCGTACCAGCCGAGCGGCCGCGGGGTCAGTGCGAGGGTCGGTGACAGGACGGCGTCGAACCGGTCGAACGCACCGATCAGCGTCGCCGAGAACGTGTCGAGCACGGTCATCGCGTCGAGCACCTGCGTGCCGGTGAGCCGCTGTCCCCGCTCCACGAGCCACGCCACCAGCGGCGTGAGCGCCGTCAGGTCGATGCCGGGGACCATCGGCAGCCGCGCCGCGGAGCTCTCCCACGCCACCCGGAACGCGTCGGCGTACGGCGCCCGCGGCATCTGCACGTCCTCGACGCCGTGCCCCAATTCGCCGAGCACCCGCACAGCGGTCTCGACGGCAGCGCGCGCCGCGGGGTCGACCACGACGTCGACGGTGTCGTCCCACGGTGAACCGTCGAGCAGCCCGACGACGAAGCGTCCCTCACCGCGGACGGCCGCCGCGGTGAACGGGCCGTCACCGCGCGACGGCGTGACCAGGGCGTACGGCGACGGTTCCGGCAGGCCGGTCGGCGCGACGAGGGCGTCGAGCAGCATCCCTGCGTCCGCGACGGACCGGGTCAGCGGCCCGGCGACGGAGAGCCCGCCGACACCGGAGCGACCGGGCATCGCCGGCACACGCCCGCGGCTCGGCTTCAGACCGACGAGTCCGGTCGCGGCGGCCGGGATCCGGACCGATCCCCCGCCGTCGGACCCGACGGCCGCGGGCAGCAGCCCGGCCGCCACGGCGACCGCCGCCCCGCTCGACGACCCACCGGGCGCGCGGGTCGTGTCGTAGGGGTTCCGCGTCACGCCGAACCGCGTCTCCGACGACGAGGACATCCCGAACTCCGGCGACGCCGTCTTGCCGAGGCTCACCGTGCCGGCGGCGTCGAGCGCCGCGACGAGCGGGTGGTCGGCCCCGGCAGGGCGCTCCGGCAGACTCGCGGTGCCGGAGCGCGTGGGGACCCCGGCGCGGTCGTACAGGTCCTTGTCGGCGGACGGGAGGCCCCACAACGGTCTGGACGTCGGCACCAGGTGCCCGAGACGGTCGGCTCTCGTGCGCGCGGCGTCCGCCGTGACCGTCACGAACGCACCGAGGGCCGGGTCGAGGCGCTCGATGCGGGCGAGGTAGTGCTCCGTCACCTCGAGCGCGGTCGCCTCCCCCCGGCGGATCCAGTCCCAGAGTTCCTGCGCGGCGAGGTGGTGGAGTTCGAACACGGTTCCCGAGCCTAGGCGGCGACGGTGCCGGTCGTGCTTCAGTGCTGGTCGACCGTCAGTGCTGGTCGTACGCGTAGAAGCCGCGGCCGGTCTTCACGCCAAGGTGCCCCGCGTCGACGTACTGCCGGAGCAGCTGCCGCGGGCCCTCGGGCAGGTGCGGGTCCTCCGCCGCGTAGTGCTCCTCGATGTCCAGGACGACGTCGAGCCCCACCTGGTCCATCATCCGGAACGGCCCCGCGGGCGAACCGGTGTTCACCGCGAACATGGCGTCGACGTCCTCCGGCGTGGAGACCCCGTCGGCCACGACCGCCAGGGACTCGCGCTTGATGGCCGCCCAGATGCGGTTGAAGATGAACCCGGTCGACTCCTTGCGGGCGACGAACGGCCGGACGCCGTAGGTCGGCAGGACCTCGAGCAGCAGGTCGATGACCGCCGGGTCGGTCTCCCCGTCGCTCATCAGGTCGACGGCGTTCTGCGCCGGCGGCATGTAGAAGTGCATGTTCAGCACGCGCTCCGGGTGCTCGACCTCGTCGATCACGAGTCGGCTCGCGTACGACGACGAGTTGCTCGCCAGGATCGTGTCCGCCCCGACGGCGCGGTCGAGCTGCCCGAACACCGTCGTCTTGAGGTCGAGTCGCTCCGGGATCGCCTCGACGACGAGCCACGCACCGGCGACGGCCTCATCCAGGTCGTCGAACGCGCGGACGGTGCCGACCGCGCCCCCGTCCCGCGCCGCGGCGAGCGCCGGGAGCTCGCGCTCGACGTACTCGACGGCGGCCGTGCGGACCGGCTCGGCGAGGTCGTACACGCGGGACTCGCCACCGGCGCTGGCGAACACCAGGGCGATGCGACGACCGAGGGTCCCACCGCCGATCACGGTGACGGGTCGGTTGCGGATGTCGGTCGGCAGGGAGAAGCCCATGGTGTCCTTCGTTCTCGGGTGTACGTTCGATACACAACGTACTCAGTACGGAACGTATCGCAACTCGACAAGGAGTTCCCATGCAGGCCTCGGACGTCCTCCGCCACGCCACCACCCCCCTCACCGGGCCGGTCTACCCGCTGCGCCCGACGCGCTTCACCGATCGCGAGTACTTCAACGTCGTGTACCGGACCGACCCCGACGCCCTCCGCGCCGTCGTGCCGGAGCCGCTGCAGGTCGACGCGCCGCTGGTCCGGTTCGAGGTCATGAAGATGGGTGACGTCGACGGCTACGGCCCCTACGTCGAGTCCGGTCAGGCGATCCAGGTCACCCACGACGGCGAGGTCGGCGAGTACCTGCACGCCATGTACCTCGACAACTCCGCGGCGACGCTCGCCGGTCGCGAACTGAGCGCCTACCCGAAGGTGCTCGGGACCCCGGGGTTGCGCGTCGACCAGGGCGCCCTCGTCGGCACGCTCGACCGCGGTGCCGAGCGCGTGGCGACGGCGACCATGGCGTACCAGTGGGAACCGATGGACCCGGTCGAGGCCGCGGCGCAGATCACGGTGCCGACCTGGATGGTGAAGCTCGTCCCCGACGTGACGACCCTGGGGCTGCGCGCCGCCGATCTCGTTCGGACCGAGATCACCGACATCGTCGTGAAGGGGGCCTGGACCGGGCCCGCCCGCCTGCAGCTGTTCGAGCACGCCCTCGCGCCGATGGCCGACCTGCCGGTGCTCGAGGTCATCAGCGCCTCGCACGTCCTGACCGACCTGACGCTCGCGCCGGTGCGGTCCGTGCACGACTACCTGGCCGACCCGCGCCGGTCGGACGACGCCTCCTAGGATGAGCCGATGTCCCCACGAGTGAGCGACGACACCGCCGCAACCGCCCGCCCCACCCGGCGGCGCAGCAGCACCCGCGCGGAGCTCGTCCGCGCGGCCGAGGCGCTGTTCGACGAGACCGGATCGGCCTCGGCCAGCGTCGAGGCGATCGTCGCGCGTGCGGGGTTCACGCGCGGGGCCTTCTACTCGAACTTCGCGACGACCGACGAGCTCTTCTTCGCGGTGTACGAAGCGCAGGAGGCCGTGGTCGTCGAGCGGCTCGAGGACGGCTTCCGGGCCGCGCTCGGCACGACCGACCCGCAGTCCGTCGACGCGATCGTCTCCGGGGTCCTCGGCGGCCTGCCCCCCGAGGGCAAGTGGTACGCGATCCGCTCGGTCCTGCTGTCCCGGGCGCGACACGAACCCGAGCTCCGGGCACTGCTCCGAGCGCACACCGACGCCTTCCACGCGGCACTCGAACCGCTGCTCGTCGAGTCGGTCACGGCACAGGGCCGGCGACTGACCGTCGCCCCGGACGTCTTCACCCGGGCGGTCGTCGCCGCGCACGTCGGCGCGGTCAGCCAGACGGTGCTCTACGACGACGCCGCGACCATCCGCGTCGCCGCGGTGCGGGGCGCACTCCTCGGACTCAGCGAGCCGGCGCGCGAGCCCGACGGTGCCGACGACACCGACGACACAGGAGGTACAGCGTGATCGTCCCCGAAGCCGCGGTCCCGCTGTTCCTGCGGGCCACGCACGCGAACGCGCCGTTCGTCACCGAAGCGGGAGCGCACCGAGCGGTCCGCCGACAGGCCCTCCGCCCCGAGCCGTTCGGACCACCGAAGCGCCTCCGGCCCGACGTGCGCGTCGACGTCCACCGGCAGGGCGGCACCCCGGTGTACACCGTGACGCCGAGCCGCCAGCCACCGCTCCGCGACGTCGTGTACGTGCACGGCGGCGGGTGGGTCCACGAGATCGCCCCGCAGCACTGGGCGCTCATCGCCCAGCTCGCCGCCGAGGCGCGCGCCACCGTGACCGTGCCGATCTACCGACTCCTGCCGGACGGCAACGCTCGGCAGGCGCACGACCTGGTCCTCGACGTCGCACGCCGCGTCATCGACCGGCGCGGACGGGTGCAGCTGGCCGGTGACTCCGCCGGTGGGCAGATCGCGCTGTCCGTCGCCCAGACCCTGCGCGACCAGGGCGTCCCGTCGCTCCGGACCGTCCTGGTGTCACCGGCGCTCGACCTCGGCTTCTCGAACCCGCGCATCCCCGAGGTGCAGCCGAGCGACCCGTGGCTCGGTCGCGACGGGGGCCGTGTCCTCGGTCACCTGTGGGCCGACGGCCTGTCGATCGACGACCCGGTCGTCAGTCCCCTGGCCGGTTCGTTCCACGGCCTCGGCCCGATGCTCGTCCACACCGGGACCCACGACGTGCTGAACCCCGACGCGCACCTGCTCGTCGCGGCCGCCCGGTCCGCGGGCGTGGACGTCACGCTGCGCGAGCGCCCCGGCGCCCTGCACGTGTTCCCACTGCTGCCGACGCGCAGCGGACGAGCAGCACGGCAGGAGATCGTCAGGGCCGTCCGCGGCGCCTGACCGTCAGCGCAGGACCGGCCGGCGCGTGCCCGTGACGGCCACGGCGGCGGACCGCCGGCCGTCCTGCGCGACGCGGGGCGGGCCTCCCGGTCAGACCGTCAGACCATCAGACGCCCAGGTGGGCGGCGAGCACGTCGCGGACGCTCGTCCACCCGTGCGGACCGGAGCGGTCGTCGTCGACGTGGTGGAGCTCCGCCTCGCCGCTGAACATGCTCACGAAGTACTGCATGCCCTGCCAGGCCGGGAACGGTTCAGCGTCGTCCTTCGACAGTCGACGGCCGATCCGTGCCATCGCCGACAGCGTGCCGGTCGTCCCCGCCCACTGCAACCGGAACGGGGTGCCGGTCAATCGGGACATCGTGTCGGCGATCGACCGTGCCGTCACGCGGTCACCGGCGACCTCGACCACACGGGGTGCGTCCGCGTCGAGTGCGACGAGCGCCGTCACGCGCGCGACGTCGTCCTTCGTGGTGAAGTCGAGGACCTGGTCGGCCGACGACCAGTAGAGCACCCGCTGGCGGTCGAACAGGATCAGCGGCGCCTGACCGGTGAGCATGTCCGTGAACGCCCCGTTCAGCACCGAGGTCGCACGGATCGGCGCGGCGTCGAGGGCGGCGGCGAACTCGCGGCGGAGCTCGAAGTTCCGGTTCGAGCCGGGCGTGATCGAACGGTAGTCGGCGGCGTAGTCCGAGGGGATGAACCGCGGGACACCGGCCTGGACCGCGGCGTCGAGCAGGGCGCGCTGGGCGTCCACGATCACCGCGCGGGTGCCGCTGACCGTGGAGACGACGACGTCGACCCCGGCGAGCGCCGTGACCAGCGCCGGTGCGTCCGTGTAGTCCGCGGTGACGACGTCGATGCGGTCGTCGTCGGCGAACTGCCGCTGGGCGCCGGTGCTGGACGGGCGGGTGAGGACGCGGACGCGGGTGTCGTGCTGCAGGAGCTCGCGGACGATGCGTCCGCCGAGGTCTCCGGTGGCGCCGGCGACGAGGACGGTGGTGGTCATGGCGGCCACGCTACGGGTGCGGGGGTGCGGCGGGCACAGGTGCGCTGGCGGCGGCGCCGGTGCGCTGGCGCCGGGTTCTGTGGCCCTATCCTGCGGAGGTGGACACGACTCTCCCCTCCGGCACGACGAAGCGCCGGATCGAGCTCCGGCTCGCTCGCCCCCTGCTCACCTGGTTCGCCCGCCCGACCGTCACGATCGACGGGGTCGGGCACCCGGCGCAGTGGGGCACGGGCACATGGGCGGTCGCCGACGACGGCCGGACCGTGATCGGGGTGTACCTGTTCAACCGGGCATGGCGCTTCGGTGCGGCGACGGTGACCGTCGGCGATGCCGAGGTGCTCGAGTACCGCGCGGGTGTGCTGCCCGTCGGCGCGGGCCGGTTGGCGCCGGTGCCGGTGCCGGGCCTGCCGGGCGTGCCGGACCTGCCGGGCCGAGGTTCGCGCTGAGCGACACTCCACGCGGCGCGGGACCCGAGGAGTGTCGCTGAGCCCGAGACCCGGGCCCAGCACCAGGCCCGGCCCGGCGCTACTCGTGCTCGATGTCGGAGAACAGACCGGTGAACGTGGCACCCGTGCCGCCGAGCTGCTGGAAGAACGCGCCGGCCTCGGCGGTCGCCACCGCGTCGGAGGCATCCCCGTACGAGGCGAAGTACAGGTCGAGGGTGCGGTGCGCCGGTGTCGGCGTGCCGTCCTCCTTCGGCCAGACCTTCGCCGCCTCGAGGCGCTGCAGGCCGGGCAGCTTCGCGGCGAGTGCCTCGAGCTCCACGTAGGACTGCTCGAACGCCGACGGGTCGGCCGGGTTGTCGATGATCAGGGTGATCTTCGTGGTCATGGTGTGCTCCTGCGGGTGTCGGTGGGACGGGTGACGGTGCAGCGCCCACTCCACTCCGTTCCGCGCACCGCTGCCCGGGATCGGCTACTCGAACATCTCGGCGAGGAGTGCGTGCGGGTCACCGTCGACGACGTGTGCCGAGGGCGGCTCCGGCCAGTGCGTCGTGCCGTCGTCCGGCCAGCACGGCACGACGTGGAAGTGCAGGTGCCGCACGCTCTGCCCGGCATCGGCGCCGGAGGCCTGCAGCACGACGGTGCCGGTGGCGCCGAGTGCGCCCCGCATCGCCCGTGCGACACGCTGCGCGAGCGCGACGGTGGCGGCCAGTGCCACCGGGGCGGCACCGAGCAGGTCGTCGGCGTGCTCGACCGGTACGACGAGCGTGTGCCCGGGTGCGAGCGCGGACCCGGGCAGCGGCGCGAACGCGACGGCGTGGTCCTCGCGCTCGACCCACACGGCCGGTTCGTCGCCGGCGATGATCGCGCAGAAGACGCAGGATGCCATCCGTCCAGTGTGCTGCACCCGGAGCACCGGGCGCTCCGAGGGCGGTGCCGTGCGCGCGCCGCCGCGTGGGACGATTGGCGCATGACCGCCACGCTCGTCGCCAAGGGCCTGTCCGGCGGGTACGCCGCTCGCACGCTGTTCGACTCCCTCGACCTCACGGTGGCACCGGGCGACGTGATCGGCGTCGTCGGCGTGAACGGTGCCGGCAAGTCCACCCTGCTCCGACTGCTGGCGGGTGTCGACGAGCCCCTGGCCGGCACGGTGTCGCTCGCACCGACCGACGCGTTCGTCGGCTGGCTCCCCCAGGAGCACGAGCGGATCGCGGGCGAGACCGTCGCCGCGTACATCGCCCGACGGACCGGCTCGGCCGAGGCGACCGAGGCCATGGACGCCGCGGCTGCCGCGCTCGGCGACCCGGACGCCGGCGACGCTGCCGCGGACCGCTACTCGACGGCGCTCGACCGCTGGCTCGCCGCGGGCGCCGCTGATCTGGAGGACAGGATCCCCGCCGTCCTGGCCGACCTCGGCCTCGAGACCGGAACCGATGACGACGGCGTCGGGCCGGACTCGCTCATGACCGCGCTGTCCGGTGGGCAGGCCGCTCGGGTCGGGCTGGCGGCGCTGCTGCTGTCGCGGTTCGACATCGTCCTGCTCGACGAGCCCACCAACGACCTCGACCTCGACGGGCTGGACCGGCTCGAGGGGTTCGTCCGGGGCATCCGCGGCGGGGTCGTGCTCGTCAGCCACGACCGGGAGTTCCTGGCACGGTCGGTGACGAGCGTGCTCGAGCTCGACCTGGCGCAGTCGTCCAACCGGCTGTTCGGCGGCGGCTACGACTCGTTCCTCGAGGAACGCGAGATCGCCCGGCAGCACAAGCGCGACGCGTACGAGGACTACGCCTCCACCAAGGCCGACCTGGTCTCCCGTGCCCGCACACAGCGCGAGTGGTCGAGCCAGGGCGTGCGCAACGCCATGAAGAAGGCCCCGGACAACGACAAGATCCGGCGCAAGGCCGCCTCGGAGTCGAGCGAGAAGCAGGCGCAGAAGGTCCGCCAGATGGAGTCCCGCATCGCGCGACTCGACGAGGTCGAGGAGCCCCGCAAGGAGTGGCAGCTCGAGTTCACGATCGGCAGCGCGCCCCGGTCCTCGGCCGTCGTGGCCACCCTGTCCGACGCCACCTTCACGCAGGGCGACTTCACGCTCGGCCCGGTGTCGTTGCAGGTCGACGGCGGCGACCGCATCGGCATCACCGGACCGAACGGCGCCGGCAAGTCCACGCTGCTCCGGGCACTGCTCGGCAAGCAGGCGCCGACGACCGGCACCGCCTCGCTCGGGTCGAGCGTCGCCGTCGGCGAGGTCGACCAGGCCCGTGCGGCCTTCACCGGCGACCAGTCACTCGCCGCGGCGTTCGAGGCGATCGTGCCCGAGTACACCACTGCCGACGTCCGGACGCTGCTCGCGAAGTTCGGGCTGAAGGCCGACCACGTCGGACGGCCCGCGTCGGCGCTCTCCCCCGGCGAACGGACCCGCGCCGGACTGGCGCTGCTGCAGGCCCGCGGGGTGAACGTGCTCGTGCTCGACGAACCGACGAACCACCTCGACCTGGTGGCCATCGAGCAGCTCGAACAGGCGCTGGAGTCGTACGACGGCACCCTGCTGCTCGTCACGCACGACCGGCGCATGCTGGAGACCGTCCGCCTCGACCGGCAGTGGCACGTCGACGCCGGCCGGGTCACCGAACGCTGACGACACCAGGAGCACACACCCAGACGACGAGCGCACGCTGGACCAGGAGCACAGGGGGATGCCGATGCGACGCAGGGGCTGGATCGCCGTGGTCGGGGGTGCAGCGGCGCTCGCCGTCGCGGCCGCCGTCGTCGTCGGGGTGACAGCCGACCGTCCGGACACCGACCCGACCCACGTCGCACGGGCCACCCCGACCGCGACGCCGACGCCGACCCCCACCCCGACGCTCGCGGCCGTCCCCCGAGCGCCGTCGGCCGCCACCCTCGCCGCCCTGCCGTCGGCGTTCCACGACGGCGTCGTCCCCGAACTGCTCGACGGCGGGGACGTCCGCCCCGCGGACACCTGGCAGATCGCCACCCCGCGGCACGACCTCGTGGCCCTGTACGCCAGCCCGTCCAGCCGCGCCCGCCCGGTGGCCACGCTGTCGCACCTGGTGTCGACGATCGACCTGCCCGCCGCCACCGCTGTCTGGGGCCGGTCGCCCGGCGTCGACGGCGGCATGCTCCTCGTCTCGACCCCGGCCCGGAACCGCACCCCGGGCGTCGGCGGCGACCCGGAGGCGCCGAGCGCCACGTTCGCCTGGGCACGGGCCGCCGACTTCACGGTCGCCGACACCGACCGGATGATCCGCGTCGACGTCGCCCGGAGCACGGTCTCCGTCGTCACCCGGAGCGGCCAGGTCACCGCGACCGAGGCGGCCCGGCTCGGCACCCCCGAGGACCCCACGCCGTCGGACACCGCCACCTACGTCGAAGCGGCGTACGTGGACACCCGCGTGACCTACACGCAGGGCAACCCGATCATCCTGACCGGCGCGCACTCGTCGCGGATCCCGTCGTACGGCGGCAACGCGGCACTGACGGCGCTGCACTACTACCCCGACCCGACCGGCAGTTCGCACGGGTGCGTGCGGATCTCGGCGGAGATGACCCGCACCCTCGCCGCCCTGCCCGTCGGCACCCCGATCCGGTTCAGCTAGCGGCCGCCGCCGAGCCCGAGCCGCTCGACGACCTCGGCGCTCTCCTCCTCCGGAGTGCGGTCGGCCGCGATCGTCAGGTGCGCCTCGTCGTCCTGCGGCGGCTCGAGCGTCGCGAGCTGGGACTGCAGCAGCGACGTCGGCATGAAGTGGCCCGACCGCTGCGACATGCGCTGTTCGATCAGCGCGCCGTCACCGGCCACGTGCACGAACACCACGCCGGGCGCCCGCAGCACGTCGCGGTACGACCGCTTCAGCGCCGAGCAGGTCACGACACCGTGGGTGCCGGCGTCGAGGTGCCCGCGGATCCAGCCGGCGACGACGTCGAGCCACGGCCAGCGGTCCTCGTCGGTGAGCGGTGTGCCGGCGTGCATCTTGTCGACGTTGGCCTGCGGGTGCATGGCGTCGCCCTCGGCGAAGTCCCACCCGAGCTGCTCGGCGACCATCGCGGCGACGGTCGACTTGCCGGAACCGGAGACCCCCATGACGACCAGGACACGCGCATCCAGAGCGGAGTCGCTGCTCATCGGATGAACACCCCGGCCAGCAGCACCCCGAGCAGACCGAGCACCGAGATGAGGCACTCGAGCACCGTCCACGTCTTGAAGGTCTGTCCCACGGTGGTGTTGAGGTAGCCCTTGACGAGCCAGAACCCGGCGTCGTTGACGTGCGACAGGAACACCGAGCCCGCACCGATCGCCAGCACGAGCAGCGAGGTCATCGGCGTGGACAGGTCGGCGGCGATCGGGGCCATGATGCCCGCCGCGGTGACGGTGGCGACCGTGGCCGACCCGGTGGCGACACGCACCAGGGCCGACACGACCCAGGCGACGAGGAGCACCGAGACGCCGGAGTCCTTCACGGCGTCGGCGATCACCCCGCCGATGCCCGTGTCGATGAGCACCTGCTTGAACCCACCGCCGGCACCGACGATGAGCAGCACCCCGGCGACCGGGGGCAGCGCGCTCTCGAGCGACTTCGCCACGGCGGACCGGTCCATGCCGCCGCCGATCGCGAAGAAGACCATCGCGTAGATCGCCGCGATGCCGATCGCGATCATCGGCGACCCGAGGAAGTCGAGCAGGCTCACCCACGAGCCAGCGGCGTCGGGCATCGTGGCCTCGCGGACGGCCTGGGCGAGCATGAGGACGACGGGCAGCAGGATGCCGATGAGCGCGACGGTGAACGACGGGCTGCGGGGCTCGCTGATGACGCGCGTGAAGTCGCTCTTGCCGTTGGGAAGGGACGCGGTGTCCTGCGTGGCGGGGCCGCGCCGGGCCTCCCGTCCGCCCGAGGCGGGGTCCTGCGGACCGGACGCCGAGCCGGCGTCCGACCCACGCGACCCGAACATGTCGGGCGCGGGGATGTCGACCCAGCGGGCCGCGAACTGGGCGAACACCGGCCCGGCCAGGATGATGACCGGGATCGCCAGCACGATGCCGAAGGCGAGCGTGGTGCCGAGGTTCGCGCCGACGGTCGAGATCGCGACGAGCGGGCCGGGGTGCGGTGGGACGAACGCGTGCATCGTCGACAGGCCGACCAGGGCGGGCACGGCGATCTTCATGATCGGCACGGAGCTGCGCTTCGCGACGAGCACGATGATCGGGATGAGGAGCACGAGGCCGACCTCGAAGAACATCGGCAGGCCGATCAGCGCACCGATCAGGGCCATCGTCCACGGCAGCGCGGCCTTCGACGACCTGCGCACCAGGGTGTCGACCACGCGGTCGGCGGCGCCGGAGTCGACGAGCATCTTGCCGAACATCGACCCGAGCCCGACCAGGATGCCGACGCTCGTCATCGTCGCACCGAAGCCGTTGCCGAAGCTCACCACGGCCTTGTCCGGTGCGAGCCCCGCACCGATGCCGACGCCCAGGGCACCGATCACGAGCGCGATGAACGGGTGCACCTTGAGCCAGGTGATGAGCGCGATGATCACGACGATGCCGACGAGGGCCGCGATGATCAGCTGCGGGATCGGCCCGGACGGGTCGACGGTCTCGGTGCCGCCGCCCTCGGCCGCGAGGACCGTGCCCACGGGGTGGGCGAGCAGGTGGACTGGAGCGTGAGGCATCGGTGCCCCTTCCTGGAGCCGCTGCCGCGCGGCTCCGTCGCCTTCGTGTCGAGGGGCGGCTGGCGCTGCGCGCGCCGACCCTCAATAATCTGATTAATCAGACTATACGACGATCCGCCGCGCGCCATCCACCCTCGGACGCAGTCTGCCGTTTCGATGGGACCGACGTCACGCCGATCGCGTGACCCGTACTGCACGGAGGAACGATGCCCCCAGCCCGCGGACTCCACGCCCACGTGCTCGACACCCTCGGGCAGCGCATCGTCGACGGTGCGCTCGACCCTGGCACGGTGGTCCGCCCCGAGCTCGTGGCGGACGAGTTCGGCGTGTCCCGGTCGGTCGTGCGCGAGGCGCTCCGCGTCCTGCAGTCGCTCGGACTCGTCGAGCCCCGGCAGCGCGTCGGCACGCAGGTGCTCGGCATCGGGTCGTGGGAACTGCTCGCCCCGACGGTCATCCGGTGGCGTGGCGCCTCGCCCGCCTACTTCGTGCAGCAGCGGGAACTCCTCGAACTGCGGCTCGGCGTCGAACCCGTCGCGGCGTCGCTCACCGCCGGCGGGTCCGGGGCGTCCGCAGTCCTCGACGCCGCGCAGGACATGCTCGCCGCCTGCGCGCGCGAGGACAGCCGCGCGTACCTCGAGGCCGACGTCCGCTTCCACCGCGCCCTGCTCACCGGCTCCGGCAACGCCGTCTTCGCGCACTTCGCCGGCACCGTCGAGGCGCTGCTGCGCACCCGCACGTCGGAGTCGCGCGACACCATCACGCGCTGGACGCGCGAGGCCGCCCTCCGGCACGAGGCCGTCGGGCACGCGCTCGTCGCGGGTGACGGGGCCGCCGCGGCGGCCGCGACGACGGCGCTCGTCGGCGTCACGCGCGACGAGTTCATCGCGGAGGCCCCGCGGCCCTGACGGGGTGTGCGGGGGCCGGCGGCGGGCGAGGGGCGGGCGAGGGCCGGCACGCCGGGCGCTGACCGCCGGGGTTCCACAACACGCCGTGCGCTGGTCGTCGAGGTTCCACAACGCGCGCGATCGCACGCCGAGATGCGCAGATCTCGGAACCTCGGCGCGGCCCACCGCACCGAACGACGACGGACGACGGACGACGGACGACGGCCCGACTACTTGCGCGCGAAGAGGCGGGGACCGCGCAGCCGCAGGCGCATCGTCACCGTGCCGAGCCACCGGTCGTACTTGTAGCCGACCTTGCCCATCCGGCCGACCTCCTCGAAGCCG
The DNA here is from genome assembly GCF_004346515.1 of Curtobacterium sp. PhB191. NCBI lineage: Bacteria > Bacillati > Actinomycetota > Actinomycetes > Micrococcales > Microbacteriaceae > Curtobacterium > Curtobacterium sp. PhB191. The sequence goes on from NZ_SMBV01000005.1 coordinate 172,859, forward strand.
AGCCGCTCGTGCAGGCGGATCGAGGCCTCGGCCTGCCGGTCGGCGATCACGGCGACGACCTCGCGGACCCCGGCGGACCGGCACTCGTCGAGCAGGGCCTCCATGAGCGCACGGCCGAGCCCCTTGCCACCGGAGGCCGCTCCGAGGTAGATCGAGTCCTCGACCACCCGGTTCGACCGGTCGCGCGGGTTCCAGGCGTCCACGAGCGCGTAGCCGAGGATCTGCCCGGCGGGGTTCTCGGCCACCAGGAAGGGCAGCTTGCGCTTCCGGATGTCGTCGTAGCGCTGCTTCCACCGGGCGAAGGTGAACGCCGACGGGTCGAAGGTCACCGACGAGTTGCGGACGTAGTGCGTGTGGATCTCACGGACGTCGGGCAGGTCGCTCGCCTCGGCTGCACGGATCCGGTACTCGAACGCGGTCTCGCTCGCCGGCCGGGCACGCAGGTGTCGCGGCAGGACCCGCCGTCGCTGGTATTCCTCCTCGAGCACGTGCCGAGCCTACTGAGCGGACAGCGACCAGTCGACCGGTGCCGCGCCCTGTTCCTGCAGCAGCGCGTTGACCTGCGAGAACGGCCGGCTGCCGAAGAAGCCCCGCGACGCACTCAACGGGCTCGGGTGCGCCGACGCCACCACCGGGGTGTCGCCGAGCAGCGGCCGGACGGACGCGGCCTGCGCGCCCCAGAGCACGGCGACGAGCGGGGTCCCCCGGGCGACGAGTGCGCGGACCGCCTGGTCGGTGACGGCTTCCCAGCCCTTGCCGCGGTGACTGCCGGCGTCGCCCGCACGGACCGTGAGCACACGGTTGAGCAGCAGCACGCCCTGGTCCGACCACGCGCGCAGGTCACCGTGCGCCGGTGGGGTCACGCCGACGTCGGCGCTGAGCTCCTTGTAGATGTTCGCCAGGCTGCGCGGCACCGGACGAACTGCCGGGTCGACGGCGAACGACAGCCCGATCGGGTTGCCCGGCGTCGGGTAGGGGTCCTGCCCCACCACGAGCACCTTCACGGCGTCGAACGGCGTGGTGAAGGCCCGGAGCACGTCGGCGCCGGCCGGCAGGTAGGTGCGGCCAGCCGCGGTCTCGTCACGCAGCCAGGCACCCATGCGGTGCACGTCGGCCTCCACCGGAGCGAGCGCCGACGCCCAGCCCGGGTCGACCAGGTCGGCGAGCGGTCGTGGTTCCACGACGGCTACGCGCCCATCGTGGCGACGGCCACCGACTCCTCGCCGGCCATGACCCGCCAGACGCTGCCGGTGCCCCGGACCTCGAGCGCGCCCTCGCCGACGACGAGGGCGGTGTCCTCGTCGATCGCCAGGCCGGCGGTGACGAACTCGGCCTCGGCGCTCGCGATCAGGCGGGCGAGGGTGCCGGCCTGCACCGCGTGGACGTCGATGGTCAGGTCGACCAGGCCGAGCCCTTCGCGGAGTTCGACCTCGTCGAGGCCTTCAGAGGCTGCCTCGGGGCAGATCTCGACGCCGCCGATGCGCCAGCCACCCACGAGCGCGCGGTCGGCGGCGATCATCGCACCGGCCGAGTAGCCCAGGTAGGGCAGGCCATCGGCGACGAGCAACCGGAGCTGGTCGACGAGTGGGGCGATCGCGCCCAGGTAGTCGGGGGTGACGCCGCCGCCGACGACGAGCGCGTCGACGTCGCTCATGACGGTCGTGTCGAACACCTGGCCGGCCGCGACCTCGGTGACGACGACCTCGGCCGTGCGGGCACCACCGAGCACCTCGGCGATGTCGGCGGTCGACGACGGACTGCCGCCGTCCGGGCCGGCGACGGAGAGCAGGGCGATGCGCGGGACCGTCCGGCCGACGGCGGCCGAGCGTGCGGTGGCCTCGGCGAGGAAGGGCGCTGCGGCGTCCGAGGCGGCGAAGAGTCCGCCGCCGACGAGGTGGATGCTCACGACTCGGCCGTCACCGGTGCGAGGGCGCTCCACGGGAACGTGATCCAGCCGTCGACCCGGCGCCACACGTGGTCGGGCTCGAGGACGGTGCCGGGCTTCGAGTACAGGCAGGCGCTGCGGACGTCGGCACCGGCGTTCCGGATGATGTCGACCACCAGGCGCAGGGTCCGACCGGAGTCCGACACGTCGTCGACGACGAGCACGCGCTTGCCGGCGAGGCTCGGGGCGTCGAGCGCGGGTGCGAGCACGACGGGCTCGTCCAGGCGCTGCTCGACGTCGGTGTAGAACTCGACGTTGATCGAGCCGCACTCCTTGGTGCCGAGCGCGTAGGCCACGGCACCGGCGATGATCAGCCCGCCGCGGGCGACGGCGACGACGACCTCGGGCTCGAAGCCGGAGGACAGCACGTCCTTCGCGAGCAGGCGTGCGGCGTCACCGAACTCCAGCCATCCGAGCACCTCGGGCCCGCTCGTCACGGTCACGGTCGACTGAGCCGGGGCCGTGGGCTCGGGTTCGCTGCTGATCGGCATCCGTCCACGGTACCGGCAGGGACCCCGCGCCCGCGACCCGTGGCCACCGCCCGGGCGCTGCGCAGGCGATCAGCGCGGCGAGAGCGTCCCGCGCGCGAGCTTGTGCTGCGCCGACTGCGCGACCGGTCGGATCGTGACGAGGTCGAGGTTCACGTGCGGCGGCAGTTCCACCGCGTGCACGATCGCCTCGGCGACGTCGTCGGCCACGAGCGGGTCCGGCACGTCGTCGTAGACCGCAGCGGCCTTCTGCTCGTCGCCTCGGAAGCGGGTGAGCGCGAACTCGTCGGTCTTCACCAGGCCGGGGGCGATCTCGACGACGCGGATCGGTTCGCCGTTCAGCTCGAGCCGGAGCGCGCCGACCAGGGCGTGCTCGGCGAACTTCGCGGCGTTGTAGCCGCCGCCGTTCTCGTACGCCACGAAGCCGGCCGTGCTCGTCACCGTGACGATGTCCGCTCCCCCGGTGTCGCGTGCACGGTCCCGCAGGTGCGGCAGCAACGCGGCGACGACGCGCTTCGTGCCGATCACGTTCACCTCGAACATGGCCCGCCAGTCGTCGACGTCGGACTCCTCGACGCTGGCCGAGCCGAACGCGCCACCGGCGTTGTTGACGAGGACGTCGGCGCCGCCGAGCTCGGCGACGCGGGCGGCGAGCGCCTCGACGTCGGCAGCACTCGTGATGTCCGCCACCAGGACCTCGGCCCCGGTCTCCGCGGCGAGCGCCTCGAGCTTCGACGCCCGGCGGGCGACGGCGAGCACGTCCCAGCCCCGCGAGCGGAACAGCCGGACGGTGGCCGCTCCGATGCCCGAGCTCGCTCCGGTGACGACTGCGCGCCGTGCTGCCATGTGATCTGCCTCCTGCGTCGGTGTCGGGGCAACGGATCGCCCCGGTGTCGGGACGACGGTTCGCTCCGCTGTCGGGGCGACTGCTCGCTCCGGGTCCCCACCGTACCGACCCTCTCAGGTCACGATCCGGTAACGTGACCGACGATGACGACGGATGCCGCCCCTCCCGCACCCTCGGCCCCGGCGACGCAGCTCGAACCCGGCCGGGCACCGCGCCGTATCCCGATGTGGGACACCGCGCGGTTCGTCGCGGTGACCCTCGTGGTGATCGGCCACGCGATCCAGCGCCAGACGACGGCGAGCGAGCACGCCCTGGCGCTCTACACGTTCATCTACGCGTTCCACATGCCCGCGTTCGGTGTGATCAGCGGCTACTTCTCGTCGGCCGACACCCCGACTGCGAAGCGCATGCGCCGGACGATCACCGACATCGTCGTGCCGTACATCATCATGCAGACGATCTGGACGGTGGTGCAGGGCATCGTCGAGGGCGGCAAGGACTTCAACCCGACGCAGCCGACCTGGACCCTGTGGTTCCTGCTGGCCCTCGGTATCTTCAAGCTGATCCTGCCGTACCTGGCGCAGCTGCGGTGGCCGTTGTTCTGGGCCGTCGTGTTCAGCATCGGCGTCGGCTACTTCGACAACGTCGACTCCACGCTGTCGTTGTCCCGCGCGATCAGCCTGCTGCCGTTCTTCCTGCTCGGGTGGCAGGTCAAGCAGTGGGGGCTCTTCGACCGCTGGTACGAGGCCTCGCGCCGCACCGTGGTCCGGGTGCGCGTCGCCGCCGGCGTGGTGTTCGCCGCGTGGGCCGTGTCGTGCGCGGTGTGGATCCCGCAGTTCAAGGAGTTCGACCTGCACCACTGGTTCTTCTACGACGACTCGTACTCGGGTCTCGGCGAGGACGCCTGGTGGGCGGGTGCCGTCCGGTTCGGGCTGATGCTGCTCGCGACACTGCTGACCGCGTCGTTCCTGGTGCTCATCCCCCGCCGGAACATCTGGCTCACGCAGTTCGGTGCGGCGACGATGTACGTGTACCTGCTGCACACCTTCGTGCTCTACCCGATCCGCGAGTCCGGCGTGCTCGCCGGTCCGCACTCCGCGTGGCCGTTCGTGCTCCTGATGGTCGCGATCGCCTGCGCGGTCAGCCTCTTCCTGGCGCAGCCCTTCGTGCGGCGCGGGATGCGCTGGCTGCTCGAACCGAACGTCGGTTGGCTGTTCCGTCGCGACAATTGACATTTCCGCGCAAGCAGTCGTCTTCGCTGCGCTCAGTCGGCAGCGCGCGACGTCGCGGCAGGCCGCGACCGATCCCCGTGGTCGCCGCCGTCAGACGAGCGCGCAGGCTCGACCGGGAGGCCCGTGGTGCGTCGGGCGTGCGCGTTACGCCCCGAGGCGGGTGCGCTGGTACCAGCGCGACCACCTGCGTACCGTGACACCCGACGCACAGACGCGCCGCGCCTCCAGGCCGAGCGCAAGGCGACCCGACGACCAGCCGCACCGGACAGGAGCACCAAGATGACCGAGCACGACGCCGCGCAGTGGCGGTTCGAGACCACGCAGGTCCACGCCGGCGCACAGCCGGACCCGACCACGGGCGCCCGCGCCACCCCGATCTACAAGACGACCTCGTACGTCTTCGCGAACTCGGACGAGGCCCGCGACCTGTTCGCCCTCGCCAAGCCGGGCAACATCTACTCCCGCATCATGAACCCGACGAACGACGTCGTGGAGCAGCGCATCGCGGCACTCGAGGGCGGCAGCGGCGCACTCCTCGTGGCGTCCGGCCAGGCGGCGGAGACCTACGCCGTGCTGAACATCGCGGGTGCTGGTGACCACATCGTGTCGTCGTCGTCGATCTACGGCGGCACGTACAACCTGTTCAAGTACACGCTGGCGAAGCTCGGCATCGAGACCACGTTCGTCGAGGACCAGGACGACCTCGAGGAGTGGCGCCGCGCCGTCCGCCCGAACACGAAGCTCTTCTTCGCCGAGACCATCGGCAACCCGCGGATCAACGTCCTCGACATCACCGGCGTCAGCGACGTCGCGCACGAGTCCGGCGTCCCGCTGATCGTCGACAACACGATCGCGACGCCGTACCTGATCCGTCCGTTCGAGCACGGGGCCGACATCGTCGTGCACTCGGCGACGAAGTTCCTCGGCGGCCACGGCACGGTCATCGGCGGCATCATCGTCGACGGCGGGAAGTTCGCCTGGTCCCAGCACCCGGACAAGTTCCCGGAGTTCAACACGCCCGACCCGTCGTACCACGGCGCGGTCTTCGCCGAGGCCGTCGGCAACGAGCTCGCCTACATCGTGAAGGCCCGCGTGCAGCTGCTCCGCGACCTCGGCGCGTCGAACTCGGCGGACACCGCGTTCGCACTCCTGCAGGGCATCGAGACGCTGTCGCTCCGCATCGAGCGCCACGTGTCGAACGCCCAGGAGATCGCCGAGTGGCTCGACCAGCACCCGGACGTCGCGACCGTCGCCTACGCCGGCCTGCCGACGTCGCCGTGGTACGCCGCGGCGAACCGGTACGCGCCGAAGGGCGTCGGCGCCGTGCTGTCGTTCGAACTCAAGGGCGGGGTGCCCGCGGGCAAGGCGTTCGTCGACAACCTGCAGCTGTTCTCGCACCTGGCGAACATCGGCGACGTGCGCTCGCTCGTGATCCACCCGGCGTCGACCACGCACTCGCAGCTCACGCCCGAGCAGCAGCTCACCACCGGGGTCACGCCGGGCCTGGTGCGCCTGTCCGTCGGCATCGAGAACATCGAGGACCTGAAGGCCGACCTCGAGGCCGGGCTCGCCGCGGCCCGTGCGGTCTCGCAGGAGGGGCAGCGCGCCTAGCGTTCCTCCCGCCCGGGCACCGAGGCACGGCGCGCTCGATGCCTGTGCATGTTGCGACGTCCCACGAGTCGATCGACTCGTGGGACGTCGCTCGTTTCGCACGCATCCGGTACGTGTGCATGGTGCGACGATCCACGAGTCGAACAACGCGCACGATGTCGGAACATGCGCACGCACGCAAACGGCGAGCGCGGCCCGGGACCCGGCCACGGGGCGGGCGTGACGTAACACGGCGGCGGCGACCCGCGCCTCCCGGCAGACTGGACGCACCATGGACTGGCAGACGACCCCCGAGGACTCCGTGCCGTCCACCCTGGTGCCCGGTGCCGAACTCGGCACCATCGGCAAGCCGCCGGTCACCGGCGCCTGGCGCCCCGGCGACCACCCGGGTGCGCGCCACTTCGCGTCCCTCGGCGAGCAGTGGGTGCGCGGCGGGCGGCTGCCGGCCGTGCGGGTGGCGTACGAGTCGTGGGGCACGCTCAACGCGGCGCGCGACAACGCCGTCCTGCTCTTCCACGCGCTGACCGGCGACTCGCACGTCGCGGGCGCACCCGGTCCGGGGCACCGCACCGCCGGCTGGTGGGGCGACGTCGTCGGACCCGGCCTGGCGATCGACACCGACCGCTGGTTCGTGATCGCGCCCAACATGCTCGGCGGCTGCCAGGGCACGACCGGGCCGTCGTCGGTGGCACCCACCGGGGTCGAGTGGGGCTCGCGGTTCCCGTTCGTCACCGTGCGCGACCAGGTCGAGGTGCAGCGCCAGCTCGCCGACCGACTCGGCATCGACGTGTTCGCGGCCGTCGTCGGCGGGTCGATGGGCGGGATGCACGCCCTCGAGTTCGCGGTGTCGCACCCCGCACGCGTCCAGCGGCTGGCGGTGCTGGCCTCGACGGCGCAGACCACGGCGGACCAGATCGCGGCGAACTCCCTGCAGCGCTCGGCGATCCAGATGGACCCGGCGTTCGCGGGCGGCGACTACTACGAGGCCGACGCCGGCGAAGGCCCGCACCGCGGGCTGGCGCTCGCGCGGCGGATGGCGTTGATGACCTACCGGGCGTCCGACGAGCTGAACAGCCGGTTCGCCCGGTCGTGGCAGAGCGACGTGTCCCCGCTCGGCGACGACGGCCGGTTCTCGGTCGAGAGCTACCTCGACTTCCACGGCAACAAGTTCACCCGGCGCTTCGACGCGTCGTCGTACATCACGCTCACGCACGCGATGGACTCCCACGACGTCGGGGCCGGGCGGGGCGGTGTCGCTGCCGCGCTCGAACTCGTGGTGGCCCGCACGCTCGTCGTGGGGATCTCGAGCGACCGGCTGTTCCCGATCGAGGACCAGCATCGGATCGCCGCCGGGGTCCCGGACACGCTCGACGGGGACACGGCCGCGGTGATCGAGAGCGAGTTCGGGCACGACGGGTTCCTCATCGAGCACGAGCAGGTCGGCGCGCACCTGCGGCGGTTGCTCGACGGCTGAGCGCGACACGGCACGCGGCGGGGCGGCGGCACGCACAGGGGCCGCGGCACGCACCGGGGCGGCGGCGGCACGCGCGGCACCCGCGGCGGCACGCACCGGTGTGACGGCACGCGCGGCACGGCGCGCCGAACACCCCCCAACGGGTGTCGCCCGTGGTTGGATGGCTGCGAGCCCGGACTGAACGAGGCTCGGTTTCCCCGCACGACCCGTCACACCAGCTCGTCACCAACCAGGACATCGATGGAATTCATCGCACAGGAACGCGACCGCTTGCTGCGGGCGACGACCCGTGTCGTGGGCATCGTCTGCGCGCTCATCAGCGTCGTCGGCGTGGTCTCCGCCGCCGCGGTCTCCGCCCTGCCGCTCGTGGGCGCCCTGCTGTGCATCGCCGCGATGGTCGCCGCGTTCGTGTTCTTCGGGCGCAGTGGCAGCGTGTGGTGGACCGCCGCGATCCTCGTCACGGGCCTCGCCTCGCTCGCGCTGCTGTTCTCCGGCGTGGACGAGTCGGTCCGCCCGCTCGTCGCCAGTGCCGTCATGCCGCTCGCGGGCGGCTCGCTGTCCGCCCCGCTGATGGCGCAGCGCGGCCAGCCGTTCGGCCTCGGACTCACGATCGGCACCGGCGCGATCGTCGTCGTCGTGATGGTGTGGGCCACCGGCGGGCTCCTGTCGACGCCCGTCAGCGGCGCCCTGCTCGGCTGGGTGCTCATCGCGGTCGTGGCCGTGTGGATCTCGCGCAGCATCCCCCGCGTCGCCCGACGGATCTACAGCATCGGCACCGCGCACCGCGCCGAACGCCAGGCCAGCGAGACCGAGGCACAGCGGCGGCAGGGGGCGCGGCTGCTGCACGACACGGTCCTCGCGACGCTCACGCTCCTCGCCCACTCCGGCGTCGGGGTCTCCGAGCAGGCCATGCGCGAGCAGGCCGCCGAGGACGCCAGACTCCTGCGCCACCTGCGACTCGGCGCGACCCCGCAGCCGTCGCAGTCCGGCGACTACTCGCTCACCCGCGAAGAGGAGTCGCCGCTCGGCCAGACCCTCGAGTCGGTGAAGCAGCGCTTCGGGCGGATGGGCCTCGAGGTCAGCTGGCACGGCACCGGCCAGGTGCTGCTGCCGTCGCACGTGCTCGACGCCTTCCTGCTGGCGCTGGGCGAGTGCCTCGAGAACGTCCGCCGGCACGCCGGTGTCGGCGAGGCGCACGTCACGATCGTCCACGACAACGACATGGTGCGGGCCATGGTCACGGACTCCGGCGTCGGGTTCGACCTGACCACCGTCAGCGCCGAACGCCTCGGTTTCAAGGAGAGCGTCGTGAGCCGGCTGCGCGAGGTCGGCGGGGACGCCAAGCTGTTCTCCGCGCCGGGCTCCGGCACCACCGTCGTCCTGGAGGCACCGCGATGACCCGGGTCCCCGAGGACACCATCAGCCGCGGCCTGCCCGGCGAGTCGACCGGCCAGCAGCCGCCCCGCACCCGTCGCGAGGCGCGCGAGCGCTACCGCACCAGCGAGCGTCGGCAGGCCCGCGGGCTCCCCTCGACCTCGACCGGCGCACGATCGCTCCGCCAGGCCGCCAAGCCCGGCGCCTCGCTCGGAGCCGGGTACCTCGGCCTCGGCGCAGCGGTGCTCACCGCCATCGAGGCCGTCTCCGGCATCGTGTACTTCCTGGTCCGCTGGTCCGACTTCTCGGACCCGTGGTTGCCCGCGGCCGCCTGGATGCTCTACATCGTCGCTGCAGTCGGTGTCGGCCTGAGCGTGCTGACCTACGGCGAGCGGCTGACCGGGCTGGCCTTCGTGCTGATCTGCGTCGTGCTCGCGTGCGTCGTGACCCTCGACTTCATCGGCATCTGGCCCGAGCACGACATCGCCCACACGGCGTCGGCGTCGATCGCCGCGGGCTTCGCGCTCCTGCCGATCGCCACGCTCCGACCGGCCCGCGAGGTCGCCGCCGCCATCGCGGTCCTCGGCCTGGCGTTCGTCGGCATGAGCGTCGCCTCGACCCCGATCACCAACGACACGCTGCCGGGCATCGTGTCCCTGCTGGCCCTGGTCGTCGTGCCGCCGTCGATCGCCCTGTACGTCGTGCAGCGGTTCCGGCAGCTCGTGCAGCGGGAACTCGACCGGGTGCTCGTGCAGAGCAACGTGCAGGCGCCGCAGTTCGCCGTCGGCATGCTCGCCTCGGACGAGCTCGCCCGACTCGACCTGGCCGCCGAGAAGCTGCTCGACGCCGTCGCGAACGGCACCGATCCCCTGCCGCTGTCGGACGCCTCGAGCTCCGTCGCGGCCTCACTCGCGACCGAGCTCCGCCTGCACCTCATCGAGGGACGGCGCGAGACCTGGCTGTACCACGCGATCACGGAGTCCGACCACCTCGGCCGTTCGGTGAGCGTCGCCGACCCGGGCGCCCTGGCCGGACACCTCTCGCCCGCCCAGCGCGACGGACTGCTGCAGGCCCTGTGGCAGATGGTCGGCGACGGCCGCACCGCCACCCCTGGACTGCCGGTCGTCTCGGTCACGCTCGGCCCGGTCGGGTCCGACGGCCACCCCGTCACCGACGAGCGGATGGACGTGCCGGTCGTGATCGAGTCTCGCGGCGTCCAGCGCCGACGCCTCGGTCCCACCGCCTGGAGTGCCCTGCAGCGCATCGGTCCGTACACCGAGACCGTCCGCGACGGCGCGCTCCACATCGTCGCCCACTGCGTCGTGGACCGACATCCGTCGATGTAGCTGCCGGACACCCGGACAGCCTGCCCGTGCCACGTGCCCCTCCCTCCTAGGATCGGGCACGAACTGCCCCCGAGAAAGGACGCCCGCATGGCGACTCCAGAGGAACCCATCCGACTCGCACTGGTCGACGACCACAGGATGCTCCTCGGCGCGCTCACGGAGTGGATCCGGAGCGCCGCCGACGACATCACGCTGGTGGCCGCGGTCACGACCTGGCCCGAGCTCCTGACGAGCCCGGCGTTCCCGGTGGACGTGGTGCTGCTCGACCTGGACCTCAAGGACTCCATCCCGGTGTCGCTGAAGATCTCGACGCTCAAGACCGCCGGTGTGAAGACCGTCGTGATGAGCACCTACTCGGAGCCGAACGTCGTGCGCGAGGCCCTGGCGGCCGGCGCACTCGGCTACCTGGTGAAGAGCGAGGACGCCGACATGATCGTCGAGGCGATCCGCTCCGCCCAGCGCGGCGAGCAGTACGTCTCCGCCGAGCTCGACCTGGCCATCAACAGCGGCGACGTCGGTGGCGTCCCGAAGCTCAGCGCCCAGGAGCGCCGCGTGATGGCCCTGTACGGCGGTGGCGAGCCCGTGAAGAGCGTCGCGTACCAGCTCGGCATCTCCGAGGAGACCGCGAAGAGCTACCTCAAGCGCATCCGCGAGAAGTACCGCGTCGCAGGCTTCGACGTGGGCACGAAGGTGGCGCTCCGGAAGCGGGCGATCACCGACGGCATCATCGTGCAGGACGGCGGCCCGCTGGGCCTGTAGCGCGCGGCGCACGTGGGCGCTTGCCCGCTTCGTGAGCAGAAATGGTCGGGTCCCGTCACGGGACCCGACCATTTCTGCTCACCATGGGCGGTCTGCCGCACCCACATCGGACGGGAGGCCCGTGGCGGCGTCGCCACGGGCCTCCCGTCCGGTGCGTGGGCGCGCCTACCGCGCGCGGTCAGTGGATGGGGACCGGCCTGCGGTCTGTCCCGCCACAGCGACACGGTGCCGCCGATGCCGGCGCTCCGTTCCACGAAAGCGGCACTCTGCCGCGAACGGTTCGCGGCAGACTGTCGCTTTCGCGAACCGCGCTGGCGGCGCCCGCTCGCGATCAGTGGATGGGGACCGGCGCGGTGATCGGGCCGGTGCTCGGCGACGGGGAGCGCAGCGCGGCACGGCGCGTGGTGCGACGCTCGACCGAGTAGCTGAACATCGTGACGAGGACGCCGAGCAGCGCGAGGACGATGCCGAGCCAGCCCGGTGCGACGAACCCGTAGCCGGCAGCGATGACCGCACCGCCGAGTGCCGCGCCGAGCGAGTTGCCGATGTTGAACGCCGAGTGGTTGAGCGCCGCGGCGATCGTCCGGGCGTCGCCGGCGACGTCCATCAGGCGGGACTGCACCGCCGGCGGGATCGCCGACGAGGTGGCCCCGAGCAGGAAGGCGCCGAGCAGCATGCCCCACAGCCACTGCGCGGTCAGCACCGTGAGCAGCAGCGCGCCGATGAGCGAGAACATGCCGAAGTAGATCGTGCGCTTCACGCTGTGGTCGGCGAGGTGTCCGCCGAGCACACCGCCGACGACCATGCCGATGCCCACGACCACCAGGACGATCGGCACGAACGACTCCGGCATGCCGGTGACGTGCTGCACGAGCGGGGAGATGTACGAGTAGACGGCGAAGAACCCACCGAACCCGACGGCGCCGAGGCCCATCACGATCCAGACCTGCGGCACGCGGAAGGCGCGGAGCTCCCGGCCGATCGTCGCGTGCTCGTCACGGGCGCTCTTCGGCACGAAGGCCGCGACGGCGAGGAACGTGAGCGCGAACAGTGCGGCGACGACGCCGTAGGCGATCCGCCAGCCGGCGAGCTGGCCGACCCAGGTGATCGCGGGGACACCGACGACGTTCGCGACCGACAGTCCGAGCAGCACCATCGCGATGCCCTTGCCGCGCTTGCCCGGGCCCATCATGTCGCCCGCGACGATCGAGGCGATGCCGAAGTAGGCGCCGTGCGGCAGACCCGCCACGAACCGGGCGACGAGCACCAGTCCGAACGACGGCAGCAGCGCACTCGCGATCGTCGCGAGGACGAACCCGACGAGCAGCACGAGGATCAGGCCCTTGCGCGGGAACTTCGCCGACATCGCCGCGATGGTGGGAGCACCGACGACGACCCCGAGGGCGTAGGCGCTGACGAGCCAGCCCGCGTGCGCGATGCCGGCGTCCGGGTCGAGGCCGTACTGCTGCGGCAGCAGCGCCTGCGCGATGTTCGGCAGCAGGCCCATCGCGACGAACTCGGTCGACCCGATGGCGAAGCCGCCGAGGGCGAGCGAGATGAGCGCGGCGGTGCGACGCGCAGGCGTGAGCTGTGACATGGGGCCTGTTCTCGGACGACGTCCTGCACGGGCGGCGTCGGATCGGGGTGTCGGCTGGACGGTGTCGCCTGGGCGACGGTGGTGACGGAGGCGTCCCGCGGTCGTCGCGGTCCACGTGCCGATCGGCATCGCGGCTACGCCCGAGCGGGGTGCCGGTCCGGGTTCAGCAGCGAACGGGACGGTCCGGGTGGCGACGACCATCCGGTCCGAGCAGTGTAGACCGCTCCAAAGGACGAACGGAAGTCGCCGTGCGCGGCCAGCTCGGGTCGCACCGGGCTGGCCCGGTCGTACCCGATGAGAACCGGGTCAGGCCGCCTGACGCTCCGTGTGGGCGGGACGCATCGACGCGGGTGCGAGATCGGGCAGCTCGTCGCGGTGCGTCCAGCCGGCGCCGCACTCGGCGCACGTGGCCCAGGCGTCCTCGCCCTGTTCGTCCGTGTCGATGACGACCGTTCGCAGGTCGCAATCAGGGCACCAGCCGTCGTGGGTCATCACGCGCTCCTCGTCGTCTCGGGGCCACCGGATGTGGCTCGACACGGGCCATGAGACACCCGACCACCGACATCCGCGGGAGGGCGTCGGCGTGTCGCGCGGGCCCTCGTTGTTCAATGAGCACGTGACCCTCGCCGCCACCGTGCTCGCCTCGTGCCGCGCCGGCGCGCCCGTGAACTGCGAGGACGCCACCGACCCGATGGGCATGGTCATCGTGCTCATCGCGGCGCTCGCCGGCATCGCGCTGCTGACGGTGTTCGTGGTGCTCGGACCGGACCCCCGCCGTCGGACCCGGGCACGGCGGCGCGACAAGCGCTGAGCGCTGCAGCCGCAGCGCGCGCCAGCGGGTTCAGCGCTACTCGCCGAGCGCAGCCTCGAGCCGCTCGAGCTTGCCGTCGATCTCGCCGGTGTGCCCCGGTCGGATGTCGGCCTTGAGCACGAGCGACACCCGCGTGCCGTAGACGCCCACGGCCTCGGTGGCGCGCTTGACGACGTCCATGACCTCGTCCCACTCCCCCTCGAGCTCGGTGAACATCGACGACGTGCGGTTCGGCAGGCCGCTCTCACGGACCACCCGCACGGCTGCGGCGACGGCGTCGTGCACGGAGCCGTCCGCCTGTTCGGAGGGACCACCGGACGGAGCAACGGAGAAGGCGACGATCATGCGTCCATCCTGCCCGCGCCCCGGCCCATCCGCACCAGCTCGACCACGGTCCACGCCAGGATCGCCACCTCGAGCACGTTCCGCAGCGTCAGCACCACGAGCATCCACGGCTGCAGCGTGAGCACCTGGTCGTAGTAGGCCGGGTAGATCAGCTGCGTCAGCACGGCGGTGGGGAGCGCGGCGATCGCGATCGGCACGAACCGGCGCACACTCGGCGTCCCGGCGGCCAGTCCCCACACGATCGGCACGGCGAGCCACCCGATGTACTGCGGCGACCCGACCTTGTTGGTGGCGATGAGCGTGGCGACGAACAGCAGCGCGAGCACGGGAGCGAGCTCGGCCCGACGGGCGCCACGGCGTGCGGCCCACAGCGCGAGCACGACACCGGCGACGACCACGAGGGCCATCAGCGGCGTCGAGACCGCGGCAGCGGCGTGCGTGCCGGCCCCGGAGACCTCGAACGTCAGGATCTGCTGGTTGTAGAACACGGCCGCACCGGGAGCCCCGAACGCTGCCGCCCACATGAACGGCGTCGCGAGCGGTGACTCGATCTGCAGCGCCCGACCGGTCTGCTCCCCGATGAACGACAGCAGGTACGGCGCTCCGCCCCAGAGCACGTCGACGAGCACGATGAGCGCGCTGAGCACGAGGGCACCGGCCAGCACACCGCGGCGGTGCCCCTTGCGCAGGAGCAGCAGCACGGCGACGAGGGCGGCCGGCCAGACCTTCGTCCACGCACCGGCGGTGAACAGCGCCGAGGCGACCGCCGGCCGCGAGGCGACGAAGGCCACCCCGACCAGCGCGAACACCGTCGCCACCGTGTCGATGCGACCGAGCGCGATCGGCCCGAGTGCGAGCAGGAACGCGAGCCACCACCACACGACCCGCACGCCACGCGACGACGAGCCGTCCGCACGCGAGCCGAACGCACCGCGCGCCCGGAACCGCCACAGGAACGCACACGCGACGGCGTCGAGCAGCACCATCAGCAGCAGCCACCCAGAGCCGATCGACGCGATCCCACCGAGTGCTGCGGCGGCCATCGGCACGATCGCCAGGATCGGGTAGACCCACTCGCCGTCGATCCCGACCCAGAAGTCCGCGCTCCGCCCGGTCTCGATCCACCGGCTGTAGGTGATGGTGACGTCGCCGAGCGGCAGGTTCGCCGAGATCGCGGTCAGCCACCACAGCGCCGCGTGCACGGCGGCGAACGCCAGGACGAACCCGACGCGTTCGATCCACGGGTTCCCGGTCCTGCGCACCGAACGAACGTACCGGCAGGGAGCGCACCCGAACCCGCAGCGAGCGCACCCGAACCGGCTGAGAATCCCAGGCTCCCCCAACCATGACGTGTCACCGTCTTGCTCGTGACCACCGAAACCCCGCGCGGGCGCCGCAAGGCCGTCATCTGGATCTCCGTCATCGCCGCCGTCGTCGTGCTCGGCGTCATCGGGGCGATCGTCGCGACGAACGTCTACACGAGCAACGAGAACGCGAAGGCGTCGGCGGCACCGTCCGTGGCCGCCAGCCGCGAGGCCTCCACCCTCGACGACTCCGACCTGTCCGGCGCGTGGACGGTCGGCGGCGACTCCGAGGCCGGATACCGCCTGCACGAGGTCCTCAACGGCTCCGACGTCACCGTCACCGGCCGCACCGACAGCGTCTCCGGCAGCGCCACCGTCGACGGCACGAGCATCACGAAGGCGACGATCACGGTGCAGGTCGCCGACATCGCCACCGACTCCGACCAGCGCGACTCCTACTTCCGCGACTCCGCGATGGACACCGCCGCCTTCCCCGAGGCCACGTTCGAACTCACCGAGCCGATCGCCGACGCGGTCCCGAGCGGCTCGGACACGACGAAGGTCACCGCTGCCGGCAAGCTCACGCTGCACGGCGTCACGAAGGACGTCACCGCCGACCTGCAGGTCGGCCTGAACGGCGACGGCGTCGACATCTCCGGCTCGATCCCGGTCACGTTCTCGGACTACGGCGTGCAGGCGCCGAGCCTCGGCTTCGTGAAGGTCGACGACTCCGGCACGGTCGAGTTCCTGGTGCACGCGACCCCCGCGAGCTGACGTCCGCGACGCGCGTCACGCCCGTGACGTGCGCGACAGGCGGACGGGAGGCCCGTGGCGGCCCCGCCACGGGCCTCCCGTCCGTCCCCTGCTCGCGTCCCAGGCCGCGCCCGCGCACGCATGCGTGCGCATGTTGCGACCTTCCACCTGTCGAACCCGCGGTGTCCCGTCGGAACATGCGCACGTACCCATTGCGTGCGCATCTTCCGACAGAACACGCGTCGATCACCTCGTGGATCGTCGGAAGGTGCACGCGCACCGACCGCTACCCGCGCGCGTCGCCGTCGATGACCAGGTCCCGCACGACCCCGGGCAGCTCGGCGATGAGCCCGGTCATCGGGAACGGCCCGCCACCGGAGGCCCGCCGCGCCGCGAGCCCGTGCACCACCGCGGCCGACGCGGCCAGGTGCGCGAGGTCCGACGGCGTCAGGGACGACCCCGCAGCCTCGACGGAGCCCTGCCGCGACGCCACGAGCGCGCCGAGCACCCCGCCGAGCACGTCCCCGGCACCGGCGGCGGCGAGCCACGGCGTCGCCGACGACGCCACCAACCGGACCGACCCGTCGGGCGTGACCACGTGCGTGCGCTCGCCCTTGAGCAGGACGACGCTGCCGGTCTGCGCGGCGGCACGGAGCGCTGCTGCGGCCGGGTCCTGCTCGATCGACTCGCGGGAGACGCCGAGCAACGACGCGAGCTCCCCCGCGTGCGGGGTCAGGACGGCGAGCGGGCCGAGGTCGACGAGCGGGATCGCGCCCGCGTCGACCACGACCGGGACGCCGTCGTCCGAAGCGTGCGTGAAGGCCGAGGCGGTCGTGTCGTCCAGGTCACCGAGCGATGACGCCGAGATTCCTGAGCCGACGAGCCAGGCCTGCACCCGACCGACGCCGGCGACGGACTCGGGGCGACGCGCCAGGACGTGGTCCGACGCCCGCGACGGCCCGACGTACCGGACCATGCCGACACCGGTGTGGATCGCGGCGTCGACCCCGAGCACCGCGGCACCCGGGTACTGGTCGGAGCCGGTCGCGATGCCGAGCACCCCGCGGCGGTACTTGGTGGACTCCCCCGTCGGCGCGGTGACCCACGCGGCGGCATCGGACGGCTGGACGGGCACGAAGTCGTTCACCGGCCCCACGTTACGGTGGAGCGCATGAGCCTGTTCCTGCCTGGTCGCGTGGTGGTCTTCGACTACGGCGAGGTGATCAGCCGGACGCCGCACGCGTCGCGCGACGCCCTCGTCGAGCTGACCGGGGTGCCCGCCGACGAACTGTTCCCCTCCTACCAGGAGCTCCGCCACGACCTCGACCGCGGCGACCTGTCCGTGGTGGCGTACTGGCGGGCGATCGGCGAGCGCGTCGGGCGGACCTGGAGCATCACCGACATCCACCGGTTCTGGGCGGTCGACTTCACCGGGTGGTTCGAGGTCGAACCGGAGACCCTGGCGATCGTCGAGGAGCTGCACGACGCGGGGACCCGGGTGGCGCTGCTGTCGAACGCCGGCTTCGACTTCGGTGACCCGTACCGACGCTCCCCGATGGGCTCGCTGTTCGAGACGGTGGTGGTGAGCGCCGAGGAGCACGTCCTGAAGCCCGACGCATCCATCTACCGCGACACGTGCGCACGTCTGGGAATCGAGCCGCAGCAGATGGTGTTCGTGGACAACAGGGCCGAGAACGCCACCGGCGCGGAAGCGATCGGGGCGGTCGGCCACCACTACACGTCGTCGGCGTCACTGCGGTCGTTCCTGACGGAACTCGCGGCCGAGCCGGCGCCCGTCCCCTGAGGAGTCCCGCGTGACGCACGCCCTGTTCGAGCCGATCACCATCCGCGACCTGACGGTCCGCAACCGCATCTGGGTCTCCCCGATGTGCCAGTACTCGGCCGAGGAGCAGGACGGCGTGCCGACCGCGTGGCACCTCGTCCACCTGGGCGGCTTCGCCAAGGGCGGTGCCGGTGCGGTGGTCGTCGAGGCGACCGGCGTGGTGCCGGAAGGCCGGATCAGCCCGCAGGACCTCGGGCTCTGGAACGACCAGCAGCGCGATGCCTTCAAGCCGATCGTCGACTTCCTGCACGCGCAGGGCGCTGCCGCCGGTGTCCAGCTCGCGCACGCCGGCCGCAAGGCGTCGACGTTCCGCCCGTGGGAGTCCACGCACGGTTCGGTCCCCGTCGACCAGGGCGGCTGGTCCACCGTCGCCCCGTCCGCCGTGGCCTTCGACGGCTACGCGGTCCCGCGCGAGCTGGAGACCGAGGACATCCGGGTCGTCGCACTGGCGTTCGCGCAGTCCGCTCGCCGCGCCGTCGAGGCCGGGTTCGACCTGGTCGAGATCCACGCCGCCCACGGGTACCTGCTGCACCAGTTCCTCTCGCCGTTGAGCAACCACCGCACCGACCAGTACGGCGGGTCGCTCGAGAACCGTGCCCGGGCGCTGCTCGAGGTCCTCGACGCCGTCCGTGCCGAGGTCGGCGAGGGCTTCCCGATCGTCGTGCGGTTCTCGGCGACCGACTGGGTGGACGGTGGGGTCACGCTCGACGAGACAACGCATGTCGCTCGGTGGGCCGCGGAGCACGGCGCGGACCTGGCCGACGTCTCGACCGGCGGCAGCGTCGCGAGCGCGCCGATCCCGGTCGGCCCCGGCTACCAGGTGCCGCACGCCGCGGCGATCAAGCGCGACGCCGGCATCGGCACCATCGCGGTCGGCATGATCTCCGAGGGCTTCCAGGCCGAGCAGATCGTCGCGACCGGCCAGGCCGACGTGGTGATGGTGGGCCGCGAGTTCCTGCGCGACCCGGGCTTCCCGCTGCGCGTGGCCGTCGAGCTCGGCGTGACCGTCGACTACGAGCCGCAGCAGTACCACCGCGCGCGGGTCACGGCGTAGACGCGCGGCCTTCCTGAACGGATTCTCGGTCGGCCCCTCGGGCAGGCAGTACGATTGGCAGCACTGTGGACGATCCCCCGAATAGTTCTTCGCCTCACTCATCCGCCGCTCACTCGGTGAGCTGCACGTCATCCCCGTGCGCGGACGGGGGTGAATCATGAGTCCGATCGACATCGTCATGCTCGTCGGCGGCATCCTGCTGACACTCGGCACCGGGGTCTTCGTCGCGTCCGAGTTCGCGCTGGTCAACCTCGACCGCGCCGACGTCGAAGCGCGTCGTGACCGCGGTGAGCCGGGCCTGGCACCCGTCATCGGGGCGTTGAAGGTCACCTCGACGCACCTGTCCAGTGCGCAGCTCGGCATCACGCTGACCACGCTGCTCACCGGCTACCTGCTCGAGCCGTCCATCGCGAAGCTGCTCGAAGCGCCGTTCCTGGCGATGAACCTGCCCGAGGGCATCGTCGAGACCGTCGGATCGATCATCGCGCTCGTCATCGCGACCCTGCTGTCGATGATCCTCGGCGAGCTCGTGCCGAAGAACTTCGCGCTCGCGCTGCCGCTGCAGACCGCGAAGCTCGTCGTGCCGTTGCAGATCGCCTTCACGACCGTGTTCAAGCCGGCGG
Organism: Curtobacterium sp. PhB191; assembly: GCF_004346515.1. NCBI lineage: Bacteria > Bacillati > Actinomycetota > Actinomycetes > Micrococcales > Microbacteriaceae > Curtobacterium > Curtobacterium sp. PhB191. Next base: position 192,265 of record NZ_SMBV01000005.1, read on the forward strand.
TCGCGGTGCTCAACGGCACCGCGAACGCCGTGCTGCGGTCGATCGGCATCGAGCCGCAAGAGGAACTGTCCGGTGCTCGCAGCGCCGAGGAGCTCACCTCGCTGCTCCGCCGTTCGGCGTCCGAGGGGTCGCTCGAGCAGGACACCGCGACGCTCCTCCAGCGGACGATCTCGTTCTCGGAGCTCAGCGCCAGCGACGTCATGACGCCGCGCCCGCGGCTCTCCACCATCCGGGTGTCCGAGTCCGCGCAGGACGTCATCGCCCTCGCCCGCAAGACCGGCTTCAGCCGCTTCCCCGTCATCGAGGAGGACGCGGACGACGTCGTCGGCATCGTGCACGTCAAGCAGGCCGTCGCCGTCCCCCGCGAGAAGCGCCCGGAGGTCCCCGTCGGAGCGCTCATGACCGACGCCGAACGCGTGCCCGAGACGATGCCGGGCGACACCCTGCTCGCCGAGGTCCGCGGCCGCGGCTACCAGATGGTCATCGTGGTCGACGAGTACGGCGGCACCGCCGGGGTCGTCACGCTCGAGGACCTCATCGAGGAGATCGTCGGCGAGGTCTCCGACGAGCACGACCGCGCGCGCATCGACGTGGTCCGTTCCCGCGACTGGCTGACCTTCCCCGGCCTGCTGCGTCCCGACGAGCTCGAGGACCGCGCCGGCGTGAGGGTGCCGGAGGACGGCCCGTACGAGACCGTCGGCGGCTTCCTCATGTCGACGCTCGGCCGCCTGCCCGTCGTCGGTGACGAGGTCCCGCTCGACAGCGGTGTCTTCCGGGTCGAACGTCTGGACGGCCGCCGGATCGACCGCATCCGCTGGACCCCGACGCCCCCGCCGACGGACACCGCGGCGACCGCCATCATCATCCCGGCCACGAAGACCGGCACCAAGACCGCGAAGCGGTCCGAGACGAAGGAGAGCACCCGATGAGCTCCGACTGGTGGGGGATCTTCTGGCTCTTCGTGCTGCTGCTCGGCAACGCGTACTTCGTCGCCGCCGAGTTCGCCGTCATCTCCGCCCGCCGCTCCCAGATCGAACCGCGCGCAGAAGAAGGCTCGAAGGCCGCGCAGATGACCCTGTGGGCGATGGAGCACGCCACCCGCATGCTCGCGACCACGCAGCTCGGCATCACGGTCTGCTCGCTGCTCATCCTGAACGTCTCCGAGCCGGCGATCCACCACCTGCTCGAGGTGCCGCTGCACCTGACGGGCTGGAGCGTCGAGGTCGTCGGCACCGTGGCGTTCGTGGTCACGCTGCTGCTCGTCTCGTTCCTGCACGTGGTGTTCGGCGAGATGGTCCCGAAGAACATCTCGTTCTCGATGCCGGACCGCGCAGCGCTGCTGCTCGTGCCGACGCTCTGGTACATCGGCCACGGCCTGCACTGGGTCATCGTCGGCCTGAACGAGGTCGCGAACGCCGTGCTGCGCCTGTTCCGCGTCGAGCCCAAGGACGAAGCCGTCAGCGCCTTCACGGTGGAAGAGGTGCAGACGATCGTGGAGCAGTCCCGCCGCGAGGGCACCCTGACCGACGACGGCAAGCTCGCCCTGGCGTTCGAGTTCACCGAGAAGAAGGTCCGCGACGTCGCCGTGCCGATGGCCGAGCTCGTCACCCTGCCCGAGGACGCCATCCCGGCGGACGTCGAGCGTGCGGTGGCGCAGCGCGGGTTCTCGCGGTACGTGCTCGTCGGCGAGGACGGCTCCCCCACGGGCTACGTGCACGTGAAGGACGTCATCGACCTGCGGCCGGACGAGTTCGACGACCCGGTGCCGCCGAAGCGCATCCGCCAGCTCATCTCGCTCTACACGGAGATGGACCTGGAGGACGCCCTGGCCACCATGCGGGCTGCGGGCCGCCACGTCGCGCGGGCGTTCGACGCCGATGGCCGGACCCTCGGCGTGCTCTTCCTCGAGGACATCCTCGAGGAGCTCGTCGGCGAGGTCGAGGACGCGACCCGACGCCGGTAGCCGCACCGCCAGTCCCGCCAGTTCCGCCAAAGCGACAGATTCCCGCGAACGTTCCGCAGGGATCTGTCGCTTTCGCGATGGCGGACGGGAGTCCCGCGGCAACGCAGCCACGGGCTTCCCGTCCGCCCCGCGGCCAGCCGCGAGACTCGGCGTGAGCGACCGATCTCACGGCCGGCGCTACAGATTCGGTCGCCCAGCCGAGACTCGGTGCCGCCAGTCCCGCCAAAGCGACAGATTCCCGCGAACGTTCCGCAGGGATCTGTCGCTTTCGCGATGGCGGACGGGAGGCACGTGGCGGTCTCACCACGGGCCTCCCGTCCGTTCGTGGTCGCGACCAGGGCCGCGCCCGCCGGCGCGCTACCAGCTGACGGGGAGCGGCTTGCCCTCTTCGTAGCCGGCGGCGGACTGGATGCCGACCAGGGCACGCTCGGAGAACTCGGCCAGCGACGCGGCGCCCGCGTAGGTGGCGGAGCTCCGGACGCCCGTGGTGATCATGTCGAGCAGGTCCTCGACGCTCGGGCGCTCCGGGTCGAGGTAGATCGTCGACGACGAGATCCCCTCGGCGAAGAGCTCCTTGCGGGCCCGCTCGTACGGGTCGAGCCGCTCGAAGCGCTCGCGGACGGCCTTCGCGGACGCCATCCCCCAGCTCTCCTTGTAGGCCTTGCCGGCGGCGTCGCGACGGAGCACGCCCGGCGCTTCGAGGGTGCCGGCGAACCACGAGCCGATCATCACGGCCGAGGCGCCGGCCGCCAGTGCGAGGGCGACGTCGCGCGGGTAGCGCACCCCGCCGTCGGCCCAGACGTGCGCGCCGAGGGACCGGGCGGCGGCGGCGGTCTCGAGGACGGCGGAGAACTGCGGCCGACCGACGGCGGTCATCATGCGCGTGGTGCACATGGCGCCGGGTCCGACACCGACCTTGATGATGTCCGCGCCCGCGTCGACGAGGTGGGCGACGGCGTCGGCGGTGACGACGTTGCCGGCGACGAGCGGGATGCCGAGCCGGAGCCCCGCGACGGTGCGGAGCGCGCGGAGCATGCTCTCCTGGTGGCCGTGCGCCGTGTCGAGCACGAGCACGTCGACCCCGGCGGCGGCGAGGGCCTGCGCCTTGGCGGCGACGTCGCCGTTGATGCCGATCGCGGCCGCGACGCGCAGGCGACCAGAGACGTCGACGGCCGGCGTGTAGATGTCCGAGCGGATGGCGCTGGTCCGGCTCGTGGTGCCGACGACCTTGCCGTGCCGCACGACGGGCGCGAAGTCGACCTCGGCGCCGCTCAGGACGTCGTAGACGTGGCGGGGCGTGCCGGCGTCCTCGGCGTCGATCGCGGTCGAGGCGCCGTGCAGCAGGTCGCCGAGCGTCGCGTCGGGACCGGCGTCGCCGAGCCGGCTGGCGGGGACGCACCCGAGGTACTCCCCGGCGGCGTCGCGGACCACCACGCCCCGACCGGCGACGGGCAGCAGCTGCTCGAGCGCCTCGGCGACGGTGGTGGACGAGCCCATGTCGTAGGCGGTGTCGTAGTCGACCGGCTGGTCCTTCACCCAGCGGATCGCGGCGTCGAGGTCCTGCAGGTGCATGTCCTGCGGCAGGACGCCGAGGCCCCCGCGCCGGGCCAGGGTCGCGGCGAGGCGCGGACCCGTGACCGAGTTCATGTTGGCGCTCACGATCGGGATCGTCGCACCGCTGCCGTCGTTCGACGCGAGGTCGACGTCGAAGCGGCTCGTCACGCCGGATCGGCTCGGGACGAGGAAGACGTCGGAGTAGGTCAGGTCGTGTGTCGGCCGCGTCTCGTAGAACCTCATGGGCCCCACTGTACGGCTCCGCCCGGAGGCCGGACCGGGCCCCGACTCGCGCCGCGGCTGACACCGAACGGACATGTGCGAGCGGCTAGGCTTGGCACCTGTGCGGGGCAGGGTTGCACCGCACGACACACACGAGCATCTATCGACGGAGAGTGGGCGATCGGCTGTGTCGAGCCATCTGACCGGAACGGACGAGACCGCGGGCGAATTCGGGGCGAACGAGTGGCTCGTCGACGAGCTCTACGAGCAGTTCGTCGCGGACAAGGAGTCGGTCGACAAGTCCTGGTGGCCGGTCCTCGAGAGCTACCACCGCACGCAGGTCGGCGGCGCTCCGGCAGCTGACCAGCAGTCCTCGACGCCCGCGCAGTCGACCACGCAGCAGCCCGCGACCGGCGACGCGCCGGCCCCGCAGCAGGCAGCGCAGGGTGGTCCGATCCAGGCGAAGACCACGTCGCGCCAGCCGACCCCGCCGCCGATCCCGGCCGAGGCCAACGACGCCGCCGACGACCACGAGGAGACCCACGAGGACGTGGCGACCCCGCTCCGGGGCATGGCGAAGACCCTGGCGTCGAACATGGACGCCTCGCTGACCGTCCCGACGGCAACGAGTGTCCGGACGATCCCGGCGAAGCTCATGATCGACAACCGGATCGTCATCAACAACCACCTGCGCCGTGCCCGCGGCGGCAAGATCTCCTTCACCCACCTCATCGGGTGGGCGATGGTGCAGGCACTCAAGGACTTCCCGAGCCAGAACGTGTTCTACGAGGAGCGCGACGGCAAGCCGTTCGTCGTCGCCCCGGCGCACGTGGGCCTCGGCATCGCGATCGACGTCCCGAAGAAGGACGGCACCCGGTCGCTCCTCGTGCCGAGCATCAAGCGTGCGGAGACCCTGACCTTCGGCCAGTTCCTGTCGGCCTACGAGGACCTGGTCAAGCGGGCCCGCGACAACAAGCTGACGCCGGCCGACTTCCAGGGCACCACGATCTCGCTCACGAACCCGGGCGGCATCGGCACCGTGCACTCGGTCCCCCGCCTGACCAAGGGGCAGGGCGCGATCATCGGCGCCGGCGCCCTCGAGTACCCGGCGCAGTTCCAGGGCTCGGCGTCGAAGACCCTCGTCGAGCTCGGCATCGGCAAGACCATCACCCTGACGAGCACCTACGACCACCGGGTGATCCAGGGCGCCGGCTCGGGCGAGTACCTCAAGCACGTGCACGAACGCCTCATCGGCGAGCACGGCTTCTACGACGGCATCTTCGCGGCGCTCCGGATCCCGTACAAGCCGATCCAGTGGGCGAACGACATCAACGTCGACCTGGCACACCGGGTCAACAAGACCGCACGCGTGCAGGAGCTCATCAACAGTTACCGCGTCCGCGGGCACCTGATGGCCGACATCGACCCGCTCGAGTACCGCCAGCGCACGCACCCCGACCTCGAGATCGAGAGCCACGGGCTGACGTTCTGGGACCTCGACCGCGAGTTCGTCACGGGCGGGCTGGCCGGCACGACGAGTGCTCCGCTGCGCGACGTCCTCGGGATCCTGCGCGACGCCTACTGCCGCACCGTCGGCATCGAGTACATGCACATCCAGGACCCGGAGCAGCGCCGCTGGGTGCAGGAACGCATCGAGGTCCCCTACTCGAAGCCGTCGAAGGACGAGCAGCTGCGCGTCCTCGGCAAGCTCAACGAGGCCGAGGCGTTCGAGACCTTCCTGCAGACCAAGTACGTCGGGCAGAAGCGCTTCTCGCTCGAGGGCGGCGAGTCCACCATCGCCTTCCTCGACACGCTCATCCAGCACGCCGCCGGTGTCGGCCTTGCCGAGGTCGCGATCGGCATGGCCCACCGCGGTCGCTTGAACGTCCTGACGAACATCGCCGGCAAGACCTACGGCCAGATCTTCCGTGAGTTCGAGGGCTCGTCCCTGCCGGGCTCGGTGTCCGGTCAGGGTTCCGGCGACGTGAAGTACCACGTCGGCACCGAGGGGCTGTTCCGCACCTCGGACGGCTCGAGCATCCCCGTGACGATCGCGGCGAACCCGTCCCACCTCGAGGCCGTCGACGGCGTGCTCGAGGGCATCGTCCGGGCCAAGCAGGACAAGCAGGGCCCCGGTTCGACCAACGTCCTGCCGGTGCTCGTGCACGGCGACGCGGCGATGGCCGGTCAGGGCGTGGTCGTCGAGACGCTGCAGATGTCCCAGCTCCGCGGCTACCGCACGGGCGGCACCGTGCACCTGGTCATCAACAACCAGGTCGGGTTCACCACCCCGCCCGAGTCGGCGCGCAGCTCGGTGTACTCCACCGACGTCGCGAAGACGATCCAGGCGCCGATCTTCCACGTGAACGGCGACGACCCCGAAGCCGTCGCACGCGTCGCCGACCTGGCGTTCGCGTACCGCGAGGCATTCCACCGTGACGTCGTCATCGACCTCATCTGCTACCGCCGCCGCGGGCACAACGAGGGCGACGACCCCTCGATGACCCAGCCGCTCATGTACAACCTGATCGAGGCGAAGCGGTCCGTCCGCACGCTGTACACCGAGGCCCTCGTCGGCCGCGGGGACATCACGCAGGAAGAGTACGACGAGGCGCACCGCGACTTCCAGGACCGTCTGGAGCGTGCCTTCGCCGAGACGCACGAGGCGCAGACCGGCACCATCCCGGTGATCCAGGTCGACGACGACGGTGCCGTGCAGGGGCTCGAACGCCCGGCGGCGCAGCAGGACGACTCCGAGGTCGAGGTCCGCGAGACCGCAGTGTCGGAAGAGCTCGTCCGCTCCATCGGTGACGCGCACAGCAACCCGCCGGCCGGGTTCTCGATCCACCCGAAGCTGCAGCAGCTGCTGTCGAAGCGCACCGACATGACGCGCAACGGCGGCGTGGACTGGGCGATGGCCGAGCTCATGGCGATCGGTTCGCTGCTGGTGGAGGGCAAGCCCGTCCGGTTCGCCGGCCAGGACGCCCGCCGCGGCACCTTCGTCCAGCGCCAGGCGGTGTTCCACGACCGGTCGAACGGCCAGGAGTGGCTGCCGCTGTCGAACCTCACCGAGGACCAGGCCCGGTTCACCATCTACGACTCGCTGCTCAGCGAGTACGCGGCGATGGCGTTCGAGTACGGCTACTCGGTCGAGCGGCCCGAGGCACTCGTGCTGTGGGAGGCGCAGTTCGGCGACTTCGCGAACGGCGCCCAGACCGTCATCGACGAGTTCATCTCGTCCGCCGAGCAGAAGTGGGGGCAGCGCTCCGGCCTCGTCCTGCTGCTGCCGCACGGCTACGAGGGCCAGGGACCGGACCACTCGTCCGCCCGCATCGAGCGCTACCTGCAGCTGTGCGCCGAGGACAACATGGTCGTCGCCCGCCCGTCCACTCCGGCGTCGTACTTCCACCTGCTGCGCCGCCAGGCGTGGGAGCGTCCGCAGAAGCCGCTGATCGTGTTCTCCCCGAAGGCCATGCTCCGCCTGCGCCAGGCGACGAGCGCGGTCGAGGCCTTCACGAACGGCACCTTCCAGGAAGTGATCGACGACGACCGTCTGCGCTCATCCGACCACCCCGACAAGGCGGCGGTGCGTCGGGTGGTCCTGCACTCCGGCAAGGTGCACCACGACCTGCGCGCCGAGGCGGACAAGCGCGGGGTCACCGACGTCGCCCTCGTCCGGCTCGAGCAGCTCGCACCGCTCCCCCTCGAGCGGATCCTCGAGGTGCTGGCCGGCTACCCGGACGCCGACGTCGTGTGGGCGCAGGAGGAGCCGGAGAACCAGGGCGCCTGGCCGTTCGTCTGCATGAACCTGTCGCCGCACCTCGACGGTCGGCCGCTGTCCGTCGCCGCCCGTGCCGCGAGTGCCGCGCCGGCCACCGGGTCGTCGAAGCGCTCCGCACAGGAAGCCACCGAGGTCATCGAGAAGGCGTTGAGCGCGTCGGCCTGAGCGTCAGGAAGCGCCCCGTGCAGGAGTCCAAGGGGCTCCTGCACGGGGCGCTTCAACGTTCGCGAGGAACGTGACGGCTACGCGATCTTCGTGTAGCGCACACCCGCGTCGTGGTACCCGCGCTTCTGGTAGAACCGGTGCGCGCTGTCCGTGGCAGCCGCACTGACGGCGCTCAGGCGACGCGCGCCCTGCTCGACGGCCCACGCTTCGAAGGTGCCGATGAGCGCCGAACCGGTGCCGAGCCTCCTGGCCGTGTCGTCGACCACCAGCAGCAGGAGCTGCGCCGTCGGCTCGTCGCTCGCGTACGCCCAGGTGACCTGCGCGCCCGCGACGGCGACCGGCCGTCCGTCGTCCCCACGCACCACCCAGGTGCGGTGTCCGGCCTCGGGCGTGAGCCGTTCGAGGCGTGCGCGCATCGCCGCGTCGTCGACCTCGTGGCCGAGCAGGCGGACGAGGGCAGCGACGTCGGAGACGTCCGTGTCGGACCAGGTGGTGATCGACTCGACGAGGAGGGTCATGTCCGTGACACTACCGACCCGACCCGTCGTGTGACGACGGAGCGGAGGACCTCAGTGGGTCGACTGCTCCAGCCGGATGCGCGCGAGGATCTCGCCACGCAGTTCTTCCGGAGCGGTCTCCTTGCACGCGCGGCGCACGGTCTCGATCAGGACGACGCCGACGCGGTGTTCGGTCGTGCAGTCCTCGCAGTCGTCCATGTGCTCACGGATGTCCGCCGCGTCCTCGCGGCAGAGCTCCCCGTGCAGGAACTCCTCGAGCTCGGCCTTCGCCTTGGAGCAGTCGCAGCCGCTCATCGTGCTTCCTTCCCATCGACGCGACCCTCGGTCGCGGCAGTCTTCCGGCCTCGTCCGCGCATCGTCGCCGTCGACGCTGCGTCCGGGACGATGCCGGTCTCACGGGCGTGGTCCGCCAGGAGCCCCCGGAGGAGCCGGCGACCACGGTGCAGGCGGCTCATGACCGTCCCCACGGGGGTCTTCATGATGTCGGCGATCTCCTGGTACGAGAAGCCCTCGACATCGGCGAAGTACACGGCCATCCGGAAGTCCTCGGGGATGGCCTGCAGGGCGTCCTTGACGGCGGACGACGGCAGGTGGTCGATCGCGTCGGCCTCGGCGGACCGTGCGGAGATCGACTGGGTGACGCTCTCCGCGCCGCCGAGCTGCCAGTCTTCGAGCTCGTCGATGGTGCCCTGGTACGGGTTCCGCTGGTTCTTGCGGTACGTGTTGATGAACGTGTTCGTCAGGATCCGGTACAGCCAGGCCTTCAGGTTGGTGCCCTGCTTGAACTGGCGGAACGCGGCGAACGCCTTGACGAAGGTCTCCTGCACGAGGTCCGACGCATCGGCCGGGTTGCGGGTCATCCGCATCGCCGCACCGTAGAGCTGGTCCATGAAGGGCAGTGCCTGGGTCTCGAAGAGGGCCCGGAGTTCGTCGGCCGACACGGTCTTGGCGTCGACGAAGGACTCGTCGTCCGCTTCTTCCGCCTCGACCGCGTCGAGCTGCTCCTCGGTCGCCTCGACCAGGTCGTGCGGTGCTGCCTGCGGCTCGTCGGTCGTCATCGCGGGCCAGTCTAGAGCGAGCGACGTGGACACGCCGGGTAGGCGCGTCCGCGAGGGTGCGAGTGCTGTCGCCAAGGGTCCTCCCGATCGTTTCAGTAGTCTTGTGAACCGATGGCAGACACGACGCATTCCCAGAGCGGTGCACAGGCCGCCGCGGACCCGGCCCCCTGGATCGCCCCGCTCGCGCGCGGTCCCCTGCGTGGCGACGTCGCGCTGCCCGGCTCGAAGTCGCTGACGAACCGCGAGCTCGTGCTCGCCGCCCTCGCCGACGGCCCCTCCGTCATCCGCCTGCCGCTGCACTCGCGCGACTCGGCGCTCATGATCGCGGCGCTCCGGCAGCTCGGCGTCGGGATCGACGAGGTCGAGCCGGCACCGGGCGCGCAGCCGAACCCCTACGGCCCCGACCTCCGGATCACCCCGGCACCGATGCACGGCGACGTCCGCGTCGACTGCGGCCTCGCCGGCACCGTGATGCGGTTCCTGCCGCCGCTGGCCGCCCTGGCGGTCGGCCCGGTCGTCGTCGACGGCGACCCCTACGCCCGCAAGCGTCCGATGCACGCGATCATCGGGGCGCTCGTCGACCTGGGCGTCGACGTCACCGACGACGGCGACGGCTCGATGCCGTTCGCGTTCACCGGCACCGGTTCGGTGCGCGGTGGCGCCCTGTCGATCGACGCGTCGGCGTCGTCGCAGTTCGTGTCGGGCCTGCTGCTCTCCGCGCCGCGCTTCGACGAGGGCCTGCACCTCACCCATGTCGGAGAGCGCCTGCCGAGCCTGCCGCACATCGAGATGACCGTCGCCGCGCTCCGTGCCCGCGGCGTGACCGTCGACGAACCCGCGGTCGGCGAGTGGGTCGTCCACCCCGGTCCGATAGCCGCGCGCGACGTCACCATCGAGCCCGACCTGTCGAACGCCGCGCCGTTCGCGGTCGCCGCGCTCGTCGCCGGCGGCACCGTCCGCATCCGCACCTGGCCGCGCGAGACCACGCAGGTCGGCGCCGACCTCGAGACGCTCCTGCCCCTGTGGGGCGCGACCGTGGCCCGGGACGGCGACGACCTGGTCGTCGACGGCGGCGTCGGGATCCGGGGCGGGGCCTCCTTGCCGGGTCTCGACCTGGACCTCAGCCGCGGCGGCGAGCTCGCACCGGCGCTCGTCGCGCTGGCCGCGCTGGCCGGCGGGCCGACCGAGATCACCGGGATCGGCCACCTGCGTGGGCACGAGACGGATCGTCTCGCCGCGCTCGCGGCGGACGTGAACCGGTCGGGAGGCGCGGTGCACGAACTCGACGACGGCCTGCGCATCGAGCCTGCCGCGCTCCACGGCGGCGGCTGGGCCGCGTACGACGACCACCGGATGGCGACGGCCGGCGCCGTCGTGGGCCTCGTCGTCGACGGCGTCGCCGTCGACGACATCGGGTGCACGGCCAAGACGCTGCCGCAGTTCCCCGAGCTGTGGGCGGCGCTCGTGTCGACCGGGGACGCGGGGGCCTGACGCATGAGCTGGTGGGACGACGTCGACGGTGACGACTCCGACGCGGACGAACCGTACGGACAGTACGACGAGTCGAGCGTGCGGGTGCGTCCGAACCCGAAGGGCAACCGGCCCCGAACGAAGACCCGGCCGACGTACGACGACGCGCCCGTGGGATGGGTCACGAACGTCGACCGTGGGCGCTTCGGCGTGCTGGTGGGGACGGGGTCCGGCTCCGATTCCGAGCACGTCATCACGGCGACGAAGGCGCGCGAGCTCGGCAAGAAGTCCGTCGTCACCGGCGACCACGTGTCGCTCGTCGGCGACGTCTCGGGTGACCCCGGATCGCTGGCGCGCATCGTGAAGGTCGCCGAGCGCACCACGCTGCTCCGCCGCAGTGCCGACGACTCCGACGAGGTCGAGCGCGTCATCGTGGCGAACGCCGACCAGATGCTCATCGTCGTGGCGGCCGCCGACCCCGAGCCCCGCACCCGGCTCATCGACCGGTACCTGGTCGCCGCGTTCGACGCCGGGCTCGACCCGATCCTCTGCATCACGAAGACCGACCTCGCCGACCCGGCACCGTTCCTGGCGCACTTCGCCTGCCTCTCCTTGCGGATCGTGACGAGCCGGTCCGACGACGTCCCGTTCGAGGCCCTGCACGACCTGCTCGACGACAAGGTCACCGTGACCGTGGGGCACTCCGGTGTCGGCAAGTCGACGCTCGTGAACGCCCTGACCGGGTCGACGCGGGCGATCGGCGTCGTCAACTCGGTGACTGGTCGTGGGCGGCACACCTCGTCGTCGTCGATCGCGCTGCGGGTCCGTGACGGCGGGTGGATCATCGACACCCCGGGCGTGCGGTCGTTCGGCCTCGGGCACGTCGACCCCGCGAACGTGTTCCGCGCGTTCGCCTCGCACGCGATCCCGGTGCGCCCCGCTCGGGACGGCATCCCCCTGGCGCAGGCGCACGACTGGGAGATCGTCGACCGGGTGCAGGACGGCGAGCTCGGCGCCACCGGTGTCGAACGGCTCGACTCGTTCCGCGCACTCCTGACGGGCATGGGCGCCTCCGACCCCGGCCTGGAGTAGCCCGGCGCGCGCCCGCGCCCGCTCCCGCGCCCGTCGGCGTGCGCCGATGGGTCACGAACTGTCGCCTGACGGAGCAGCATTCGACGGTTCGTGGCCGCTCGACCTCCGACGCACGGCATGTCGTGACCACTCCGGCGCCCCGACCCGCCCGTCGAGGTTCCGAAATCTGCACATCTCGGCGGTGGTTCGGGCCGTTCGTGGAACCTCGGCGAACGGCGCGCGGCATGTTGTGGAACCTCGGCGGAGAGTGCTCGGGCGTGGCACCTCGTCCCACCGCGCCCGGCCCGACCGCACCCCCACCCAGCACGCGTCGACAAGTGTGCAGCGGTGTTGTACAGTGGACCCTCGTGTCTGAAGTTGCAAAGTACAACTTTGCGCCGACCCCCGCCGTCGACGCCCCGTCCTCGAGCACGACAACGACGTCGCACGCGCACCACTCCCCCACCCACAAGTCCTCCCGAGCACCGCGACCGCAGCGCACCGACAGCGTCCTGCGCCCGGCCGGCCTCGGACGGGTGCTCCTGACCTTCGCCACGCACATCCTCGTGCCGCTGTTCCTCGCCGCCGGCATGGGCCTGGCGTACCTCGGCGCCTTCCACGCCCCCGCGCCGAAGGAACTGCCGGTCGGCATCGTCGGGCAGTCCGCCGCCACCCAGGTGTTCGCACAGACCGTCACCGACGAGTCCGACGGCGCCCTCGTCGCCCACGTCGTCGCGTCGACCAAGGACGCCGAGCGGCAGATCCGCGACCGCGACCTGGCCGCCGTGTACGCCCCGACCACCACGGGCGCGACGCTCTACGTGTCGACCGCGGCATCGGAGACGACCGCGAGCGCCGCGCAGAAGGTCTTCCTGCCGATCGCGTACGAGCAGCACGTGCCGTTCCGGGTCGTCGACGTCGTCCCCACGGGCGAACAGGACAGCACCGGCCAGGGGCTGTTCTTCCTGCTCGTCGCCCTGAGCGTCGGCGGCTACGCATCGGCGATCGCGGTGGCGTCCGTCGCGACGAAGCTCCGCGCGGTGTGGACCGCGGTGGTCGGCCTCGCCACCGCCGGGGTCGTCGCCGGCATCGGGATCATCGTCGCCGGGCCGATCTACGGCGTCATCACCACGCACCACTGGCAGGTGTTCCTGTTCGCCTGGCTGTACGACGCGATCATCGTCGCGATCGGCGTCGGCCTGCACCCGGTCCTCGGGCGGTGGACGACACCCGTGCTCACCATGCTGTTCGTGATGCTCAACTTCACGTCGTCCGGCGGCATCTTCCAGGCGTCGTTCGTGCCCGGGTTCTTCTCCGCGCTCCACTCCTTCTGGAGCGGCGCCGCGTGGCTGCAGGCGGCACAGGACCTGCAGTACTTCCCGGACGCCTCGCTCGGCCGGTCGTCCCTGGTGCTCGCGCTCTGGCTCGCCGCAGCCGTCCTGCTCTGCGTGGTCGTGCACGGTCTCGTCGCCCGCCGCACCCGCATCGCCCGCGAGCGTGAGGTCACCCGGCTCGAAGAGGAAGAGGTCGTCGCCGCGTAGCCCCGCTACGCTCGACCCGTGGACCTCAGCGCCGACCTGGACTTCGCCCGCTCGCTCGCCGACATCGCCGACACGATCAGCCTCGAGCGGTTCCGCGCCGCCGACCTGCACGTGTCGAAGAAGGCCGACAGCACGCACGTGACCGACGCCGACCAGGCCGTCGAACACGCCCTCCGCGAGCGGATCGCGACGGAACGCCCCGACGACGCGTTCCTCGGCGAGGAGACCACGGCGAACACCGGTGCCGAGGCGACCAGCGAGGGGCACCGTCAGTGGGTCATCGACCCGATCGACGGCACCGCGAACTACCTGCGCGGTGTGCCGGTGTGGGCGACGCTCATCGCCCTGGCGGTCGACGGCCGCCCCGTGCTCGGCGTCGTGAGCGCCCCCGCGCTCGGCAAGCGCTGGTGGGCGGCCGAGGGCCTCGGCGCGCACTCGTTCGACGGCGACCTCCGCGTCTCCGGTGTCGCGGACCTGTCCGACGCGAGCCTGAGCTACAACAGCATCCAGCAGTGGGACGACGACGACCGGCTCGAGTCCCTCGTCGACCTGTCCCGCAAGGTCTGGCGGACGCGCGCCTACGGCGACATGTGGTCGTACATGCTGGTCGCCGAGGGGATCATCGACATCGCGGGCGAACCCGACCTGAAGCCGTGGGACATCGCGGCCCTCGTGCCCATCGTGGAGGAAGCCGGCGGGCGCTTCAGTTCACTCGACGGCGACCCCGGGGCCTGGCACGGCAGTGCACTCGCGACGAACGGCCTGGTGCACGACGCCGTCGTCGAGGTCATCCGCCGCTAGCACGACCCCGAACGACACGCTCGACGTCGGATGACGTCGCGGGTGTCGTTCCGAGTCGATCAGGCGGCCGCAGCCGCCGCCTCACGCCGAGCCGCACGCCGCCGCACCACCAGGTCGCCGACCGCCAGCACGAGCGCGAGGGCCATCAGCGACACCGTGAACGTCGTGCCGCTCCGGAACGCGTCGTGGTACGCATCGAGCCGACTCCCGCCGGAGCCCCCGGCAGCAGCACCCCGCACGATCCCGTAGAAGATGCTCGTCGCCACCGCGGTCCCGATCGCGGTCCCGACGCGCTGCCCGAGCTGCTGCATCGACCCGGCGACCCCGGACTGCTCCACGGGGATCTCGGCCAGGGTGAGCGTCTGGTTCGGTGACACCACGAACCCGCCGCCGAGCCCGCCGACCAGGAACGCCCCGGCCATCGCCCACGGCGTGACCTCCGGCGGGGTCAGCACCGCGGCGAGCATGAGGAGCACGAAGCCGACGACGACCATGAAGAGCCCGAAGACCACCAGGGCCCGTCCGACCCGGTCGACGATCCGTCCGCCGATGTAGGACCCCACGGCGCTCGTGGCCGCGAACGGGATGCTCACCATGCCGGCGAACAGCGGTGACAGCCCGAGCCCCTCCTGCAGGAACAGCGTCACCATCAGGAAGGACGCCGGGATCGCCGCGAAGTAGACGGCCACGATCGACAGCCCGTTGCGGTACGACGACAGCCGGAACAGCTCGAAGTGCACCACCGGTGACTTGCCCTGCTGCTTGTACCGGACCTCCCAGAGCACGAACAGGCCGAGGAACACGACGAAGGCGATCAGCCAGAGCCACCGGGCACCGGAGTCGCCGGCACCCGTGGTGAGCACGAACGGCAGCATCAGCGTGATGATGGCGGCGCCGAGCAGCAGGATGCCGACGATGTCCAGCTCGCGGTCCTTCGCCTGTCCCTGCGCCCCCTTGGGCAGCAGCCGCATCGCGAAGAACAGCGCGACGAGTCCGAGCGGCACGTTCATCCAGAACAGCAGCCGCCACCCGTTCTCCTCACCGCCGATCGCGATGAGGCCACCGCCGATCGTCGGGCCGAGCGCCGTCGAGATGCCGATCATGGCGCCGAACAGCCCGAAGGCCCGTCCGCGCTCCGGGCCCCGGAACAACTGCTGCACGAGCCCGATCACCTGCGGCATCTGGGTGCCCGCGGCGAAGCCCTGCAGGATCCGCGTGACCATGAGCACCTCGATGGTCGGCGCCACGGCGCAGAGCAGGCTCGACACGGTGAACGCCACGAGTCCGATGATGAACAGGGCACGGCGGCTCTTCAGGTCGCCGAGCCGACCGGCGGGCACGAGGGCGAGGCCGAACGCCAGCGCGTACCCCGCCACGATGAGCTGCAGCGACGAACTGGTGGCGCCGAGGGACTTCTCGATCGACGGCAGCCCGACGTTGACCTTCGACAGGTCGAGGATCGTCAGGGCAGCCACCGCGACGCACACGGCGAAGGCCCTCCAACGCGTGCGGTCGTCGAGGCGGGCGTCGGTCGGGTCAGCGCTGGACATCACCATCGTTCGTACACCGACCGGCCTCCGGGCGGGCGAGACCCACCCCCCGGGTGGGTGACACCCCCTCGTCATGGCCCCCCGGACTGGGGGCACCGTTGCCGGATACGCGGTGCGCGGGGCGGCTCAGATGGTCAGGACCTGAGTTATCGTGCTCGTACGGAAGGTCACGCAAGCACCTGGATTCCCTAGATCCGAGTGCACGTGCACGGCCTCCCGTGTTCGTCCGAAGACCCTAACCCGAGGGGTGATACAGACGATGACATCATCGTTCCCGAGCGGAACCGAGTGCACCCTCACTCGTCGACCGCATTCAATCCACGACAGCTCCGGCGCGCGCGCAGTCGCCGCCATCCGTCCGCACTCCGACACGGCCACCCACCGTGCAGCAGTCCGGTCCGCCTCACGGCGCCCCGTCGCAGCGCTCGCAGCGTTCGCCGACGACCTCTCCGCAGGATCCGCTTCCGGGCCCGGAGGCCGGTGAGTCATGGCACTCACCGGTCGACGTCTCGAGGTCGACCGGATCGCGACCCTCGCTGTACTCCCTCGGGAGTCCGCGATGGTCGTGGTCGGCGACCCTGGTTCCGGACGCAGCAGCGTCCTCGACGCGGTCTCGAACCGCGTTTCCCTCCCCGTCGTGCGGGTCGGTGTCAACGGGAGTGAATCCCGTTGGCCGCTGGCCGGCGTGACCTCCTTGTTCACCGCGCTCGACGACCCTCGTGCGACGGCCCACATCGCCCATCTCCTGCAGACGGGTGAGACGGCGGTCCCCGTGACCGCCGGACTGGCGGCGGCGCACGACTTCCTCGACGCCGTGCACGCCCTCACCCTGCCGCCGACGCTCGTGCTGATCGACGACCTCGACCGCATGGACGTCGAGAGCCAGGAGCTCATCGCGTTCCTCGCCGGCCGACTCGCAGGCACCGCCCTGCGCGTCGTGGCGACGGTCCGTTCGGTGCCGTCGGACGGTCCGCTCGCGGCCCTGCCGGCGCTCCGCATCGAGCCGCTGCCGTCCGACGAGGCGCTCATCCTCGCCCGGACCATGGCACCGGAAGAAGCGAACGACGGCGTCCTCGCCGTCCTCGCCGCGGAGACCGGTGGCAACCCCGGCGCGCTCCGCGAACAACTCGCGGTGCTCAGCCGCGAGCAGCTCACCGGTGCGGAGCCGATCGTGCTCCCGCTCCGACCCACTCCGACGACCGAGGCCCTCGCAGCCCTCGCAATCGGGTCCGCCGCGGGACGAGATCTGGACGTCCTCGCGAAACTCGCCCTGGTGCCGGTCGCGAAGACCACGGCCTGGGACCGCGACGAGTTGGACGACCTGGTCGGAGCAGGCCTCGCCACCGTGCGGGGCCAGAGCGTGACGGTCCGCGACCCCCTGGTCCGGTCCGCGCTGTACTGGCGGATGCCCGCCCGTGACCGCCGCGCGGCGCACGCCGCGCTGGCCACGGCGAGCGCCGAGTCCGACCCGCGGGCAGCCGCGTGGCACCGGAGCTTCGTCGACGACGTCCCCGACGTGGTCGCGTTGCTCAGCGCCGCACGGTCCTACGTGGTGGACGGCAACGTGCACGCCGCGATCGCCCTCACCGAGCGTGCCCTGCACGTCGGTGGTGGCACCGAGGACGAGCTCGTCGCGCTGCTCGGGGTCGCTGAGGCCCTGCTCGGCAACCGGCTGCTCGGCTTCGCCGCGCGTTACCTCGCCGCGCTCCGTCCGTTCCGGACGACGGCGCACGAGGTCCGCCGGCTGCGCCTGCAGTACTCGGCGCAGTACCTCAGTGGCGACGCCGTGCACGCGGACGAACTCCTCGTGTCGGTGGACGCGACCGAGCCGGCCGACGTGGACGCGGTCGCCGGGCTGATGGCCATGGTGGCGTGCTTCCGTGCCGAGGCGTGGGAGCTCGACCAGGCGAAGGACCTGCTGCACCGCGTCGAGCCCCTCGAGGCGTCGGCGTCTCCGCACACGTTGGAGATCACGACGACCGCGCGGGAGCTCATCGCCGCGATCGACGGCACCCTGCCGTCGGACACCGACCTGCACGACGGGCTCGCGACGTCGGTGCTGCTGGCGATGTCCGACCCGGCCCTGCTGCTCCTCGCCCACGCGCTGAGCATCGCCGAGCGGTACCGGAGCGCGCGTCGGGTGTTCGCACTCGTCCTCGCCCGTGGCCCGCAGACGGCGCCGGTGTGGACCGAGGCAGCCCGCTACCTGACCGCCGAGAACGAGGTGCGCTCCGGGAACTTCCGGCAGGCGCTCCGCGCGATCGACGTCTGGGAGGCCGGTTCCTCGGTCGTCGAACGGCTCCGTGAGCCGTCGCGGGCCATCGCAATCGCCTGGCGGCACTTCGCCGAGGGGCGCTCCGCCGATGCCCTGGCGGTCGTGGACCGGTGCCTCGAGCACCGTTCGACGAGCCGCCTGTGGGGTGCGACGGCGAAGCTGCACGCGCTCCGCGGTCGGGTCCTGCTGCTCGATGGCCGACTGGAGGAGGCAGCCGCCGCACTCGAAGCGGCGGACGCCATCGGTCGGTCCCTGCGGAACCCCGCGGTGCTCCGGCACCTCGGCGACCTGGTCGAGGCGTACGCACGCCTCGGACGGATCGACGACGCCCGCACCATCACCGCGCGGCTCGCTGCGGACCACCACGCCCGACCGGGTCGCTGGGGTGCGCTCGTGCTGGCGAGGAGCCTCGCGCTCGTCGCCGACGACACCACCCGGGACACCGCCCGTCGCCGCGCGTTGGAGCTGTTCCAGCCGCACGACTCGCAGTTCGAGCGGGCACGGACGTTCGCGGCCCTCGCGACGGTCGGCAACCCCGCCGAGCGTCCGCGTCTCGGTGCGGCAGCAGCGGCGGCGTACGAGGCGGCCGGCATGCGCCGTCCCCTCGTCACCCCCGCACCGGCAGCGGCCATGCCGCCGTTCGGCACGGGGCCGTCGCTCCGGTCCGCACCGGTGCTGTCCGCGTCGATGCCGGGGACGCCCCGGAGCGCTCCGGACGCCTCCGCGGTGCTCACCTCGCTCACGGCCGAGGAGCGCGCCGTGGTGCAGAAGGTGACGGAGGGCTACCGCAACCGCGAGATCGCGTCGTCGCTGTTCATGTCGCAGCGCACGGTGGAGCTGCGGCTCACGCAGATCTACCGCAAGGTGGGCGCGCGGTCGCGCTCCCACCTGGTCGCGCTGCTCACGTAGTCGAAGCGACCACGAGGCGGACGGGAGGCCCGGTACCAGCTGGTACCGGGCCTCCCGTCCGCCTTTTCCCTGTCCAGGACGCGGCGCGCGTTGCGGGAGTCCGCACGCGACCGCACCGCGGCGTCCCCCGCACGCGGGGAACCGCAAGAGCAGTCGACGACTGTTGCCGTGGCGGCGTCGCCGGGTGAGGCTTCTCATGCACCGACCGCCGTGCCCCTCCCGAGGGGCCAGACCGCGGTACCCCGTCCGGTACCCGAACCTCGTGGCCCACCCACTCCGTCGTCCGTCCTCGCCTGATCCGAGGACGGGCGCCGGTCAGGACCGCGAGGGCCCGGACGCGCGGCAGACCCGACGGCGGTCGGTGCCGAACCCCGCTCCACTCCCCCACCCCGTTCCCCCGAAGGGACAGCCGATGTGCGGCATCATCGCGGCCCGCGTGTCTGACGACGCGACGCCCTACCTGCTCGACGGACTCGAACGACTCGAGTACCGCGGCTACGACTCCGCCGGCATCGCCGTCCGGACCGCCGCCGGACGCACCGAGACGATCCGCTCGGTCTCCCGCGTCGGGGACCTGCGCACGCTCGTCGCCGCCCGGTCCGGCGACGCTCTGACCGGCGTCGGCATCGGCCACACCCGCTGGGCCACGCACGGTGCCGTGCGCGAGGCGAACGCCCACCCGCACGCCGACTGCTCGCGCCGGATCAGCATCGTGCACAACGGCATCATCGAGAACGCCGACCGCCTGCGTGACATGCTCACGGCGCAGGGCCACCGGTTCCGCTCCGAGGTCGACTCCGAGGTCATCGCGCACCTCGTCGAGCGTGCCCTGGCCGTCGACCCGGACCTGATGCTCGCCGTGCAGATCGCGACCGCGCAGCTCGAGGGGTCGTGGGCGATCGTCGTCCTCGACGCCCGCGACGGGCGGATGGTCGTGGCCGCGGACCGTTCCCCGCTCGTCGTCGCCCGGTCCGCCCGCGGCGACTTCGTGGCGAGCGACATCGGTGCGATCGCCGAGTGGTGCGAGACCTTCGTGGCGCTCCGCGACGGTGACGTCGTCGAGCTCGGCGAGGCCTGGACCTGGTCGTCGAACGGGATCACCGTCCCCGTGCCGTTCCCCACCCCGTCGCCGTTCGCCGCCACCGCGCTGGACCTCGGCGACCACCCCGACCACATGGCGAAGGAGATCGGCGAGCAGGCCGACGTCGTCAGCACGATCCTGGACCGCATCGCCCGCCGCACCGCGGACGGCAGCATGTGGGTCGGCCTCGGGCTGCCCGCCTTCCAGCGCCTGGCGATCGTCGCCTGCGGCACCTCGCTCAACGCCGGCCAGGTGATCGCCACCGCGCTGCGCGGCATCGGCGGCGTCCCCACCGACATCGTCGTCGCCAGCGAGGCCGACCAGGCCGTCCTCGGCCCCGACACCCTGGTCGTCGCGATCAGCCAGTCCGGCGAGACCGCCGACGTCCTCCGCGCGCTCGACCGCTTCGAGGACCGCCACCCGGTGCTCGCGCTCACGAACAACATGCACTCCTCGCTCGCCCGTCGCGCCGACGCCGTGCTCGACTGCCACGCCGGTCCGGAGATCGGCGTCGCCGCGACGAAGACGTTCACCGCGCAGGTCGTCGTCGGCGTCGCCGCGGTGATCTCCGCGCTCGTGGCGTCCGGCCGCATCGAGGTCGCACGTGCCCACGCACTCGTCGACGAACTGCTCGACCTGCCGGCACGCATCGAGCACGCCACGCAGGTGTCCGCCGACCGGATGCCGCTCCTGGTGTCGAGCGTGAAGGAGGCCACCGGCTTCCTGTTCCTCGGCCGCGGTGCCGGCCTGCCGTACGCCGCCGAGGGCGCACTCAAGCTCAAGGAGCTCAGCTACCGCTGGGCCGAGGCGTACCCCGCGGGCGAGCTGAAGCACGGTCCGCTCGCCCTCGTCGACGAGGGCACCCCCGTCGTCGTGATCGACCACGGCGAGCCGAAGATCCAGTCGGCGATCGCCGAGGTCCGGGCCCGCGGCGGGTTCGTCATCACCATCGGCGGCGAAGGCTCCGACATCCCGGCGCTCGGTAGCCGCGGCACCGGCGGACTCGCCTGGGGCGCGATGGCGGCGCCGTGGGGTCCGCTCGAGGCCGTCGTGCCGCTGCAGATGCTCGCCCGCGAACTCGCGCTGCAGCTCGGCTGCGACGTCGACAAGCCGCGCAACCTGGCGAAGTCGGTGACGGTCGAGTGATGCGCGGCCGGATGAACCACCTGACGACGTTCCTGGTCGTGCTCACGGCGTTCGCGATCGCCATGACGACGGTGCTCGTCGTCGTGGTGGCCGGGCCGACCGTCCTGGGCTGAGCCGGGGCGGGCGCGGGCGGGCGGGCGGGCGTCGACTCGGCGCGCGCGGGCCGGGCGCCGACTCGGATCGACGTTCTCGATGTCGTACGACCTCGAGGATGTCGTTCCACATCGTCCTGGCCGCCGGGTCTCGGGCAGTTCGCGGGACACGACTGCGATGCTGGTCCCTTGACCACCGCAGCCCCGCCCCTCGTGTTCGTCGCGCTCGTCGTCGGCGCGCTCCTGCCGTTCCTGCCGCTCGTCGGACGCGTCGCCCGGATCGCCGCGACCATCGCCCACGAGGTCGGACACTGCATCGTCGTCGTCCCGTTCGGCGGCCGCATCCAGCGCATCGACCTGCACCCGGACGGCTCCGGCGAGGCCTGGGTACAGCTCGGCCGGGTCCCTGGCGGCATCCGCTGGCTCGTCCGGATCCTCAACCTCTACGCCGGGTACAGCGCGCCGCTCTGGGCCGGGGTGCTGCTGGTGACCGGGGTGCTGCACGGCTCGCGGTGGCTGCCCGTCGCCGTGCTCGGGGTCATCGGGCTCGTGGCGCTGGTGTTCGTGCGGAACTGGTTCGGGCTGCTCGTCGTGCTCGGGTTCGACGTCCTGGCGCTGTGGGTGGCACTGCGTCCGTCCGAGACCACGGTGCTCGTGGTCGCCGCGGTCGGGGCGTTCTTCGTCGTCGACGGACTGCGGTCCGTCGTGCAGGTCGCACGGTGGCTGCTCACCGGCGCCCGCGTGCAGACGGACTTCCACATCGCCGCGGCCGAGATGCGCGTGCCGGCCGGGGTCTGGTTCGTGCTGTTCGTGCTGGTGAACGGCCTCGCGGTGTGGCTCGCACGGGTCCCGCTGCTCGAGGTCTGGGACACCGTGGTGGCGGGCGTGCGCGCACTCTTCTGACGATGCCAGATCGTGCTCGCACCACGTCCGCGACGATCCACGCGGTGATCGACTGGTGCAATGTCGCAGAACGGGTGCGCAGCCCCGCGCTTACTCCCAGGGGCGCTGCGCGAGCTCGGCGGGGTCGAACACCCGGCCGCCGGCGACGACGAGCGACCGCGGCACCCGTCGCACCAGGGCGTCCAGCGGGTTCTCGGCGTCGAGCAGCACCACGTCGGCACGCGCCCCCGCCACGAGGTCGTGCGCCTCGTCGGTGACGAACCGGGCACCGTCGCGCGTGGCGACCTCCACCACGCGGGTCAGGTCCTCGTCCCGCACCACACCGCCGGCCCGCGCGTACTGCCACGCGATGCCGAGCAGGTCCCCGTCGCCGTAGGGGCTCCACAGGTCACGGATGCCGTCGGTGCCGAAGCCGAACCGCACGCCGGCCTCGTCGAACTCGTGCAGGGGAAGCTGTCGCATCCGCACCGGGGCGACGGTGGTCATCGTGACGCCGAGCGACGCCATCCGGGCGAGCAGGTCGCGGCGACGCACGGGATCGACGTCGACGATCGCGAACCCGTGGGCGATGTTGACCCTGCCCGGTGCGATGCCGAGCCGCTCCACCCGGTCGAGCACCAGGTCGAACGCGAACGCACCGAGCTCGGCGGGCTCGTGCAGGTGGATGTCGATGCCGCACCCGGTGTCGGCGGCGATGGCGAACAGGCCGTCGAGCTGCCCGACCGGGTCGCGGTCGATGAGCGACGGGTCGAGCCCGCCGATGTGGTCCGCTCCGGCCGTCGCCGCCTGCCGCAGCAGGTCGAGCACACCGGGCCGCCGCAGCACGCCGTCCTGCGGGAAGGCGACGATCGACACCTCGACCGCACCGTCGAGCGCGTCGGCCGCCGCACGCACGGCCTCGATCCCCCGCAGCCCGACGCCGAGGTCGACGTCGACGTGCGTGCGGACCCGGGTGGTGCCGGTGCGCAGCCCTTCGCGCAGCACCCGCGTGGCGACGGGTTCGCTCGGGATCCCGAGGGCGTCACGCCGAGCCCGTTCGTGCGCGATGCGCCCCTGCGTGCCGGGCTCGCCGCCGTACGACTCCCACTCGTGCCCCCACCAGCTCTTGTCGACGTGGGCGTGCGTGTTGACGAGCCCCGGCAGCGCGAGCTGGCCGCGCCCGTCGACGACCCGAGCACCAGCACCGGCACCGGCACCGGCACCGCCACTGGCACTGGCACCGCCCGCGACGCCGTCGCCCGCTCCGGTCGCGGTGACCGAGACGATGCGGCCGTCCGCCACCCGGATGTCCGACCGTGCACCACCCCACGGACGGACATCGCGGATGATCAGGGTCGCTTCGTCGGTCGCCATGCCCCCATCGTGGCAGCCGCCAGGGCCCCGCCGCGACCCCACCGCACCCCGGTTCCGCGTAACGGAACGCCGCAATCGCCTGTCCACGCAGCGAAGGCTGCGAGGCTACCGCCAGACGACTCCCGGAGGTGTCCCATGGCGAACGACGATCACGGTTTCTCGACCGAACAGGTGCACGGCGGCTTCGTGCCCGACGCAGGGCACGGCGCACGGATCCCGGCCATCCACATGTCCTCCGGCTTCCTCTTCGACGACTTCGACCAGGCGCGCGACCGCTTCGCCGGCACCGAGGACGGCTACACCTACACCCGCCTCGGCAACCCGACGAACGCCGACGTCGAGCGCCGCGTCGCCCTGCTCGAGCGGGGCGTCGAGGCGATCCTGGTCGGCAGTGGCCAGGCGGCCGCCACCATCGCGTTCCTCGGGCTCCTGCAGGCCGGCGACCACGTCGTCGCCGCCCGCAGCATCTACGAGGGCACCAAGGGGCTGCTCGTGCAGAACCTCGGCCGCCTCGGCATCGAGGTCGACTTCGTCGCCGACCAGCGCGACCTCGACGAGTGGGCGCGGCTCGTCCGCCCGAACACGAAGGCGTTCTTCGCCGAGACGATCCCGAACCCGAAGAACGACGTCCTCGACATCACCGGCGTCGCCGACACCGCGCACCGTGCCGGGGTCCCCTTGATCGTGGACAACACCCTGGCGACGCCGTACCTGGTCCGCCCGGTCGAGCACGGCGCCGACATCGTCATCCACTCGGCATCGAAGTTCCTGTCCGGCCACGGCGCGGGCCTCGGCGGCGTGGTCGTCGACGGCGGCACGTTCGACTGGTCCGCCTCCCCCGAGCGCTGGCAGCACCTCACCAGCCCGGAGCGGTCGCTCGGCGGCGACAGCTACGTCGAGCGCTACGGCAACCGGGCGTTCGTCGTCTTCGCGCGTGACGTCGTCGCCTCGCGCATCGGCCCGACCCCGTCGCCGTTCAACGCGTTCCTGATCCGTCAGGGCATCGAGACGCTGAGCCTGCGCGTGGAACGCCACAGCGCGAACGCGCTGGCGGTGGCGCAGTGGTTGGAAGCACAGCCGGAGGTGACGAGCGTCGACCACGCGGGTCTGGCCTCCAGTCCGTTCCACGACCTCGCCCAGCGCTACCTGCCGCGCGGAGCCGGCTCCGTCTTCGCGTTCACGCTGGCGGGCGGCGAAGCCGCCGCGCACACCTTCATCGACAGCGTCCAGCTGTTCAGCCGGATGACCCACCTGGGCGACGTCCGCTCGCTGATCCTGCACCCCGCGACGACGACGCACGCCGGCAAGACCGCCGCGGAGCGCGCCGACCAGGGCATCGACGACGGCCTGATCCGACTGTCGGTCGGCATCGAGGACGTCGCGGACCTGCTCCGCGACCTGGAACGCGGGTTCGCCGCGTTGCGTTCTGCAGACGGCAGAGTCGGTCTGGAGGCCCGTGACGCGTCCGACGCGGAGCGTGCGTCCCTGGAACACTCGGTCCCGGGCACGCACGTGATCTCGGAGGAGCTCTAGACGATGGCACGACCGCAACACTTCGGGTACTTCTTCTCACGCGGGTTCGGCCCGCAGGCGTGGGGGCGCTCGGACTGGGACTGGGGCCACGACTGGACCAAGCCCGACCTGTACCAGCAGTCCGTCCGCACGCTCGAGCAGGCCGGCATGGACCTGGTGATCGCGGAGGACGCCATCTCGCTCGGCAACCCGTCGACGCTCGACCTGCGCATCCGCCAGGCGTACGGCGGCCCGAAGCACGACCCGTTGCTGCTCGCGCCGTACCTGTTCGCGGCGACCTCGCACATCGGCATCGCGCCGACCGTGAACGCCGGCTTCACGCCGCCGTACCTGGCTGCACGACAGTTCGCCACGCTGGCGCACCTGTCCTCCGAGCGGCTCGGCATCAACGTCGTGACCGACGTCGGCAGTGCCCGGCACGCCGGTCTGCCGCCGCTGCCGCACGACCAGGCGTACGACCGGGCCGAGGAGTGGATCACGCTGCTCCGCCGGCTCTGGGGGTCGTGGGGGTCGTCCGGGTACGTCGGGGACCCCTCCGACTGGAGTTTCGCCGACGGGGACGCGCTCGATGCCTTCCACCACGAGGGCGCGTACTTCACCGCCGACGGCCCGCTCAACGCGCTGCCGCTCGACTCGGACCCGGTGGTCGTCTCCCCCGGTGGCTCCGGTCGGGGCCTCGCGTTCGCCGGCACCCACTCGGACGTGCAACTCGCGCTCGCGCCCCTGTCGGCCGCCGCGGTGGCGGACTACCGCGGTCGCGTGATCGCCGCAGCGCAGGCCGCCGGACGCACGGCCGCCGACCTGCGCATCCTGTTCGTCCTCAAGCCCGAGATCGTCTCGTCGTCCGACGAGGCCGACCGGATCGTCGAGGCGTCCCGGCACCCGTCCGACGACGACCTGCGGACCGCGGCGATCGCGTGGTCGAGCGACTCCGAGACGGACCTGCTCGCGCTCGACCTCGACGCGCCCGTGCCGGACGGGACCTTCGGCGACCACGTCTCCGCCGGCACGATCCGCGGGCTGCTCGGCGACACCCCGGACGCTCCCCTGCGCGCGCTCCTGGAACGCAAGGCCCGCAAGGGGCGGGTGTCCTCGCGCGAGGGCTTCGTCGGCACCGCCGACGAGTTCGCCGACTTCATCGAGGAGCTCGGGTCGGACGCGGACAACGACGGCATCATCTTCTCGGGCGACCTGCACCCGGCGCAGATCCACCGGATGTTCGGCGACCTGGTGCCGGTGCTCCGGCGCCGTGGGCTCCTGCGGCGGGAGTACGGCGCCGGGGGCATCCGGGCGAACCTGTTCGACTTCTAGTGGTGGACCGGCTCGACCACGCCTGATTCCTCGACGTCACGCACGTCGTCGGCCGTGCGGAGGATCTCCGCACGGTCCGAAGCGGAGTTGATCGCCCAGTAGTAGATCACCAGCGAGAACACCGCGACGACGACGATGTCGATCCACAGCGGGAACACCGGGTGCGTCAGCGGACCGAAGTCACTGAGGAACACGATGAGCCCCATGCCGATCAGGTAGGGCAGCAGCCACTGCGCCGCCTTCCAGTCCCAGCGCGGCCGGACGCTCGAGGCACCGCGGAACACGTTGTTCAGGATGATCACCACGGCACCGATGAGGATCGCGACGCCGAGCTTCCAGTCGGTGTCCCACCCGGTCCACAGGATGATGAGGTTCGCGACGATGAACGCGATCGGCGACAGCACCGCGGCGGCGGGCATGCGGTAGGGGCGCTCGATCTCCGGGATCCGCTTCCGGAAAGCCCCGAGCGCCAACGGGGCGCCGGCGTACATCAGGACCGACGCGCTGGTGATGAGGCTCACCAGCCCCTGCCACGAGGGGAACGGTGCGAAGCACGCGCAACCGACGACGAACGCCGTGACGAGCCCGACCCACGGCACACCCTGCTTCGTCGTCCACTCGAACGCCTTCGGGAAGTACCCGTTGCGACTGAGTCCGTAGGAGATGCGGCTCGTCGCGGTCACGTAGATCAGCCCGGTCCCCGCGGGCGAGATGATCGCGTCGATGAAGATGACCACCGCCAGCCAGGTGATGCCCGCGGCCATCGCGATGTCGGCGAACGGCCCCGTGTACTTCGTGAAGTCGGCGGTGGCCCAGGACCCCTGGATCGCATCCGACCGGAGCACCCCGAGGAACACGACCTGCAGCAGCAGGTAGATCACCAGCCCGATGAGCACGGAGCCGATGACGGCGCGCGGGATGTCCCGTCGCGGGTTCTTCGCCTCACCCGCGAGCTGGTCGGCCTGCTCGAAGCCGAGGAAGGCGAAGATGATGCCGGAGGTGGACACGGCCGCCAGGACCCCCTTGGCCCCCTCGGGCATGAAGCCGTCGGCCGCCGTGAAGTTCGAGCCGTGGAACCCGCTGAACGCCAGCACGACGATGACCAGCAGCGGGATGGCGACCTTCCACCACGTCGCCGCCGAGTTCGTGTTCGCGAGGATCCGGACGCTGAGCAGGTTGATCACGGTGACCACCGCCATGAGGACGACGGCGACCGCGATGCCCGCGCCGGTGAGCAGCTGCTGCGTCTCCCCGTCCACCGTCGTGGTGTGCAGCCACGGGTGCGCGAACTGCCAGTGCTGCGCGTATTTGATCATCGCCTCGACCTCGATCGGGGCGACGGTCACGGACTGCAACCAGGAGAACCAGCCGAACGACGCACCGGCGATGCCGCCGAACGCGATGTGCGGGAACCTGGCCGTCCCGCCCGCGATCGGGAACATGCCGCCGAGTTCGGCGTGCACGAGGGCGAGGACGAGGATCGCCACACCGCCGATGAGCCACGAGATGATCGCGGCCGGGCCGGCGGTCTTCAGGGCCTCCTGCGACCCGAAGAGCCACCCGGAGCCGATGATCGACCCTGTCGAGGCCCAGATGAGCCCGATGAAGCCCACGTTCCGCTTGAGGCCGGAGTCCGGCAACGTCGTCGTCGTCGTTGTAGCCACTGCTGCTCCCGTCGAGTGAGCGGACCCCACGAACGGGGGTCGCGCTCATCGACTCTGGCACCAGGACAGCGACTTGGCCGGATTCTTTAACATGCCGGAAACAATTGTGCTGTATAAGCACTCAGGCTGCTACTTCTTGGACTTCTTCTTCTTGCCGTCGTCCTTCTTGTCCGACTTCTTCTTCTTGTCGGACTTCTTCTTGCCGTTGTCCTTCTTGTCGGACGGCTTCTTGTCGTCCTTCTTCTGCTTCTCGCGGTCGCCCTTCTGCTGCTTCGGCTTCGCTTCCCCCGAGGGCAACGGCAGGACCGGTGCCTGCTCCGGCGACTCGACCCCGTCGATCGGCTCGACGACCACGGCGGAACCCGTGTCCAGCGCGACGTCGACCGCGTGTTCCTCGAGCACGGGCGCGAGCGCGTCCGTCACCCGCTCAACGGTGAGCACGGCGTCGTCCTCAGCGAGCCGCAACAGCGCCTGCGCGGTCCGCACCCGGGTCGTGGTCTTGCGTGCCAGGACGTCGGCGCGCGCACCCTCGATGAACGTGCGGAGCGTGCGCTCGACGACCGACCGTCCACGCGGTGCAGCGCGGTCCAGGCGGTCCAGCTCACCGGCGACCCCGGCCACGTCATCGGCGACGTGCTCGTGCCGCACCGACTCGATCAGCGCCGCGATCGCTGCTGCACCCCGTTCGACAGCAGCCGAACGCTGGTCGAGCACGACGAGCATCTCGACGACCGAACCGTAGGTGACGGTCTCGAGGCGGACGGGTTCGGCACCCCGGCCGCGGACGACCAGGCGGGCGTCGGGCGTGGGCAGCCAGGCGACGAGGGCAGCGACCGTCGCGACGGACCCGACGATCCGCTCGTAGTCGGCGAGCACCACTCGCTCCTGCTCGCGCAGACGGACTCGGATCGCGATCTCCTGCACCACGTGGGGGCCTTCCGTTCGGGGTCGGCGCGAGCGTTTCCCTGCGCCTCCTCCGGAGCGTAGTCCCCTGACGTGGCGAGACAGCGAACGCCCCGGCATCGTCCAGGGACGGTGACGGGGCGTTCGTGCAACAGGTGGTGACAGCGGCTCGACGACCGGCGAATGGTGGAGATGGGGGGAATCGAACCCCCGTCCATCGCTGCAATTCGACGTCTTCTACGGGCGTATCCGGATAGTTCGTTCTGCTCGGCCCCGTCCTTTGCTACCGGCTTCTAGGACGACGGGCCCAGTCTCAGTGCAAGTCCCGCACGGCCCTGAGGCGCAACCGTGCAGCAAGTCCTCTGGATGACGCCGGGATCAGGTTAGGGGACGGTCACCTGGCCGACGGACTTCATGTGCTGGGCTGCTTACGCAGCGAGAGCGAAGTCAGTGCGCTTGGAATTGGCACTTGTTGTTTTCCACGGATCGTTCACGAGATAACCGTGGGTCCTCGGCCCGCTTCCCGTCGGCACACAGGCAATGTCGAAACCGATCATCCCCATGCGGGCCGGACGTGCGAGCCGCTGTCACGCTGTTGAGTTGTGTTGCCGCTGCTCCGATCGGAGCAGTCCCACAGTCTAGCTGACCGAGGTGTGAGGCCGCTACTCGCCGACGCGGTTCTTCGTGCGCATGGCCCGCTCGGCCTCACGCTTGTCGGTCTTCTCCCGCATGGCCTGACGTTTGTCGAACTCGCGCTTGCCCTTGGCGACCGCGATCTCGATCTTGGCCCGACCGTCGTGGAAGTAGATCTGCAGCGGCACGAGGGTGTAGCCGCCCTGGGCCGTCTTGTGCGAGATCTTCACGATCTGCTGCTTGTGGAGGAGCAGCTTGCGCTTGCGCCGAGGTGCGTGGTTGTTCCAGGTGCCCTCGGTGTACTCGGGGATGTGCACCGCATCGATCCAGGCTTCACCCCGGTCGATGTAGGCGTACCCGTCGACCAACGAGGCACGACCCATGCGCAGGGACTTCACCTCGGTGCCGGACAGGACCATGCCGGCCTCGTACGTGTCCTCGATGAGGTAGTCGTGTCGGGCGCGACGGTTCGTCGCGACGATCTTCTCACCGCGTTCCTTCGCCATGACGACTCCTCTCGTACCGGGCACTGCGCTGCGCAGCCCTACAGACTACCCAACAGCAGGCGCCTCACGCACCTTCCCGGCGCGGCGGATCAGACCTTGAGGTAGCGGCGGATGGCGATCGACGCCGACACCGCGGCGAGCAACACCCCGATGACGATCACCGACGGCACCACGATGGCCGCGTCGCCCATGCCGATGAACGCCGTGCCGGTGAAGCGCTCGGCCAGGAAGTTCCGGACGAAGAACCACACCACCGCGGTGATGGCACCACCCGCCAGGACGGCTCCGATGGCGGCGGCGATCACCCCCTCGAGCACGAACGGCGTCTGGATGAACCGGTTCGACGCACCGACCAGCCGCATGATGCCGAGCTCTCGCCTGCGACTGAAGGCGGACAACCGGATCGTGGTCGCGATGAGGAGCACGGCGGCGACGAGCATGAGCGCCGCGATGCCGATCGCCGTGTACGACGACGCGTTGAGCAGGTTGAAGATCGGTTGCAGGTAGCCGCGTTGGTCGACGACGCTCTGCACACCGGCCACCTTCGACAGGCTCTCGACGAGGACGTCGGCCTGCGACGGGTTCTTCAGGTTCACCCAGAAGGTCTCGTTGAGGTACTCGGGCTTGACGAACTCGGTCGCCGCGGAGTCCTTGAACTGCTCCTTGAAGCGGGTGAACGCCTGGTCCTGGTCCTCGTAGTACGTCTTCTCGATGTACGGCTTGAGGGTGGACGACTCGAGCTGGGCCTGGACCTGCTTCCGCTGGTCCTCGGTGGCCTTGGCACCCGTGCAGTTGCCGGTGGTGTCGGTGTCGGTGCACAGGTAGACGGCGACCTGCGCCCGGTCGTACCAGTACCCCTTCATCTGGTTGATCTGCATCTGGAGCAGGATCGCTGTCCCGACGAAGGTGAGCGAGATGAAGGTCACGAGGACGACGGAGACGACCATCGACGCGTTGCGCCGCAGGCCCGAGCCGACCTCGGACATGACGAGCCCGAGCCTCATCGGATGAGCCCCGGGATGGTCTGGATGCCGGTGGTGTTCGACACGGTGCCGCGCTGGATCGGGACCGCCTGGGTCTGGTAGCCACCGGACTGCTCGTCACGGAGGACCGTGCCGTTCGACAGCTCGATGACCCGACGCTGCATCTGGTTCACGATGCTGGCGTCGTGGGTCGCCATGAGCACGGTGGTGCCTCCCTGGTTGATGCGTTCGAGGAGCGCCATGATGCCGGCGGACGTGGTGGGGTCCAGGTTGCCGGTGGGCTCGTCGGCCAGCAGGATCGCCGGCTTGTTGACGACGGCGCGGGCGATCGCCACGCGCTGCTGCTCACCGCCGGAGAGCTCGTGCGGCATGCGGGTCGCCTTGCCCGCGAGTCCGACGAGCTTCAGCACGTCGGTGACGGCCTCGCTGATGAAGCCCTTGCTCTTGCCGATCACCTGCAGCGAGAACGCGACGTTGTCGAAGACGTTCTTGTTCGGAAGGAGTCGGAAGTCCTGGAACACGACGCCGAGGTTGCGCCGGAAGTACGGGACCTTCCGCGACGCCAGGGAGCCGAGGCGCTGCCCGAGCACGTGGATCTGGCCGCGGGAGGGCTTCTCCTCCTTGAGCACGAGGCGCAGGAAGCTGGACTTGCCGGAACCCGAGGCGCCCACGAGGAACACGAACTCGCCCTTGAGGATCTCGAGGGTGAGGTTGTCGAGCGCCGGACTCGGGTTGCCCGAGTAGACCTTGGTGACCTGGTCGAATTTGATCATGACCGGATCAGGGTAGGTCGCCCCGCTTGGAAAGCAAGCGAGGCGCGCGGCTCACGAACCCCTACGCGTCGACGGATTGCTTGCGCCAGCGGATGCCGGCGTTGATGAACCCGTCCAGGTCGCCGTCGAACACGGCTGAGGGGTTGTTCACCTCGTGCTCGCTCCGCAGGTCCTTGACCATCTGGTACGGCGCCAGCACGTAGGACCGGATCTGGTCGCCCCAGCTCGCCGTGATGTTGCCGGCGAGCTCCTTCTTCTTCGCGTTCTCCTCTTCCTTCTTCAGGAGGAGCAGGCGCGACTGCAGCACGCGCATCGCGGCCGCACGGTTCTGGATCTGCGACTTCTCGTTCTGCATCGAGACGACGGTGCCGGTCGGGATGTGCGTCAGGCGCACCGCGGAGTCGGTCGTGTTGACGGACTGTCCGCCGGGGCCCGACGAGCGGAAGACGTCGACGCGGATGTCGTTCTCGGGGATGTCGATGACCATCGTCTCCGGCATGAGCGGGATGACCTCGACCGCGGCGAACGAGGTCTGCCGCTTGCCCGCAGCGCCGAACGGCGACATGCGGACGAGTCGGTGGGTGCCGGCCTCGATCGACAGGGTGCCGAAGGCGTGGGGCGCGTCGACCTCGAACGTGGCGGACTTGATGCCCGCTTCTTCGGCGTAGGACGTCTCCATCACGGTGGTCTTGAAGCCGTGCTGCTCGGCGTACCGCAGGTACATGCGCATGAGCATCTCGGCGAAGTCCGCGGCGTCGACGCCACCGGCCCCGGCACGGATGGTGATCACGGCGGGGCGGTCGTCGTACTCGCCGTCGAGGAGCGTCTGCACCTCGAGGTCGCCCATGGTCTTCTGGATCGCCTTGAGCTCGGCGACGGCTTCGTCGGCCGAGTCCTGGTCGTCGCCCTCGTTCGCCATCTCGACGAGCACCTCGAGGTCGTCGATGCGACGCTCGGTGTCGGTGATCTTCTTGAGCTCCGACTGCCGGTGCGAGAGCGCGCTCGTCACCTGCTGCGCGTGCTCGACGTCGTCCCAGAGGTCCTGGGCGCCCGCCTGCTCGCTGAGGTCGGCGATCTCACGCTGCAGGCGGTCGACGTCGACCACCGAGCGGATGTTGCCGAAGGTCTCTCGGAGGGCGGAGAGCTGCTCGGTGAAGTCCAGTTCGACCATGGTCACCGATCCTACCGGCGCGGCAGGCCCGTCGGCGTCGCACCCCCGCCGGAGGGCGCTCTAGCGCCCGAGCAGCGGCTCCCGCGACGCCATGCCGGCAGCCCCGGCCCGCGCCACCGCGTCGGGCAACGCCGCCAGGAAGGCGTCGACGTCCGCATCGGTCGAGGTGTGCCCGAGCGTGATCCGGAGCGCGCCGCGGGCGTCCTGCTCCGACAGGCCCATCGCGAGCAGCACGTGCGACGCCTCGGGCACGCCGGCCTGGCACGCGGATCCGGTCGAGACGGCGACCCCGGCGGCGTCGAGCAGGAACAGGAGCGAATCGCCCTCGCAGCCCGGGAACGTGAAGTGCGCGTTGCCGGGCAGCCGGTCGTCGGGGTCCCCCATCAGCACGGCGGACGGCACGGCCGCGCGGACACCGGCGACGAGCCGGTCGCGCAGGGCGATGAGCGACGGGTGCGGCATCGGTTCGGCGGCGACCATCGTGGCCGCGACGCCGAACGAGGCCGCAGCGGGGGCGTCCTGGGTGCCGCTCCGCACCTGGCGCTGCTGCCCGCCGCCGTGGATGAGGGGCTCGACGGTGGCCTTCCGCCCGAGCACCAGCGCACCGATGCCGACCGGTCCGCCGACCTTGTGCGCGGAGACGCTCAGGGCGTCGAGGCCGGACGCGGCGAACGACACCGGCACCTGGCCGTAGGCGGCGACGGCGTCGCTGTGCACGGGCACGCCGGCGGCGTGCGCCAGCTCCACGATCCGTGCCACGGGCTGGATGGTGCCCACCTCGTTGTTCGCCCACAGGAACGTGACCAGGGCGACGTCGTCGGCGGAGGCGAGCCGTGCCTCCAGTCCGGTGAGGTCGACGCGACCCTGCGCGTCCAACGGGACCACGTCGATGACGGCCCCCTCGTGCGTCTCCAACCAGGTCAGGGTGTCGACGGTGGCGTGGTGCTCGCCCCCCGGCACGACGATGCGGGGGCGGGCACGGTCGCGCTGACGAGCCCAGAACAGGCCCTTCACGGCGAGGTTGATGCTCTCGGTGCCGCCGGAGGTGAACACGACCTCGACGGTGTCGGCGTCGAGCGACCGGGCGACCGCGGCGCGACCGTCCTCGAGCAGCATCTTCGCGCGCTGCCCGGCGCTGTGGATCGAGGACGGGTTGCCGACGGTTCCGAGCGCGTCGGTGAACGCGGCGAGCGCCTCCGGCAGGATCGGCGTCGTCGCGGCGTGGTCGAGGTAGACCGGCATCTGCACCCCCTGGAACGAGCGGTGTCCAGGATACGCGTCGGTCCTCGTACCCTTGTCGGGTGCACGAGACAGCGATCGACCACACCCCGGGGTTCGACCTCGGGGCCGACGTCCCGCGGTTCTCCCTGCGGTCCGCCACCGCCACGGCCGTCGTCGTGGTCGTCGAGCGAGCGGGCGGGCAGCCGGTCCGGTACCCGCTCGAGCGGCTGCCGGCGACCGACCTGTGGACGGCCGAGACCCCAGGCGTCGCCCCGGGCGACCGGTACCACCTGCTCGCCGACGGGCCCGTCGGACCGCGGAACGAGTTCGACCCGACCCGGCCCCTGCTCGACCCGTACGCCCGCGGCATCAGCGCGGTCGGCGCCGCCGAGACGGGACCCGGTGCCGGGACGCCCCGCTGGACGAGCGTCGTCGTGGACGACGCCTTCGACTGGGGCGGCGTCGTCAAGCCCACGGTCCCGCTCGACCGCGCCGTGGTCTACGAGGCGAACGTCCGCACCCTGACCGCCGCGAACCCGCACCTGCCGGAGCACCTGCGCGGCACGTACGCCGGGGTGGCGCACGAGAGCACCATCGCGCACCTGCACCGGATCGGTGTCACGACGCTCGAGCTCCTGCCGGTGCACGCGTTCGACACCGAGAACTGGTTGCGGGACGCCGGCCGCGAGAACGCCTGGGGCTACAACACCCTCGGGTTCTTCGCGCCGCACGCCGCGCACGCTTCCGCACCCGCACGGGCCGAGGGCGCGTCCGCGGTCCTGCGCGAGTTCAAGGGCATGGTCCGGCTGCTGCACGAAGCGGGCATCCAGGTGGTGCTCGACGTCGTCTACAACCACACGGCGGAAGAGGGCCTCGGCGGGCCCACCACCAGCCTGCGCGGCATCGACGGTGCGGAGCGGTACCGGTGGACCCAGGCCGCGCCGCCGTTCCGGGACACCTACTACGACACCACCGGCTGCGGGAACACCCTGGACACCTCGGTGGAGTCCACGGCGGACCTGATCGTCGACAGCCTGGTCTACTGGGCGCGCGAGGTGCAGGTCGACGGCTTCCGCTTCGACCTGATGGCCGCGCTCGCCCGCGACGCCCACCACGTCTTCGATCCGCAGCACCCCCTGCTCGAGCGGATCCGGAACCACCCCGACCTGCAGGACACCCTGGTCATCGCCGAACCGTGGGACGTCGGACCCGACGGTTGGAAGACCGGCTCGTTCGGGGCGGCCGGCGACCGGACCAGTGAGTGGAACGACGGCTTCCGCAACACGGTCCGCCAGTTCTGGCTGACGGACATCGCCGAGGAACGCCGCAACGGCATGCCCCGCACCGGCATCGGCGCCCTCGCCGGCGCCCTGACCGGCTCGCGCCACGTCTTCGGTGCCGACCGCGGTCCGCTCGCGAGCGTCAACTTCGTCACCGCCCACGACGGCTTCACGCTGCTCGACCTGGTGTCGTACGACGGCAAGCACAACGAGGCGAACGGCGAGGAGAACCGCGACGGTTCGAACGACAACCGCTCGTTCAACCACGGCATCGAGGGCGACACCGCCGACCGCGGCGTCCGGGCAGCGCGCGGCCGGTCGATGCGGAACCTCGCGGCGACGCTGCTGCTCTCCGCCGGCGTGCCGATGCTCACCGCGGGTGACGAGCGGAGCCGCACGCAGCACGGCAACAACAACGCGTACGTCGTGTCCGACGACCTCACCCCGGTGGACTGGTCCGACGACGAGGACGCCGAGTCGATGACCGAGGCCGTCGCCGCGCTCGCCCGGTTCCGGCAGGCGCACCCCGCACTCCGGCCGACGCGCTTCGGCGTCGAGGGGCAGGAGACCCCGGGTGCCTCGCGGATGTCCTGGTACGGGCCGGACGGGCACCCGATGACCATCGAGGGCTGGGACCAGCCGGTGCACCGCGTCCTGCAGTACTTCGCCGAGTCGACGCCCGAGCACGAGCCGTACGACCGCGTGCTGGTCGTGGTGCACGGCAGCGGGCGCACCCGTGACCTGACGCTGCCGGTGCGCGAGGACGTGCTCGGCTACCGCCTCGCGTGGTCGAGCGAGAAGCACCGTGACCACGAGCGGCTCCGCCCCGCCGGTCAGGTGTTCACCGCCTACGGCCCCGGCATCCACCTGTTCGAGCCGGCGTAGCGCGCGATCCGGCCCGCGCCCGGCACGTGACCGGTGGGCGGACGGGAGGCCCGTGGCGGCCCCGCCACGGGCCTCCCGTCCGGTTCCTCCACAGGTCCACGGCGCGCCCGACCGTCCACAGGGGGCGGATTCCGGGGAACGCGGAGGCGCTCGCCGGGTAGCGTCGGCTCCGTGGCCACCGCAGACCGACCCCGCCGACCGAAGATCGGGCGCATCCCGATCACCGAGCTCGCCCCGAGGACGCCGAACGGGTTCCCCGGCAAGGCGTTCGACGGCGAGGTGATCACGTTCGGTGCGACCGTCTTCCGAGAAGGACACGGCATCATCGGCGCCGACCTCGTCCTCGAACGCCCGGACGGGGGCACCAGGACCGTCCCCCTGGCCCTCGGCGCGCCCGGGACCGACCGGTACGAGGCGACCGTCCAGGTCGACCACGTCGGCGTCTGGACCTGGCACGTCGAGTCCTACTCCGACGACTGGGCCACGTGGCTGCACGCCGCACGGCTGAAGATCGCGGCCGGGGTGGACACCGAGGCGACGCTCCTCGACGGCGCCCTGCTGCTCGACCGCCTCGCCGACGAGACCGACTCCCCCGCCGCCACCCGTGCGGCAGCGAAGGTGCGCGACACCGACCTCGACCCGGCCGAGCGCCTGGCCGCCGTCGACGACCCGCGCATCGTGGCCGAGGTCGAGGAAGCCCCGCTCACCTCGCTCCGGACGCACTCCCCGACGCAGCTGCTCGACGTCGAACGCACCCGCGCCGGCGTCGGTGCCTGGTACGAGTTCTTCCCCCGCAGCGAAGGCGCGAAGAAGAACCCGGACGGCTCGTGGAAGAGCGGCGACTTCCGGACCTCGGCTCGCCGTCTGCCCGCCGTCGCCCGGATGGGCTTCGACGTCGTCTACCTGCCGCCGATCCACCCGATCGGCACGACCGCGCGCAAGGGGCCGAACAACACGCTCACGCCGGGGCCGCACGACCCCGGCAGCCCCTGGGCGATCGGCTCCCCCGAGGGCGGGCACGACGCGATCCACCCCGACCTCGGGTCCGAGGACGACTTCCGCGACTTCGTCGAGACCGCGAAGAACACCGGCATGGAAGTAGCGCTCGACTTCGCGCTGCAGTGCTCCCCCGACCACCCCTGGGTCACCGAGCACCCGAACTGGTTCACGCAGCGCGCCGACGGCTCGATCGCCACGGCCGAGAACCCGCCGAAGCGCTACCAGGACATCTACCCGATCCAGTTCGACTCCGACCCCGAGGGCCTGGTCGCCGAGGTCCTGCGCGTCCTGCGGCACTGGATCGACTTCGGCATCCGGATCTTCCGGGTCGACAACCCGCACACCAAGCCGCTCTGGTTCTGGGAGCGCGTCATCCGCGAAGTCCGCGACGAGCACCCGGACACCGTGTTCCTGGCCGAGGCGTTCACCCGTCCGGCGATGATGCGTGCCCTCGCCGAGGTCGGGTTCCAGCAGTCGTACTCGTACTTCACGTGGCGGAACACGAAGGAAGAGATCGAGTCCTACTTCGAGGAGCTGTCGCACGAGACGAGCGACTACCTGCGCCCGAACCTGTTCGTGAACACCCCGGACATCCTCACCGAGTACCTGCAGTTCGGCGGTCGCGCCGGCTACAAGGTGCGTGCCGCGCTCGCTGCGACGGGCGCCCCGACGTGGGGCATGTACTCCGGGTACGAGCTGTTCGAGGACGTCGCCCGACCGGGCTCGGAAGAGAACATCGACAACGAGAAGTACGAGTACAAGCCGCGTGACTTCGCCCTGGCCGAGGCCGAGGGCGCGTCGCTCGCCCCGTACGTGACGATGCTCAACCGGCTCCGTGCCGCGCACCCCGCCCTCCGCCAGCTGCGGAACCTGCACGTGCACGCCGCCGACGACCCGGCGACCGTCGTGTACTCGAAGCACCTGTCCGGTGAGTTCATC
Organism: Curtobacterium sp. PhB191; assembly: GCF_004346515.1. NCBI lineage: Bacteria > Bacillati > Actinomycetota > Actinomycetes > Micrococcales > Microbacteriaceae > Curtobacterium > Curtobacterium sp. PhB191. Next base: position 230,519 of record NZ_SMBV01000005.1, read on the forward strand.
CGCTCCGGACACGCCGACACCGTGATCGTCGTCGCGAACGTCGACCCGCACTCGGCGCGTGAGACCACCGTGCACCTGGACCTCGCTGCGCTCGGCCTGCCGGCCGACAGCCGGTTCGACGTCCGTGACGTCGTGACCGGGCAGCGCTGGGTCTGGGGCGCGTCGAACTACGTCCGCCTGGACGCGTTCCAGGAACCCGTGCACCTGCTCGTCGTGGAAGGACTGCACCGATGACGAACGACCCGACCGCAACCCAGCCGACCCCGCCGTCGCGCCAGGGCCCCGCCGTGCCGCCGGTCCCGCCCCCGCCGCCGCCCGTGCCCGCGCGGACGCCGTCCGACGCGAAGCCGGAGCCGCGCTACGAGCCGCGGGTCTCCGCCCCCGACGAGGACCTTCCCGGCGCTCCCGCTGCACCGCGCGAGGCGCCCGACCGCGGGGTCGCCGAGTCCGCCACGCTGGCGGGGCACCCCGCCGACGCGACGCACCCGCGGGTACCGTCCGTCGACGCCGTCGCGTCCTCGGGCGCTCCGACCGGAGGCCCGTCCACCGTTGCGCCGTCGACCGCCCTCCCGACGCCGCCGGCTCCCGAGCCCGCCACCGCCGACAGCACGGGCCCGCGCCCGGCTCCGGTCGAACAGTGGCTGCGCCAACAGGTCGCCGAGGGCCGCTGGTCCCAGCCCCACGACGTCCTCGGCCCGCACGCCGTCGACGGTGGCACGAGCGTGCGCGTGGTGCGCCACCTGGCGCAGGCGGTCCGGCTCGTCCGGCTCGACGGCGACGACGTCGAGCTGACCCACGAGGGCGACGGTCTCTGGGCCGGTGCCACCGCCGAGGAGCTCGGGCGCTACCGGGTCGAGGCCGACTACGACTTCGACGAGTCCTCGGAAGAGGACGACGCCACCTGGACGACCGACGACGCGTACCGGTTCGCCCCGACGCTCGGCGAGCTCGACCTGCACCTGTTCGGTGAGGGCCGCGACGAGCAGCTCTGGCACCACCTCGGTGCGCACGTCCGCACGATCGACGGCGTCGACGGCGTCGCGTTCTCCGTGTGGGCGCCCCGAGCCACCGCCGTCCGCGTGATCGGCGACTTCGAGGGTTGGGAAGGCCGCACCACCGCGATGCGCCGCCTGAGCGACCTCGGCGTCTGGGAGCTGTTCTGGCCCGGAGCCGTCGCGGGGCAGCGGTACAAGTTCCAGATCCTCACCGACTCCGGCTGGGTCGAGCGCGCGGACCCGTTCGCCCGCGAGGCCGAGATCGCCCCGGCCACCGCCTCGGTCATCACCGAGTCGAGCTACACGTGGTCCGAGGGCGACCGCGCCTGGATGGAACGCCGCGCGGAGACGACCACGCACGATGCGCCGATGAGCGTCTACGAGGTCCACCTCGGCTCGTGGCGCCCCGGGCTGTCCTACCGCGAGGTCGCCGACCAGCTCATCGGGCACGTGCAGTACACGGGCTTCACGCACGTGGAGTTCCTGCCGCTCGCCGAGCACCCGTTCGGCGGCTCGTGGGGCTACCAGGTCACCGGGTACTACGCGCCGACCGCGCGGTACGGCTCCCCCGACGACCTGCGGTACCTGATCGACCGGCTGCACTCGGCCGGCATCGGCGTGATCATGGACTGGGTGCCCGGACACTTCCCGAAGGACGAGTGGGCACTCGGACGCTTCGACGGCCACGCGCTGTTCGAGCACCCGGACCCCCGCCGCGGCGAGCAGCTCGACTGGGGCACCTACGTGTTCGACTTCGGGCAGCCGCAGGTCCGGAACTTCCTGGTCGCCAACGCCCTGTACTGGCTCGAGGAGTTCCATATCGACGGCCTGCGCGTCGACGCCGTCGCCTCGATCCTGTACCTCGACTACTCCCGGACCGACTGGCTGCCGAACATCCACGGCGGCCGCGAGAACCTGGACGCCGTCGCGTTCCTGCAGGAGACGAACGCCACCGCGTACAAGCGCTACCCGGGCATCGTGATGATCGCCGAGGAGAGCACCTCGTGGCCCGGCGTGACCCAGCCGACGAGCGCCGGTGGGCTCGGGTTCGGCCAGAAGTGGAACATGGGCTGGATGCACGACTCGCTCGAGTACGTGCAGCGCGACCCCGCGTACCGCAGCTACCACCACGACGAGATCACGTTCTCGCTCGTGTACGCGTTCAGTGAGCAGTTCACCCTGCCGATCAGCCACGACGAGGTCGTGCACGGCAAGGGGTCCCTCTACGGCAAGATGCCCGGCGACGAGTGGCAGAAGCTCGCGAACGTCCGGGCCTACCTGGCGTTCATGTGGGCGCACCCCGGCAAGCAGCTGCTCTTCATGGGGCAGGAGTTCGCCCAGCCCGCAGAGTGGTCCGAGGCGAAGGGGCTCGACTGGTGGCTCCTCGACCAGCCCGGGCACCGCGGCGTGCAGGACCTCGTCGCCGCCCTGAACCGGGTGTACAAGGACACGCCCGCGCTCTGGATGCACGACAGCACGGCCGACGGCTTCGAGTGGATCGAGGGCGGCGACGCACCCCACTCGACGCTCGGGTTCCTGCGCAAGGACGGCGACGACCGGCTGGCGGTGTTCGTGAACTTCTCGGGCGTGCCCGTCGAACGCCGGTTCGGCCTGCCGAGCGCCGGCGAGTGGCACGAGGTGCTCAACACCGACGCCGCGGAGTACGGCGGCTCCGGTGTCGGCAACCTCGGAGTCGTCACCGCCGAGGACACCCCGTGGGCCGGCCGCCCCGCCTCGGCGCACCTCGTGGTACCGCCGCTCGGCGCAGTCTGGCTCAAGCTCGAGCGCTAGCTGTGGCCCGCGTCCTGGACGCGGCCGCAGACGGACGGGAGGCCCGTGGCGGATCCGCCACGGGCCTCCCGTCCGTTCGTTGCGTGCGTCTTAGTACAGCGCGCTCGCCAGGCGACGGCGGGCCGCGACCACGCGCGGGTCGTCGGTCCCGATGAGCTCGAAGTACTCGACCAGGCGGACGCGCAGAGCCTCACGGTCCTCGCCGAACACCGTCGGCACCAGGTCGAGCAGGCGCCCGAAGGCGTCCTCGACGTGGCCACCGGAGATGTCGAGGTCGGCGACCGCGAGCTGCGCCTGGACGTCCTTCGGACCCGCACCGGCAGCGGCACGGATGTCGTCCGCGGTGTGGCCGTTCAACCGGTCCAGGAGCGACACCTGCGCGAGCCCCGCGACGGCCATCTGGTCGTGCGGGTCCTGCAGGATCGCGGTCTTGTACTCGGTGATCGCCGTGGCGTAGTCGCCCTGCTCGATCGCGTCGTACGCAGCCTGGTGGTGCGGCGGCAGTGCTTCCGGCTCCGGCTCACCCTGCTCGGCGGTGTCCTCGGGCGGAGCGGCACCGTCCACGGTGACGCGACCGGAGACGCCGTTCTGCTCGGCTGCCTGGAGGACCTGCTCGTAGACGTCGCGGACCTGCGCCTCGGGCAGCGCGCCGACGAAGAGCCCGAGCGGGCGTCCGCCGATCAGCGCGGCCACGGTCGGGATCGACTGCGCCTGGAACGCCTGCACGAGCTGGGGGTTCGTGTCGGCGTCCACCTTGGCGAGCAGCACGCGCCCGCCGTACTCGGCGGTCAGCTGCTCGAGGATCGGCGAGAGCTGCTTGCACGGCCCGCACCACTCGGCCCAGATGTCGACGATGACCGGCACCACGGACGACAGCTCCAGGACGTCCTGGAACGTGTCGTCGGTGACGTCGAGCACGAGCGACGGGACGGTCAGGTCGCCGCCGGTCTCGGTGCCCGGCGCTGCTGCACCGGTCGGGCTTCCCGCCTGCGCCGGAGCACCGGCGGGCGGCTGGGGCGGCCGCTGTGCGCGGTCGACGAGGGACGACAGGTCCACGGCTCCGCGGAGCCCGGACGGGGTCGGGGGGATGTTGCTCATTGCACCTCACTCGCTGCGGTCAGGCCCTGCGTGAACCCGAGCAGGACCACTTTGTCATCCGAGGCGACCGGCGGCACGTAGAAGAGCAGCTGGACGCCGTACGTGGCGCTGATGCCCTTCTTGCTCGTGTCGACCCCGGACAGTGCCTTGACGGCACCCTCGGTGTTGACCTCGGCGCCGGAGGCGGTCGGGGTCACCTTCTCGATCTCGTTGAGGTCGGCGGAGACGAGCGCGCCGGCGTCGTCGGTCGCGATCGCGACGGCGGAGTCCTCCGGGGCCTCGGACGAGTACTCGATCTTCGCCGTGTCCGGCAGGGACTTCGCCTTCTTGTCCTTGTACGCCTTGCCGATGGTGGTGCGGAGGCCGTCACCCTCGGTGGCGAACAGGTCGGCGTACTCGCTCTTCGAGTCCTTGGACAGGATGTCGCCGTAGGCGGTCGCGACCTGGTCCGGGGCGATCGCGAGGAGCTTCGACTGCGGGGCCAGGAGCGCCGCACCGATCGACGTCGGGGCGAGGCTCGGGATCTTGGCGTCGGCCTCGAGCGAGACGTCGTAGGCGACCTTGTACGGGTCGCGCGCGGTGTCCTGCACGAGCGTCAGGGCCTGCGGTGCCGACTTGGCGTCGCAGTCCTCGGCGACGATCACGAACACCGTGCGCGGCCACGTGTCGGTCTGCTGGGGCAACGCGACGCACACCTGACCGGCCGAGATCGCCGGCGGTGCCTTGGCGTCGGAGTCCTTGCCGCGGATGGAGTAGTTCGCCAGGCGCAGGTCGAGCGCGGCACCGGTGAAGCGGGTCTTCGCCAGGTCACGGTCACGGGCGCCGTCGGACTGCTTCGCCACCGTGGCGATCCGCTCGACGACCCGGGTGATCTGCTGCTTGGTCGCCGCCGTGGGCTCGGTGGTCTCCGCCGCGCCGGTCGCGCTGGCCGTGGGGGTCGGGGTCGCGAGCGAGGGATCCCCGCCCTGCGGCCAGTAGTCGGAGGAGCAGCCGGCCAGTGCGAGCGTGCCGACGAGCACCACGGGGACCGCGATGAACGCGCGCGATCCACGGCGGCCCCGCGTCGGGACCTGTGCACCGGCCGCGGCGGCACGGCGCGAGGCCCGCACGCGCGGCGGTCGGGTGCCACCGCTGCGACGACGCGGCCCACGACCGCGGCGCTGGTGCAGGAACGCCAGGACCAGCAGCACGATGCCGCCGAGTGCGAAGACGCCACCGGCGACCAGCAGGGGGCCGACGGACGGCGTCGCGGTGTCCTTCGGCCAGGTGACCGAGACGTCGCTCGGGGCGGCGGCGGTGCCGTCGCTGACGATGAGGACCGAGACGTCCTGCGGCAGACGGACCGTGAACTGCCCGGAGCCGTCGTACTCCTGATACCAGAGGTCACTGCCCTTCGGCGACGGGACGGACGCCTCGGAGCCGGTGGTCTTGCCCACCAGCTTCGCGCTCTCGGCGTCGAACCGGAGCGTGGTGTGCTCGGCGTCACCGACCCACGCGTCGACGTCGGCCGTCTTGCCGTACGCCGCGAAGACCTTGCCGGAGCCGGACACGTTGATGCGCTGGTAGCCGGGGTTCGCGTTGAGCGTCGACCCGGGGATCACGGTGACCGGAGCAGAGCTGGTGGTCGAGCTGTCCGCGACGAGCGAGGACGGCGGAGCGAACACGGTCCGCTGTCCGACCGCCAACGCGACGAGCAGCAGGCCGATGACGAAACTGACGATCGCCAGGACGAATCGCACGAACACTCTCCCTACCGCGCCGGGGTGGGGATGTCGGCGCGCGAATCAGCGACTCAGGATAGCGAGCATGGCTGAGCAGCGCATCCATCCGGGCTGTCGTCGGACTCAGACGACCCCGTCGGGCCACCACTACACTCGACCGCGGGCCGGATCGGGCCCTCCGCCGAGCACCCAGGAGCGACACGTGGCGAACGACGAGGCAGAGTTCGGGACCGAGCTGCGCGGGTACCGCCGCGACGACGTCGACCGCTCACTGAACGACCTGCGCCGTGAGCTCATCAAGTCGAACACCGACCGTGCCGACGCCGCGAAGGAGATCCGTCTCCTGCAGTCCCGCGTCTCCGAGCTCCAGGGCGAACTCGACGAGGCCGGCACCCCCACCTACAGCGGCCTGGGCACGCGACTCGAGTCGACCCTGCGCGTGGCGGAGGAGCAGTCCACCCGTCTCATCAGCCAGGCGGACATCGACGCACAGCGCCTGCGGGCGTCGAGCCGGGCCGAGGCCGACCGCACCGTGCGCGAGGCACAGGAAGAAGCCCGCGACACCCTCGAGGACGCGCGCACCCGCTCCACCAACGAACTCACCCGTGCTCGTGCCGAGGCCGCCGACACCGTCGAGCGTGCCCGTGCCGAAGCCGGCCTGCTGACCCAGGACGCCCGCAACGAGGCCGCGGCCATCCGGGGTGCCGCGGTGACCGAGGCCGCAGAGGTCCGCTCCGTCGCCATCCGTGAGACGAACGCCCTGCGCGCCCAGGTCGAGCACGAGGTCGCCGAGCTGCGCGAGATCGCCCTGCGCGAGTCGGCCGACTCCCGCACCGCCGCGGCCGACCTCGACCGCGAGACCGAGCACCGCCGCTCGGTGTTCGAGGCCGACCACGCCCGCCGGGTCGAGGACCTCGACCACGAGGAGTCCACCCGCCGTCAGGCGCTCGAGCGCGAGGTCGCCGAGGGGCGTGCTGCGTGGCACCGGGAGCGCGACGAGCAGCAGCAGGCGCACGCCCTGGCGATCGAGACCGGCCGCGCCGAGCTGCAGGCCGAGGTCGACCGACGTCGCGCCGAGATCGACGGCGAGTTCGCCGACCGCCGCCGGGTCGTGGACGAGGAACTCGCTGCAGCCCGTGCCGAGTGGGACCGGGAGCTCGCCTCGGCGCGCACCGCCCTGGCACAGGAGGCCGAGGCGTCGCGTGCGCAGCTGCGCGTCGACGAGGAACAGACGCGCGTCGAGAACGAGCGGCTCGTGCAGGAGACCGCCGACCGCATCGCACGCGAGCTCGAGGAGCACGACACCCGCATCGAGCGGGAGCGCGCCGAGGCCGACGCCGCCGCCGAACGCGCGGACCGCGAGCACGAGAACGCGCTCGCCGCCCGCCGCGAGCGCGAGCACGCCGAGGTCGACACCGAGATCGCCGACCGTCGCTCCGCCGAACTCGACACCCTCGAGTCCGAGCGCACCGCCCTCCGTCAGGAGATCGACACCGCCCGCGCGGACCTGGCGAAGGAACGTGACGAGGCCCGTGCCGAGGTCGCCCGCGAGCGTGACGAGGCCCGCACGACGCTCGAGTCCGAGCTCGCCTCACGCCGGGACGACGCCGAGCAGGACTACCTGCAGAAGCACCACGAGACCGTCACCGAGACGCAGAAGTACCTCGACGAGGCGAACCTGCAGCTCGCCGAGGCCACGCGCCGTGCCACCGAGGCCCGCGAGCGAGCCGAGCGGCTCCAGCAGGAAGCCGACGACCTCGAGCGCACCAGCACCGCCGACGCGCAGGAGCACGCCCGCACCATCGTCGCCGATGCCCAGGACCGCGTGCACCGCATGGTCTCCGATGCCGAGGAGCGGACGGCTGCCATCACCGCCGAGGCCGAGGACCGACTGTCGGCGATCCGCACCGAGCGCGAGGCCGTGGCGGGCTACCTGGAGAACCTGCGCGGCGTGCTCACGCACGCGACCGGCCTGCTGGGGACCGCACCCGGTACCGCGCCCGGAGCGGCCGACGACGCAGTGGACGCGACCGAACGCTGACGCGAGCCGACCAGGAGGCGCGGGTCGCGCCTCCCGGTCGGCCCACCGCACCGAGGTGGGCACGCACCGTGCGTCAGACCGGCGAGTGCCGTCAGACCGGCCAGTGCGTCGGCAGCGGCGCGCTGCCCGGCACGACGAGGTCGGCGACGGCGTCGAGGACGATCCGGACGTAGCGCTCCCCCACCCACAGGTGCTTCGCGCCCTCGATCGGGACGACCCGGACGTTCGGGGCGACGGCGAACCGGGCGATCGCTTCGTCGGGCTGCAGGAAGTCGTCGTGCTCGGGCACGAGGGCCACCACCGGGACGTCCACGGCTGCCCAGCGCACGAGCTCGTCCTCCGTGGTGCGGTGCAGCGGCGGCGAGAGCAGGACCACGCCCGCCACTGTGCCGGCCTCGACGTGTTCCAGTGCGTGCTTGAGGATCACCTCGGTACCGAAGGACCATCCGACCAACCACGGCGTCGGCAGACCACGGTCGACCACCTCGGCGACGGCGGCTCGCAGGTCGAAGCCCTCGGAGACACCCTCGCCGAACACGCCCTCGGACGTGCCGCGTGGTGACGTCACCGACCGGAAGTTGAAGCGCAGGACCGCGATGTCCGCCAGGGCCGGCAGACGTGCGGCGGCCTTCTTGAGCACGTGCGAGTCCATGAAGCCGTGCGCGGTCGGCAGCGGGTGCAGCGTCACGACGGTGCCCCGTGCCGGGCACGACTCCGGTTCGGCGAGCTCCCCGACCAGGGTGAGGTGGTCGTCGGTGACGAGCTCGACGTCGGTGCGGCGAGCGGGCAGCTGCGTGGCGGAGCGGATCTCGCCGTCGGGCTCGGTGTGCTCGCTCATGCAATGCTCCAGCAGTGGTTGTGCCAGTGTCGGCGTGATGCCAGGTCGGCAGCGTCGCCGAGGACCCCGTCGGAACGCCAGACCACCACGTGTGCGGTGCCGGGCAGGACCGTACCGCCGCACCCGGGGCAGACGTACTCCTTTTGTGCCGAGGCCGCGGAGACGGGCTGGACGAGGTACTCCCGCCCGCGACGCACCTCGGTGCGCTTCCACGAGCTCATCAGCCGATCGAGGCCGGTGTCCTCGTCAGGCTCGACGTCGCGACCACGGGGACGCCGCGGCCGGTTGCTGCGCGGCACCCCAACTGCCGATCAGTACCAGTTGTTCGCCTGGCTGTGGCCCCAGGCGCCGCAGGGAGTGCCGTAGACACCGGCGATGTAGTTGAGACCCCACGTGATCTGCGTCGCGGGGTTCGTCTGCCAGTCGGCACCGGCGGTCGCCATCTTGCTGCCCGGGAGCGCCTGCGGGATGCCGTACGCACCGCTGGGGTTGTAGGCGTTCACCCGCCAGCCGGACTCCTTGTTCCACAGCGAGACGAGGCAGTTGTACTGGTCGGTTCCCCAGCCCCGGGCCGTGACGAGCTGCAGGGCGATGGCCTGTGCGCTGCCCGCGTCGGGCGTCGCGGCCACGGCGGCCAGCGTGTTCGCGGCGGAGACGCTCTCGGTCTCGGTCTCGGCAGCGTCGGTCGTCTCGTCGGTCGTGGCGTCGTCGGCTTCTTCCTCGACGACGGGCTTGACGACCTTGGGCGCCGGCACGGTCACGCCGTAGCCGTCACGGTCGGCAGCGGCGTCGCCGTAGGTGCCGTGCGCGGTGTACTGCTGTGGGGCCTGCGGCGTCTTCACGAGCACCGGGGTGTCGACCGCGGCCTGCGCGACGTCGGCCTGGAGCGGGTTGAAGAGCGACGCCCCGACGAAGAGGAAGACCCCGACGAACGAGAACGCCGGAACCGAGGAACGCTTCCGTGCGAAGGCGTTGACCGCGGCGGCTGCGCCACGGCTCGGCTGCTGCGCCGTCGCGGTGCGTTGCTTCGCGGCACGCGGGTCCACCCGGGCCGCGGGGGCCTCGTGCGCGAACGCGGCGATGCGTTCGTCGGACACGCGGTTCGCTGCGACGGACTTCGGCGTCGCGACGGGACCGGTCTCCGGCAGGACCTGCGGGTTCGCCTGGAGCACCGAGGTGTCCGCCGTACGGGTTCGGTTCAGTGCCGCGCGGCGCTCACCCGAAGCCTGGAGGCTGAGGTGCTCGCGGGGATCGCGGTCGGAGCTGTGGTCTGCCGTGTGCCTGCCCATGAGTAGGACCAGGGTAACGGAACGATCACGGAAAGCGAAGCACCTGGGTGCAGCGCGTCGTCAGCGGACGGCGAGCATGACCTCGACGACGGCGTCGAGCAGCGCGTCCACCTGGCCCTCGCGGTAGCCGCCGTGCTTCGGGCGGAACACGATCGACCGCACCTCGGTGAGGCTCAGCGGCTTGCCCTCGCGGAAGTAGCCACCGAGGCGGGCCGCGAACGCGTCGACGTCCTTCGGGTGGTAGCCGGTGCCGAGCACGCTCACCCGGTTGAACCGCTGTCCGTCCGGGCGCTCGAGGCGGGCCACGACGTCGGAGGCCTTCGTGCGGGCTTCGGCGTACCAGGCCTTCTGCCCGGCATCGCCGATCTCCCGCTCGCGCTCCCGGGCCGCGAAGGCGTCCTCGAGGCGCTCCAGCGCTGCGTCGACGTGCGAGGTGGAGTAGCCGCCCTTGCGCATCGAGAACGCGGTGGCGCGGATCTTCGCAGCCTCGATGCCGGGGGCGCTGTCGTCGGCGGAGTACGCACGACGGGCGTCCTCGAGGAAACGCTCGACTTCGTCGACGTCGTATCCGAGGGCGGAGCGGGCTGCGGTCGGGAAGGTGGTGGCCACGGCGTCATTCTGCCAGTCCCGACCCGTGGCACAACCTGGACGCGCTGAGGGCAGCGCTCAGGGTGGGCCGACGAGGTCGATCGAGGTCGGTCAGTGGTTGACGATCAGGTACAGCACGTAGGCGACGGCGGCCGACGGCAGGATGCTGTCGATGCGGTCGAGCAGTCCGCCGTGCCCGGGCAGGAAGGACGAGATGTCCTTGATGCCGAGGTCGCGCTTGATCATCGACTCGGTGAGGTCGCCCAGGGTCGCGGACCCGGAGATCAGCACGCCGAGCACGACGCCGGTCCACCACGGCAGGCCGAGCATGAGCCAGGCGACCAGGATGCCGACGATGATGCTCGCGGCGACCGATCCGGCGAAGCCCTCCCACGTCTTCTTCGGGCTGATCCGCGGCGCCATCGGGTGCTTGCCGAGGTTCAACCCGGTGGCGTAGGCACCGGTGTCGACAGCGACGACGACCAGGATGAAGCCGATCACCCACAGGTTGCCCTCTGACTGCGCGGAGAGCAGGACGACACAGGCGCCGAGCAGCGAGATGTACGCCTGCACGAACAGGCCGTTCGTGACGTCGCGGAACACGTCGCCGGCCGACGGCTTCTGCCGCGAGAGCGCGACCTCGATCAGACGCCAGAGGCTGATCAGGACGATGCCACCGAGCAGTGTGAAGAGTGCCGCGACCTGCCCGAGCAGGAACGCCGCCGGCACGATCGCGATCGCGACGGCGACGCTCGGGATCCGCGGGACGTCCCGGCCCGCGAAGCGCATGGCGCTCGTGAGCTCGTAGACGCCCACGCCGAGCAGGAACGCCGCCACGACCATGAACGACGGTGGCCAGATGAGGAGCGTGCCGAGCATGACGACGGCGAACGCGAGCGCGATGCCGATCGCCGCCGGCAGGTTGCGCCCGGTGCGCGCCGTCAGGGCCTCGTTGCGCGCACCGAAGTCGGCCTTGCGCTGCCGGAGCTGCGCCTCGAAGTCGGTGCGGGCCGCTCGGGCACGCGCATCGAAGTCCTGGCGGAGCCCCTTCTTCACGGGCCCGGTGTGGTCGGGTCCGTGCTCTGCTGTGGGGCGTTCACCGCCCTGGTCCGGGCGGCGCATCAGACCTCGAGGAGTTCGGCTTCCTTCTTCTTCAGCGACTCGTCGATCTGGTCGACGTGCTTCTTCGTCAGGGCCTCGAGGTCCTTGTCGCCGCGCGAGATCTCGTCGTCCGAGATCTCACCCTTGAGCGCGTCGAGGTCGTCCTTGGCCTTGCGGCGGATGTTCCGGATGACGACCTTGTGGTCCTCGCCCTTCGTCCGCACGAGCTTGACGAACTCCTTGCGGCGGTCCTTGGTGAGCTCCGGGATCGTCACGCGGACGATGTCGCCGTCGTTCGTCGGGCTGGCGCCGAGGTTCGGGAACGTCGCGATGGCGCGCTCGATCTCCTTGAGCGCCGTCTTGTCGTACGGCGTCACGATGAGCGTGCGGGCCTCGGGCGTCTGCAGCGACGCGAGCTGCGCGAGCGGCGTCGGCGTGCCGTAGTACTCGACCGGGATCTTCTGGAAGAGCGCCGCGTTGATGCGGCCGGTGCGGACGGTCGAGAAGTCGTCCTTGGCGACCTCGACAGCCTTCGCCATCTTCTCGGTGGCTTCGGTCAGGACATCACTGATCACGGTGTTACTCCTTCGGTACTGGCGTCGAGTCTAGTCAGCGGTGCGGGTCAGTTGCTGACCACGGTGCCGATGCGCTCGCCACGGATGGCGGCCTGGACGTTGCCGTCGCCCTCCATGCCGAAGACGTGCATCGGCATGCCGTTGTCCATGCAGAGCGAGAACGCGGTGGCGTCGACGACCTTCAGACCCTTCAGGAGCGCGTCCTGGTAGGTCACGTGGTGCAGCTTCTCGGCCGTGGCGTCCTTCTTCGGGTCCGCCGTGTACACGCCGTCGACACCGTTCTTCGCGACGAGGACCTCGTCGGCCTTGATCTCGAGTGCTCGCTGCGCGGCCACCGTGTCGGTTGAGAAGTACGGCAGACCGGCGCCGGCGCCGAAGATGACGACGCGGCCCTTCTCGAGGTGCCGCTCGGCGCGCCGCGGGATGTACGGCTCGGCGACCTGGGTCATCGCGATGGCCGACTGCACGCGCGTGGCGGCCCCGGCCTGCTCGAGGAAGTCCTGCAGCGCCAGCGCGTTCATCACGGTGCCGAGCATGCCCATGTAGTCGGCACGGCCGCGGTCCATCCCGCGCTGCGAGAGCTCGGCGCCGCGGAAGAAGTTGCCCCCGCCGACGACGATCGCGATCTCGACCTCGCGCGCGGCGACGGCGATCTCCTTGGCGATGGCCCCGATCACGTCGGGGTTCACGCCGAGCGATCCGGCCCCGAAGGCCTCTCCCGACAGCTTCAGCAGTACGCGGCGTCGTCCGGTCTTCTCGTCGGTCATCTGATCGCACCCTTCGTCGTGGTCTCGTGGAAATGTACTCGCGGATGTGTCGCGTGTGTGTCGCGCCCGGAGGCGCGAAAAACGGGGCCAGGAACCTGGTTGGTTCCTGACCCCGTCACGGGTTCGTTACGCGCCGACCTTGACGCGGGCGAAGCCCTGGATCGTGATGCCGGCGTTCTCGGCGGCCTTCGCGACGGAGATCTTGTTGTCCTTCGCGTAGTCCTGGTCGAGGAGCGACACCTGCTTGATGTAGGCGTTCACCCGACCCTCGACGATCTTCGGGAGCGCAGCCTCGGGCTTGCCCTCCTCGCGCGTGATCGCCTCGACGGTCGCACGCTCCTTGGCGATCTCGTCGGCCGGGACCTCGTCGCGGGTCAGGTACGTCGGGTTCGCGAACGCGACGTGCTGGGCGATCGAGCGGGCCTCGGCAGCGTTGTCACCCTCGTACGCGATGACGACGGCGATCTGCGGCGGCAGGTCCTGGCTGGTCTTGTGCAGGTAGATCTCGAAGGCCGAGCCCTCGACACGGCGGACCGTGCGGACCTCGAGCTTCTCGCCCAGTGCGGCGGCCGACTCGTTGACGACCTCGAGGACGGTCTTGCCGTCGACGGGGGCGGCGTTCGCGGCGGCGACGTCAGCTGCACCGGCGGCCGCGACGGCCCCGAGCACCTTGTCGGCCAGCGTCGTGAACTTCTCGTTCTTCGCGACGAAGTCGGTCTCGCTCGCGAGCTCGACGACCGTGGCGGCGCCGTTCTCGGAGCTCGCGACGACGACGCCCTCGGAGGTGGCACGGTCGTCGCGCTTGGCGACGGCCTTCGCACCCTTGATGCGGAGCAGCTCGACGGCCTTGTCGTAGTCGCCGTCGGCCTCGACGAGCGCGTTCTTCGCGTCCATCATGCCGGCGCCGAGGTCCTCGCGGAGCTTCTTCACGTCAGCAGCGGTGAAGTTTGCCATTGACTGTCCTTTCTGGACGGTACGTGTGTGGAGAGTGGTGACGCAGGCGCCGGACCCGATCGGGTCCGGCGCCTGCGACAGGTCACTCGGCGGGGGTGGTCTCCGCGGCTGCCTCGGCCTCGGCCGTCGGCTCCGCGTTCTTCGCGTCGTCGGCGATCGGCTCGCCGATCTCCTTCGCGGCGACCTGCGCGTCAGCGTTGTTCTCCTCGACGGTCGCACCCTCAGGAGCGGCGTCGGCGGACGGCGTCGCGGCGTCGCCACCGAGGAGCTCCTGCTCCCACTCGGCGAGGGGCTCTGCGGCCTCTTCGTCGTCGCCACCGTTGTGGCGGGTCTTCAGGCCCTCGGCCGCGGCGTCGGCGACGATGCGGGTGAGGAGACCGACGGAGCGGATCGCGTCGTCGTTGCCCGGGATCGGGTACGTGATCTCGTCGGGGTCGCAGTTGGTGTCGAGGATGCCGATGATCGGGATACCGAGCTTCTGCGCCTCGTCGACGGCGAGGTGCTCCTTCTTGGTGTCGACGATCCAGAGCGCGCTCGGGGTCCGCGTGAGGTTGCGGATACCACCGAGGGTCTTGTGGAGCTTGTCCAGCTCGCGCTTCTTGATGAGGAGCTCCTTCTTGGTGAAGCCCTTCGTCGTGTCGTCGAAGTCGATCTCCTCGAGCTCCTTCATGCGCGCGAGGCGCTTGGAGACCGTCTGGAAGTTCGTGAGCAGACCGCCGAGCCAACGCTGGTTGACGTACGGCTGGCCGACGCGGGTCGCCTGCTCGGCGATGGAGCCCTGCGCCTGCTTCTTGGTGCCCACGAAGAGGATCGTGCCACCGTGCGCGACCGTCTCCTTGACGAAGTCGTACGCGCGGTCGATGAAGGCCAGCGACTGCTGCAGGTCGATGATGTGGATGCCCGAGCGCTCGGCGAGGATGAAGCGCTTCACCTTCGGGTTCCACCGACGGGTCTGGTGTCCGAAGTGGACGCCGCTGTCGAGCAGCTGGCGGATGGTGACGACGGCCATGTGCCGTCCTCCTTCTGTGTTCTCGGAGCGCAGCTGTGCTGTGCCCCTGTTGCGGTTGTGTCGAGCACGACCGGAGGTCGTGATCCCTGGTGTCCTGGCACGCGACCGCCCGCTCGTGAGAGCGGGACCGGTGGTCGGGTGCCGGGTCGGAGACGGCGAACCGTTGACGACCCTGTGGACACGCGAAGTCAGCGCGCATCAGCGCACTGCTGGAGAAATGCTAGCAGACAGGAGGCCCGGATCACGCGCGCCGACCGGCTGACGTGATCCGGGCCTCCTGTCCGGTGTTCTGGGTGTCTCAGACGCGACTGATCACGCCTTCGCGTTCACCGTGTCGCCCTCGGCGGAGATGCCCATCTCCTCGAGCGAGCGACCCTTGGTCTCCGGGATCTTCGCGATGACGAAGAAGAACGAGATCAGCGCGAACAGCGCGTAGATGCCGTACGTGACCGTCAGGTTGAAGCCGGACAGCACCGGGAAGGTGATCGTGACGATGAAGTTCGCGACCCAGTTGGCGGCCGAGCCGATGCCGAGCGCCGTGGCGCGGATGCGGTTCGGGAACATCTCGCCGAGCAGCACCCACATGAGCGGACCCCACGTCGCACCGAACGACACGACGAACAGGTTCGCGAAGATGAGGGCGATGACACCCCACGAGCCGGGCAGGCTCGGGTTGCCGTCCACGATCGTCGACTGCGAGAACGCGATCGCGACCATCGCCAGCGACACGAACATGCCGGCGGAACCGGTGACGAGCAGCGGCTTCCGACCGACCTTGTCGACCAGGAAGATCGCGATGAACGTGACCGCGACGTTGACCACCGACGTGATTGTCGAGATGAGGAACGAGTCGCTCTCCTTGAACCCGACCGCCTGCCAGAGCGTCGTCGAGTAGTAGAAGATCACGTTGATGCCGACGAACTGCTGCAGCACGGCCAGGATGATGCCGACCCAGACGATGGGCTGCAGGCCGAAGCGGTTGCCCCGGATGGAGCCCTTCTTCTCGTTGGCTTCCTTCTTGATGCCGTCCTGGATCTCCTCCAGGCTCGTGTTCACCGTGTCGCGCGGGACGATCTTCGTCATGACCGCACGGGCGTCCTCCGTCCGCCCCTTGGCGAGCAGGTACCGCGGCGACTCCGGCAGCGTGATCGCCAGGATGCCGTAGACCACCGACGGGATCACGCCGACCAGGAACATCCAGCGCCAGGCCGGCAGGCCGAAGACCTCGGCGGACGCGCTGCCTGCCGTGACGGCGAAGAACTGGTCGGAGAGCAGCGCGGCGAAGATACCGAGCGTGATCGCGAGCTGCTGGAACGAGGCCAGGCGCCCGCGGATCGCCTTCGGCGACACCTCGGAGATGTACGCCGGCGCGATCACCGATGCCGTACCGATGCCGAGGCCGCCGACGAGACGCCACAGGACGAAGTCCCACGTGGCGAACGCGAAGCCGGAGCCGATCGAGCTCACCAGGAACAGCACCGCGGCCCAGAACATCACCCGGGTGCGACCCCAGCGGTCAGCGAGTCGACCAGCGAAGTAGGCGCCGAATGCACAGCCGATGAGCGCGGACGCGACGGCGAAGCCGCTCGCCGCCTCGGACAGGCCGAACTCGCCCTTGATGGCCTCGACGGCGCCGTTGATGACCGACGAGTCGAAGCCGAAGAGGAAACCGCCCACCGCTGCTGCGATGGCGAACGCGGTGACCTTCCCCTTGAACGCACGGTCCTCGCCGTGCCCGGTGGCTGTGTTGGACACGATGCTCCTGGGTTCTGCCGGCCGTGCTGCTGTGGGCACGGTGCCCCGGCGGTCGGCTCGTTCGCCGTCCGTGCGGCGTTGCGTGGTCCGGAGCGGCCCCGACTGTACTCCTCGTGGTGGATGTGGTCATAACCGGGTGCGGGTGTCGGCGCGGGGCGGGGCGGTCGGGGCGTGGGCGGGTCGGGAGTCGCCTCGACTCGGAACGACACCGTCGATGTCGTGCGACATCGAGGACGTCGTTCGTTGCGGTCGCGTCGTCCCTCCACAGGCCGGGAGGCCCGCCCCACCCTCCACGGACCGCCTCACCTCGGTCGTGTGGCGGGTCCGGGCCGGACAGAGTGGCGGCATGTTCCTGTTCCCGGGCTCCGGCACTCGGCTCCCCCCGGTCGTCGCGATGGTGGTGGTGATCGGGATGCTCGGGGCGGCCACCGCGTCGTTGCCCGCACCTGGGCCCGCGCCGGAGGACGTGCGCGACCACCGGGATCGCACGGCGGCGACTCGTGCTGCCGAACCGTGGATCTGGCCGACCGGAACGCGGGTGGTCGAGCGCGGGTGGGAGCCACCGTCCGACGACTACGCCGCCGGTCACCGCGGGATCGACGTGCCGGCGCCGCTCGGCACGAGTGCGGCGGCGGTCGACGACGGCACGGTGGCGTTCGCCGGACCCGTTGGCGGCAGGAGCGTCGTGACGGTCGACCACGGCGGCGGGCTCGTCAGCACCCTCGACTCGGTGCAGCCGCTCGTCGCCACTGGGGACGACGTCCGACAGGGTGATCAGGTCGGCTTGGTGTCCGTGGGGCACTGCCCGGCCTCGGCCCCGTGTCTGCACCTCGGCGCGCGGATCGACGGCCGCTACGTGGACCCGACGCCGTACCTTCCCGTGGCCGAGTGGCCCGTGCTGTTGCCGGAGTCCGCCTGGCCGGGGTGAGCGTCGGCGACGAGCGGTGGGCGACGTGCAACTTCGACGTGCGACGTAACGGTCGCGCCGTTCCAACGTTCCGACGCCGCGCAACCGCACGAGTGCGCGGCGCCGGTCCGGCGGTCGCTCGGCGCCGGTCCGACGGTCGCTCGGCGCCGGTCCGACGGTCGCTCGCGGGGCACGGCGCCGGTCCGGCGGTCGCGCCGTCAGGCGCGCGGGTGGGCCGTCCGGTAGACCTCGCGCAGCCGTGCTGAGGACACGTGCGTGTAGATCTGCGTCGTCCCGAGGCTCGCGTGCCCGAGCAGTTCTTGGACCGCCCGCAGGTCCGCTCCCCCGTCGAGCAGGTGCGTCGCCGCGGTGTGCCGGAAGGTGTGCGGTCCGCTCGGCCCTTCGCCGGGAAGGTCCCCGAGCAGCCGAGCCACCACGCGGTACGCACTCCGCACCCCGAGCCGGCCACCCTGGTCGCCGAGGAACAGTGCCGTGCTCGGTACGTCGGCCCGCGCCGCGAGGGTCGGACGCCCCCGCGACGTCCACGCCTCGAGTGCGTCACGGGCCGGGACACCGAACGGCACGACCCGCTCCTTCCCGCCCTTCCCGAGCACGCGGACCGTAAGCCGCCCGCGATCGACGTCGGCGACGTCGATGCCGACGAGCTCGCTCACCCGGATCGCCGCGGCGTACAGGAGCTCCACGAGCGCCAGGTCCCGCAGCGCACCGGGATCGTCGGTCGCTGCACGGGCCGCGAGGCCGTCGAGCAACCCACGGACCTGGTCGGCCGACACCACCCGCGGCAGGTGCGAGCCGCCCTTCGGTGCACGGAGCCGCACGCCGGCGTCCGTCGCGGTCACCCCGGTCTCGCTCGCCCACCGGGTGAACGCCCGCACCGACGACGACCGGCGGGCGATCGTGGACCGTGCGAGCCCCCGCTGGTCGGCTTCCCACAACCAGTCACGGAGGAGTTCGAGGTCGACCCCGTCGATGCCGACGACGTCGCGTCGCGCGGCGAACTCGACGAACTGCTCGAGGTCGTTCGCGTACGCGCGGAGCGTCTGCTCGCTGAGCCCCCTGGCGTGTCGAGCGTGCCCGAGGAACGAGTCGACCGCTGCCACGAGTCGCTCTTCCTTCTGCTCTGCTCGGTCCGCCACGTCGTCAGCGTACTGCTGGCCGACGTCATGCGCGGCCCCACCCGCCGCTGCTGTGCGCCACGAGCCCCTGCAACTGCGCGAGCGCGAGGGCGTCCGCCACCGCAGCTCCGGACAGCCCGGACCGTCGAGCGATCTCGGCCTCTGGCAGGGCACGACGGCCGAGCGCGTCGAGGACCCGGACGACCTCGGGATCGCGCTGGACCGACACGAGGGGTTCGTCCGCCGCCGCGGTCGCAGCGGATGGGGGCACGGGACGCATCGCGGCGACCGGGTTCCCCGGGTGCACGACGAGCTGCGCCCGGCCCTGCGCCACGAGCCGGTGGCACCCGACCGACGCCGAGGACGCGAACGCTCCCGGGACGGCGAACACCGGGCGACCGAGCTGCCCGGCGTGGTGCGCGGTGTTGAGCGCACCGGACCGCGCACCGGCCTCCACGACGACCGCAGCATCGGCGAGGGCGGCGATCAACCGGTTCCGGGCCAGGAAGCGCCACCGGGTCGGGCGGGTCCCCGGCGCCGACTCCGCCACCAGGGCGCCCTGCCGAGCGACGTTGTGGAGCAGCTGGACGTTGCCGGCGGGGTAGAGCTGATCGATCCCCCCGGCCAGGACCGCGATCGTCGGGACCCCTGCGGCGATCGCCACCCGGTGTGCGACCGCGTCGATCCCGTAGGCGCCGCCGCTGACGATCGTGCAGCCGGCGTCCGCGGCGGACGAGGTGATCTCGGCGGCTGCTTCGGCCCCGGCGATGGTGTTCGCCCGCGACCCGACCACGGCCAGGGCGGGTGCCCCGTCGCCGACACCCGCCGTGGCGCTGCGAGTCCAGAGCACGAGTGGTGCGTGGGGGCCGAGGTCGTCGATCGCCGTCGGCCACCCAGCGGACCCGGGCACGAGCAGTCGTGCCCCGACGGCTTCGGCCGAGGCGACGACGTCGGCCACGTCGGACCGGACCAAGCGCGGTCGCCACCGGTCGATGGCCGTGTGCAGGACACCGGCGAACGCATCGGGATCCTCCGCACCGGGTACGCCGGCCTCCACACACCCGTCGAGCAGATCCTCGAACGCACCGTCGGCTGCCAGCAGGACCGAGCCGAGGGCGCGCTCCGACCCGAGGGCCGCCATGAGCTCACCGGCGACGGAGTCCCCGGGCTCCACGATCACGGACCACGCGACCCGAGCGGCGGTCTGGACCGGGTCCGACGCACCGTCAGTCCCGAGGACCCGCCGGATCGCGGCGAGCAGTTCGCTGCCGTGGCCGGGCCCCACGCCGCTCACAGCGCGCTCCGCAGGGCAAGAGCACCCCGGACGTGTGCTCTGCTCGGACGGTCGACCGCTTCGAGGTCGGCGAGGGTCCACGCGAGCCGCATCACCCGGTCCCACCCCCGCATGGTCAAGGTGCCGAGGTCGAGCGCCCGGTCGAGCTCGGTGGTCGAACCGGGTTCGATCCGACCGTCCGCCCGCAGCCAGGCTCCGGTGACCTCGGCGTTCTTCGTCCACCCGGTGTCCCGGAGGCGTTCGGCCATCCGAGCGCGGGCCGCGGCGACGCCGGCGCGGGCCTCGGCCGTCGTCGGCGTGCTCCCGTCGGCACCGCGCATCTTCCCGGTCGTCACCCGGGGCACGAGCACCCGGATGTCCATCCGGTCGAGCAGCGGTCCGGACATCCGCCCGAGGTAGCGCCGGACCGCACTCGGCGGACACTCACACGGTTGGCCGTGCGCTCCGCCGGCGTTGCCGCACGGGCAGGGATTGGCAGCGAGCACGACCTGGCACCGCGCCGGGAACTCGGCGGCGCCCGCAGCCCGGTGGATGGTGATCCGACCGGACTCGAGCGGCTGGCGGAGCGCGTCGAGCACCGCACGGGGGAACTCCGGTGCTTCGTCGAGGAACAGGATGCCGCCGGTCGCCCGCGACACTGCTCCGGGTCGCAGCACACCGGAGCCGCCGCCGATCAGGGAGATCGCCGACGCGGAGTGGTGCGGGGCCTCCCACGGGGGCTTCGTGCTCCACGACGCCGGTCCGAGTCCGGCGACGGACCGGACGGCGGCGACCTCGAGCGCGGTCGCGTCGTCGAGGTCGGGCAGGAGTCCGGGCAGGCGCTCCGCGAGCATCGTCTTGCCGGCACCGGGTGGACCGAGCAGGAGCGCGTGGTGCCCTCCGGCCGCCGCGGCGACGACGGCGCGCACCCCGATCGGGTTCCCGACGACGTCCGACAGTTCGGCCGCCGGGCGTTGGACCGAGGGCACCGGCACCGGCAGCACCGCGTCGACCTCGACCGGCGGCAGCAGCGCGCCGGCGTCGATCGCAGCCGCACGGAGTGAGTCGACCCCGGTGGTGCGCACGCCGTCGACCACACGGGCCTCGGGCAGGTTGCCGATCGGCAGCACGACTCGGTCGGCCCCGGCGTCGCGGGCGGCGAGCAGCATCGGGATGACGCCGGCGACCGGTCGGACCCGACCGTCCAGACCGAGCTCCCCGATGTAGACGATCCGCTCACTGACGGCGGGTGCGAGTCCGGCGCCGGCGAGCACGGCCATCGCGATCGCCAGGTCGAACCCGGAACCCCGTTTCGGGATCGCCGCGGGCGTGAGGTTCACCGTGATCCGGCGAGCCGGCAACGGACACCCGGCGTTCGCAGCGGCGGCACGGACTCGCTCGCGCGCCTCGCCGAGCGAGGTGTCCGGCAGTCCGATGATGCTGAAGGCGGGCAGCTGGCTGGTCAGGTGGGCCTCGACCTCGATCCGGCGCCCGGTCACGCCGAGCAGCGCAACGGCCGCAGCACGGCCTATGCCCGTCACAGCACACCCGCCACGTGTTGGACGGCCGTCCGGGGACCGTCGACGTGGACCGCGACCACGTCGATGCGGATCGCGCGTGCCGACACCTCCGGATGGGCGTCGAACCACTCGGCCACGAGTCGTCGCATCCGGGTGAGCTTCGTCGCCGTGATCGCCTCGAACGGATGCCCCGTCGTCGTACCGGATCGCGTCTTCACCTCGATGAACGCGAGTGTGCAGGAATCCCACGCGACGATGTCGATCTCACCCCGGGCGCACCGCCAATTCCGCTCGAGGACCCGGAAACCCCGTTCGTGCAACCACGCCACGGCCTGGTCCTCGCCGAACCGCCCCAGGCGGCCGTTCCGGAGTGTTCGTCCGGGGCGATCGTGCAGCTTCTGTTCCATGTCATTGCCTCCACGGCAACGATCGCGGGAACGGCAGCGC
Organism: Curtobacterium sp. PhB191; assembly: GCF_004346515.1. Lineage (NCBI taxonomy): Bacteria > Bacillati > Actinomycetota > Actinomycetes > Micrococcales > Microbacteriaceae > Curtobacterium > Curtobacterium sp. PhB191. Next base: position 252,324 of record NZ_SMBV01000005.1, read on the forward strand.
GGATGGCCGCCGATGGAGACTCTGTGGAATCAGACGACGACGATCGCCCTTGGGGAGGAATGACGAAGGACCCGGGTGATCGCGATCATCCGGGCCCTTCGTCGACAGCGGCTCAGTGTGCGGCTGCGTACGCTTCCTGCACCTGGGTCGAGATACGACCACGGGTCGAGACCTCGTAGCCGTTCTCCTTCGCCCACTCGCGGATCTTGCCGAGCTCTTCGGAGTTGCCACGCTTCGGGGCCGACTTCGGGGCCGTGCTGCCGGTGCGACGTCCGGAGACCTTGCGCGCTGCGGCGATGTAGTCGGAGATCGCTTCGCGGAACTTGTCGACGTTGTCGTTCGTCAGGTCGATCTCGTACGACGAGCCGTCGAAACCGAATTCGACCGTGCGACCTTCACCGGTGGTGATGGGGGAATCGTCGAGGTCGTCGACGAGCTGGACGGTGACCTTCTGTGCCATGCGCGGCTCCTGTTCATTGGACGGGAAATCCCGACCAGAATAGCGCGTGGAATTCCGGCACGTCACCGATCACCGGCGATTCACCGAATGCACCGGAATTGACGATCACTCGTCGAGTGCGAGTTCCTTCGGCAGTTCGAGTTCTCGCGATGTCAGTTCTTCGACATTCACGTCCTTGAACGTGAGGACGCGGACGCCCTTGACGAACCGGTCGGAACGGTAGACGTCCCACACCCAGACGTCGTTCATCGTCAGTTCGAAGTAGAAATCGTGTTCGGTGTCCCGGCGCACGAGTTCGACCTCGTTCGCCAGGTAGAAACGCCGCTCGGTCTCGACCACGTAGCGGAACTGCGACACGACGTCGCGGTACTCGCGGTACAGGGCCAGCTCGACCTCGCGGTCGTAGTCGTCGAATTCGTCCTCATCCATTGCGCCCACAGTCTACGGCGGCAGCCGCACCAGTGCGCGACAGCAGCTCGAGGGATGCACCCGAAGACGGAAGTGCGAGCAAGCTCGGCGTCCGCTCCCGATCCGAGCCCACCGAGGTTCCACAACACGCCGTGTGCGCTCCGCCGAGGTTCCGCTGCGGCACCGTGCATGCGCCGAGATGCCGAGATTTCGGAACCTCACGAGCCGCCGCCGGGGCAGGGCTCGCGGGCCGCAGCCGCGGCAGGCGGGCGACCGCAGCGCGTCAGCTGACGAGCGCGTCGAAGCCCTCGAGTGACACGCTCGACGCCTGGTGCAGCCATGACTTGCGGTGGAGTGCGTGCGCCCCGACCGCGCGGATGGCGTCGTAGTGCGCGGTCGAGCCGTAGCCCTTGTTCGACGCCCAGGCGTAGTGCGGTGCCTCGTCGTGGGCTGCGATCATCAGGGCATCCCGCGCGACCTTCGCCACGATCGACGCCGCGGCGACCGAGGCGCAGTCCCGGTCGGCCTTGACCTGCACGACGACCTCGAGCGGGTCCGTCGTCGGACGGAGCGAGGCGGGGACGGCACGGGACAGCCAGTCGAAGGACCCGTCCAGCACGACGACGGCACCGTCGAGCGACAGGCCCCCGGCGACCAGCGACTCGAGCGCCTGCGCCCCCGCGGCTCCGAGCGCCGGGACGATCCCCTGCTTGTCGACGTACTCGGCGGACGCCATGCCGACGGCGGTGCGCGCCCACCGGGTGACGACGGGGACCAGGTCCGTCCGGCGGGTGGCGGACAGCAGCTTCGAGTCGGCCAGACCCTGCGGGACCCGCCCGACGTCGATCGTCACGGCCGCGACGCCCACGCCGACGGGACCGGCGATCGCACCGCGTCCGACCTCGTCCATCCCGATGACCGTGACACGGCCTTCGGCCAGCAGCCGCTTCTCGACGCGGAGGGAGGGGCGGACGGGGGTCACTGGTCGCGCTCCTCCACCCCGGCGAACACCTCGGGGTGGTCGTCGAGCCACGTCCAGCGGCTCGTCGGCCAGGAGATCACGAAGGCGCGGCCGGTCACGTCGGACAACGGCACGAACCCCTTCGACGGCGTGTCCCCGTTGTAGCGGGAGTCCTTGGAGTCGTTGCGGTTGTCGCCCATCACCCAGATGGTGCCCTTCGGCACGGTGACGGAGAAGTCGGTCGCTGAGGCAGGGGCGCCGGCCGGCAGCTTGAGGTACGGCTCCTTGATCGGGACGCCGTTCACGGACATCTGCCCGAGGTCGTTGCAGCAGGAGACCTTGTCCCCCGGCAGACCGATCACGCGCTTGATGAGGTGGTCGTCGCTGTCGCCCGTCCCGAGGCCGATCTGCGTGAGGACCCAGTCGATCGCCTTGGCGGGCTGGGTGTCCGGCGTGACGCTCGGCACCTCGGACCCGGCGAGCCATCCACCCGGGTCCTTGAACACGACGACGTCGCCGCGTTTCAGTGCCACGACACCCGGGACGAGTTCGTTGACGATCACGCGGTCGTTGATCTGCAGCGTGTTCTCCATCGACGCCGACGGGATGTAGAACGAGCGGATCAGGAACGTCTTGACCAAGAACGACACGAGCAGCGCCGCGATGAAGATGATGACGAGGTCGCGGAGGAATGTGAGGATCCCGTTGCGCTGCTTCTCGGGCCGGGGCCTGCGCCCGGATTCCTCAGTCGTGTCCGTCATTTCCGCTCTCGTTCACACCGTGCCCGCCCGGGTTCAGCGGGCGCAAAGGGAAAGCCCCCCGTCGATGCACAACCGTACATCGGCGAGGGGCCAGCAGCGGCGTCCGGCTCGCGGGCGCTCACTGTGAAGGCGATCAGGCGTCGCGCTTCTCCTTGATCTTGCGGCGGGCCGCCTTGCCGCGCAGTTCGCGCAGGTAGTAGAGCTTCGCGCGACGGACGTCACCCTTGGTGACGATCTCGATGTGGTCGATGATCGGCGAGTGCACCGGGAACCAGCGCTCGACGCCGACCTGGAAGCTCACCTTGCGGACCTTGAAGGTCTCGCCGATGCCGTGGCCCTGGCGGCCGATGACGACACCCTGGAAGACCTGGATACGCGAGCGCGTGCCTTCGACGATGTTCACGTGCACCTTGATGGTGTCACCGGCGCGGAAGTCCGGGACGTCGGTCCGCAGCGATGCTGCGTCGACGTTGTCGAGGAGCTGGCTCATGGCTGTTCTACTCTCTGCGGACGCACACGGGTCGCCGCGGATCGATGTCTGATGAAGTGGTGGTGCGTGCCCGGTGTCGGCGACTCCCCCGTGGCAGAGTCCAGCCAGGGCACAGCGATCCATACTGCCACACAGAACGCCGGGGGCAAAACAGCGAGGATGGACCCATGATCGAACTGCGCACCCCCACGGAACTCGACGGACTGCGCGTCGCCGGTCGGTTCGTGGCCGACGTCCTCGACGAACTGCTCGCCACGGTCGACGTCGGCGTGAACCTGCTCGAGCTCGACCGCGTCGCCGCGCGGATGATCGCCGACCGGGGCGCCGAGAGCTGCTACGTCGACTACCACCCCTCGTTCGGCAAGTCGCCGTTCGGCAAGAACCTGTGCACCTCGGTGAACGACGCGGCGCTGCACGGTCTGCCGTTCGACCACGTGCTGCAGGACGGCGACCTCGTCAGCCTCGACTTCGCCGCGAGCGTCGACGGCTGGGTGGCGGACTCCGCCGTGTCGGTGCAGGTCGGGACGCCCCGCGACGAGGACCAGACGCTCATCTCGACCGTCGAGCGCGCCCTCGCAGCCGGCATCGCGCAGGCTGCTCCGGGCAACAAGCTCGGTGACGTCTCGCACGCGATCGGGCACGTGGCGAAGGAGGCGGGCTACAGCGTCAACCTGCAGTTCGGCGGGCACGGTGTCGGTCACACGATGCACGGCGACCCGCACGTGCCGAACGACGGACGTCCGGGTCGCGGCCTGAAGCTCCGGCCGGGCCTGGTGGTCGCGATCGAGCCGTGGCTCATGCAGGGCACCGACGAGCTGTACCAGGACGACGACGGCTGGACGCTCCGGAGCGTCGACGGCTCACGTGCTGCGCACGTCGAGCACACGGTGGCGGTCACCGAGTCCGGACCCGAGGTCCTGACCCTGCGTCGCGCCCAGCGCGCCGACCCGACCAGCTGACGGACTGGAGGCGCGGTGCGGTCCCGCCCCGCGCCTCCCGTCCGTCACGGGTCGCGACCAGTGCCCCAAAGCGACAGATCTCGGCTGTGGCCGCCGTCATGTGCGCAACAGCGACAGTTGCCCGCGGATGTTCCGCGGCAGACTGTCGCTTTCGCGAAAGCGACAAAGCAGGCGGCAGGCCGCAGCCGGACGCGCGCCGGTCAGGCAGGCGGCAGCAGGTCCGGCCGGACGCGCCGCGTCCGCTCCACCTGCTGCTCGTGCCGCCACGCAGCGACCTTGCCGTGGTGGCCGCTGAGCAGCACCTCGGGCACGTCGTGGTCGCGCCAGGACGCGGGCTTCGTGTACGAGGGGTACTCGAGCAGGCCGTCCTCGTGGGACTCCTCGACCAGGGACTCGGGGTTGCCGACGACGCCGGGGACGAGTCGCCCGACGGCCTCGATCATGGCCATCGCCGCGACCTCGCCGCCGTTCAGCACGTAGTCGCCGAGCGAGAGCTCGACGACCGAGCAGCGTGACGCCGCCCACTCGAAGACGCGGGCGTCGATGCCCTCGTACCGCCCGCAGGCGAACACGAGGTGGTCGGAGGTCGACGCGAGCGCGCGCGCGATGGACTGCTTGAACGGCGTGCCGGCGGGCGTCGGGACCACGAGGGTCGACGAGCCGTCCGGCCGCAGCAGGGCGTCCAGCGCCTGCGCCCACGGTTCCGGCTTCATCACCATGCCGGCGCCGCCGCCGTACGGCGTGTCGTCGACGGTGCGGTGCCGGTCGGTCGTCCAGGAGCGCAGGTCGTGCACGTGCAGGTCGAGCAGCCCACCGGAGCGGGCCTTGCCGAGCAGGGACACGTCCAGCACGGAGAAGAACTCCGGGAAGATCGTGACGATGTCGATCCGCACGGCAGTTAGTCCGAGACCGTCTCGGGCCGGGAGGTGTCCTCGGGGTCCTCGAACAGACCCTGCGGCGGCGTGACCGTGACGGTGCCGGAAGCGATGTCGACCGCGGGCACGATCGCCGCGACGAACGGCACGAGGACCTCGCCGCGCGACGGGGTGTCGATCGCGAGCAGGTCCTGCGCCGGCATGTGGTCGACCCGAGCGACGGTGCCGACCTCGACGCCGTCGCGCAGCACCTTCAGCCCGACCAGCTGGTGGTCGTACCAGGCGTCGTCCTCGCCGGTCTCGGCGTCGGCGTCCTGCTCGACCCAGAGGATGATCCGGGCGAGCGACTCGGCGCCGGTGCGGTCGTCGATCCCCGCGAAGAACGCGACGGGGTGACCGTTGTACCAGCGGAGCTCGTCCAGCTCGAGGGTCTTGCCCGACCACGGTGAGTCGTCGGGGACCTGGAGCGTGAACGTGGCACCGGGGGTGAACCGACGATCCGGGTCGTCGGTGTAGAGCTCGAGCTTGATGCCGCCCTTGAGCCCGTGTGCCTTCGTGATTCGACCCACCCGGAGCTGGGTCGTCTCCCTAGGAATCGGTGTCGACCACGTCGACCCGCACACGCTTGCCGTCGGCCAGGGCCGAGACGAGGGTGCGGAGTGCCTTGGCGGTCCGCCCGGCACGACCGATCACGCGGCCGAGGTCCTCGGGGTGCACGCGCACCTCGAGGACCTCGCCCCGCGGGGAGGTGGAGCTGGCGACGCGCACGTCGTCAGGGTGATCGACGATCCCCTTGACGAGGTGCGTCAGCGCGGATTCGAGCAAGGACTACGCCTCGGTCGTCTCGTCGGCGGTCTCGGCGTCGTCGGTCTTGGCGGCGGGAGCCGTCTTCTCCGACTTCGGCTTGAGGACGGCCTTCTTCGAGGAGTCGACCTGGAAGGCCTGCTTCGGCTCGGCGACCTTGACCTTGGACGCGGTGTCCTTCTCGCCCTTGAACTTGGCCCAGTCGCCGGTCAGCTTGAGGAGGGCCGCGACCTGCTCGGTCGGCTGCGCGCCGACGCCGAGCCAGTAGAGCGCACGCTCGGACTCGATCTTGATGACCGAGGGCTCCTCGGTCGGGTGGTACTGACCGATCTCCTCGAGGACACGACCATCGCGCTTGGTGCGCGAGTCGGCGACGACGATGCGGTAGTAGGGCGCACGGATCTTACCGAGACGCTTCAGACGGATCTTGACAGCCACAATTGCTCCTGTTTGCTTACGTTGTGGTTGAACTGGAACCGCGGGCGTGGGGGCACACACGGTGAAAGCTCGAGAGAGATCGCTCACAGCTGGATAGAGGGTCGAGCTGCGGCGATTCGACCGTTCATTCTTACAGATTCCGGGCCGTGATGCGAGCCGACGCGCTACGGCGCGAGTCGCCGGACCGCTTCGAGGGCCTCGGACGTCGCGCGGACCGCGTCCACGCTCCGTGCGTCGCGTGCGCCGCCGACGACGGCGAACGGCACACCGGCTGCCTGGAGGCCCGTCACGAGTCCGTCAGGCGCGTCACCCTCGGTGTCGATCGCGCGTTCCTGCCCGGCGCAGACCACGACGGTGTCCGCCGGGATCGCGCGCTCCTCGCCGTGCTCGTCGCGGATCCAGAGGGCACCGGGCTCGATGCGCAGGTACTCCTGCACGCCGCCGACCATGCGCACCCCCGCGTCACGGAGGCGACCGATGGCGACCCAGCGCGAGGTGATCCCGACGCCCTGCCCGAACTTGCCCGATCGACGGAGCACGGTGACGTCGGAGCCCGGCCGGATCGTGCGCGACGCGGCGGGCAGCCGTTGGGGGACGTCGCCGACGAGCTCCTCGGAGACGTCGAGGTCCCAGCGCGCCGCGAACTCGGTGGCGCGGACCGACTCGTCCGGCGACTCGGTCAGGAACGCTGCGGTGTCGACGCCGATGCCACCACCGCCGATGATCGCGACGGTGCCGGCCGGCACGCCCTCGCGCAGTGCCCGCTCGTACGACAGGACGTGCGACAGGTGTGCACCGGGGACGTCGACGTCGCGCGGGACCACCCCGGCGGCGAGCACCACGGCGTCGCTGTCGGCCAGGTCCGCAGTCGTGGCCGGGCGCCCGAGGTGCACCGTGGCTCCTCGCTCGTCGAGCTCGGCGCGGGCGGCCCGCACGGTGGCGGCGTAGTCCTCCTTGCCGGGGACGAGCGCGGCGAGGCCGAACTGGCCGCCGAGCCGGTCGGCGGCTTCCCACACGGTGACGTGGTGGCCGCGTCGGGCGGCGTCGACGGCTGCGGCGAGACCGGCCGGTCCTCCGCCGACGACGTCGACGCGCTTCGGGTCGGTGGTCGGACGCGCGGGGAAGGCGACCTCGCGGGCGGCGCGCGGGTTCACCAGGCAGGACACCGGCGCGCCGATGATCGAGCGGTCGAGGCAGGCCTGGTTGCAGCCGATGCAGGTGTTCACCAGCGCGAACCGGCCCGCCAACGACCGGTTCACGAGCGCGGGGTCGGCGAGGAACGGTCGGGCCAAGGCGACGGCGTCGATGGTCCCGTCGGCGAGGACGGTCTCACCGTCGCGCAGGTCGGTCATCCGGTTCGACGCGATCACCCGGACGTCGGGGTACGACGAGGCGCGCACGACTCCGGCGATGCGCGCGGCGTAGGCGAGCCAGGCCCCGTGCGGCACGGCGGCCTGCACGGTCGGGGTGCGGGACTCGTGCCAGCCGATCCCGACCGAGATGCCGTCGAGCCCGAGTGGCAGCAGGTCGTGCACCAGGGCGTCGACGTCGTCCTCGGTCGACGAACCGGGCATCAGGTCGGCGCCGGAGAGCCGGATCGTCACGGCCAGGTCGGGCACCGCCGCACGGACGGCCTCGACGACCGCCACAGTGAAGCGCCGTCGACGCTCCGGCGAACCGCCCCACTCGTCGTCACGCAGGTTCGTCAGCGGCGACTGGAACTGGTTGATGAGGTAGCCCTCGGACGCCATGATCTCGACGCCGTCGAACCCGATGTCGCGCGCGGACCGGGCCGCGGCGGCGAAGTCCTCGATGGTGCGCTCGATCTCGGCCGGCGTCAGCTCGGTCGGCACCACGCCACGGGCGGCCGCCCAGGGCAGGGCCGACGGTGCCACCACGCGCTGGGGGTCCCCGTGCCGGTCGACCATCCCCGCGGCGAGCGCGTACCGCCCGGCGTGGAACAGCTGCGCGAGGATCGTGGAGCCCTCCTCGTGCACGGCGTCGACCGCGGCGCGGAACCGCTCGTCCGCTCCCCCGACACCGAACACGGCGAAGTCGGGGCCACCACGGGCCTCGTCGTTCACCGCGATGCCGCCGGTGATGATGCAGGCGGCGCCGCCGGCGGCACGTTCGCGGTAGAACGCCGCCATGCCGGCCCCACCGTCGTCGTGCACCTCGAGTCCGGTGTGCATCGACCCCATGACCACCCGGTTCGGCAGGGTCAGGGGGCCGAGTGTCCACGGCGAGGAGACGACGGCGAGCTCGGGCATGGCGACGGTGCTCATGCCCCTACTCTGCCGCGTCGACAGCCGCGTCGTCAGCAGGGAGCACCGCGTCGCGCAGCGGCGACGTCGTGTCCGCCCAGAACGGCGGGGCGATCACGGTCAGACCGCCGTCGACCGACAGCACCTGCCCGGTGATGTACCCGGCCTTGTCGGACAGCAGGAAGTCCACCGCGTCGGCCATGTCGTCGGCGGTACCGGGGCGCTGCAGCGGGAGCTTCTCGAACACCGAGTCGATCGGCGCCTGGCCGGGGACCTTCGTGTAGAAGTACTCGAGCGAGTCGGTGTCGATCAGACCACCGTTGACCGCGTTCACCGTGATCTGGCGCGGACCGAACTCGACCGCCATGTACTTCATGTACGACTCGCTCATGGCCTTCGCGGCGCCGAGCGCGGCGTAGGTCGGGAACGCGCGGAGCGATCCGTACGAGGTCACGACGACGATGCGCCCACCGCGGTCCATCAGCTCGGCCGCACGCTGCGCCCCGAGCACGAACGAGCGGGCGTTGGTGGCGTAGCTGCGGTCCAGGTGGTGCAGCTTCAGTTCCTTGACCGGCTTGAACGCGCTGGCGGCGGCGTTCGCGACGAAGTGGTCGAGGCGACCGTAGGTGTCCCGCACCAGGTCGAACAGGGCGTCGATCGACTCCGGCTGCTCGATGTCGACCTGCGCGGTGATCCCGTCGCCGCCGGCGGCCTTGACGTCGGCCAGGGATTCCTCGGCCAGGTCGGCGTTGCCCTTGTACGTGACCACGACGGTCACGCCGCGCTGGCCGAGCTTCTGCGCGAGCAGGCGGCCGATGCCGCGCGAAGCGCCCGTGATCAGTGCGATGGGTGCGTTGGTGTTGTCGGTCACTGCGGTCCTCTACGTGCGTGGGGAGGGACGGGAGGCGCGTGGCGGGCCCGCCACGGGCCTCCCGTCCGGTGGGTGGTTGCTGTCTAGAACCCGGCCTTGCCGGTGACGACGGCGCGGCCGACGACCAGCTTCTGGATCTCGTTGGTGCCCTCTTCGAAGCGCTGCGCGCGCGCGTCGCGGTAGACGCGCTCGATCGCGTTGCGCTTCCAGTAGCCCTGGCCGCCGTGCACCTGCAGGGCCTTGTCGGTGACGCGGGCGAGCATGTCGACCGCGACCATCTTCGAGGCGCTGGACAGCGTGCCCGCGTCGGGGCGGTCCTCCTCGTAGGCGCGGGCGGCCTCGAGCACCAGGGCGCGGGCGGCGGCGATGTCGGCGTAGTTCTCGGCCAGGTAGAACTGGATCGCCTGGCGGCTGGAGAGCTGCTTGCCGAAGGTCTCCCGCTTGTTCGCGTACTCGACGGCGAGCTCGTTCGCGCGCTCGGCGAGGCCGACGGCGCTCATCGCGACGGACACGCGACTCGGCAGCAGGAAGCCGCCGAGCGCGACCTCGAGCCCCTGGCCCTCGGCACCGAGCAGCGCACTGGCCGGCACGGGCACGTCGGTGAAGCGCAGGATCGCGTGGTCGGTACCACGGATGCCCATGGTGTCGGAGTCGTCGATCACCTCGGCACCCGGCAGCCCGCTGTTCGGCATGAGGAACGCGACCGTGCCGTCCTGGCCGCTGGTGCCCTCGAGGCGGGCGGCGATGAGCCAGTAGTCGGCCTGCACGCCGAACGTGATGAGGTGCTTCTCACCGTTCATGACGTAGGTGTCGCCCTCGCGGCGGACGGTGGTGCGGATGTCCGCGCCGGTGCCGGCCGTGGCCTCGGTCAGGGTGAACGCGACGAGCTTGTCGCCCGCGACGCTCGGCTTCACGACCTGCTCGATCTGCTCCGGCGTCGCGTAGGGGGCCATCGCGCGCCACGTGCCGTTGATGACGTGCACGAGCATCCGGATCGACGCGTGCGAACGCGAGACGATCTCCATGATCTCGAGGTAGCGCGAGAACGGGATGGCCCGTCCGCCGAGCTCGGTCGGGGCGGCGAGGCTGAGCCACCCGTTGTCCTTGAGCTCCTGGAACAGCTCCGGGGCGACCCGGCCGGTGCGCTCGATCTCGTCCGCCCACTCCTCACCGCGGCCGCGGACCCACTCGGCGACCTCGGCCTTGAGCTGCTGGAAGGCGGATTCGGTGGCGGTTTCCATGACCAGCGTCATCGTGTCTCGTTCTCCTTCGTGGTGCTCGCGGCGACGAGCGCGGCTGCCTGCTCACGCAGGACGTTCTTCTGGACCTTGCCGACGGCGTTGCGCGGCAGTTCGTCGATGGACTCGAGCCGCTCTGGCCAGTAGTACTTGCTCACGCCCGCCTTGTCGAGCGCCTGCTGCATCGCCGCGAAGTCGAGCCGCTCCACGCCGGCGGCCGGCACGACGAACGCGCACGCACGCTCACCGAGTCGGGCGTCCGGCATCGCGACGATCGCCACGTCGGTGACCAGGGGGTGCTGGTAGAGCAGGTTCTCGATCTCGACGACCGGGATCTTCTCGCCACCGCGGTTGATGACGTCCTTGATCCGGCCGGTGATCGACAGGAAGCCGTTCGCGTCGACCTTCGCCAGGTCGCCGGTCTTGTACCAGCCGTCCTCGGTGAAGACGTCGTCGGTCAGGTCCTGGCGGTCGAGGTACCCGTCGAACATCGTCGGCGAGTGCAGCTCGAAGTTGCCCTCGGTGTCGGCGGGGAGCTCGTGGCCCTCGTCGTCGACGATCCGGATCCGGATGCCCGGCAGCGCACGACCGTCGTGCCCGTACGCTGCCGCCGGGTCGTCGATCGGGCTGGACAGGGCGCCGAGGCAGGTCTCGCTCGTACCGAACGCGCCGAGGATGGCCGTGCCGAGCACCGTCGCGGCCCGCTGGGCGAGGGCCCGGGGCACCGCGGCACCGGTCGGCACGAAGATCCGCAGCGACTCGGGCTGGGCGGCACCGGCTTCGACCAGGTCGACGAGGTCGGTCAGGAACGGGGTCGCACACTGCACGAACGACGCCTTCGCGACGCCGAACGCCTGCTCGAGCGCGACGGTGCCGTCCCACACCGGCTGGATGACCTGCGGCGCACCGAGCCGGAACGCCAGCAGCATGCCGTACAGGAACCCGGTCTGGTGCGCGAGCGGCGACGGGATGTAGATCCGGTCCGCGCTCGTCAAGCCCGACTGCGCGACGTGCATGGCCGTGGCCAGCCCGAGGGTGCGGTGCGGGTGCTGCACGCCCTTCGGCTCCCCCGTCGTGCCGCTCGTGAACAGCAGCTGGCAGACGTCGTCCGGGCCCGGCGCGCGCGAGGTGATCTCGTCGACGTCCACGTGCACGGCGTCGAGGGCGTTGTCGAAGTAGCGCCAGTGCCAGTCGCTCGTGGCCACCCGGTCCAGGGCGTCGGCCGGCAGCGGCGGCTGGTTCGTCGGGGCGTCGACCTGGCCGCGCGCCTCGGACCGGAGCACGATCACGTGCTCGACCGACAGCCGGCGCTGCTGGGCCTTCGCCTCGTCGATGACGTCGAGGAGCTCGAGCGCGGGCCGGCGCTTGCGGAACACGTTCGGCAGGAACACCACACGGGCGCGGGACCGGGCGAGCGTCATCGTCGTCTCTCGCGGACCGAACACCGGCATGATCGGCGTCGCGACGGCCCCGATCTGGATCGCCCCGAGGGTGATGGAGACGAACTCGCGCCAGTTCGGCAACTGCATGGCGACCGACTCGCCCCTGCGGACCCCGAGCTCGAGCAGGAGCGCGGAGACCTTGTCGGCCTCGTCCTGCAGTTCCCGCCACGTGGTGTTCACGGGTGCTGCGCCGCCGACCTCGATGACCGCGAGGCCGTCGGGATCGGTCGTCGCGAGCGCGCGGACCTTCTCGCTCAGCACGAGGGGGTCGGCGTCGACACCGGCGAGCGCGAGCGGCTCCGGGGTCGTGGGCGCGGCCAGCTGCTGCTCGTCGAGGTCGGCGCGCTCGCCATCGGCGCGCTCACCAACGGTGCGCTCGCCATCGGTGCGCTCGCCATCGGCGCGCTCGCCATCGGTGCGCTCGCCGAGGTCGGTGCGTGCGTCGGCGATCGCGGCGGCCTCGGCCGCGTCGGCCCGGTCGTCGCGGGCGATCTGCGCGGCGAGGGCGTCGCCGACCTCCATGTCGAGGCCGACGGAGTTCATCGCCTCGAGGAACGTCGGGTACGAGATCCGGTAAGCCCGCGGGTAGGTCAGCCCCGAGGTGCCGCGCGCCTTCGAGGCGGCGACGGCGAGCGACATCAGGACCCGGTGGTCGTTGAACGACGACATCTGCGCGCCGTGGAGTCCCTCGGCCCCGACCCCGGTGACGCGGAGTTCGTCGGCACCCTGCTCGGCCCGGCCACCCATGCGGTTGAGCTGCAGCATCGCCGCGACGCGGTCGGACTCCTTCAACCGGATGTGGGCGACGTTCCAGAGCCGGGTGGTGCCCTCGGCGAAGGTGGCCATGGTCGACAGGACCGGCAGCAAGTCGGGGATCGGTTGGCAATCGATGTCGAGCGGTCGCAGCGGGGAACCGTCGTGCTCGATACGCACGAACCCGGTCTCCTCGTCGATCCGCATCGGGACGCCCATCGCCGTCGCGAGGTCGAGGAACTCGCTCTCCGGGTGGTCGGTCTCGGCGGTGGTGAAGGCCGTCATGCCGCGCAGGAGCAGGTTCGACTCGCGGATGCCGGCCGCGGCGATGCCGAACGCGGCGGAGCCGATGTCCGGCGGGATGACGTAGTCGTGCGGGGTGGCCTGCTGGTTCGCCGGGATCCGGTACTCGAGCCAGTCGTCGGAGACCTCGACCGTCAGGCCGAACTCCCGCATCATCCGGACGGTCAGTTCGACGTAGGGCTGCTCGTTGAGCCGGTCGCCGGTGATGTGGATCCGGGTCTCCTGCTCGGCGAACGGGGCCACGAGGAGCAGGCCGGAGACCCACTGCGACAGGGTGCCGGCGATCGTGACGTCGCCGCCGCGGGGGCGCCTCGGCTGGACGGTCACGGGCGGGCAGTCGTTCGTCGCCTCGAGCTCGATGCCCATCTGGGTCAGCGAGGTCAGCAGTGCCTTGATGGGCCGGCGCTGGAAGTACTTCATGCCCACGAGCGTCATCGGCTTGTCGGCGAGCGACGCCAGACCCGTCATGAAGTAGAGCGTGGTGCCGGAGGACCCCATGTTCAGGACGCCGTCGGCGCCACGGGACCCGTGGTCGACGACGTCGGTGGCCTCGTACCGGCCGCCGAGCCCGGTGACGTGGTACTCGTCCCCGCGACGCTTCACGTCGACGCCGAGGGCGCGGAGCGTGCCGACGGTCCACTCGACCTGGCGGGTGGCGCTGATGCCGGAGACGATGCTCGTCCCCTTCGCCAGCGACGCGAGCACCAGCGCGCGGTGCGCGTGGTACTTCGAGACGGGGACGTCGAGTTCCCCGACGAGGGGTGCGGACGTGCCGCGCACGACCAACTGCATGCGTACCTCTTCCTGCTCTGTACATATCAACGGTACGCCCGGTGTGGAACTACTGTGAATCGGATCCGCACGACCAGAAGCCGCCGTCGTTGTGCGTGTCCGACAACCTTCCGGGCAGGATGTACAGCATGGACATCCGCTTCACCGAGTCCCCTCCGTCGACCATCGGCGTCGAGTGGGAGCTCCCGCTGGTCGATCTGTCGACCGGTGACCTCGCGCCCCGTGCCCCTGCCGTCATCGCGGCCGTGCACGAACGACTCGGCGATCGCGAGCGGGTGACCGAGGAGCTCCTGACCAACACCGTCGAGGTCGTCTCCAGCGTGCACGCGCGGGTCAGCGACGCCACGAGCGAACTGTCCGGCATCATCGGCGAGGTCATCGACGCCGCCGAGCCGCTCGATGCCCAGGTCATGTGCTCCGGCACGCATCCGTTCGCCGTCTGGGACCAGCAGGAGATCACCCCGGACAGCGAGCACTACACGACCCTGATCGACCGGACGCGCTGGTGGGGTCGGCAGATGCTCATCTGGGGCGTCCATGTGCACGTCGGCATCGACGACCGCGACAAGGCCCTGCCGATCCTCGGCGCGATGCTCGCGTACGTCCCGCACCTGCAGGCCTTCACCGCATCGAGCCCCTTCTGGGCCGGCATCGACACCGGGTACGCCTCGAACCGGGCCCTCATGTTCCAGCAGCTGCCGACCGGTGGCCTGCCGCCCGCACTCGGTGCCTGGGCGAACTTCGAAGAGGTCGTGAGCGACCTCACGCACACGGGCGTCATCGACAGCGTGAAGGACCTGCGGTGGGACATCCGCCCCTCACCGAAGTGGGGCACGCTCGAGAACCGCGTGTCCGACGGCATCTCGACCCTGCACGAGGTCGGCGCCGTGACCGCGCTCGTGCAGTGCCTGGTCACCGCGATGTCCGACCGGCTCGACGCCGGCGAGACCCTGCCGACGATGCAGCCGTGGTTCATCCGCGAGAACAAGTGGCGCGCCGCCCGCTACGGCATGGAGGCCGAGATCATCACGAACGCCGCCGGCGACGAGCGGCTCGTGACCGACGAGGTGCACGACCTGGTGCAGCGGCTCGACCCGGTGGCCGAGCGGCTCGGCTGCCAGCAGGAACTGCACCACCTCGACACGATGATCGCGAACGGGGCCTCGTACCAGCGGCAGCTCCGGGTCGCGCAGGAGCACGGCGGTGACCTGCGCGAGGTCGTCCGCCACCTGGTCACGGAGTTCCGCGAGTCCCTGTGACCCCGGGCCGTTCCGCGTAGCTGGTCGAATCGGGCGTACCGGGTCGTTTCTTCCGACCAGGTACGCCCGATTCCGCTTTCCATCGCGGCTGTTCTGGGAAAGAACGTCACGAGCCCGCCCCGCGCCTCCCGTCCGCGCCCACCGACCTGGTCGCTCCGGGCACACCTAGTCGTTCCGGGCGCACCGGGTCGTTTCTTTCGACCAGGTACGCCCGATTCCGCTTTCCATCGCGCCCGTTCTGGGAAGGAACGTCGCGACGTGCGCGCAGACGGACGGGAGGCCCGGTGCCAGCTGGCACCGGGCCTCCCGTCCGTCAGGGGGTCGCGACTAGCGACCCAGGAACTTCTGCAGGCTCGCGAGCTCTTCCTCGGTCGGCGCCTTGCCGCCCTTGGCGGCACCGCCGAGGCCGAGGCCGGAGCCCTTCGGCGCCTGCTGCGGAGCGGCAGCCGTACCGGCGGCGATCGCCGCACGCTTGGCCGGGTTGCCGACCTTCGACTTCTTCTTGCCGCCCTGCTGCTGCTTCTTGCCGCCGTGCATGCCCGGGATCGGACCCATGCCCGGCATCTGCGGCACGCCACCACGGGCGACGGTCTTCATCATCTTCGCGGCCTGCTCGAACCGGTTCACGAGGGCGTTGACCTCGGTGACCGTGGAGCCGGCACCCTTGGCGATGCGGAGTCGGCGCGAGCCGTTGAGGAGCTTCGGAAGTTCGCGCTCCTTCGGCGTCATCGACTGGATGATCGCCTCGGTACGCACGATCTCGCGCTCGTCGAAGTTGTCGAGCGCCTCGCGCATGCCCTTGGCGCCCGGGAGCATGCCGAGCATGCCCTTGATCGAGCCAGCCTTGCGGAGCTGCTGCATCTGCTGCAGGAAGTCGTTCAGCGTGAACGAGTCGGACGCGATCTTCTCGGCGACCGCGCGGGCTTCGTCCTCGTCGAAGGCCGACTGGGCCTGCTCGATGAGCGACATGATGTCGCCGAGGTCGAGGATGCGGCTCGCCATGCGGTCCGGGTGGAACGGCTCGAAGTCGTCGAGGCCCTCGCCGGTGGAGGCGAACATGATCGGGCGGCCCGTGACACTGGCGACCGACAGCGCCGCACCACCGCGGGCGTCGCCGTCGAGCTTCGACAGCACGACTCCGGTGAAGTCGACGCCTTCCTGGAACGCGCGGGCCGTGACGACGGCGTCCTGACCGATCATCGCGTCGATGACGAACAGGACCTCGTCGGGGTCGACGGCCTTGCGGATGTTCGCGGCCTGCTTCATCAGCTCGGCATCGACACCGAGACGACCGGCGGTGTCCACGATGACGGTGTCGTACTGCTGGTCGACCGCGGCCTTGATGGCGTTCTTGGCGACCTTGACCGGGTCACCGACGCCGTTGCCGGGCTCCGGAGCGAAGACGTGGACGCCGGCCTGCTCGCCGACGACCTGCAGCTGCTGCACGGCGTTCGGACGCTGGAGGTCCGCCGCGACGAGCATCGGGGTGTGGCCGTCCTTCTTGAGCCACTTGCCGAGCTTGCCGGCGAGGGTGGTCTTACCGGCACCCTGCAGACCCGCGAGCATGATGACCGTCGGCGGCTTCTTCGCGAACTCGAGGCGACGCTGCTGCCCGCCCAGGATGCCGACGAGTTCCTCGTTGACGATCTGGACGACCTGCTGCGCCGGGTTCAGCGCGCGGTTGACCTCGTCGGAGAGGGCACGCTCGCGCACTGCTGCGGTGAACGCCTTGACGACCTCGAGCGCGACGTCGGCGTCGAGGAGCGCCCGCCGGATCTCGCGGACGGTGCCGTCGACGTCGGACGGAGTCAGCCGACCCTTGCTCCGCAGATTGCGGAAGGTCTCGGTCAGCCGATCGGAGAGTGAACCGAATTGCGCCATGATCCGTCGATTCTACAAGGCTCGGAGCTCGGGTCCCGGTCGGTCAGCGGAGCAGCACGCCGGGCGTGAGCTCGACCGGGGCGTCCAGCCCGACGTCGAGGACCACCGGCGCGGTCGACGGCAGGCGGTCAGCGGTCGGGAACCACCGCCGCTCCGGCGACACCAGGATGACGAGACCGTCGACGTCGCCGACCGCGGCGAAGCCCTCGCCTGCTGGGTTGGCGTAGGGCTCGAGTCCGGCGCGGCGCAGTTTCTCGACGGCGCCGAGGACGTCGGGCACGGCGATGCCGACCTCGCTGACCGACAGGAGCGGGACGGCGGACGCGAACGCGGGTGCGGCGGACGCGGGCCCGGACGCGGGTGCGGCCGCGGCGAGGTCCCGTCGCTCGATCAGTTCGAGCAGCTGCTCGTCCGGACCCTCGAAGTACACCGATCGCGAGTTCCAGTTCGGCGGGCCCTCGAACTCGTCACGGCCGTCGGCGTCGACCAGCACCGTCGCGATGCCGGCGATCCACTCGGCAGCCGCGGCGAACGTGCCCGTCGGGATCGTGATCGCGAGGTGCAGCGCACCGGTCATCCCCGGCAGCTCCCGGAACAGGAGCCGCGTCGACCCCACCACGACCTCGACCACTCCGTCGACGCGGTCGACCGGGCAGCCGAGCCGTTCCCAGAACCGGGCGGTGTCGTCGAGCGAGCGGGTGGCGAGCTGTGCCTGGCGGATGTCCATGTCCGCCATCCGAAGCCCTCAACCACGGTTCAGGTCAAGGTCGTCCGCGTTGTTGTACTCCGTCCAGAAACCGTCGTAGGCTCGCCAGCATGCCGGAACTCGAGATCGTGCGGCCTGCCGGGCTGCTCGACTACGCCGAGGGACTCGCGCTGCAGCGGGACCTCCACGCCGACGTCGTCGCCGGCCGCTCCCCCGGGGCCCTCGTACTGTGCGAGCACCCGTCCGTGTACACCGCCGGCCGACGCACCGAGCCGTCCGACCTGCCGACGAACGGAGCTCCGGTGGTCGACGTGGACCGCGGCGGGCGCATCACCTGGCACGGCCCCGGGCAGCTCGTCGCCTACCCGATCGTCCGGCTGGCCGTTCCGATCGACGTCGTGGCGTGGGTGCGTGACCTCGAGCAGGTCATCATCGACGCGGCGGCCTCCGTGGGGGTGCACGCCGAGCGGGTCGACGGCCGGAGCGGCGCCTGGCTCCGCGGAGCGGACGGCACGCCGCCCGCCAAGGTCGGCGCCATCGGGCTGCACGTCGCCGAGGGCGTGACGACCCACGGCATCGCGATCAACTGTGCCAACGCACTCGACGCCTACGCCGCGATCGTGCCGTGCGGCATCGCCGACGCCGGGGTGACGACGCTGAGCGCCGCCGCCGGGCGTCCCGTCACGGTCGCCGACCTCGCCGACGTCGTGGTCGACCGCATCCGTGCCGCCGAGCACGGCATGCGGACCGGCCACCGGATCGGCAGCGCCGCCCAGAGCACCACGACCGCCCGCGTCACGACCGCCGACACCACGTTCCCCAGCACCGCGCCCGCACGACAGGAGACCCTCGTATGACCCTCGCCCCCGAAGGCCGCCGGATGCTCCGCGTCGAGGCCCGCAACGCCGAGACCCCGATCGAGACGAAGCCCGGGTGGATCAAGACCCGTGCCACCCAGGGCCCGGAGTTCCGCGAGCTGTCCGCCCTGGTCAAGGACAAGCAGCTGCACACCGTCTGCCAGGAGGCCGGCTGCCCGAACATCTTCGAGTGCTGGGAGGACCGCGAGGCCACGTTCCTGATCGGCGGCTCGCAGTGCACTCGCCGGTGCGACTTCTGCCAGATCGACACCGGCAAGCCCGAGCCGCTCGACCGCGACGAGCCCCGCCGGGTCGCCGACTCGGTCGTGTCCATGGGACTCAAGTACGCCACAGTGACCGGCGTCGCCCGCGACGACCTGCCGGACGGCGGCTCCTGGCTCTACGCCGAGACCATCCGCCAGATCCACGAGCACTCCCCCGGCACCGGCGTCGAGATCCTGGTGCCGGACTTCAACGGCCGCCCGGACCAGCTCGGCCAGGTGTTCGACGCCCGCCCCGAGGTCTTCGCCCACAACGTCGAGACCGTGCCGCGGATCTTCAAGCGGATCCGACCGGCGTTCACGTTCGAGCGCTCCCTCGACGTCATCACGCAGGGCCGCGACGCCGGGCTCGTCACGAAGTCGAACCTGATCCTCGGCATGGGCGAGGAGCGCATCGAGATCGAGGACGCCCTGCAACGCCTGTTCGACGCCGGCACGGACATCATCACGTTGACGCAGTACCTCCGCCCGTCGCCGCGGCACCTGCCGGTGGCGCGCTGGGTCAAGCCGGAGGAGTTCGTCGCGCTGCGTGAGGTCGCCGAGGAGATGGGCTTCGCCGGGGTCCTCGCCGGCCCGCTCGTCCGGTCGTCGTACCGCGCCGGACGCCTGTGGGCACGCGCCACGGTCGCGCGCGGCGGCTCGGTTCCCGAGCACCTGTCGCACCTGCTCGACGCGGCGCCGGGTCGCCAGGCCGTCTGAAGCCGGCCACCGGTCCGCGAAAGCGACAGATACCCGCCGACAGTTCGCGGCAGTCTGTCGCTTTGGCGGCACTGGTCGCGACCACGGACAGACGGGAGGCACGGTGCCAGCTGGCACCGTGCCTCCCGTTCGTCCATCCGCCCGTTCAGGGCGACGCGAGCGCTATGCGCGACCGCGGATGCTCCTGAGGAGCCAGCCGATGACGGCCAGGATGATGAGGACGATCCCGACCCACAGCAGGAACTTCAGCGCACCGACGAAGATGCCGCTGAAGAGCAGGACGAGGCCGACGATGATCGCGATGATCAGGAGTGCTGGCATTGAAAGGGCTCCTTCCGGTGTACCTGGACGATCCCTGTACTGCGGAGACAGTACCCGGAATCAGCCGACGAGGTTCTGCACGAACACGTGCGGGGTGAAACCGGTCAGGTCGTTGATGCCCTCGCCCTGCCCGATCAGCTTGATCGGGATGCCCGTCTTCTCCTGCACGCTGAGCACGAACCCGGCCTTCGCGGAGCCGTCGAGCTTGGTGATGACGAGACCGGTGACCCCGGCGCCCTCGATGAACGCCTGCGCCTGGGCCAGGCCGTTCTGCCCGGTGGTCGCGTCGAGGACGAGGAGCACCTCGCTGATCTCGGTCTGCTTCTCGACGACGCGCTTGATCTTCGTCAGCTCGTCCATCAGGCCTGCCTTCGTGTGCAGGCGGCCGGCGGTGTCGATGACCACGATCTCGGTGTTGTCGCGGATCGCCTTCTCGACGGTCTGGTACGCCACCGAGGCCGGGTCCTGCCCGGGCTGCGAGGGGCGGACGACGTCGACGCCGGCGCGCTCGGCCCAGGTCGCGACCTGCTCGACCGCGGCAGCACGGAAGGTGTCGGCCGCTCCGACGAGGACCGTGCGGTCGTAGGTCTTCAGGAACTTCGCGAACTTGCCGATCGTCGTGGTCTTACCGACGCCGTTCACCCCGACGACGAGCACGACGGCGGGCCGCGCGCTGAGCTTGAGCGTGGTGTCGAGCTTCGACAGCCGTTCCTCGAGCACCTCGCGCAGCATGCGCTGCAGGTCGGCCGGGTCGGTCGTGCCGTAACGGTCGACGCGCGCGTGCAGGTCCTCGATGATCGCCTCGGAGATGTCCGGACCGAAGTCGGCGCCGATCAGCGCGGTCTCGAGGTCCTCCCACGTGGTCTCGTCGATCGTCTTGCGCTGGAAGAGGCCGCGCAGCCGTGAGGACAGTGACCAGGAACTCGCCATGCTCCCAGCTTAGAACGCGGCGCATGTCCGCTGTGCCCGGTATGCTCGGTCTCACGAAGGGGAGTATTCCCTCTCGGTGACCCCGTCAGTACGGCCCGGAACGATCCGGACCCGGGGCGCCGGTCGTGCAGCACCGGTTCCGGTGCGACACGGCGGAAGAGACCTTCAGGCCTCGGCGTACCCGCACATCAGCGGCGCGCCCTACCTGAAGGAAACCGTGGACGTCCCACTCTTCGTCTGGCTCCTCACCATCGCAGGCATCCTCGCCCTGCTGGTGTTCGACTTCTACTCGCACGTGCGCACCCCGCACGTGCCACACATCCGCGAATCCGCGTTCTGGTCCGTGTTCTACATCGGACTCGCGATCCTGTTCGGCTTCGGCATCCTGGTCTTCGGCGGCGGACAAGCCGGCGGTGAGTACTTCGCCGGGTGGCTCACCGAGAAGGCGTTGTCGGTCGACAACCTGTTCGTCTTCCTCATCATCATGACGAGCTTCGCCGTACCGAAGGAGTTCCAGCAGAAGGTCCTGCTGGTCGGCGTCGCGATCGCCCTCGTCGCCCGAGGCATCTTCATCGCGCTCGGCGTCACGATCATCGAGAACTTCTCGTGGGTGTTCTACCTGTTCGGTGCGCTGCTGTTCTGGCTCGCGTGGTCGCAGGCCCGCAGCGGCAACGACCACGGCGGCGACGAGGGCGACTCCCGCCTGATCCGCATCCTGAAGCGCATCATCCCGACGTCGGACCACTACGACGGCGACCGCCTGACCACCAAGGTCGACGGCAAGCGCCTGTTCACCCCGATGCTGCTCGTCATGGTCGCGATCGGTCTGACCGACGTGCTGTTCGCGCTCGACTCGATCCCCGCGATCTTCGGGCTGACCCAGGACGCCTTCATCGTGTTCACCGCGAACGCGTTCTCGTTGCTCGGGCTGCGGCAGCTGTACTTCCTGATCGCCGGGCTGCTCGAGCGTCTGATCTACCTCGGCCAGGGCCTCGCGGTCATCCTCGGCTTCATCGGTGTGAAGCTCGTCTTCCACGCCATGCACGTCAACGAGCTGCCGTTCATCAACGGTGGCGAGCACATCGAGTGGGCGCCCGAGATCCCGATCTGGTTCTCGCTGGGCTTCATCCTGCTGACCATCGCGGTCGCGACGACCGCCTCGCTGGTCGTCTCGAAGAAGCGCCAGGAGCGCGGGCTCACCCCGACGGGCGAGCCGAAGGAGTCGGTCGCGGCCGACGCGGAGTAAGCGTCACGCCCTGGACGGGCGGCAACACAGACGGGAGGCACGGTGCCAGCTGGCACCGTGCCTCCCGTCTGTCCGTGGTCGCGACCAGAGCTACGAAAGCGACAGATCTCGTCGCGGGCCCACGATCCTCTCCATGAAAGCGACAGATTGCCGCGAACTGTTGGCGGAGATCTGTCGCTTTCGCGGCGCGCGACCGCAGCCAGCCAGCCAGCCAGCCGGCTACGCGACCGCGTCGGCGGGCTCGCGCTTCTGCACCCGCTGGCCGACGACGGCGGACACGCCGTCCTGCCGCATCGACACCCCGTACAGGGCGTCGGCGATCTCCATCGTGCGCTTCTGGTGCGTGATGACGATGAGCTGCGACGACTCGCGGAGCCGCTCGAACACCGTCAGCAGGCGGCCGAGGTTGGCGTCGTCGAGGGCAGCCTCGACCTCGTCCATGATGTAGAACGGCGACGGCCTGGCGGTGAAGATCGCGACGAGCAGCGCCACTGCGGCCAGGGACCGCTCGCCACCGGACAGCAGCGTCAGGCGGTCGATCTTCTTGCCGGCGGGCTTCACCTGCACGTCGATCCCGGTGCCGAGCAGGTCGGTCGGGTCGGTGAGGTTGATCGAGCCGGAGCCGCCCGGGAACAGGATCGGGAAGATGACGTCGAAGGCGTCCTTCGTGTCGTTGAACGCCGACTCGAAGATCGTCTGCATCTTCGTGTCGAGCTCGTCGATGATCGTCATCAGGTCGGTGCGGGTCTTCTGCAGGTCCTCGAGCTGCTCGGCGAGGAACGCGTGCCGCTGCTCGAGCGCCTGGAACTCCTCGAGCGCGAGCGGGTTCACCTTGCCGAGCCGGCCGAGGTCGCGTTCGGCGGCCTGCAGGCGGCGCTCCTGCTCGGCGCGGACGTACGGCACGGTCTCGACGTCGTCGGGGTCGACCTCGTCGGTGACGTCGAACTCGGGCAGGGCGGGGCCGCCGGGCAGGGTCGATTCGGCGTCGACGAGCGCCACCGTGTCGTCGCCGGGGCTGGTGTCGAGGTCCGCAGTGCCGTCGTCGCCGGGGGCGATGTCGGTGTCGGCATCGTCGACCGGCACCGTGTCGCCGGCCGCTGGCACTGTGTCGCTGTCGACCGGCACCGTGTCGCCGTCCGCCGGCTCGTCGAGGCCCGCCGAGGCAGCCGCCGCGCGCTCGGCGTCGCGGTGCTTCCGCGCCAGCACCCGCGGGTCCACCAGCACGTCGACCGGCACCGGCACGGTCGGCCCGTACTCGGTGACGAGCACGGCCTCGGTCAGCCCGAGGTCGCTCAGCGCCCGGTCGAGCACGCCCGACACGTGCAGCTTCTTCTCGTAGATCTGCATCTCGAGCGAGTGCACGCCGTCGGTGATGGTCTGCAGCCGGTCGCGGAGCTCGCGCTCCTCGTTGCGGATCGCCTGCAGTTCGGTGTTGCGCTTCGACCGTTCGGAGTCCTCGGTCGCGAGCTGCACGCGCGCCTCGGCCAGCGAGCGGTCGACGGCGCCCAGCACACCCGGCAGGTCGGCGAGGACGGCTTCGGCGGTCTCGATCTGCCCGCGGCGGATCACCGCGCGACGCGCTGCCTCCTCCGCCGCCGCGCGCTCGGCCTCGAGCTGCCGTTCGAGCTGGTCGGCGCGGTGCCGTTCGGCGCGGACACGCTCGCGCACGGTCTGCACCTGGATGCGCTGCTCGACCTCGGCGGCGCGTGCGGCCTCGAGTGCGTCCTGCAGGCCCGGACGCTCGGAGGCGTCGACGACGGGTCGCTCCTGCTCGGTGAACGCGCGAAGCGCCGCCTCGGCCTCTTCCAGAGCGGCGTCGACGACCTCGACGGCGCCGTCGGTCTCGGCGAGGGCGGCACGCAGGCGCTCCACCTCGGCCGCTGCGTTCTCGGCCTTCGCCCGCGTCGAGGCGCTGGCCCGGTCGTACTCGGCCGTCGCCTTCGCGTGCGCGCGGGATGCCGCGTCGGCCTCGTCCGCACGGCGGCGTGCGTCCTCGACGGCGGTGCGTGCTGCCTGGAGGCCCGTGGCTGCGTCCTCGGCGTCCGCCCTGATGGCGTCGCGTCGCGTCACAGCGTCGTCGCGCTCCGCGACGAGCTCGATCCGCGAGGTCACGCGCTCCCCGCCGCCGGTGACGCGGACGGCGCGCACGAGGTCACCGGACCGGGTGACGACCGTCGCGTGCGGGGCGGCGGCGAGCACGGCCTCCAGGTCGAGCGTGTCCGCGTTCGCGCCTTGGTCGTCGGCAGTCTCTGCGATCAGGGTGTTCCGCAGGATCGCGGCGATCGCCGGCGGGCCCTGCACGAGATCGAGGGCACGGCGGACGCCGGCCGGCAGCGTGTCCGGCAGGTCCGTGGGGGCGACCTCGGCGTCCGCGACGACGACGTCGATGCGACCGATGTCCGCGGAGCGGGCGTGGTCGACGGCGTCGAGCGCGACCGCGCGGTCATCAGCGAGGACGGCATCCGCGAGCCCGTCGAGCGCGACGGCGACGGCGCCCTCGAACCCGGGCGTCACCGTGAGCGCGTCGGCCAGGCGGCCGACGATGCCCGCACGTCCGGCGTCGATGAGCGCCTGCGAACCGTCGCGGACGTCGATCGACATGCCGAGCGCCGCGACCCGCGCGTCGAGGGCGTCCCGCTCGCGCTCGAGGGCGTGCAGCCGGTCGCGCTGCTCGTCGCGGGTGGCCTGGGCGGTCTCCAGCTGCGCACGAGCCGCCTGGAGCGTGGCGGCGAGGGCCTCGTCGTCGACGCCCTCGGACGGGTCGGCACCGAGCTCGGCGAGGGCCGCGGTCGCACGCTCGGCGCGTTCGCCCGCCTCGGCGAGGGCCCGCCCGCGGCGTTCACGGTCCGCCACCGTGGACCCGCGCTTCGACCGGGCCACGTCGACGGCGTTCGCCAGCCGCTGCGCCTCGAGGTCGTGCTGCGAGACGCGGGCGGCCTGCGCGGCGATGCGTTCGTCGAGGGCGTCGAGGGCGTCACGGGCGGCCTGCACCGCACGGGCGGTCTCGGCGGAGCCGCCCTGCATCTCGTCGGCGCGGGCGGCGAGCCGATCGGCCTCGGCACGGACACCGGCCACCCGCTCCGGGGTGATCGAGGGGCCCTGCTGCGGGGCGTCGGCCTGCTGCGCCAGGAACATCAGCCGCTGGTTCGCCAGGCTGGACAGCCCGCGCAGGCGCTCCTGCACGCTCTCCAGGCGGTGCACCACGGTCCGGGCGCGATCGACGTCGTCGCCGACCATGCTCTGCTCGACGTGCTGCTGGCGGACCCGGGTCTGGTCGAGTCGCTCGGTCAGGACGATTCGCTCGGACTTGCGGCCTGCCTCGACCTCTTGGTGGTCGTGCAGTTCGCGGCGCAGCCGGACGACGTCGTCGGCGAGGATGCGGGCCTTGGCGTCCCGCGCGACGGCGGCGACGGACTGGGCCTTGCGGGCGACCTCGGCCTGGCGGCCGAGCGGCTTCAGCTGGCGTCGGATCTCGCCCGCGAGGTCGGACAGGCGGGTCAGGTTCGTCTGCATCGCGTCGAGCTTCCGGAGGGTCTTCTCCTTGCGGCGACGGTGCTTCAGGATGCCGGCGGCTTCCTCGATGAAGCCGCGGCGGTCCTCCGGGGTGGCGTGCAGGACCTTGTCGAGCTGCCCCTGCCCGACGATGACGTGCATCTCGCGGCCGAGGCCGGTGTCGCTCAGGAGCTCCTGCACGTCGAGCAGCCGGCAGTTCTCGCCGTTGATGGCGTACTCGCTGCCGCCGTTGCGGAACAACGTGCGTGCGATCGTCACCTCGGAGTAGTCGATCGGCAGCAGCCCGTCGGTGTTGTCGATCGTCAGCAGCACCTGGGCACGGCCGAGCGGCCCGCGGGTCGATGTGCCCGCGAAGATGACGTCCTCCATCTTGCCGCCGCGCAGGGTCTTCGCCCCCTGCTCGCCCATCACCCAGGCCAGGGCGTCGACGACGTTGGACTTGCCCGAGCCGTTCGGGCCGACGATGCACGTGACGCCCGGTTCGAACGCGAACGTCGTCGGCTGCGCGAAGGACTTGAACCCCTTGATGGTCAGGCTCTTCAAGTACATGCGGTCTCCGGGTGTGCTCACGCGTGCTGCGGCGGGGCCGCTGCTGGGCTGTGCTGCTGGGCGTCAGGCTAACGCGTGCGGGCGCGGGGACGCGGTTGGCACACGGGACAGATGTGGCTCGACCGGTTCATGAATGCCTCGCGCACGATCGTCGTGCCGCAGCGGGGACAGGGCTTCCCCTGCTGTCCGTACACGTTCAGCCGCTGCGAGAAGTACCCGGACTGCCCGTTGACGTTGACGTACTGGGCGTCGAAGCTCGTCCCGCCGTCCTCGAGCGCACGCCGGAGGACACTGCGCACCTCGTGCAGCAGGCGTGCGAGGTCGGCACGGGTCAGCCGCTCGGCCGGTCGGTCGTAGTGCAGCTTCGCAGCCCAGAGGGACTCGTCGGCGTAGATGTTCCCGATGCCGCTCACGACGCCCTGGTCGAGCAGGATCCGCTTGATGCCGCTCGAACGCTTCCGGGCGATGGCGGTGAAGCGGTCGTCGTCGAACGCGGGGTCGAGCGGGTCGCGGGCGATGTGCGACACCTGCTGCGGCACGCTCCGGCGCCACACGGCGTCGGGGTCCGATGCGTCGACGTGCCCGGCGAACCCGGCGGGGGCGCCGTCGACCGTCGGCACCATCGCGTCGATCGCCATCGAGCCGAAGGTGCGCTGGTCGACGAACTCGAGCTCGACCGCGGGTTCGGCGGTGCCGTCGCGGTCGGTGCCGGCGGGTTGCACGTCGATGAGGATGCGGCGGTGCTTCGCCGCCGGGCGATCGCGGCCGAGCAGGATCTGGCCGCTCATGCCGAGGTGGGCGACGAGCGCTTCGGGCCGGTCGCCCTCGTGCTCGGGCTGCAACGGCATCCAGAGGAACTTGCCCCGACGGACCGCTGCGGCGATGGTGCGACCGGTCAGGCGGTCGGCGAAGTCCTCGGCCGGGCCGTCGTGCCGGGTGAGCGCGCGCTCGTCCACGACGTCGACGTGCAGCACCCGAGCGCCGCTGACCGCGGGTTCGAGGCCGGCGCGGACGACCTCGACCTCGGGGAGTTCGGGCACGCGGTCAGGCCGCTCGGCCGGACAGCCGGGTCCAGGCGTCGAGCGCCGCGGACATCTCGGCCGCCTTCTTGCTCGAGCCGGTGCCGACCGCGATGTCCTCGCCCTGCAAGACGACGGTCGCGCTGAAGGTCTTGTCGTGGTCCGGGCCGGTCTCGGTGACGCGGTAGGCCGGGTTGCCGAGCGAGAGGCTCGCCGCGAGCTCCTGCAGGCTCGTCTTCGGGTCCATCGCGGCGCCGAAGCGGTCGGGGTCGATCATCAGCGGCTCGACCAGGCGGAGCACCAGGTCGGTCGCCGGGTCGGGGCCCGCGGACAGGTAGGTGGCGCCGATGACGGCCTCGACGGTGTCGGCGAGGATCGACGACTTGTCGCGGCCGCCGGTCTGTTCCTCGCCCTTGCCGAGGCGCAGGTACTGGCCGAGCCCGATCATCCGGGCGATCTCCGCCAGCGCGACCGTCGACACCAGGCTGGCGCGACGCTTCGCGAGGTCACCCTCGTCGAGGTCGGGGAAGGACCGGTAGAGCTTCACGGTCACGGCCTGGCCGAGGATCGAGTCGCCGAGGAACTCGAGGCGCTCGTTGTGCTTGATGCCCCCGTGCTCGTAGGCGTACGAGCGGTGCGTCAGGGCGAGCTGGAGCAGCTCGAGGTCGATGTCGACCCCGAGCTGGCCCTGCAGACGAACGACGTCCGGCCCCACGGGGCGGGACCCCGTGGCGCCGGACGTCGTCGTCATGCGTTCGGTCCGATCAGACGTCGGCGACCTTGCGGCCCTTGTACTCCATGTACAGGGGGGTGCCGGCCGAGTCCTCGACGACCTTCGCGCGGTGCGGGAGGCTGTAGGTGACCTGACCGTTCTCGATCGTCTTGACGAGCTGGATCGGCGTGGCCTTCCACTGCGAACGACGGGCGTGCGTGTTCGCACGGGACTGCTTGCGCTTGGGAACGGCCATGGTGAATCTCTTTCGCTTGGTCGGTGGTCGGTACGGGGGCTGGCGGTGTCGGGGCCTACTCGGCCTCGGCCCGCTCCTCGCCCTCGGTGGTCTTCGTGTCGGTGATGTCGCCGTGGGCGGCACGCTCGGCTTCTTCGAGCTGGATGCCGGTCAGGGCTGCCCAGCGCGGGTCCAGGGTCTCGTGAACGGGCTGCTCATCGAGGTCGGCCAGTCGCTCGCCCGTCACCGGGTCGAGGCCTGGGCAGTCCGGTCGGCAGACCGGCTGGAACGGCAGCGCCAGCACCACCGCATCTCGAACGACCTGTTCGCAGTCCACGTGGTCATCGCGAACGAAGAAGTCGAAATCCTCCGAGGCATCATACGCGAACAGCTCGGCGAAATCGACCTCGACGGGCTCGCTGATGTCGATGAGGCAGCGCGAGCACTCCCCCGTCGCGTCGGCCGAGGCGTGACCGGACACGAGGACACCCTCGTGCAGGCCCTCGAGCCGCAGGTCGATGCGCAGCGGAGCACCTTCGCGCACCGCGATCACACCGGCTCCCAGCGCGTCCGGCACCACGATGTCGAGCGAGTGCTCGCGCATCTCGCCCGGACGGTGCGCCAGGTCGCGCACGCGCAGGGCGTAGGGGCTGTTCACGTGGGAAGACACGATCGTCAACCCTAGCGTGAACGCAGCCGAGAGTCGAGGCAGGCGGGGGTGTGTCCGCGCGTCGTCCGGCCGGGCCTCCGGCTCGGCCTCCGGCTCGGCGTGCGGCTCAGCGCACGGCTCAGCGTGCGGCGAGGGCCGCCGCCACGGCCTTCGGCACGTAGGGGGTGACGTCACCGCCGAGCGTCGACACCTGGCGGATGAGCGAGCTCGACACGTGGGAGCGCGAGGCGTCGGGCAGCAGGAACACGGTCTCGACGTCGGCGAGGTGCCGGTTCATGATCGCCATCGGGGTCTCGTACGCGACGTCCTCGCCCGACCGCACGCCCTTGACGAGCACCTTCGCCCCGACCTGCCGGCAGTAGTCGACGAGGAGCCCGGAGGTCCACTCCCCGACCCGGACCGTTCCCGGCGTGCCGACCTCGGCCAGGGACTCCTCGATGAGCCGGACGCGGTCGACCGCCTCGAACATCGCGGGCTTCTTGTCCGGGTTGTGCACCACGAGCACGTGCACCTCGTCGAACAGCCCGGCGGCTCGACCGATGACGTCGAGGTGCCCGAGCGTGACGGGGTCGAAGGAACCGGGGACCACCGCGATCTGCGCCATGGCAGCGACGATACCGGTCCGTGCCGGTGCATCCGGCCCGGGGTCAGTTCTTGCCGAGGAACGCCGCGTCGGACTCGTCGAGGCGGCATGCCAGTGCCTCACGCAGGGCCGGGGACCCGTCGAGCTCGGGATCGGGTTCGAGGACCCGCTCGGCTTCGCCACGGGCGTCCACGATGAGGTCGGCGTGCTCGACCACGCGCAGCAGGTTCAGCGACGACCGGCCGCCCGACTGCCGCTCGCCGAGCACGTCGCCCTCGCGCCGGAGCTCGAGGTCGACCCGGGCGAGCTCGAAGCCGTCGTCCGAGGCGGACACCGCGTCGACGCGCTCCCGCGAGGTGGTCTCGAGCTCGGCGGTGGTGACGAGCAGGCAGACGCCCGCCCACTGCCCACGGCCGATGCGTCCGCGCAGCTGGTGCAGCTGGGAGACACCGAAGCGATCGGCGTCGAGCACGGCCATCATCGCGGCGTTCGGCACGTCGACACCGACCTCGATCACGGTCGTGGCGACGAGGACGTCCAGGTCGCCGGCGGCGAAGGACGTCATCACGCGGTCCTTCTCGTCCGCCGTCATCCGGCCGTGCAGCACCGCGATCCGCCGGCCGTCGAGCACGGGCATCGTGCGCATCCGCTCGGCGGTGGCGAGCACGGTCGCCGGCGCGCGCTTGGGGGCGTCGTCCTCGGACTCGGCGGGCGCGGGCTCGCCGTCGTCCTCGGCGTGGGCGTCGTCGATCGCGGGGCAGACCACGAAGGCCTGACGCCCCTTGTCGAGCTCCTCCGCCATCCGGGACCAGATGCGGGACTCCCACCCGGGGTGCTCCGCCAGCGGGACCGTGAAGGTCTCGACGCCGGCACGACCGGAGGGCAGCCCGGTGATCGTCGAGACGTCGAGGTCGCCGAACACCGTCATCGCGACGGTGCGCGGGATCGGGGTGGCGGTGAGCACCAGGACGTGCGGCGGGGTGGCGCCCTTGGTCCGGAGCGCTTCACGTTGCTCGACTCCGAAGCGGTGCTGCTCGTCGACGACCACGAGCCCGAGCTCGGCGAAGTCGACGCGGTCGCCGAGCAGGGCGTGGGTGCCAACCACCAGCCGCGAGCTGCCCGACGCCGCGGCGAGCAAGGCCCGTCGGCGTTCGTCGGTGGACTGCGACCCGGTCAGGATCACCGGACGGAGCTCGGCCGCGAGGTCCGGCCCGAGGAACTTCACGATGGACCGGAGGTGCTGCGCGGCCAGCACCTCGGTCGGGGCGATGAGGGCGGACTGCCCGCCGGACTCGGCCACCGTGAGCATGGCGCGGATGGCCACGAGGGTCTTGCCGGAGCCGACCTCGCCCTGCACCAGCCGGTGCATCGGCCAGGTGCGGGCGATGTCGGTGTCGATCTCGGCACCGACGGCACGCTGGTCGTCGGTCAGGGTGAACGGCAGGGTGGCGTCGAAGCGCTCGAGGATGCCACCGGGAGCCGCCACCCGCGGGGTCGCCGCGGTGCGTCGGGCTCGGATCCGGCGCTGCACCAGGGCGGTCTGCAGCACGAACGCCTCGCGGTAGCGCAGGGCGTCCTGCGCGCGCTTGAAGTCCGCGACCTTCTCGGGGCGGTGGAGCAGCTCGAGCGCCCGGCGGAACGGGACGAGGTCGAGCCGGCTGCGCGCCGAGGCCGGCACCGGGTCGGGCAGGTCCGGCAGGGTGTCGAGCACGATCCCCATCGACTTCGCGATCTGCCACGAGGTGAGCGAGGCCGTCGCCGGGTAGATCGGGATCGGCTGCCGCGACCACCGGATCGCTTCGTCCGAACCCGGGTCGGCCGTGGCACGCGGGTCGTCGGGGTCGAAGAGCTCGTAGTCCGGGTGAGCGAGCTGGCGGGCACCGCGGTAGTCGCTGACCTTGCCGGAGAAGATGCCGCGGGCACCGGGCACCAGGTCCTTGGTGCGCCAGCCCTGGTTGAAGAACGTCAGGGTGAGCAGCCCCTTGCCGTCGCCGATCTTGGCTTCGAGGATCGATCCGCGGCGGGCACGCATCGTGCGCTCGCGGACGTCGACCACCTCGGCCACGATGGTGACCGGCTCGCCGATCGCCAGGGAGTCGAGCGCCGTCAGGGCCCCGCGCTCGGCGTAGCGCCGGGGTGCGTGCTCGAGGAACTCCCCCACCGTGCGGTGGCCGAACGCCTTCTGGATCGCGGACGCGGTCCGACCACCGAGCACGTTCGCGAGCCGCGCGTCGAGGGGCGCCGGACCGAGGTCGGGCGCGGCCGGCGCAGCGGGGGTTCCGGTGGTGACCACGGACACCACGGTACCGGGCACGACCGACGTGCCACGTGCCTCCCGTCCGGCCCGTGGACGACGCCGCCGGCCGATACGGTGGCTGCATGACCCGCATCATCGCCGGCGCCGCCGGCAACACGACGCTCCGTGTGCCGAAGTCCGGCACCCGGCCGACGAGCGACCGGGTGCGCGAGGCGCTGTTCTCGTCGCTCGAGGCCCGTGGGCTCGTCGACGACACCTCCGTCGCGGACCTCTACGCCGGCACCGGTGCCCTCGGGCTCGAAGCGGCGTCGCGCGGTGCGGTCGAGGTCGTGCTGGTCGACCGCGCGTCGGCCGCGGCGCAGGCGTGCCGGGCGAACGCGAAGGCCGTGCAGCAGCGGATTCCCGGGGTGCGGATCGACGTGCAGCCGCAGCCGGTGCTCGGGTACCTGCGCGGGACGGTGCGCACGTTCGACCTGGTCTTCATCGATCCGCCGTACGACGTGACCGAGCACGAGATCGCCGAGGTGCTCGAGACGCTCGTGCCGCGGTTGACCGCCGGTGCCGTGGTGGTCGTCGAGCGGAGCAAGCGCTCCGCCGAACCGACGTGGCCCGCCGGGCTCGAGCCGTTCAGCAAGCGCAGCTACGGCGAGACCGTGGCGTGGGAGGCCGTGGCCGCCGCCGGCTGAGCCGCGCGGGCGTGGGTGGGTGGGCGTCGCTGGGTGGGCGCGTTTCGCGACGATCCACGAGTCGATCGACGCGTGCCGTGTCGCAAGATGCGCATGCATCGGATGCGTGCGCATCTTCCGACAGGACGCCAGGTGATCGACGCGTGTTCCGTCGACAGATGCGCGCGCACTGACCGGGAGGCCCGGCTCGGCTCCGCCACGTCGCCTCCGCCCGGCCTGGGCCGGGTGGGTCAGCCGGCGGCGCCGTCCCAGTCGGCGTAGGGGTCCCAGCCGGTCGTCGGCACCGGGGCTCCGGCGCGCAGCAGGTCCGCGTCGCCGCGGTCGCGCACGACGCCGATGCGGCGGAAGCCACCCGGCAGCAGGGCCTCGGCGGGGAAGGTCGCGAGCAGGCCGTGGTCCTCACCGCCGTGCAGCGCGACCTCGTCGAGCGGGGCGTCGGCATCGAGGTCGAGCGTCATCCGGCTCGCACGGGCCAGCCGTCCGGCGTCGATCGCCAGGCCGTCGGACAGGTCGAGCATCGCCGTCGCCCCGGCCGCAGCAGCGAGGGGCCCGTCGCTGATCGGGGGCACGGGTCGGCGCTGGCGGTCGACGTCGGGATCGGCGTCCGCACCGCTCGCCACCGTCGCTGCACGGTCCGGCTCGCCCTGCGCGTCCACGCCGTCACGGAAGAGCCGTGCGAGCCCGCGGGCAGCGCGACCGAGTTCGCCGGAGACCGCCACGACGTCCCCCGCACGAGCCCCTGACCGGAGCACCGGGGCGCGACCACCGAGGTCGCCGAACGCCGTCACCGCCACCGTGAAGGTCGCCGAGGTGGAGAGGTCGCCGCCGACCACACCGCATCCGGGCGCGAGGGCGTCGACGGCGAGGCGGAACCCGTCCGCGATGCCCTCGAGCACCGCCACGGGGGTGTCCTGCGGTGCGGCGAGGGCGATGACGAGGCCACTCGGCACCGCGCCCATCGCGGCGACGTCCGACAGGTTCGTCGCGGCGGCCTTCCAGCCGACGTCCTCGGGCGAGGACCACGCCCACCGGAAGTCCGGGCCGTGCACCATCATGTCCGTCGTCACGACGAACCGGCCGTCGGGGGCGGCGACGACGGCGCAGTCGTCCCCGGGCCCCACGAGCGGCGACCCCGTCGGCAGCCGGCTCGTGATCCGGTCGAGGACGACCAACTCACCGAGCTCCCCCACGGTCGGTCCGGCCCAGGCGTCGTACGTCGCGTCCACACGAGAACGGTAGCCTGGACCGCGATGGACACCGCGCGCCGCACCCCTCGCACCCTCGCGATCGCGGGGGTCGTGATCGCCCTCGCGGCAGGGCTGACCGGGTGCACCAACTCCGTCGGCATGAGCGCGGCACCCTCCGCGAACACGGCGGCGTGCGCGGCCGCACAGGTGCGGTTGCCCGCGACCGTCGACTCGACGTACGACCTGCGGAACACCAACGCACAGTCCACCGCGGCCTGGGGCGACCCGGAGGCCGCGCTCTACCACTGCGGCGTGGCCGTGCCGACCGTGTCCGACCTGCCGTGCTTCACGCTCGGGTCGGTCGACTGGATCCGCGACGACCGCGGCAAGCAGATCGTCTACACGACGTTCGGACGGTCCCCCGCGGTGCAGGTCGTCGTCGACACGTCGAAGACCGGCAGCGCGGTGCTGCAGGACATCGCGACGGCGGTGTCGACGCTGCCGGAGGACGGGCACAAGTGCCTGGACCCCTCCGACGTGCAGGGCTGACGCGGGCCGTCCCCGTCGCCCCGCCCAGCGTCACCGGACGGCGGCGCGCCCCAGCTCGATGAGCTCGGTGACCAACTCGCCGTAGGACACACCCGACGCCGCCCAGCAGCGCGGGTACATCGACAGCGGGGTGAACCCGGGCATCGTGTTGACCTCGTTCACGACGAAGCCGTCGTCGGTCAGGAAGCAGTCGACGCGGGCGAGCCCGGAACCACCGATGGCCTCGAACGCACGGGCACCGATCGACCGGATCTCGTCGGTCTGCGCCTCGGTGAGCGGCGCCGGGCACAGCAGCGACTCGTCGCCACCGAGGTACTTCGACGCGAAGTCGTAGAAGCCGTCCTCGGCCACGACGATCTCGCCGGGCAGGCTCGTGCGCGGCGCACCGTCACGGCCCTCGAGCACGGCGACCTCGACCTCGCGGCCGACGACCCGCGGTTCGACGATCACCTTGGAGTCGTGCTCGAACGCCAGGTCCATCGCGGCGCCGAGCTCGTCGGGGCCGTCGACGCGCGAGACGCCCATGCTCGACCCGGCGCGTGCCGGCTTCACGAACAGCGGCCAGCCGTGCGCCGCGATCGTCTCGGCGACGTCGACCGGGTCGGCCGCCCACTCGCGGCGGAGCACGGTCGTCCAGGGAGCGACCCGCAGACCGGCGTGCTCGAGGACGGCCTTCGCGACGTGCTTGTCCATCGCCAGGGCGCTGGCGAGCACGCCGTCACCGACGTACGGCAGACCGGCGATCTCGAGCAGGCCCTGGATCGTGCCGTCCTCGCCGAACGGACCGTGCAGGATCGGGAACACCACGTCGACGGCGACGGTCGTGACCGAGCCGTCCGGGTGCGAGACGACGAGTTCGTTCGTCGCCGGCGACGTCGGGAACGCCACGCGCGTGCCGTTGTCGGGCACGGTCGGCAGGGAGCCGTCGCGGATCGCCCACTGCGAGGGGTCGTCGGACTGCAGCGTGAACGCGCCGTCCTTCGTGATGCCGATCGGGACGATCTGGTACTCGGTGCGGTCGACGACGTCCATGATGCCGCCGGCGGTCACGCAGCTGATCTCGTGCTCGCTCGAGCGCCCGCCGAACAGGACGGCGACGGTGGTCGTGGGAACGTCGGTTCCCTCGGGGATCGTGGGCACGGGAGTCCCTTCGTGACTCGGTGCGGGACCGGTCACTCGCCCTGGGGCTCGTCGGTCTCGGTGAGGTGCGGCGCGATGTTGCGCGGATCGAGCCTACCGGCGAGGACCTCGCCGACCTGGCTGACGATGGGCATGTCGACGCCGTTCGCGGCGGCGAGCTCGAGGATCGGTGCGACGGACGCCAGGCCCTCGGCGGTCTGGTTCATCTGCCGCACGACCTCGTCGAACCGGTACCCCTGCCCGAGCAGGCGCCCCGCGGTGTTGTTCCGGGACAACGGCGACTGGCAGGTGGCGATGAGGTCACCGAGGCCCGCGAGGCCCGACAGGGTCGACGGCTGCGCGCCGAGGGACACCGCGAACTCGGTCATCTCGGCGAGCCCGCGCGTGATGATCGACGCCTTGGTGTTCTCGCCGTAGCCGACGCCGTCGACGATGCCGATCGCCACGGCGATGAGGTTCTTCAGCACGCCGCCGAACTCGGTGCCGATGACGTCGGTGTTGATGAACGACCGGAAGTACGGGTTCGTCGCGACCGCGGCGACAGCGGTCGCGGTCTCCACGCTCGACGAGGACACCACGGCGGCGGTCGGCTGCCGGCGGGCGATCTCGAGCGCCAGGTTCGGTCCGCTCGCGACGGCGATGCGGTCCTGGTCGATGCCGAGCCCCTGGAGCAGGACCTCGCTCATCCGCAGGCCGGTGCTCTTCTCGACGCCCTTCATCAGGCTGACGACGGGGACACCGGCGGGCAGGAGCTCGCGGATCGCGTCGAGGTTCGACCGCAGGGTCTGCGACGGCACCGACACGTACACCTGGGTGGCGCCGTCGAGCACCTGCTCGAGCGACGTCGACGCCGTGAGGGTGCGGGGCAGGTTGATGCCGGGCAGGTAGTCGGAGTTCCGCTTCGTCTCGGTGATCTCGCGGGCGACCTCGGGACGCCGGGCCCACACGACCGTGGAGGCACCGCCCTCGGCGAGCACCTTCGCGAACGTGGTGCCCCAGCTGCCGGCACCGATGACCGCCACGCGGGGCTTGTCGGTCGACTGCATCACCACCCGGATCGCGGCGGTGTCGAAGGCACCCGGCGCTGCTGCGACGGGGTCGGGACGATCGTCGTGCGGGCGGAGGTCACTCAAACCGGCCGGTCTCCTTCTGGTTGTTCGCCGCCGGGTCCCAGCGGGTCTTCGGGGCCTGCTCGCCACGGAGCTGCTCGAGCAGCTCCGTGATGCGCTGCATGAGCAGCTCGGTGGCCTCGGTCAGCATCTGCTGGTCGATCGGCCGGCCACGGTAGGCGGACAGGTCGACGGAGTCGCCGACGATGACGTCCACGCGCGACCGCGGGAACAGGCGGAGCTTGTTGGAATAGCGCGCCATGATGCCCTGCGTGCCCCAGTGGGCCATCGGGATCAGCGGCACGTCGTTCTCGAGTGCGATGCGGACGGCACCGGTCTTGCCGCGCATCGGCCACAGGTCGGGGTCGCGGGTGAGCGTGCCCTCGGGGTAGACGATGATCGCCCCACCCTGCTCGATGAGCGACCGCCCGCCGCCGAGCGGGTCGCTCAACCGGGTACGACCGGAGCGCTCGACCGGGATCTGCCCCATGCCGGACATGAGCTTGCCGAAGACGGGCACCTTGAACAGCGAGGCCTTGGCCAGGAACCGCGGGGCCCGCCGACTGATGTAGACGGCGGTGCCGACGACCAGCGGGTCGATGTTCGTGAAGTGGTTCGGGGCGAGCACGAAGGCACCGTCCGCCGGCAGGCGGTTCGGGCCGTACCAGTGGTAGTTCGACGAGAACCGGAACGTCGGGATGACGACCGACGCCACGATGCGGAACGCGGGGTTGAGCTCCCCACGCTTCCAACGCCGTCCACGCACCGGCAGGCCGGTCGCGACCTGCACGGCGGACGCACCACGGGCCTCCCGGCCATCGCCCTGGCCCGACGGGCCGTCACCCGGACGCGACGGACCGTCACCCGGCTGCGGAACCGACACCGCGACTAACCCGCGAAGTCGAAGTCGGCGCCCAGCTTCCGCAGCTTCGGGATGAAGTGCTCGTAGCCGCGGCTGATGATGCCGACGTTGGTGATGTGGGACTCGCCGTCGGCGGTCAGGGCCGCGATGAGGTGGCTGAAGCCACCGCGGAGGTCGGGAACCCGGACGTTCGCCGCGTGCAGCGTCGTCGGACCGGTGATGACCGCGGCCTGCTCGAACGGACGGCGGGCGACACGGCGGTCGTGCCCGGGCAGCCCCTCCTTGTGGACGACGATGTCGGCGCCCATCTCGTTCAGCGCGTCGGTGAAGCCGAAGCGGTTCTCGTACACGGTCTCGTGCACGATGCTCTGCCCCTCGGCCTGGGTCAGCGCCACGACGAGCGGCTGCTGCCAGTCGGTCATGAAGCCGGGGTGCACGTCGGTCTCGATGACGACGGGCTTGAGGGTGTCGCGCTCGCGGTAGAACCGGATGCCGTCCTCTTGCACGTCGAAGCCGCCGCCGACCTTGCGGAAGACGTTGAGGAACGTCATGAGCTCCTGCTGGT
Organism: Curtobacterium sp. PhB191; assembly: GCF_004346515.1. Taxonomy (NCBI): domain Bacteria; kingdom Bacillati; phylum Actinomycetota; class Actinomycetes; order Micrococcales; family Microbacteriaceae; genus Curtobacterium; species Curtobacterium sp. PhB191. The sequence continues at coordinate 289,959 of NZ_SMBV01000005.1, forward strand.
TCGCCCCCTCGACGAAGATGTCGCCATCGGTGGCGAGCGCGGCGGAGGCCCAGCTGGCGGCCTCGTTGCGGTCGTTGATCGCACGGTGCGTGTAGCCGCGCAGCGACTCGACGCCCTCGATGAAGATCACGCGGTTCGGCTCGACGGACACGATCGCGCCCATCTTCTGCAGGATCGCGATGAGGTCCATGATCTCGGGCTCGATCGCCGCGTTGCGCAGCTCCGTGACGCCGGTCGCCAGCACGGACGACAACAGGACCTGCTCGGTCGCGCCGACGCTCGGGTACGGCAGCTCGATGGACGCGCCCTTCAGCCCGTCCGGGGCCGTCAGGTGGATGCCGTTGACCTGCTTGTCGACGACGGCACCCATGGCGCGGAGCGCGTCGAGGTGGAAGTCGATCGGGCGGTCGCCGATGCGGCAGCCGCCGAGGTCGGGGATGAACGCCTCGCCGAGCTTGTGCAGCAGCGGGCCGCAGAACAGGATCGGGATGCGGCTCGAGCCGGCGTGGGCGTCGATCTCGGCGAAGTGCGCCGACTCGACGTTGGCCGGGTCGAGGATGAGCTCGCCTCGTGCAGGATCGGTGATGCGCACGCCGTGCACCTCGAGCAGCCCACGGACGACCTTGACGTCGGAGATGTCCGGGACGTCCTTGAGGATCGACGGGGTGTCACCGAGCAGCGACGCCACCATGGCCTTGGTCGCGAGGTTCTTCGCCCCGCGGACCTCGATGCGCCCCACGAGCGGCTTGCCCCCGCGGATGACGATCTCGTCCGACTTGAGGCCCACGCGCGCCCCTGCGGCCGCTGCGTCCTGTACGAGAGAGTTCACTACTTCACCGGCAATGTCTTCGGCCGCCAACTGGAGCGGCGGGATTCGAACTCCGTGATCGAGGTCTCGTCACGGAGGGTGAGCCCGATGTCGTCGAGCCCTTCCATCAACCGCCAACGAGTGTAAGCGTCGATCTCGAAGGGGACGTCCACATCCCCGAGCGACACGCGCTGCGCCACCAGGTCCACGGTCGCCGACACACCCGGGTTCCGCTCGATCTCGGCCCAGAGCCGCTCGACTTCCGATTCGGTCACGATCGCGGTGACCAGTCCCTGCTTGCCCGCGTTGCCCTTGAAGATGTCGGCGAACCGGGGCGAGATGACGACCGCGAAGCCGAAGTCACGCAGTGCCCAGACCGCGTGCTCGCGGGACGAGCCGGTGCCGAAGTCCGGACCGGCCACCAGGACCTTCGCGCCCTGGTACTCGGGCTGGTTCAGCACGAAGTCGGGGTCCTGGCGCCAGCCGGAGAACAGGGCGTCCTCGAAGCCGGTCTTCGTGACGCGCTTGAGGTAGACCGCGGGGATGATCTGGTCGGTGTCGACGTTCGACCGCTTGAGCGGGGCGGCGATGCCGGTGACGGTGGTGATCTTGTCCATCAGACTGCCCCTTCCAGGACGGTGTTCGCTTCGGAGTTCTCCAGGTCCCACGGGCTGGACAGCGTGCCGCGGATCGCGGTGGCGGCGGCGACGAGCGGCGACACCAGGTGGGTGCGCCCGCCCTTGCCCTGGCGCCCCTCGAAGTTGCGGTTCGACGTGCTCGCGCAGCGCTCCCCCGGTGCGAGCTGGTCGGGGTTCATGCCGAGGCACATCGAGCACCCGGCGAACCGCCACTCGGCGCCGAACTCCTTGATCACGACGTCGAGCCCCTCGGCCTCGGCCTCGAGCCGCACCCGGGCGGACCCCGGCACGACCATGACCCGGACGCCGTCGGCCTTCTTGCGGCCCTGGATGATCGACGCGAAGGCCCGCAGGTCCTCGATGCGCGAGTTCGTGCACGAGCCCATGAAGACCGCGTCGACGGCGATGTCCTTCATCGGGGTGCCGGCGGCGATGTCCATGTAGTCGAGGGCCCGCTGCGCAGCGGCCTGGTCGTTCGGGTCTTCGAAGTCGAGAGGCGAAGGCACGTTCTCCGACAGCGAGACGCCCTGGCCGGGGTTGGTGCCCCAGGTGACGAAGGGCTCGAGGTCGTCGGCGTCGATGAAGACCTCGGCGTCGAACACTGCGTCGTCGTCGGTCGCCAGGGTGTCCCAGTACGCGACGGCGTCGTCCCAGTCGGAACCGGTCGGGGCGTGGTCGCGGCCATGCACGTAGTCGTAGGTGATCTGGTCGGGGGCGACCATGCCGGCGCGGGCTCCGGCCTCGATCGACATGTTGCAGATCGTCATCCGGCCCTCCATCGAGAGCGCACGGATCGCGGAACCGCGGTACTCGAGCACGTAGCCCTGTCCGCCGCCGGTGCCGATCTTCGCGATGACCGCCAGGATGATGTCCTTCGCGGTCACGCCCGGACGCAGCGTGCCCTCGACCGTGATCGCCATCGTCTTGAAGGGCTTCAGCGGCAGGGTCTGCGTCGCCAGCACGTGCTCGACCTCGGAGGTGCCGATGCCGAACGCCATCGCGCCGAACGCCCCGTGGGTGCTGGTGTGCGAGTCGCCGCAGACGACGGTGATGCCGGGCATCGTCAGGCCGAGCTGCGGGCCGACGACGTGCACGATCCCCTGCTCCTTGTCGCCGAGGGAGTGCAGGCGGACCCCGAACTCCTCGCAGTTGCGGCGCAGGGTCTCGATCTGGATCCGGCTCGTCGGGTCCGCGATGGGGCGGTCGATGGCGAGCGTCGGGGTGTTGTGGTCCTCGGTCGCGATCGTCAGGTCCAGCCGGCGCACCGGGCGACCGGCCTGGCGCAGACCGTCGAACGCCTGCGGGCTCGTGACCTCGTGCACGAGGTGGAGGTCGATGTAGAGGAGGTCCGGGTTCCCGTCCTCACCCTTGACCACGACGTGGTCGTCCCACACCTTCTCGGCGAGCGTCCTACCCATGAGCTCGACTCCCTCGTTCTCGTCGTTGCGCCGCGACCGCGGCACGATCAGGCGACTCTACCATTGGTATACCAACGCGGCGTCGCGTTCTCCACGCGGTGCGGCGGTCGACCGGGAGGCCCGTGGCGACTCGACGACACCCGTCGCGGTGGGAAGATGGTCGGGACATGACGACACCTGCGCACTCGACCCGGACGATCAACCTCGAGGGCGCGGCACGCGCAGCGATCGCGGGCGGTGCACCACTGGCGCTGCTCATCGCCCTCGGGATGCCGGGCTACGCCGCGTTCGCGATGTTCGCCGGATTCACCGCGATCTTCGGGGCGACCGAGCCGTACCGGCAGCGCGCCGTCACCACGGGCGTCGCGGGTGCGCTGCAGACCCTGTGCATGTTCGCGGGCATCGGTGTCGCCCTGCTCGGCTCCCCGCTCTGGCTGCAGGCGACCGGACTCGTCGTCGTGCTCGTCGTCGCGGTCTGCACCCTGTCGACCCTGCGGACGATCCCCGCGCAGCCGATCTTCCCCGTGTTCGCGTTCGTGGTCTCCGCCCTCGTGCCGCTCAGGCCCGCGGACGTCCCGCTCGTCGCGACGATCATCGTCTGCTCGGTCGTCTGGGCGTGGCTCGTCGCGATGTCCGGGTTCGTCATCCGGCACGTGTGGCACCCGCGCGCCCCGCACCGGTTCCGGCCGCTGGCGCCGCTCAAGGAGCGCGGCTTCGGCATCCTCCGCACGGCCGCGCTGTGGGAGACCGTGGCGCTCAACGTCGTGGGGTCGCTCGTCGCCGGCGGGGTGGCGTCGACCATCCCCTGGCTCGGGCACCCGTACTGGGCCGTCATCGCGGTGGTTTCGACCCTGCCCGCGCTCCGCCAGCGGCACACCGTGATCCGGGCGTTCCAGCGCTTCATCGGCACGATCGGCGGCACCGTGATCGCCGTCGGGATCCTGCTGCTCGAGCCGTCGGCGTGGTGGATCGTCGTCATCGCCGTCGTGGGGCAGTTCTTCGCGGAGATCTTCGTCGCCCGGAACTACGCCGTCTGCCTGCTGTTCCTGACGCCGCTCGCCCTCGCAGTGTCGTGGCTGAGCCTGCCCGAGGCCCCGGAGCTCCTCGCGCTCGACCGGGTCGCGCAGACCACCCTCGGTGCGCTCGTCAGCGTCGGGCTGTTGTTCGTGGGGCGCGCGATCGAGCGGCGGCGCGGGCGAGCCCTGGGTGCCACGAGCGCGATCCGTACGGTCTGAGTACCTGGTCGTTCCGGGCATACCTGGTCGTTCCGGGCACACCTGGTCGTTTCTTCTGACCAGGTGTGCCCGATTCCACCGACCATCGCGCGCGTTCGGGGAGGGAACGGGCGCGTCAGTCGCGGGGCTGGATGTTCCAGGCGTCGATGACCGGGCGGCCGTGCTCGTACCCGAGGACGCTGACCGATGCGGTACCGAGCTTCAGTACGGCACCGTCCTGCGGCGCGAGCCGGATCCACGCGGCGCCGAGGGCACGCAGCACGTGGCCGTGCGCGACGAACACAGCGTCCTGGCCCTCGGCGAGCACCGGACGAGCGCGGTTCAGGATGCGCTCGACACGGACCCGGACTTCGGCGGCGTTCTCACCGGGGGTGTCGCCGGCGGGCACTCCGTCGGTCCAGAGGTCCCACGGCCCGTGGCGCAGCACCTTGATCTGCGGGGTGGTGAGCCCTTCGTACGCGCCGTAGTCCCACTCGTACAGGTCCTCGTCGAGCTCCGGGTCGACGCCGATCAGGTGCGCGGTGTCGCGGGCACGCTGCAGCGGACTCGACAGGGCCAACGCGAACGAGCGGTCGGCCAGGTACCGGCCGGCGCGCTTCGCCTGCTCGACACCGTTGTCCGTCAGTGGGATGTCGGTGCGGCCGGTGTGCTGCCCGCTCTTCGACCACTCCGTCTCTCCGTGACGGACGAGGACGAGTTCGCCGGGGCGTTCCGAGGTCATGAGTTCCTTCCGATCCAGAGGCCGAGCGCAGCTGCGCCGACCGAGACGACGAGCATCCCGAGGCCGTGCAGGACGGCGAGCCGGGGCTTGCCGGATCGGAGGAGCTGGACGGTCTCGACGCTCGCCGTCGAGAACGTCGTGTACCCACCCATCATGCCCGTCCCGAGCACCGCGACCGCCGGGAGCGGGATCGTCCCGGCCTGACCGAGGCCGGTGAGCAGCCCGAGGACGAGCGATCCCGACACGTTGATGAGCACGGTCCCGAGCGGGAACCCGGCAGTCCGCGAGCGGGACGTGCGCGCCTTGACGAGTCCGTCGAGCAGGAACCGGAGCGCGGCTCCGACTCCCCCGCCGACGGCGACGAGCAGCAGTTCGAGCGGGTTCACGACGCGCCTCCGTCCGGGCCGGTCGGACGCGGCCGGAGCCGCCCGGCGATCAACACCCCGAGCACGACGGCGCCGAGCCCGAGGACGACGGACAGCAGCGCGTACCCGCTGCCCGCACCCCACCGGCCGACGTCGAGCAACTGCGCGGTGTCGTCGGCGAGCGTGCTGTACGTCGTGAAGCCGCCGAGCACGCCGGTGCCGACGAGCAGCCGCAGCGTGCGGCGGCCTCCGACGTCGGGGCCACGCAGCGCGAGCGCCTCGAGCAGGAGCCCGAGACAGAAGGCTCCGACGACGTTGATCGCGAGGATCACCCAGCTGATGCCGTCGTGGCCGGGGAACGCCTCGGCGAGCAGTGCGCGCATCGCGGTCCCGATCGCGCCGCCGAGTGCGACGAGGGCCAGGAAGCGCCAGCGGAGGTGCGGCGGTCGCGCATCGGTCATCGGTACTCCTATCGCCGAGCACGCCGGATCGTCTCCGCGCGTGCGGTGTTCTCGGGATAGGGACCGTTGGCGCTTCGTGCGCGGTTGGGTCCGGCAGGCCCCACTGCCGGGTCTGACGACCCGTCCAGCGTACTGCTCAGTCGGCGACGGCGGCGATCGCCTCGACCTCGACGAGCTGGTCGTCGTAGCCGAGGACGGTCACGCCGAGCAGCGTGCTCGGCACGTCGTGGTCTCCCATCGCGGCGCGGACGACGTCCCAGGCGGAGACGAGGTCCTGCTGCTCGGTCGTCGCGACGAGCACCCGCGTCTGGACGAGGTCGTCGACCCCCGCGCCGGCGGCTGCGAGCGCCGTCCGCAGGTTCGCGATGCACTGCGCGGCTTGCCCGGCCACATCACCGACGGCGACCGTCGCGCCGTGCTCGTCGAGCGGACACGCCCCCGCGAGGAACACGAGCCGTGTCCCGGCCGCCACGGTGGACGAGTAGGCGTACTCCGCGACGTCGCTGAGCGCTGCGGACCGGATGAGCTGGACGGCACTGGACACGGAAGCAGCCTGGCACACGACGACGAAACCCCCGGCGAGCCGGAGCTCATCGGGGGTTTCGTGGTGCTGGTGACCCCAGCGGGATTCGAACCCGCGTTACCGCCGTGAGAGGGCAGCGTACTAGGCCGCTATACGATGGGGCCGCGGCTGTTGTCGGACTCGGAGCATGTCACCTGTGGTGACCCCAGCGGGATTCGAACCCGCGTTACCGCCGTGAGAGGGCAGCGTACTAGGCCGCTATACGATGGGGCCGTTCCGACAACTCGACAAGTATTGCACAAGCCGCGCATCGCGCCAAAACGAGGCGTGTCGCCCGGGTGTGCCGCCATGCCGCGCCCGGCATACGGCGCTCGCTGCGCGTGCAGATTCCGACAGAACACCGGTTGAACGACGCGCGTTCTTTCGCAACATGCACACGCATCGGTTGCGTGCGCATCGAGCGACGAAACACCCGTCGAACGACGCGCGCTCTGTCGCAACATGCACACGCATCGGTCGCGCGGCCGTGGACGCGACCGCCCATCGGACGGGAGGCCCGTGGCGGGCCCGCCACGGGCCTCCCGTCCGACCGCGCGCACGTCCGGAGCCGCACTTCGTGAGCAGGAATGGTCGCGTCGGTCGGGCCCACCCGACCATTTCTTCTCACGAAGCGACCACGGCGCGGTCCCGCGCGGTCAGATCGTGAGCGACTCCCCCGGCCGCAGGATCTCGAGCACGCCGCTCAGCGCGAGCGCCTCGCGGAGCCGACCGGTGTGCATGCCGTAGCCGATGTCGGAGAGCGTGGCCTCGTGGATCGGGTAGGCCCGGGCCGGGGCGAGCGCGGCGACGTAGTCCATCATCTCGGCGACCTTGAGCCACGGGGCACCGACGGGTGCGGCGAGGACCTCGACGGGCACGCCCGGGTCGGTGTACGAGTCGCCGGGGTGGAAGAGCGTGCGGTTCACGAGCACGCCGGTGTTGTCGACGATCGGCACCGAGGAGTGGATGAGCTGGTGCCGCGTGCCGTGGAAGTCGAGCTCGAACGGGCCGACGGTGCGGTGGTCGCCGTCGGTGACTACCTCGACCGCGATGCCGGAGTCGGCGAGCGCCGCGCGGACGCCCTCGGGGCCGAACACCACGGCGTCGGGGTTGGCGGCGAGGATCCGGTGCAGCTGCTCGGGCGTGACGTGGTCGGGGTGTTCGTGGGTGACGACGACCGCGACGACCCCGGTCGCGTCGACGGGGCGGGTGAAGTCGCCCGGGTCGAGCACCAGGCGGGCATCGCCGTCCGACAGGATCTGGCAGGCGTGTTCGAGCTTCGTGACCTCCATGCGGGCGACGCTACCCGCGGCGGGCCGGGCGGGCTCGGGCGGGGGCCGACTCGGAACGACGTTCCTGTTGTCGTGCGACATCGGGATCGTCGTCCCGAGTCGATCCCGCCCACGCCCCACACACCCTCACCCCGGCGGCGGCCCCGTCGTCCCCCGCACCACCAGGTGCGCCGGCGCCGCGACGATCGTTCCGGCAGCGCCGCCGTCGACCTCGGCGAGCACGGCCCGCGCCGCTGCGCGCCCCTGCGCCTCCGGGTCCTGTGCCACGGTCGTCAGGCCCACGGTGGCGCCGTACTCGTGGCCGTCGATCCCGATCACGGAGACGTCCCCCGGCACCGACAGCCCGGCCTGCCCAGCGGCGAGGAGCACCCCGAGCGCCATCTCGTCCGAGGCGCACAACACGGCAGTCGGACGATCGGGCCCGGCGCCAGCACCGGCGCCGGCACCAGCGCGCCCGCCGAACAGCGCGTTCCCCGCCGCCAGCCCGCCGGCGAACGAGAACCGCCCGTCGAGCAGCCACCGGTCCGGCACCGCGTGTCCGGCGGCCCGCATCGCGTCGACGAACCCGTCCCGCCGCAGGTGCGGCACCGCCACGTTCATGCCGGCCTCGTCCTGCCCGCCGACGTAGGCGACCCGTCGGTGTCCGAGTCCGCACAGGTGGTCGACCGCGATCCGGGTGACGGCTCGGTCGTCGACCCCGATGTTCCGCAGGCCCGGTGCGGGTCCGCCGATGACGATCATCGGGTGCCGGGTGAGTTCGAGCTCGGCACGCTCGGTCGCGTCCAGCACCAGGGACAGCAGGACCAGAGCGTCCACACGGTGCCGCAGCATCGAACGCCGGAACGCCCGGTCGCGGTCGCCGCCCGGCCCGCCCAGGTTGTAGAGCACGAGGTCGTACCCGGCCCGCCGGAGTTCTGCGTCGACGCCGCCGAGCGCCTTGACGTAGAACCACCGGTCGATCACCGGGACGACGACGCCCACGGCGCGCTGCCGCCCGGTGGCGAGGCCGGCCGCCGCCGAGCTCGGGACGTACCCGAGTTCGTCGGCGACCCGTCGGACCTCGTCGATCGTGGTCTCCGCCACGTTCTCCATGCCGCGCAGCGCTCGCGACACCGTGGACTTGGACAGTCCCGTGACGGTCGCGATCTCCTGGATCCCCATCGATGCGACCCGGGAGGCCCGTCAGCCGTCCGTACCGTGTGTCACGCCCGCCGGACGGTCGGCTGCAGTGCCGGGGACTGCTTGCGCGACGGCCGCTGCGGTCCGGCGCGCCCGGTGCGGTGCACGACGACCCGCTGGTGCGAGCTCGTCCCACCCGCTGTGCTGGTGCACCCGCCCGTCCGCCGAGGGCCGTGGCTGACGACGGGTGTCGTCGCCGCGAGCGGTGCGGACGGGGGCGACGGCAGGAGCGGCACCGATGCCGTCGGTGGCCCCGTCGACGACCGCGTGGCGGCGGAGTACCCGCACCCGCCACCGGTCGAGCGCCACGACCCCGAGCACGCACACCAGCAGGGTGAGTGCCCAGCCGAGTGCCGGTCGACCGGTGACCTCGCAGAACACCGTGGCGCCGAGGAACAGGATGCCGAACATGCCGACGAAGCCGATCGCCTCTTCGATCCGGGCCGTGGGCCGGGTGGGTCCGCGCTGTGCCATGGTCGTCAACCCTTCACGCCACCGGCGGTGAGGCCGGCCACGATGCGTCGCTGGAAGATGAGGACCAGGATGACGAGCGGGATCGTGACGATCGTGCCCGCGGCCATGACCGCCGTGTACGGCTCCTGGTGCGGCTGCGACCCGGCGAACGAGGCGATCGCCACGGTCACCGGCTGCGTCGCGTCGCTCGAGAGCTGCGAGGAGATCAGGTACTCGTTCCAGCTGGAGATGAACGCCAGGATCGCCGTCGTGAACACCGCGGGGGCGGCGAGCGGCAGGATGATCCGCCGGAACGCCTGCACGCGGGTGCAGCCGTCGATGCGCGCTGCTTCCTCGAGGTCCCACGGCATCTCGCGGAAGAACGACGCGAGCGTGTAGACCGTCAGCGGCAGCACGAACGAGATGCTCGGCAGGATGAGCGCCTGGTAGGTCCCCATCCACCCGATGTCCGTGAAGAGCTGGAACAGCGGGGAGATGAGCGCGACCCCCGGGAACATCGACGCCGCCAGGATCGCGCCGGCGATGAGCGACTTGCCGCCGAACTCGAGGCGGGCGAGGGCGTACGCCGCCGTGGTGCCGACGAGCAGGGCGATGATCGTCACGACGCCGCCGATGAGCAGGCTGTTGGCGAGCGCCCGCCCGAGGTGGTTGCCGAGCGACGTGGAGAACGCCGTGGCGTAGTTGTCGAGCGTGACGTGCGTCGGCCACGGGGTGGCGTCGAACGTGAACCCGACGTCGCGGAAGCTCGTCACCACCATCCAGTAGAACGGCAGGAGGCACCACACGGCGATGACGATCGCCTGCACGGCCGTGCGGACGCGGGGGCCGGTGTCGCGGCGGACCCGGACTTCGGCGCGTGCGCTAGCACGTTCGCCGGGGACTGGCACTGACCGGGGTCGGTCTGCTGCGAGGGTCACTTGAGTTCACCCTTCTGCTGGGCGGCCTGCGTCTGCACGACGTTGGCGCCGAGGAACCGGACGAAGACGAACGCCACGATGAAGATCACCAGGAAGGTGATGGTCGACAGGGCCGACGCGGAGTTGAAGCCCTGCCGGATCTGTTCGACGACCAGGATCGACAGGGTCGTGGTGGCGTTGCCGGAACCACCGCCACCGCCGGTCAGGATCGCGGGCAGGTCGTACATGCGCAGCGCGTCGAGCACGCGGAACAGGATCGCGACCATCAGCGCGGGCTTGATGAGCGGCAGGGTGATGAGCACGAAGCGCTGGAACGTCGAGGCGCCGTCCATCTTGCCCGCCTCGTAGACCTCCTCCGGGATCAGCTGCAGCCCCGCCAGGATGAGCAGCGCCATGAACGGCGTGGTCTTCCAGGTGTCGGCGATGATGACCGCCCACCGGGACGCCCACTCGCCGCTCGTCCACAGGATCTGCTGCCCGAGGACGTGGTTCAGGACGCCGTTCGCGTCGAAGATGAAGTACCAGAGCTTCGCGGTGACGGCCGTCGGGATCGCCCACGGCACCAGGATCGCGGCACGGACGAGCGCGCGGCCCTTGAAGTTGCGGTTCATGATGATGGCCATCCACACGCCGATGGCCGTCTCGAACGCCACGGTGACGACCGTGAAGAAGAACGTGTTGCCCATCGACACCCAGAACTGGGAGCCGAGGCTGCCGGGCGGGCAGGTGACGTTGCCGCACTGCTGGCCGAGCCAGTGCGCGTAGTTCGTGATGCCGGCGAACCCGCCCTGCACGAACAGGCCGGTGGCCTTGTCGAGGCCCTGGTCGAGCTGGAACGACTGGATGATCGCGCTGATGACCGGGTAGCCGATGACGATCGCGAGGAGCAGGATCGTCGGGCCGATGAGGTACACGGCCCACCGGCCGTGCTCGGCGTTGAGTCCGCCCTTGCGCCGTTGGCGCTTCGGTTCCATGCCCGTCGGGTTGGGGATGGCTGCGGGGATCTCGGTTGCTGCTGACACGTGTCGGCCTCCTTGCCGGGGGTGTCGGAACGCAAGTATGGGGCGGACGGGAGGCCCGTGGCGGACCCGCCACGGGCCTCCCGTCCATCAAGCGGCGTGAGCCGCTAGCTGCTGGTCGCCGACTTGAGGGCGTCCTGCATGTCCTTCATGGCTTCGTCGACCGACTTCGATCCCTTGAGCGCCGCGTAGGTGTTGTCCTGGATCGCCTTCGTCACCGCCGGGTAGAACGGCGTGACCGGGCGCGGCTCCGCCGACTCGATCGACTTGAGCAGCGTCGGCAGGTACGGCAGCTTCGCCGTCAGCTCGGAGTCGGTGTAGAGGTCACCGACGACCGGGGCGAGCGACCCCTGCGTTGCGAAGAACTTCTGCGTGTCGTTCGAGATGAGGAACTCGAGGAAGTCGTGCGCCGTCGCCTTGTGCTTCGAGTACACGCTGATCGCGGCGTTGTGGCCGCCGAGCGTCGAGGCGCCGGTGCCGTCCGCACCCGGGATGGGCGCGATGCCGAACGTGTCCTTGACCTTGCTCGAACCGTCGGTCTTCGCCAGGTTGTAGACGTACGGCCAGTTGCGCAGGAACAGCAGCTTGCCGGCTTCGAACGCCGTGCGGCCCTGCTCCTCCTGGTACGTGATCGCCTCGGCCGGGATGTTCCCGTCCTTGAACGCGTCGACCAGGTTCTGCAGGCCGGCCTTGGCGTCCGAGGTGTCGACGTCCGGGTCCCCGCTCTTGCTGAGCACCGAACCACCGGAGCCGTTGATCGCCTCGGAGGCGTTCACCGTCAGGCCCTCGTACTTCGCGAACTGCCCGGCGTAGCAGCCGATGCCCTTGTCCTTCGCGATCTGGCAGTCGGCCATCATCTCCTTCCACGTGGTCGGAGGCGTCTTGACGAGGTCCTTGCGGTAGTAGAGCAGCGCGCCGTCCGAGGTCTGCGGGGCGGCGTAGAGGGTGTCGTTGTAGGTCGCGGTCTTCACCGTGGCCGGCAGCAGCTTCGAGGTGTCGATCTTCATGTCACCGGTCAGCGGCGTCAGCCAGCTCTTCGCGGCGAACTCGGCGGTCCAGACGACGTCGACGTCGACGACGTCGTAGTTCGCGTCCTTCGCCTGGAAGTGCTGCACGAGGTCGTCGTGCTGCTGGTCGGCCTGGTCGGACTGCTCCTTGAAGGTGACCTTCTCGTCGGGGTGGGCCTTGTTCCACTTCGCGATCAGCGGGCGGACGACGTTCGAGTTGTCCTTGCCCTGCACGTAGGTGATGGGTCCGCGGCTGTCCTGGCCGCTCTTGGCGTCGTCTGAACCGGCGCCGGAGCTCCCGCTCGAGCAGCCGGTGAGCACGAGGCCGATGACGGCGACCCCGGCAACGGATGCGAACCGCACCCTGGAGCGTGTTGTCTTCACAGCGTTGTCTCCTCATTGAGATCACCAGGGGGCATCGATCGGGTTCGACGACACTGCCCTGGAGCAGGCGCCGCTGCCTGCTGGTGGAGGAAGCTACGCCCGCCGCAGGGGTTCCGCAACCGGTTGCATCGGTTCCGTGACCTGAGCGTGACCTTGGAAGTCCCGGAGACTTCCTGGGTGAGCGCTCACCCTCGTTCGAGGGACCCCTGCGCGCCACTGCGGAACTCCGCATGAACACCGCCACCGGTGTCCCGCGCCGTTGTCCGCACCCACGGCCCCACGTAGCGTCCACGACATGGCCACCCTCCACCCCGCCGACACCGTGCCCGCACCGCGCCGTGTCATCGGCGTCGACCTCGACGCCCCGCTCCCCCGTCTCGTCGCCGACGAGACCGGCGAGTCCGCCATGGTGATCGGCTACCGCGGCGGCCACCCCACCGGCACCCTCGACGTACTGCTCACCGACGACCCCGCCGACGCGGCCCGCGCCCTCGAGGCGCTGCAGGAGACCGTCCTGGCCGACGTCCCCGCGGTGTCCGACGACGACCTGCCGACCATCTCGGTCGTCGTGTCCACGATCGTCGACCGCGTCGAGGACCTCGGCAAGCTGCTCGACGTCCTCGAGCACCTCGACTACCCGCGGCACGAGGTCATCCTCGTCGACAACCGCGTCCGCGTCCCCGCCGGCGACGCGCTGCCCGCGATGCTCGCCGGGCGGAACGTCCGCCTCGTCGAGGAACGCCGCCCCGGTCTGTCCGCCGGACGGAACGCCGGTGTCGCCGCCGCGACCGGCGACGTCATCGCCTTCACCGACGACGACGTCCGCGTCGACCCGCAGTGGCTCCGCGCCATCGGGTCCCGGTTCGTCAGCGAGCCCGACCTGGACGCCGTCACCGGCGTCATCCTGCCGAGCGAGCTCACCACCCCCGCCCAGATCTGGTACGAGGCGTACTACGGCGGGTTCAGCGCCGAGCGCACCTTCTCGCCCGTGACGATCGTCCCGGACGACGTGCAGGGCACCATGCGGCACGCCCGCGTCTCGGCGGTCACCCCGTCCGGCGAGGTCCTCAAGCACTTCGCCGTCTACGGCATCGGCGCGTACGGCGCCGGCGCGAACATGGCCTACCGTCGCACCCTGATCGAGGCCGTCGGCGGCTTCGACCACACCCTCGGCGCCGGCTCCCCCGCCCGTGGTGGCGAGGATCTGGCGATGTTCATCGAGACGCTGTGGCGCGGTGGGAAGATCGGCTTCGAGCCCCGCGCGGTCGTGCACCACCGGCACCGCCAGACCATCGAGGACCTGCACAAGCAGCTGCACGGCAACGGCGTCGGCTTCACCGCGCTGATGTTCGCGCTCGCCGCGAAGGACAAGCGGCACGTCGCCGTCCTCGCACGCCTGATGCCGCTCGCTGCGAAGGTCAAGTCGAAGCAGATGCTCTCCCGCCTGGCCGGACGCCGGGACGCCGCGACCGAGGTCACGAACGACGCCTCGACCACGCGCATCCCGAAGACCCTGGCGTACCACGAGCTGCGCGGGTTCCCCGCCGGCCCGGCCGCCTGGTTCCGCAGCCGACGCCGCTGGCGCGACGTCGAGGCCGGCCGCTTCCGGCCGTAGTCGCGCAGCGTGACGGACGGGAGGCCCGTGGCAGTGTCGCCACGGGCCTCCCGTCCGTTCTGCCGCGCACGCGGAACGCGACAGAGCACGCGTCGATCGACGCGTGCTCTGTCGCAAACCGGGTGCGGCGACTCCGCCCAGCCGCGCCCGGCGCCCGCGCCTCAGCGCGCGGTCAGCCGCCCGACCACGTACCGCCACGGCCCGCCCAGCGCGGCCGTCAGCTCGGCGCGCTTGAGCCCACGCGTCGCCTCGGTGAACTCGGCGTCGACGGGCCAGCCGCCGCTCGCGTCGACGGGGCGCTCGTCGGCACCCTGCCCGAGCGCACCGAGCCGGCGGAGCGCGCCGGCCGCACGCCGCAGCACCGCGAACGCCGTCGAGGGCCGCAGCACGAGCTTCGTCACCCAGGCGCCGAGCCCGGTGCCGTAGCCGATCGCCTGCGAGCGCAACGCGGCACGGTCCTTGCGGTGCTCGTGCCAGACGACGGCCGAGGGCTCCACGGCGAGCGCCCCACCGGCGAGCAGGACGCGCGTGAACAGGTCGGGGTCCTCACCGGCTCGGGCGCGGGTGCCGGGGCCGAGGGCGACGTCGAAGCCGCCGAGCTGGCGGACGGCGTCGCGGCGCACGGACATGTTCGCGCCGGTGCCGAACGCGCCGACGGTGAAGGGGAACAGGGGCTCGTCGACCGGCGGGGCGGACGTGCGGTACACCCGGCGCTCGAGGTTCCGCGCCCAGGTCACCCGCTCGTCGAAGAAGCGCTGCGTGGGGGTGCGGAGTTCGCCGCTGGGGACGAGTCCGGTGACGCACCAGACGTCGGCGTCGCGGTCGTAGGCGGCGGCGATGGCGGCCATCCAGTGGCGGTCGACGACGACGTCGTCGTCGATGAACGCGACGATGCCGCCGGTGGCCAGTGCGAGTCCGGCGTTGCGGGCCCGGGAGACTCCGGCACGTGCCTCGAGGACGTAGTGCACGCGCGGGTCGTCGATGGCGGCCACGACGTCGCGGGTACCGCTGGTGACAGGGGCGTTGTCGACGACGAACAGCTCGAAGTCGTCGTACGCGGAGTCGAGGACGGAGCGCACGGCGCGGGCGAGCGCCACGGGGCGCTCGCGGGTACCGATGACGACGGAGACGCGTGCGCCGTCCGCGGGGGCGTCGACCGGGAGGCCCGGGGCCGGCAACCGACGCAGGGCCGGTCCCAGCTCGGCCGGGTCCACCGCCCCGCGTTCGTCGACGCGCACGTCGACGAACCCAGCGACGTCGCGGCCGTCGCGCACCATGAGGCGGGCGCGGCGGAAGCCGCCGGCGCCGGCGAGGTGCACGGTGTCGGCGGCGAGCGCTGCGGACCGGTCGACGGCGCCGACCCAGGCAGCTCCGACCCAGGTGGGGGCGTCGGGCGAGGGCATCGCGGGGTCGAGCGTGAGGGCTCGTTCCGCGGTGGTGGTGTGGTCGGTCATGTTCGTCCCGTCGGGCCGGTCTGGTCGGGTGGACGTGGCAATGCTCCGCGCGCGTCGACAGGGGGTCAACCGCGATGCTCGGAGGATGCGGGGAGGCTGCGGTTTGCCGCCACTAGACTCGCGGGAGACGCCGGTCGACCCGCCGGTGCGACCCCGGTCCCCGCCGGACACGAGGAGGACGCATGCCGCTGGCCCGAACGATGGACCGGCTCGGCCTGACCAGGCGTCCACGCCCGACGTTGCACCTGGTTCCGGACCCCGAAGCGTCCGACCTCGTCGTGGTGCACCTCGATGCCGACGACGCCGCGTGCGGCACGTGCGGGCACGCCCAGGCGGCGCACGAGCACTACCGTCCGGGCACGGACTGCGCGCTCTGCGACTGCCCGAAGTTCCGCCGCGCCCGCTGACGAGATCCCCCTCGCGCGATCCCCCTCGCGACCCCCTCGATCGGGGGGCGCCTGCGGGAAACCGCCGTTCCCCCGCAGGTGGTCCCGACCTCCCTTGTCGGTGCTGCCGGGCCCGCTTAGCGTCGCGGACATGGCCATCACTCCCACGCCACTCGCGTGCATCGTCCTCGCCCACGAGGACCCGACGCACGTCCGTCGGCTCGTGGCGGCGCTCGACCCGTTCCCGGTGTTCCTGCACTGCGACGCGAGCACCGACGACGACGTCTTCGAGGCGATGACCGCCGGCCTGCCCGAACGGGTGCACGTGCTGCCACGGATGCGCACCGGGTGGGCGAAGTGGGAGAACGTCGCGGCCGAGGTCGCCGGCTACCGTGCTGCCCTGGCGCAGACCGACGCCACGCACGTGGCGCTGCTGACCGGCAGCGACTACCCGTTGGCCGACGCCGACGAGATCTCGGCGCTCCTGACGGCGAACCCCGGGCGGTCGTTCGTCGAGGCGAAGCCGCTCCCGCACCCCGCGTGGGGTCGCGACGGCGGTCGGTCGCGCGTGCGGTTCCGGCACTGGGCGTGGCGGAAGCACATGCTGCGTCTGCCGGTCCCCCGTCGGGTCCCGCGTGACGTCGTGTTCGGCGGCGGCTCGCAGCTCAAGGTCCTGGCCCGGCACCACGCGCAGGGGGTCGTCGACGTGTTCGACGGGCGCCCCGACCTGGTGGCGTTCTGGGAGCGGGTGTGGATCGGCGACGAGACCTTCGTGCCGTCGGTCCTGCTGACCCCGGCGTTCACCCCGGACTTCGCGGACGCCCACGCGGTGCAGCCGCTCTGGTGGATCGGGTGGGACGGCACGAAGCAGAAGAGCCCGCCGTGGCTCGGGATCGAGGACGCCGGCCGGGTGCTGGAGCGTCGTACCGCGGCTGACCAGTCGACCCCGTACGTGTTCGCCCGGAAGTTCTCGACGTCCCGGAGCACCGACCTGCTCGACGTGGTCGACGCGACCTTCGGGCTCCGCACGTCAGCCGACGACCAGCCGGTGGCGGTGGCACAGTGACCGTCCCCCAGACCCGACGCGAGGCGCGTGCGGCCGAGGCGGCTGCGCTGGCGGCACAGCCCGACGACGACGAGCTCGAGGCGTCCGTGCAGCCCGCGGCCCCCGGCGCGCTGTCCACCGACACGGACTCGATCGCCGTCGCACGCGGCTCGTCCGTCCTGTTCGGCCGGGGCCTGCTCTACGTGGTCGTCTGGTCGATGCAGCTCGTCGTGAGCTCGCTGATCTCCCCCGTGCTCGCGCACCTGATGCCACCGGCCGAGTTCGGCGTGCTGGCCTCGGCGATCGCGCTGTACCAGGCCCTGGTGGTCGTGGCCGTCTGCGGCATCGACCAGGCGTCGGTGCTGCAGCGCGCCGAGGACGGCGACGACCGGCGTGCCCGGGGCCTGATGTTCGTCGGCATGGTCACCGCGGTCACCGTCACCGTGTTCGCCCTGGTGTCGATCCCGCTCTGGGGCGACGCCGCGGGCTTCGTCGACCAGCACCCCCTGCTGCTGGTCGCCGTGCTCTGGACCGGGCCCGCCGCGATCGTGCAGCTGTCCCTCGCGCTGCTCGTCGCCCAGGACCGCATCCGCGTGTTCGCCGTGACGAGCCTGCTGTCGTCCGTCGGCGGGTCGATCATCGGTCTCGGGCTCCTCGCCGCCGTGCACGCTGACGCGACCACGTACGCGTGGGGTGGGGTCGTGGCGCAGGGTGCCGCGATGGTCATCGGCATCATCGCCACGAAGCCGCGGTTCCGCGGGCTCTTCGACCACCGCACCACGGTCCGGGCGTTCAAGCTCGGTGTCCCGATCGCGCTCGGCAGCCTGTCGTACTTCGTCCTGAACGCCGGTGACCGGCTCGTTGTGCAGCGCCTGCTCGGTGCCGACGAGGTGGCCCGCTACCAGATCGCCTACGTCGTCGGCTCCGCGGTCATCCTGCTGCTGACCTTCACGAACCAGGCCTGGGCGCCGCACTTCGCCGCCCTCCGCGACGCCGTGGCCCGCCGCCGGCTCGCCATGCACGCCCGGGACGAGCTCTACATGCTCCTCGCCCCCGTGCTCGTCGCCGTCACCCTCGTGTCGCCGGTGGCGCTGCCGATCCTGGCCCCGGCGTCGTACCGGGTCGAGTCCCTCACCGTCGTCGTCTTCGTGGTCGCCCTGACCGCGTTCCCGGTGGTCGCGAGCGGTGCGACCGGCCGGCTCCTGCTGGTCGAGCGCCGCGGCGTGACGGTCGGCGTCATCGGCGCCGTCGCCGGTGTCGTGAACATCGCGGCGAACCTGGTGCTGGTGCCCCTGACGGGCATCGTCGGCGCGGGCATCGCCACGGTCATCGCCTACGCCATCCTCGCCGCGCTGCAGCAGGCCTCCCTGCCGGACCGCCGTGAGTGGCGCGGCCCCCGACGCCGGGTGCTGCTCGCCATCGCGATCGCGATCGTCGTCGCTGCGGCCTCGCTCCTCCCGCCGCAGGACCTGGCGTGGAACATCGTGCGCATCGTCGGCGTCGCCGCGTGCCTGCCCTGGTTCTTCCGCCGCCTGAAACTCGCTCGCGGAGGATCCGCATGACCCGTTCCACCCCCCGTCCGCTGCGTGTCGTCGTCGCCACCAACGGACTCGCCATCACCGGCGGTGTCGAACGCTGCGTCGTCGAGGACGTCGGCGAGCTCGTCGCAGCCGGCCACGACGTCGAGGTGTGGCACCGCGCCGGTCCGGACGGCGACCCGGACGAGGGCCGCGCGGTGTTCGACCGGCTCGGTGTCCGACTGCGCCACGCCCGCGACTACCGCTTCGGCATCCGGACCGCCCCGACGGACGTGTTCCGCTTCGTCCGTGAGGGCCTGCGCCTCCGCCGGTCACGCCCGGACGTGCTGTGGCTGAACCGTCCGGAGTTCCTGCCGTGGGGCCGCGTCGTGTCCTTCGTGTCCGGCGTCCCCCTGGCCGTGCACCTGCACCACGCCCCGAACTACCGTCGGCTCGGCCCGTTCGCCGGCGGCCGGACCCGGTACCTCGCGGTCTCGGCGGCGATGGCCCGTGCGTGGACCGCCGTCGGTGCCCCGCCGGACCGCGTCGACGTGGTCCCGAACGGCGTCGACACCGCGGCGTTCCCCGCCGCCACGCCGGCGAGCACGCGCCGAGCACGCGCTGCGCTCGGCCTCGACCAGGACCGCCCCGTGGTGCTCTACTACGGACGGCTCACGCGGTCGAAGGGCGTCCTGGCCCTCCTGGAGGCGTGGGGTCGCGTCCACGCGTCGGCCCGCGTCCTCGTCGGGCCCGGCACACCGCCCGCCCCGGCTCCGGTGCTCGTCCTGGCGGGTGCGCTGTACCCGCAGGACGCCCCCGCCGTGCACCGCGCGATCGCCGCGTTGCCCGAGGGAGCCGTGGTCGTGGTGCCCGAGCGCGACGACGTCGTCCCCCTGCTGCACGCCGCCGACGTCGTGGTGGCTCCCTCCATCGAGCCCGAGGGGTTCGGCCGCGTGGTCGTCGAGGCGATGTCCACCGGACGCCCCGTCGTCGCGGCGGCGTCGGGCGGCACCGCCGAGATCCTCAGCGGCGAGTGGACGCGCTTCACCGTCGACCCCACCGAGACCGCCGCGCTGGCCGACAAGGTCCTCGAGGCGCTGCACGCGGCCGAGACCGAACCCGGTCTCGCGGACCGGTGCCGAGCCTGGGTGCGGGACCGGTACGGCCGGGAGCGGCACGTCGCGGCGCTGCTCCGGGCGCTCGAGGCGCACGCAAAGCACTGATGGACGAAGACCGAGCGGTGCCGACGACGACGTCGGCACCGCTCAGTCGTTCGGGTCCGTCGTCGCGGTGTCGTCCGGCAGCGACGCGCTCGGCGCGGCACCGTCCGCCGGCACGTCGATCGTCATCCAGTCGATGAGGAGCGACCCGGCGGCGTCCGCCGGTGGGTTCCCGTCGTTCGACCCGGCCTGCACCACGAGGTGCATCCGAGCGGTCGGGATGTTCTCCGTGGTCGTGCCGACGACCTCGTCGTCGACCAGGAACGACATCCGGTCGGCGGTCCACTCGATCGTGTAGGTGTGCCAGTCCTTCAGCGACGCCTCGGTCTGCTGGTGGATGCACTTCTCGGCGGGGTCGGCCAGGCAGTGCACGTTCAGCCAGGCGGGCGCACCGAGCGCCCCCTCGGGGAAGTCGATCTCACCGTCCGACCACAGGTTCTCGTCGCTCCACAGCAGCACGGCGACGCCGTAGCCGTCGACCTCGTCGCTGCGCATCCGGATGCTGTACCGGCCGGCGGTCTGCCCGCCCCACTCGCCGTCGACGAGCGGCACGACACCGCCCGCCAGCGGCACCCCGGCGCGCGTGGTGCGCAGACGCACGTCGAGCACGCCGTCGTGCGCCGACAGGGTGGACGCCTGGTAGCGTCCCGTCCCCGCGGTGTCGGCGAACCCGTGGTACGCGACGAACCGGTCCGAGTACCGGGACTCGAAGGTCCGGTTCGTGGCGGCGTCGGCGAAGTCCTCGCCGAACACCCGGGTCCACCCCTCGGGCTCGGAGCTCGGCATCGAGACGCCGCTCGGGTCGTCGAGGGTCACGTCGTCACCGTTCGCCGTGGTGGTCGCGGTCGTGGTGCCGGCGACGATGCCGGCAGCCACGAGCAGGGCGCCGGCCGCGAGCGCGGTCCGGCGGGTGCCGGGGCGCCGCGGCGGTCGGTGCCGGGACAGGCCGCGACCGTGTGCCGGTGGGGCGCCGTGGGCCGATGCCGCGTCGTCGGCGACGTGTTCCGACCAGGTGGGGCGGGCCTCCTGGCCGTCGCCCTGCTCGTCGGTCACCCGGTCGTCCACGCGCGGATCTCGGAGAGACCGACGTTGCCGGTGCTGTTCGAGACGCCCGTCACCGTGAACCGCACCCAGGTGACGTCACGCGGGGTGAAGTCGACCGTCAGGGCGTCGCCGCCGTTCGGCAGTGTGCCCACCGCGACCTGGCTGCCGTCCGAGAACGTCAGGGTGCCGCTGGTGACCTGGTCCGAGCTGTTCGGGCGGTCGTTCAGGACGATCCGACCGAGGTGCTGCGAGGCGGCCCAGTCCAGCTGGATCCACACCCCGGTCCGGCCCCACGGGGCGACCCACTCGGCCGTCGGGTTGTCGGGGTAGCCCGACACGACGCCGTCGACGGCCTTCGCGACGGTCTGCCCGGTGGACTGGTCGTCCCACGCGGCGGTCGGGGTGGCCGACCCGGTGACGTCCGACAGCGTCGGCGTCGGGTTCGGCGTCGGCGTCGGGGTGGGCGTGGGGGTCGGCGTCGGCGTGGGCGTCGGCGTGGTGTCCGCCGGCCGGAACGCCCGGATCTCGGCGAGGCCGACGTTCCGGGTCGTGCTGCTCACGGAACCGACCGTGAACCGCACCCAGGTGACCTGGCGGGCGCTGAACGCGACACGCTGCACGGCTCCCCCGTTGTCGAGCGACGGGACGGCGACGCTGGTGCCGTCGGAGAACGTCAGCGTGCCGCCGGTCACCTGGTCGTCGCTGTTCGGCCGGTCGGCCAGGTCGATCTCGTGCAGGGTGGTTCCCGCGGACCAGTTCAGCTGGATCCACGTGCCCGCCCGGCCGCCGGGCGCCGCCCACTCGGCCGTCGGAGCGTCCGGGTAGCCGCTCACGACGCCGTCGACGGCCTTCACGGCGGTCTGACCGTCGGCCGGGTTCTCGGCGCTCGCGGTGACGGTCGCGCCGGCGGTGACGTCGGTGCCCTGCGAGGTCGGCGGGTCCGTCGGGGGCTGGGCCGACGAGCCGACGGCGTACTGCCGGCTCAGCCAGGAGCCCTCCGGGCGCGACGCGCAGGCGGAGGTGGAACCACAGGTCTCACCGTCGTACGCGGCGTAGGCGAAGAAGGCGGCGGCCTTCGCGGCCGTCTGCGCGGAGCTCAGGTTCGACGGGCGGTCCGCGATCGGGTACCCGAGGTAGCCCGTGAACGTGTGCGTCGCCGTGTAGGCGGACTGCGCCTGGTCGGCGAGGTACGCGACGGTGTGGTGGTCGCTGTGGTCGCCGTCGCCGTACGTGCCGCCGTGGTCGAGCGTGTGGACCTCGGTCGGCGCGTACCCGGTGACGAGCCCGGAGAACGTCGCGCGCAGGTCGGTCAGCGAGAAGGAGGTCGGTTGGGCTGCCCCGGCGACGGTGTGGATCGTGGAGATCTGACCCTCGTAGAGCTTCTCCAGGCTCTCGCTGCCCGTGGCCGCGAAGCCGGAGCCGTCGATGTTGCCGTCCGGCAGCTCGAGGAACACCAGGCTGAGCCGCGGGGCCGTCGCCAGGGTCGCCGTGCGCAGCGTGTGGCCGGCGACCGAGAGCTGCCCGGCGGTCCAGTTCGACGAGACGCCGGCGATCGACGCGTACGACGCCATCAACCCGTTCTCGCGGGACTGCCAGTACCAGGCGGGCTTGCCGGCGTCACCGGCGGTGACGATGACCGAGCGGACGCACTTGCCGGCGTCGATGTCGGCGCGGAGCTCGGTGCCTGAGAACAGCAGGTCGTCGTCGGCGTGCGCCACCATCGTGAGGACCCGGCCGGCGCTGCAGTCGGCGTTCGCGGCGGCCGTGCCACCCGTCGGTGTGCTGCTGGGCGTCGGCGTCGGTGTGGGCGTCGGCGTGGGCGTCGGCGTCGGCGTGCTGGTCGGTGTGCTCGGCGGTGGTGTCTTCCGACCCCGTGCGTCGGCGGACATCGCACCGCCGGGTCCGACGATGACGGCGACGACCGCCAGGACCCCCAGGACCGCCGCGGCGGACGCGGCGCGCGTGCGCCACGTCCGCCGGGAGGCCCGGGCCGTGCGTTCCTCAGTTCGTCGCATGCGCCAGCCCAGCCGGGGTCAGTTCGTAGACGGCGGTGGTGCCGGAGCCGAAGACGCGCTTCCAGTAGGGCGAGTCGGCCATCGCGGCCGCGAGCTCCTGGTAGTCGGCGTCGGTCTGGTACCCGTACCGCTCGTCGTAGGCGCCGAAGGGTTCGGCGACCAGTGCGTAGTACTTCGTCGCCGGCCAGTCCAGGACGAGCTGGCGGGTCATCGTGGACACGTCGGCCTCGGCGTCGTAGCCCTCCGGCTCCGGGTACGCCCCGAGGACCTCGCGGGACAGCGCCCCGACGTCGAAGTAGCGTGCGCCGGTGTTGCTCGGGACGGCGTTCGCCGAACCGGTCAGCAGCATCATGGAGCCCTTCGGCGCGGTCGCGTCGTAGAACTGCGTCGCCGCCGACTGGCTGCGCGTCGGGACGCGGTTCCAGTCGAGGGCGGTCTGACCGAACGCGCCGATGCCGACCATCGCGGCGACCGCGGCCGCAGCGACGACGACCTTGACCGCCGTGGGCTGCACCGCACGGGTGACGAGTCGACCGACGGGAGCCAGCCGGCCGCTGGGCATCGGGAGCCCCGCCGCCAGGATCGCGATCCACGGTGTCGCGAACAGCACGACGCGGAAGATGCCCTCCTGGCCGTAGTTCGTCGCGACGAGCAGCGAGATCGGGCTCGCTGCCGTGGCCAGCAGTCCCCAGTGCACGCGGTCGCGGCGCATCAGCACGGTGATCACGGCGACGAGGCCGAGGACCACGAGCGCCGCCGCGGGGATGTCGAACGCGAGCCGTGTGACGAGCGGCTTCGGCAGGACCGTCATGTCGTGCGACGGCGGCTGCACGTTGTCGAGCACCTTGCCGACGGCTCCCAGGGACAGGAACTTGCCGAGGATGTCGTCGTTCAGCAGGGCGAAGCCGACGGCCGGGACGAGCACCACGACGGGCAGCCACCAGGGGCGGAGCAGTCGGAACACGATGAGCGTCACGAGTGCGGCGACCGTCAGGTACGGGGAGATCTGGTGGGTGACGACCAGCACGATGCCGATCAGGGTGATCGCGATGATCCGGGACAGGCCGACGCGGCGGGCCCGCAGGATCGTCGAGCGGACGCCGTCGGCGGCGGTCACCGCGGTGCGTCGCAGCGGGCCGACGGCCAGCACGAGGATCACCAGGGACATCAGGATGCCCACCGACTGCGGCGAGAAGTACGTCGTGTTGAGCGAGCCGGTCATCGCGGTCAGGAACGCGGCGATCCAGGGGCGACGGTTGCCCGGCAGCCAGTTGGCGGCCAGGACCCCGACGGCGATCGTCGTGCTGAAGGCCAGCAGGACGGGGACCCACGCGGCGATGGTCATCGCGTTGTCGATCCCGCCGACGTCCGCGACCCAGGCGCCGCCGGCGAACAGGCCGGACCACGTCTGGAAGATGTCGGCGGCGGGGTTCGTCGAACCCCAGCGGCGGATGTACTCGAGCACGCCGATGTGACGGGCGGCCGCCATCACGGTGGGCATGCCGTAGGTGATGGCCTGTGCGAGCTGGATCGACCCGCCGAGCACGACGACCGGGATCGCGAGTCCGCGACCGCGCACCAGGGCGACGACGGCAGCGGCGACGACGATCGCCAGTCCGATGACCAGGCCGGGGCCGAGCGACCCGAACAGCCCGTCCGGCACCGGGTCGCCGATGTGTGTGAGCGCGGCGACGACGATGACGAGCAGGCCGACGACCGAGCCGGCGGTGACGGTGTTGGTGGTGGTCCAGCGCCGGGCCGTGGCGCCCTCGGCGGCCGGCTCGAGGCGGGCGCGCTGCAGTTCGGCGACGTCACGCGGCACGGCGATCGCCAGGGCGACGGCGGTGAGCACGACGACCCCGACGAACGGCACCGTGGGGTTCCAGAGCTGGAACGTCGCCATCGTGTAGCCGATGCCGATCGTGCCGACGAGCGACGCCGTGACCGCGAAGACGCTGAAGCGTGCCAGCGGCATCGGGCGGACGAGCAGCAGGGGTGCGACGCCGAGCAGCGCGAACAGGTACACGCCGATCGCACTCCCCCGCAGTACCGGGAGTCCGGCGATCGCGGCGACCCCGGCGACGAGGAGCGTCAGGACGACGATCGCCGCTGCGGTGAGTCGTGCGATCGGGCTCATCGCGTCCACCGCGAGCGGGCGGGCGGGACCGGCCGAGGCCAGACCGTGCCGGAGCTCGTGGCGACCGCGGGCGTTCCGGTCGATCGTGCCACCACCACGCAGTCGTTCGACGAGCGCCAGGAACGGCGCCGTCAGGACCGAGCGCTGCTCGACCCCGCGCAGCCGCCGCTGGGTGGCGGCGAACTCGGCGTCGACCGCGTCGGGCACGCGGTCCGCGTCACCGGGCTGGTCGCCGGCGATGTCCGTCGCACGGTCGCCCTGCTCGAGGCCGAGTCGTGCGAAGGCGCTGAGCGCCTCGGGCGCTGCGTCCACCGATGCGGTGAGCGACTCGCGGTCGATGGCGTTCTTGGTCATCCAGGCTCCGAGTCCGTGGCCGTGCGCGGCTGCAGCGGCGCGGAGCGACGCGACGTCGTCCGCCGATCGCTGCCACGCGATGGCGGCCGGTTCGACGGCGATCGCGGATCCGGCGAACAGCAGTCGTGTGAAGAGGTCGAGGTCGTCGCCGGCACCGACGCGGGTGCCCGGTCCGAAGGCGGTGTCGAAGCCGCCGATCCGGAGCGCGGTCGCGCGGTGCACGGCGAGGTTGTCACCGGTGCCGTAGGCAGCGGCGGCGAAGGGGTGGTGCGGGGGCGCGTCGTCGGTGTCGTCGAGGCGGAACACCCGACGGCGGACGGTGCGGCCGGCTGCGGTGCGGTCGTCGTGCCAGCGCTGCGCGGGGGTGCGCAGTTCGGCGCTCGGGACGAGCCCGGTGACGCAGGCGACGTCGGGGTCCGCGGCGAAGGCGGTGGCCAACGCGGCGACCCAGTCACCGTCCACGACGGCGCCCTCGGCGACGAACGCGACGACCTCGCCGCTCGCGGCGAGGAGTCCGGCGTTGCGGGCGGCGGCGAGGCCACCGGTCGGCGCGGCGATCGTGGTGACGCGCCGACCGCCGATCTCGACCGTCGCGGTGCCGCTGTCGTCGGCGCCGTGCGAGACGACGACGACGTCGAAGTCGGGGTACTCGTTGGCGAGCACCGACCGCATGGTGGTGCCAGCGGCCCCGTCCGTGCAGAGCACCACGGTGACGGACGGCAGCACCAGACCTGCTGCCGGCCGACGCTCGGGCACCGGCATCGGCCGGATCGCGCGCTGGAGGGTGCGGACGTCGATGGTCCCGCCGATGCGGCGACGCTCGGTGATGTCCGCCTCGACGAAGCCGAGCGGCTCGCCGTGGTCGCGGACGAGCAGTCGAGCGCGCCGGTAGCCCGCGGCGCCCTCGAGTGCGACCACGTCACGGTGGCTGGACGCGTGCACGTCGGCGCGGTCGACCTCGCCGACCCACAGGGCGCCGTCCCACGTCGGGGACAGCGGCCCGGTCACGATCGGCGAGATGACCATCGCCAGGGTCGCGCGGGTCACCGCGTCCCCACCGGCTGGGGGACGGGGGCGGCCGCCGGGGTGCGGACGACGACGCCGCCGAGGACACGACCGACGGCGTAGCCCGTGACGGTCGACGCGACGGAGAGCACGATCGCGAAGGCACGCAGGGCACCGCCACGACCGATGTGGCGCAGTTCGCGCAGCACCGCTCCGGGGATGACCTTCGTCAGGTACGTCGACTCGCTGGCGAGCGAGTCACCCGTGCCGACGCGACGGCTCAGGACGGCCTTCGAGATGCCCTCGTAGTAGCTGCGACGGCGCAGGTAGCGCATCGTCACGCGGTCCGGGGAGACCCGGTGCGAGACGTTCGAGCGCGGTTCGTGGCGGATGCGCGCACCCGGACGGGCCTGGGCGATGCGGATGCAGAGTTCGGTCTCCTCGCAGCCGAGCGGCTGGTTGCCGACGCGGCCGATGCCGGAGCGGAACCCGCCGGCGAGCATGATCGCGTCACGGCGGAACGCCATGCTCGAGCCGATGACGTTGCGCACGTCGCCGGGGGTCTCGGGCAGGCCGCGGTAGGAGCAGCCGACGATCCAGAGGAGTTCGTCGGCGTACGGGCCGGCACCGGTGGCGGTGGGCCAGGACGGTGTGGCCCGGCCGCCGACGCCGACGACGTCCGGGTCCTCGAGGGCGGCGAGCATGTGGCCGAGCCAGTCCGGGTCGGCCGTCGCGTCGTCGTCCAGGAACGCGACGACGTCGGCGTCGGTGAGGGCGACGCCCGTGTTGCGGGCACCGGACAGGCCGCGGTCCTCGGTGTTCGGGACGACGCGGAGCTCGGGCCAGCGTGCCGCGGCGCGGGCGAGGAGCTCGGGTTCGTGGTCGATCACGACGACGACCTCGGGGGCCTCGGGCTGGCGCTTGGCGGACTCGACGCTGTCCTGCAGGTCGCCCCAGCGCTGCTGGGTGTAGGCGCAGATGACGACCGCGACGGTCGTCACGCGACTTCCTCCTCGAGGCTGGCGACGGCCGCGACGGGGGCGCCGTGCGGGGCGTGCGCGCCGAGCGGGGCGTGCCCGGCCGCGTGGACCGGAGCGTGCGGTGCGGAAGCGTGCGGTGCGGCGGCGTGCGGCACGGCGGCCAGCTGCTCGGCCGGCGGCACGACGCTCATCGCGGCGCGACGGACCTCGGAGCGGCCGATCGCTGCGCGACGACGCTCGTGCATGATCGACTTCAGCACCCGGATGCCGTCGGTCACGGCGTTCAGGTTGCTCGAGCCGTGCACGCGGAGCTTCTCGTGGCTGGGGACCTCGGTGATCGCGAGCTCGGCGGCCGACCAGCGGCAGGTGAGCACGGTCTCGATCTCGAACCCGTCGCCCCAGAGCATCGAGCCGTCGGACGGCTTCGGCAACTCGGAGGACAGCAGGCCGATCTCCGGCAGGACGTCGGCCCAGAAGGCGTTGTAGCCGTAGCAGAGGTCGCTGTAGCGGGTGCCGAGGATGATGTTGCAGAGCATGTTCAGGCCACGGTTGCCCAGGTTGCGGACGATCGTGATGTCGTCACTGCCGCCGCCGAGCGAGTAGCGGGTGCCCTTCGCGACGTCGGCGCCCTCGACGAGTGCCTGCACGAAGCGCGGGATCTCGTCCGGGTCGGCGGAGCAGTCGGCGTCGAACATGACGACGACGTCGCCGGTGACGGCCTCGAACCCGCAGGCGAGGGCGTTGCCCTTGCCCTTGCGGGTCTGGTGCACGACGCGGATGTCGGGCATCACGCGCTGCGCGGTGGCGATGGTGTCGTCGACGGAGTTGCCGTCGACCAGGATCACCTCGTACACCGGCGGGAGCTTCGGCAGGATGATCTCGAGGTTTCGGGCCTCGTTCCGCGCCGGGATGACGACGGAGACCCTCGGGTCTGCAGGGCGAACGGTACGTGCGGGCATGGGCGCGGTCCTGTCGGGTCAGGGTTGCTGTCGGGTTGTGGCTCGTGTGACGAGCGGCGCGTCCTCGGATGACGCATCGACGACGGTGACCGTCGTCGGTCGAGCAGCGGGACGCGGGTACGACGCCGCCGGCTTCGCAGGTGAGTGGGTACTCTCCCCCGCGTGTCCAACCATCGTCGCGGGCTGGCAGGCGGTCAATGCGCGGTGCGGTCCATTGCGGACACTCGGCCGCGGATACGGAAACCCGCAACACCGCGTGCCGGCCACATGCCGTGGACGCACCGACAGGCGGACGGGAGGCGCGGCGCCAGTGAACTGGTCCCGGTTTGTTGGACCGTGAAGTCAGATTAGGCCGCGAGGGCGTGAGCTCGGTATTGAACCGGGCTCATGCCCTCGAGTCG